>JACQVF010000053.1 GCA_016209885.1 Gemmatimonadota bacterium | reverse complement strand
GCAAGGTGTAGCGATCCTTCTGGCCCTTGCCCTGAGCCACGCGCAGACAGGGGCGGGTGCTGTCGACATCCGCCACGCGCAGGTGTAGCGCCTCCATCAGGCGCAGCCCGGCCGCGTACATGACGGGGTCATGCTCGCCTCCGTCGTGAAGGTGACAGGTTCCTGCGATCACCAGAAACACTGCACCCCACCACGAGGCAGGCTAGCCCCGCCGCGCCTTGACGCCACGGCTCTGGAAAAGAGAACCCTACGGGAAGCGACTCAGCCCCACCACCCTACCGCGCAGCGGTTTAGTTCAACAAGAAATGGACCGAACTGCATATCAGGGCAAACGTAGCGGCGGGCTATCACGCGCACCAGATGCTAACCTGCCTGTGGGATTTCCCTGTTTCGCGCGCACTTGGTGCAAGCGACGCCACAGCTTTGCGGGGGTTTATGCTGCTCGGCACTGCAGCCTATCATGGCAGGCTCAGCGGATAGCCACCCGCGCCCGCTCACCCGCTACAGAATCTCGTCCAGGATCTCGCTCCCACCTCCACCCCGCGGCGCGTCCTCGCGGACGAGGGTGAGGATCGCCGCCTGGGGCACCACGAGATACTTCTTCCCCTCGAAGGTGATCTCCACGGCAGCCTTGCGGAAGAAGATAGCGTAATCCCCCACCTGCGCCTGTACCGGCAGGTAGCGAGGCTCGCCCGCACTGATCTTCCAGGGCTCCTCGTCCAGCTCGGTCGGCGCAGAGATGGGCGTGCCCGGGCCCCTGGCCACAACGGTACCTCCCTGCACCGCCTGGCTGTCCACCGCGCTGGCGGGCAGGTAGAGGCCGACCCGCGTGCGCTCTTCACCCTCCTCGGGAGCGATGAGGACCCGATCGCCCACGACGATCAGTCGCTTGTTACGCTTTGCCATGAGGGATCTTCCCATCGCCCCCAAATACGCGCCCGCACCGGGTCGGCGACTTCAAGCCGCCGAATGCATCGAGTGCAGCAAGCGCGTCGGCGAAGTGCCTGCCACAAGAGACCCCCTTCCGCACGCGGCCCGCCGCGGCCAGGCGGACGACCTGCCGTCACTGCGCCGCCCGGGCAACCTCCCGCCGTCCCGGCCCGTAGAGCGGCCGTCCCGGGAACGCACCCGTGTGCTGCCCGTGGTCGGCGACCACCACGCCGTTCACCAGCACGTAATCGATGCCGTCCGCGTACTGGTGCGGCTGGGTGAACGTAGCCCGGTCGATGATGCGATCCGGGTCAAAGACCACGACGTCTGCCCACATCCCCTCGCGGATGATCCCCCGGTCCAGGATCCCCATGTGCTGGGTCGGCATCGAGGTCATCTTCCGGACCGCCTCCTCCATCCTCAGAGTCCCCAGATCGCGCGCGTAGTGGCCCAGCACCCGCGCGAAGGTGCCGTACCACCGGGGGTGCGGCTGGCCGCCGAACTCGGGCGAGCCGGCGGTGCCGTCGGAGCCGACGCTGACCAGCGGGCTCTGGAGCCCCCGCCGCACGTCGTCTTCGGACATGTAGAACATGACGAGGCCCACGTCGCCGTCCTGCTCGATGAGCAGGTCGAGAACCATGTCGTCCGGCGCCTTCCCCTGCTCGCGCGCGATCTGGCCGATCGTCTTCCCGACGTAGCGCTCGGGGGTCTTCGGCACCGAGGACACCATGAGCGCATCGAAGCCGGTCTTGCCCTCCGGTTCGTTGTAGTACTTCCCGGTCATGTACGCCGTGACCTCGCGCTTGATGCGCGGCCGCAGCTCGGGGTCAGCTAGCCGCTCGAGGAACTTCTGGCGCCCGCCTTCGTGCGCCCAGCGCGGGACCTCCGTGGTCATCCCATGGGCCGCCGCGATGTAGGGGTACTGGTTCGCCAGGATGTCCACGCCGCGGCGGCGCGCCGCCTCGATCGCCGCGAGCGCCTCCTTCATCTTCCCCTTGTACGGCCGGCCCGCCGCTTTCAGATGAAAGACCTCGACTCGCACGCCGGCCCGCTCGCCGATCGTGGCCGCCTCCTCGATGGACTCGACCAGGCGGACGCCCTGGTCGCGGATATGGCTGGCGTACATGCCGCCGTAGCCGCCTACGACCTTGGCCAGCTCTACCAGCTCGTCCGTACCGGCCACCGAGTCGCCGGGATCGGGCTGGCCCGGCGTCTCGAGCGCAGTCACCAGCCCCGCGGCGCCGTCCTCCATCCCCTGCGCCAGCAGCCGCTTCATCTCCTCCAGCTCCTCCGGCGTCGGCTTCCGGTGCTCTTCACCAATCACGTAACGGCGGAGCTGGCCCGCACCGATGTACGACATCACGTTCCCGGAGGTCCCGGACGCCGCCAGCCGGTCGAGGTACTCGCGGAGCGTCGCCCAGTCCGGCTGAATCCCGTAGGAGCCGCGCCCGCCGTCCATCTCCGGACGCCGTGGCGCCACCGACCCGCCCTCGCCAATGACCTCCGTGGTCACGCCCTGGAGAATCTTGCTCAGGCCGCGCCCATCCTTGAGGAGCGATAGGTCGGAGTGGGTGTGCATGTCGATGAATCCGGGCGTCACGAAGTGCCCCGCCGCGTCGATGACCGTCTTCGCGGGACGGTCGGCCAGGTTGCCTATGGCAACGATCCGCCCACCCGCGATGCCGACGTCAGCCCGGAACCACGGGCTACCCGTGCCGTCCACGACGCGCCCACCCTTGATGAGCACATCGAGCGGCTGCTCCGCGGACGTCCCGGGACCCGCCGCGGGCGCCGAGCACGCTGCCACCAGAAGCGAACTGAGATTAACGGAGACCAGAGTCCGGAAAACCACGGCGACCCGGGTTCCGGCGAGAGATGTGGATCGCATGGGCCTACCTCGGTGTTGGAAGGAATGGGGACTTTAACTTCGGGGGAGGAGGCGAATCTGGCAAGTGGAACCTGCGATGATTCCGGCCCTATGGCGCGGCGCCGCCGCCCTGGTTCCGCTGGCCGTGCTGGGCCTGCGGGTGCAGGACGCCACGGCCCAGGTGCACCTCGAGCTCTTCGGTGGATCCGCCTTCAACGTGCCCAGCCTGCTGCGCATCCAGCAGCGGGGAGAATCCGCGCTGCGACTTACCGCGCGTTACGCCACCCGCGCCATCGAGGCGCCGATCTACTACGCAGTCCGCGTGGCGGCAGGCGGGGACGAATCGCACTGGGAGATCGAGCTCGTGCATCACAAGCTCCACCTGCGGAACCCGCTGCCGGAGATCGAACGCTTCTCCGTGACCCATGGATACAATCTCGTTTTCGCGAGTCACGCGTGGCTTGGGCGCGGCTTCGCCGTGCGCGCGGGCGCGGGCGTCGTGCTCGCACACCCCGAATCCACCGTGAGGGGACGACGCCTGCGGGAGGATGGCGGCGTCTTCGGTGTCGGCTACTACCTCTCCGGCCCGGCCGTCGAGCTCGCCGCGACCCGACCGCTCCTGGGCCGCGGCCGGATCCGCGTGCTCGCGGAGACGAAAGCCACCGCCGCCTACGCCCGTGTGCCCGTGGCCGGCGGGCACGCGGACGTGCCGAACGCGGCGTTCCACATCCTGGTGGGCGTCGGCTACCGCTAGACGCGCCGGCGCCACGGTCGTGGCGTGGCGAAAGGCCCTACCGCTTCATCTTCACCGGTGGCGCCGGCCGCTTCGGGAGCGCCGCCGGCTTCTCCTTCATCAGGCGGAGCGCCTCCTCGATCGCGCGCTCGAGCTGCGGGTCGCGGTCCGCGAGCACGGACTGCACGTCGTTCTCCACGACGATGTCCGGGTCCACGCCGTACCCCTCGATGATCCACTTCCCGTCCCTGCTCGCGAACCCGAACTCGGGAACGTTCACGACGCCGCCGTCGATCAGATTGCCGCGGTTCGTGATCCCCACGACGCCGCCCCTCGAGCGCACGCCGATGAGGGGTCCCAGCCCCGCCTGCCGGAACATCGCCGGAAAGATGTCGCCGTCGGACGCCGAGTTCTCGTTGAGGATCGTCACCATGGCGCCCGTGAAGACCGTGTACGGGTAGGTTGTCGCCTCGTCGTTCGTGCGCGAGAAGCCCGTGGCCAGGAGGTCGCGGCGCAGCCGCTCGATGAGCATCTGGGAGACGTTGCCGCCCCCGTTCGCGCGCACATCCACGATGAGCGCGTCCTTGCGGATCTGCGGGTAGAACCCCTTGATGAACTCACGAATGCCGGCGGCGCCCATGTCGGGCACGTGCAGGTAGCCGACCCGCCCGCCGCTCAGGCTGTCCACCCGCTGCCGGTTCCGCGTCACCCACTCCAGATAGACGAGGTCGCTCTCGCTCGTGATCGGCTGGAAGGTGACGGTGCGGGCGCCCTCCATGCGCGGCACGCCGTTCACCGTGAAGGTGACCGGACGCTCCGCCTGGTGCCGCAGCAGCCTGTAGGGGTCGTCGTCACCCCGCAGCTCCTCGCCGTCGATGGCGAGGACGTAATCGCCCTCGGAGACGTTTACGCCGATCTCCGTGAGCGGCGACCGGTAGATCGGCTCCTCATTCTGACCCCGGAAGATCTTCGCGATGCGGAAGCGGCCGCTGGCGGGATCGCGCTCGAAGCGCGCGCCGGCGAGCGCCACCTTCGGCCGTTCGGGCGCGGTCCAGTCGCCGCCGGCGATGTAGGCGTGCTGCACCGTCAGCTCGGCGACCATCTCCGAGATCACGTAGTTCAGGTCCGAGCGGTGGGCGACATGGGCCAGGAGCGGGCGGTATTGCCGGCCGAGCGCCTCCCAGTCGTACCCGTGCATGTTCTCCGCGTAGAAGAAGTCACGGTAGCGGCGCCACACCTCGTCGAAGATCTGCGCCCACTCTTCCCGCGGGACGCGGTCGACGGCGAGGCCCGTGGTGGCAACGGCCTTCTTGGATGAGCCGGCGTTCGGCTTCGCATCGTAGAGGCTGAAGCTCCGGCCCTGGCGCACCAGCACCTTCTTTCCGTCCTCGGAGAGCGCGTAGCCGGAGATGTCCTCGGCGAGCGTCGACTCCTTCCGGTCCTCGAAGGCGAAGATCCTGAGCGCGGTCTTGCGGTCGCTCTCGCGCCCGTAGTAGAAGGGGCCGCTCACGGCGTAGAGGAGGTGGCCCTTCGTGGCCGAGAGCTCCGAGATGTTCTCCGCCTCCAGCGGGACCATGGCGACGCGGGAGGCGATCCCGTCGAAATCGATCCGCAGCGGCGCCGCCGGACCTTCTGCCTTCTCCTGGCCGGCGGCCGGCTCCTGCTGCCCCTTCGCGGGTCCGCCCGAACCGGCCTTCCCGCCCTCACCCTGCCCGGCTCTCGCGCTGTCCGCGCCCTCGACCGCGACCTCGTCGCTGCGGGGCGGAAACGGGTGCTGGACATCCCTACGGAGCGCCATGGCGTAGATGCGCGTCGTGCGGTTGCCCGCGTAGTTCCACTCGACGGACGAGATCTGCGGCGCGTACTCCCGGTCGCTCAGATAGTAGAGGTAGCTCCCGTCCGGCTCCCACGCCGGCGAGTACGCGGTGAACGTGGAGTCCGTCACGCGGCGCGCGCGCCCGTCCTCGGCGCTCCACATGTAGATCGCCCGGACCCCCTCGGTGACGCTCATGCTGAACGCCAGATGGTTCCCGCGGGGCGACCAGGCGTAATCGAGGATCTGGCCGCGACGGTCGTCCGCGATCTCGGAAAGACTGCGATCGTCGAGGGTGAGCACGTACAGCTTCCCGTCCTTGTCCGAGAAGGTGAGACGCTTGCCGTCCGGCGCCCAGGCCGGCGGGTAGCGCATCGCTCTGCCGCCCCGGGTAAGCTGCTGCGCCTCCCCGCTCCCATCCTGCGCCACGACGTACAGCTCCTCCTCGCCCGTGCGATCGGAGATGAACGCGATCCTGGCGCCGTCCGGCGACCAGCGCGCGTGCTTGTCGTGGACACCAGACGAGCGAGTGAGATTCCGGGTCGGCCCCTGCTCGATCGGCGCGGTGAACACATCGCCGCGGGCCACGAAGAGCGCGCGCTCACCCTTCGGGCTCAGGGCGAAGGCCGAGACCCGGTCGCCCGCGTTCAGCCGGGCCGGTCGGGCTGCGACACCGTCATCCGGCACCATAATGGAGATGGGCGTCGCGTGACCGGTCCGGGCGTCCAGGATCTCGAGCTCGCCTCCCAGCTCGAAGACGACGTGCCCGCTCGCGTCCGCGCTCGGCCAGCGCACGTCCCACGTCCGGCTCCGCGTGACCTGTGCCGTCGTGCCGCGCGCCACGTCGTAGGCATAAAGGTTGAACGTTCCGTCGCGGTCCGAGTTGAAGTAGATCGTGCCGCCGCTCCACATGGGGTCGCGGTCCGCCCGCACGTGGTCCGTGATCCGCCGGGCGTGCTTCGCCGCGACCTCGAAGACGTAGAGGTCGTTCGCCTGCCCGCCAGCGTAGCGTTTCTCGGAGCGGAAGTCGCGGAAGACCGGCGAGTAGACGATGCTCTCGCCGTCCGGCGCGTAGTCGCCCGCGCCCGCCACCGGCATGGGGAGCGGCTCTGCGGGCCCGCCCGCCGCCCTGACCGTGTAGAGGCGCGGCTCCGGCAGCGTCCACGCGTCGCGCCACGAGCGAAAGAGGATCCGCTCGCCATCCGGCGTCCACCCGTAGACCTGGTTGTCATAACCCCAGCGCTCGGCCAGCGGGCCCCGCGCCGGATAGAACGTGAGCTGCTTCGGCACGCCGCCCGCCGCCGGCATCACGTAGACCTGCTCGTCCCCGTCGTACTGCCCGGTGAACGCGATCCACTTCCCGTCCGGTGAGAACTTCGCGAACAGCTCGAGTCCCGAATGAGCCGTCAGCCGGATGGCCGTGCCGCCTGTGGCGGGGGCGATCCATAGATCGCCGGCGTACGTGAAGACGACCCGGTCCCCGTGGATGTCCGGGAAGCGCAGCAGCTTCGTCTGCGCCCCGACCGACGAGACTGCCAGGAACGTGGAGGCCAGCACCGTGCAACACACGGTGGCGCAACCACGCGCGAGCGAGCTGGCACGCTTCATCACGAGACCGCTCCGGATTGCGAGGTCGTCATCATGTCCGGGTGTCCAGGCCCACGGGCGCGCGGACGGGGTGAGGCACGCCGGTCTGCCTGTTAGGCCTTGGCCCGCCTGACGCTCACCATCTGCCCGGAGGCCGCGGTATGCCGCTGTATCATGATCGGACTGCATGGTGAGATGCAATCGGTGCGGGCCGGCGCTGCCTGAGCGCTCCCCGGCCGCTTTTCTGCGGACGCCCGGCACGCTAGCATCCCCGCCGGTGTCGCGCCCCCCGGGGGTCCGGCGTGCCGTGAGCGGCAGCTCCAGCAAACGCCGAGCCCGGGGGGCCGGTCCGTCGAGCACTGGAGCGCCAACGTTGCTGACCCGGGTTCGATTCGCCGTTCGTGCCCTCAGGCACCGGAATCTCCGCCTGTTCTTCTCCGGCCAGGGAATCTCCCTCGTGGGGACCTGGATGCAACAGGTGGCGATGAGCTGGCTCGTCTACCGGCTCACGGGGTCCTCCCTGCTCCTGGGGGTCATCGCCTTCTGGAGCCAGTTCCCGGCGCTGCTCCTGGCACCTGTGGCCGGAGCCCTCGCGGATCGGTGGAGCCGCTACCGCATGGTCGTGATGGCCCAGAGCCTGGCCATGCTGCAGGCGGTGATCCTGGCCACCCTCGTCCTGACGCGCGTGGTGGAGGTGTGGCACCTGGTGACGCTGGCGCTCTTCCTCGGCGTGGTGAGCGGATTGGACGTGCCGGCGCGCCAGTCCCTGCTGGTGCGGCTGGTGGCGGGGCCCGAGGATCTCCCGAACGCGATCGCGCTCAACTCCTCGATGTTCAACGCGGCGCGTCTCGTGGGGCCCGCGATCGCGGGGATCCTCATCGGGCTCGTGGGCGAAGGCCCGGTCTTCCTCCTCAACGCCCTGAGCTACGCCGCCGTGCTGACCGCGCTGGCGGCCGTGGACGTGACCGAGGAGCGTGGCGCCCCCTCCGGGGGCTCGGTGCTCCGCACCGTGCGGGAGGGTTTCCGCTACGCCTTCGGCTTCCCCCCGATCCGGTCGATCCTGCTGCTCCTGGCCCTGGTCTCCCTGCTGGGCATACCGTACGTCGTGTTGCTCCCGGTCTTCGCCCGCGATGTCCTGGCGGGCGACGCCCGCACGCTCGGGTTCCTGACCTCGGCGGCAGGACTCGGGGCGCTCGTCGGCGCCCTGGCGCTGGCCTCGAGGAGCTCGGTGCGGGGGCTCGGCCGGGTCATCGCGCTCTCGACGGGCATCTTCGGCGCCGGGCTGGCGGCGTTCTCACTCTCGCGGAATCTGTGGCTCTCCGGTGCCCTCCTCGTGGTAGTCGGCTTCGGCGTCATGACGGCCACAGCCTCGATGAACACCGTGCTCCAGACCCTCGTCGACGAGGAGATGCGCGGGCGGGTCATGAGCCTCTACACCATGGCGTTCATCGGGATGAGCCCCATCGGAAGCCTGCTCGGTGGGGCACTGGCCGTGCGCCTCGGCGCCCCCGCCACCGTGCTCCTGGGCGGGTCCGCGTGCGTCCTCCTGGCCGCCTGGTTCGCGCGGCAGCTCCCCTCGCTCCGGGAGATGGTCCGCCCCATCTACGAGCGACTGGGAATCATCCCCGAAGTGGCCACGGGGCTCCAGACCGCGAGCGAGCTCAGGCCGAAGGCGTAGGGCTCCGAGTCGGCGGTGCGTTGACATTCGCTTTCCGCGGACCTCCGACCCGGGACAACAGCGGGAATGGCCCTACGCGAGCAGCGCGCTCTGGTAGGCGTACAGCGCCGGCGAGCCCCCCGTGTGGAGGAAGAGCACGTTCTCGCCCGCGCGACAGTATCCTTTACGAGCCAGATCGATGAGCCCCGCCATCGCCTTCCCGGTATAGACCGGATCGAGGAGAAGTCCCTCGATGCGAGCGAGCGTGCGGACTGCCTGGACCATCTCGTCCGTGGGTAGCGAGTAACCGGGGCCCACGTAATCGTCGAAGACGGTCACCGCGTCGTCCGGGATCCCGGCCCGTACGCCCACCAGCTCCGCCGTGCCCCCTGCGAGCTCCTGGATCCACGCCTCCTGCCTGTCCCTCGGGTGCCGCACACTCACACCCGTCACCGGAATGCCCGCTCCCATCCCCAGCATCCCCGCCACAAGCCCCGCATGCGTGCCGCCGCTCCCGCTCGCGCACACGATGTGGTCCACCCGCAGCCCCAGCTCGAAGGCCTGCTGCAGGATCTCCTGGCCGCACGCGACGTACCCCAGCGCGCCCAGCGGGATCGAGCCACCACCCGGAATCACGTACGCCTTCCGCCCGTCCGCCTCGAGCTCTTCCGCCATCCCGCTCATGACCGCGTCCAGGTCGGCGCCGCCCTCCACGACCCGGACCTGTTCCACCCCGAGGAGGCGGAAGAGGAAGTTGTTACCGCTCGCGTCACGGTCGTAGCTGTTCGGGACCCGCTGCTCCAGCACGAGCCGGCAGCGCAGACCCTCCCGGATCGCCGCCGCCAGGGTGAGGCGGCAATGGTTCGACTGCACGGCGCCGCAGGTGATAAGCGTGTCGGCGCCCTGCGCCAACGCGTCCGCAACCAGAAACTCGAGCTTGCGGGTCTTGTTGCCGCCGCCGGCAAGACCCAACAGGTCGTCCCGCTTCACGTAAATGGTTGGACCACCGAGAAGCTCGGTGAGCCGGTCGAGCCGCTCGATCGGCGTCGGCCCCGCCGTGTAGCGGCGTCGGGCGAAGCGGGCGAGATTCATCAAGCCCTCCTGTGTGCGTTGTCCGTGCATCCGCCGGCCGCCACCGACCCATGAGCCGCCGCAGGCCGCGAAGCATAGATGCTCCGTCCAACGCTTCACCTCCGCAAGTCCAGCACACTTCTATGCCGCACAGCTCCCCCGTACGGCACGACGCCGGCGTTCGTGACGACGACGCCGAGTCCGTCGGAGTCGCAGGCCAGCAGTGGGACGTCCAGCCGGATCGGCGAGGGCGCGCACCGGCCGGCAGCGCACAAATCGTACTCGGGAAAGAGGCTATACGTCCGGGACGGGGAACGCGGAGCTAAAGCTGGTGATTCACGTCCGGCCGTGACGGCCGTGAGGACGTTGTTGCTGCAATGTTCATAGTTATGTAGAATGCAGATCATGGAGCATAGGATCTCTGCGACCGAGCTGGCGCGCAGGCTGGGCGATGTGCTGGGCAGGATCCGCTACCGGGGGGACTCGTTTCTGATCGAGCGGAACGGTGATCCTGTGGCACGCATGGTTCCACTTGCGGAGAGTCCGCCCGTGTCGTTGCGGGAGGCGTTGGGTGCCTGGAGGGCAGCGGGGCCGCCGGAGCGGGAGTTCGCCGAGGCGCTGGAGCGGGTAGGAGCGGAGGACCGGCCGCCGGAGAGCGTTTGGGGCTCCTGATCGACACGAGCGCGCTGATCGCAATCGAGCGCGGGATGGCGGCCTGGGACGAGGCGCTATCGGCGCTGGGGGCTGAGCCGGTGGCCCTCCCCGCGATCGCGTATGCAGAGCTTCTCGCCGGCGTACGTCTGGCGGACAGTCCGGCGCGTGCCGCCAGCCGGCAGGCCAAGATCGACGCCCTGCTCTCCCGAGTCCCGGTCTTAGAGTTCGGACGCGAGGCCGCCGAGCGCTGGGCGGATCTTTTCGCGGCTCTCCAGCGGGGCGGGAAGCTAATCCCATCCAACGATCTTATCGTCGCGGCCGCCGCGCTTCACCTGGGCTTCGGCGTGCTGGTGGGCCCGGTCGGCGAGGAGCACTTCCGGCGGGTGCCCGGCCTGCGCCTCGAGGTACTCGGCTAAGCGTCTGGCGACGGCCGGCCCAAGCCCCGCGTGCCAGCACATCGCCGGAAGGTGGCGGCCGTCCGATCCCGGGGGTCGAGGATTCGGCTGGAAGCGGCGCGGGCTCGCGCTAACGCCGGGGGGTGCACGGCGCCGCGCTCCGGACCGCAAGTCGCCAGGATTGGCCCGGTCACTGCCGGGTAGTGAGGTCGGGGCGATCCGTCCGGGAGGCCCGGCGCCGTGATAGTTTTCCAAGTCGTCTGGCCGCCGCATGAGGGCCAGGGGCGACAGCCGGTCAGGGCAGCGGTCAAGCCTGCAATTGCTCCAGGACGAGCCCTGCCTCCGGCGTCCCCCTTGCAACGAATGGGGGATCGGCGCACCCGCTGTCAAGGCGCGCCTGCCGCATGACGGCCGGACGTGCGGCACGCAGCAAGGAGACGGAGAATCGTTTTGGTGCGGGTTGAAGCCTAGACCCGAAGGTCGCGCTCCGAACTCATCACCCGGGACCCGCCGGACCCACCATGCCTCCCCGGCACGCGAGCACGCAGCGCGCCCCCAGGACATCGTCCACGAGCCGCAGAAACTCGTCTCGGGTCACCCGGCGCTCGGGCGGCACCGCGGTCTTGTGGGCGACGACCATGTCGAGCTTCGGGAGCACCAGAATGAACTGCCCGTAGGCGCCGATGGCCATGTAGCCGCCCTCATAGGGGCTTCCTGGCTCCACGCCGTCGAAGACCCACCACAGGTAGCCGTAGCCGGGCTGTTCGCTGCGCCAGCGCGGCGGGTGCATCTCGTGCACCGGGGTCACGGCGCGCGCGATCCGTCGCGCCCACTCCCGGGGGATAAGCTGGCGGCCCGCCCAGCTCCCCTCTCGCAGCATGAGGTGCCCGAGCCGCGCCATATCACGGGTTGAGAGCCACATATGGTACGCCGGGTGCTTCGACCTCGTCAGGTCACCCGACTTGCGCTGCACGTCGCGCCGGAAGTCCTGCATTCCGATGGGCCGCGCCAGGTCGGTTTCCAGCGCGTCGTAGATGGCGCGCCCCGTCGCCTGCTCGAAGATCGTGCCCAGCGCGTTGAAGTCCCAGTTGTTGTAGAGGTAGTAGGTTCCGGCGCGCTGCGAGCCGCGGGGCGGCGCGTCGTCGGTGTCATCCCCCGCGTTGGACGCCGGGTGGTAGATCCCCGACCGCGCCGCCAGCAGATGGGCGACGGTGGCCTCGAGCTCACGAGGCAGCAATCCCCCGTGGTCGTCGATGCCCAGGTCAGCCAGGGTCCGTTCCAGCCGGATCGCCCCGCTCGCCACGTAGTTTCCGTACAGCATCGCCAGCACACTCTTGCGCACAGACGCCACGTAGCTGAGCTCGGAGGTGTTCCCGTACTCGAGCAGCACCCGACCCCCCACAGCCACCACAAGGCCTGTGGTGTCGAGCTTCCGGACGTGCGCCAGCACGGTGTCCAGGAGCGCGCGGGAGTAGCCCGCGGACTCCGGCACGGCGATGCGCCCCCAGGATTCGCCCGGATAGACCGCCGCGGGCCTCGCCTCGCCTGCCACCGGCGGCGGCGTGGCGGGCCGGACGCACGCCAGTGCGAGGAGCGCAACAGCCGTGAGGGCGGCGAGCCAGGGGCGTAGAGCTCGGCGCGTCCAGAAAAGCGTGCGGGTGGCGGTGAGCGATCCGAGTGCCATGGTTCGTTCGCTCCTGCGTGGACGAGGGGCTCCTGGCTTCTCGGCAATCTCAATCCGCGCGGCGCACGTTCCGTTCCGGAGCCGCACCGCAACGCACGCCGGCGTGCACGCGGGAAGTGCCCCTCGCGAGGCCCGGCGCTATAGCTCGATCTGAGCTCCGAGTTCCACCACCCGATTGGGGGGCAGGCGGAAAAACGCCGACGCACTCTGGGCGTTCCTGGACATCACGGCGAACAGCTTCTTGCGCCAGATGGCCATCCCCGGCCTCTTGGTGGCGAGGAGCGTGGCCCGACCCAGGAAATACGTCGTCTCCATCGGCTTGAACTGCAGATCATCGCGCTTGATGGCGGAGAGCGCCGCGGGCACGTCCACGTCCTCCATGAAGCCGTAGCGGAGCACGATCTGGAAGAAGCCGTTGCCCAGAGCCTCGATCACCGCCCGCTCCGAGGTGGGCACATACGGCACCTCCTCCGTCTCCACGGAGAGTAGCACCGTCCGCTCGTGGAGCACCCTGTTGTGCTTCAGGTTGTGCAGCAGGGTGCGCGGGGTGCCCTCGGGGTCGCGGTACATGTAGACCGCGGTCCCAGGCACGCGAAGCGGAGGATGCTCCGCCATGTCGCGCAGGAAGATCTCGAGAGGGAGGCTGGGAGCCCGCATCCGCCGGGCCAGGATCTGGCGCCCGCTCTTCCAGGTGGTCATAAGAGCGAAAACAATAGCACCCATCACCAGCGGGAACCACCCGCCCGCGGGGATCTTGAGGATGTTGGCGCCCCAGAAGGCGAGGTCGATCGCGAGGAAGAACCCGGCCAGCACGATCGCCGCCGGCAAGCTCCATTTCCAGCGCTCGCGCGCGACGACGTAGAAGAGGATCGAGGTGACCACCATTGTCGTCGTGACCGCGACGCCGTACGCCGCCGCCAGGTTGCTGGACGAGCGAAAGCCGAGCACGAGCCCGATGCACGCCGTCATGAGCGCCCAGTTCACGCCTGGGATGTAGATCTGGCCGATCTCCCGGGCCGAGGTGTGCTCGATGTCCACGCGTGGGCTGTAGCCGAGCTGCACCGCCTGCATGGTGAGCGAGAACGCACCCGAGATGAGCGCCTGGCAGGCGATCACGGTGGCCGCGGTGGCGATCAGCACCACGGGAAGGACCGCCCACGACGGCGCCATGCGGTAAAAAGGGTTCTGGAGTGCCGCGGGGTCTCGGATCAGCAGTGCGCCCTGCCCGAAGTAGTTGAGGAGCAGAGCAGGAAGGACGACGGCGAACCAGGCCAGACGGATGGGCTTGCGCCCGAAGTGACCCATGTCCGCGTACAGCGCCTCGCCGCCCGTCACCACGAGGAAGACCGAGCCCAGGACGAGAAAGGCGTTCCAGCGGTTCTCCGCGAAGAAGCGGAAGGCGTGGAGCGGGTTGGCCGCCACCAGAACGGCGGGCTCGCGCACGATGTGTGAAGTGCCGAGCGTAGCGAGAGCCGCGAACCACACGAAGGTGACAGGGCCGAAGGTCCTGCCCACCCCCGCCGTGCCCCGGCTCTGGAACGCGAAGAGGGCGACCAGGATGGCGACCGTGATCGGGATGATATACGGCTCGAAAAAGGGCGTGGCGACTTCGAGCCCCTCGACCGCGCTCAGTACCGAGATGGCCGGGGTGATCATCCCGTCGCCGTAAAGGAGCGCGGTCCCGAATAGACCGAGGACTACGAGCATCCACCGGCCACCGGGGCGCACTGCGCCGAGCGGCGTCACCAGCGAGGTCAGCGCCAGGATCCCGCCCTCTCCCCGGTTGTCGGCGCGCAAGATGAAGATCAGGTACTTGACCGAGATGACGACCAGGAGCGACCAAAAGATGAGCGAGAGCACGCCCAGCACGTTCTCCGTGGTGGGCTGGACGCCGTGCTCCTTCAGGAACGACTCCCGGATCGCGTAGAGGGGGCTCGTCCCGATGTCACCGTACACAACGCCGAGGGCGGCCAGGGAGAGGAGAAGCAGGTAGCGCCCACCTGGCGACGCGGGCGCGGGGTGGTCCCCGGTCCCGGACTCCGCACGCTGCTGTGGGTAGGTCACACGAGGGTTATCCATTGCGCTCACGTCTCATCCCGAACGCGCTCACGCGGCTCCAAATCCCGATGTGCGACGCGGTCCCGTGTTAGACAGGTCCGGCGCGTCTTCAACGGCGTGATCCCGCACCGGTGGAGAGGAGGCTAAGACATGACGGCGGCCCTCGAGGCCGCAGCGGCGAGCCAGGTCCTGAGTCGCAAGCCCCCTATCCCACGAACACCCTTCCCTGCGCGCATCTGAAGATGGCGCGCTTGGGCCTGGCGACCAGCGCGAAGCCGACGGCCAGCGGTCCCAAGCGCCCGAGGAGCATCGTGAGTGAAATCATCAGTTTCCCGACGATGCTGAGATCCGGCGTTAGTCCCATGGACAGGCCCACCGTCCCGAACGCAGACACCACCTCAAAGAGGATGCTAAGGAAGGGAGCCTGTTCGGTGGCGGTGAGGACCAACGTGTCCATCGTCACCAGGACGGTGGCCACGAGGCCGATCGCCAGTGCTCGATACACGGTGTCCAGGGGCAGCCGTCTTCCGAACACGTCCGCATCCTCATGGCCCCTCCACAGAGCGACGACCGACATGAGAACCACACCGAGCGTCGTGGTCTTGATGCCTCCTCCCGTACCGCCGGGAGATGCCCCGATGAACATCAGGACGATGAGCCCAAAAAGGCTCGTGGGACTCATCCGCCCTATATCCACGCTGTTGAATCCGGTGGTCGTGGAGGCGGAGAGGGCTTGAAAAGTGGCGTCCAGGGCCCGCTGACCCGCGGGTGCAGGGCGCGGTTCGGCAACGAACACGAGTGCCGAGCCCACGATCATGAGCACAGCCGAGACAACCAGCGTCAATCTGGTGTGCGTGGACAGCGGCCGCGGCCGGATGCGATGGAAGATCTTCCCCAAGTAAGTCCAGAGATCGCGAAGGACGAAGAACCCGATCCCACCGGCGATCGTCACCCCGGCGATGGTCAGGTTGATGACCAGACTGTCGCGATAGGACATGAAGCTGTCGGAAAAGAGGCCGAACCCCGCGGTGCAGAACGCCGACACAGCATGGAATAGCCCCAGGTAGACAGCCTGCGCTGCCGGGAATGCGGACGCCCAATACAGGCTCAGGATCACGGCACCCAGCACCTCGAATGCCGCCGTGAACAGGATCACCGATTTCACGAAATCCTTGAGTTCTCCCAGGTGGGCCCCGGCGATGGATTCCTCGACAGTCATGCCGGCGGCTAACGATGGCCTCGAGCCGGCGAGGAAGACGAGCATGGCGACGAACGTCATATAGCCCAGGCCGCCGATCTGGAAGAGGGCGAGGACGACGATCTGACCGAAGAGCGAGTAATGGCTGCCGGTGTCGACCACGATCAGACCGGTCGTGGTCACGGCTGACGTGGACGTGAAGAGGGCATCGATGAAGGGAGTGGGGAATCCTCCAGCCGACGCCACGGGGAGGGCGAGGAGGATCGTTCCCGCCAGGGTAATGAAGGTGAAGCCCACCAGCAGCGATTGCGCGGGCGTGATGTGCCGAGCGAGGTTTCGCAGGTCCGCCGTGATGGTTACCAGTCGGCCACTGGCGACCACGGCTGCGCGCATCGCGCGGGCGCTCATGAACGTGACTGCACAGGTTGAGCGATCAAACTCAAGCGGTTGCCGCCCGCGTAGTTGCGTTGACGCGAACCGCCGGGCCTCCACTGTGGTCCCCCGAACAGCGCGAGCCGACGGCTGGTTCGGCCGCCGAAGGAAACGACAACGCCGTGACCGCCCGAAAGTTGGGGGACACGGCGTTACGATTGCACAAAAGGAACGGCCGCCGCCGCAAAGATCTCATTAAAGACCGCTTATGCGGACATATTGCTCCCGATGTCCGTGGCCGGCAGTTCGAGGGTGAAGATGCTCCCGCCCCCGGGCCGGGGCGCGTACGCGATGCGGCCGCCCTGCGCCTCGGCGAGGCTGCGTGCGATGGCGAGGCCGAGACCGGCGCCGTCGCGGTCCGGCTTGGCGGCTCGCGTGCGGTAGAACGGCTCGAAGATCCGGGCGGCGTCCTCGTCAGCGACGCCCGGCCCGCGATCGGCCACGACGAAGGCGAGCCAGTCGTTCTCGCGGCGCGCCTCCACCTCGACCACACTGTCGGGGGGCGAGTACTTCAGCGCGTTCTCGAGCAGATTGGTCAGCGCGCGCAGCGAGTGCACGAAATCGAAACGGCCGACCAGGATCTCGCCTTCGGGGAGCGAAGCCCGGATCCGGGCCGCGCCCGGGTGACCGGCGAGGTGCTGCAGCGCAGCACCGAGCAGGTCGTCGGCGACCGCGATCTCCGGCTGGAGCGGGAAGCCCCCGGCGCGGAGCCTGGAGAGGTCGAGCAGATCGGCCACGAGCCGGTTCAGGCGATCGGCCTCCTCTTCCACGATGGCCGCACGTTCGTCGCCGTCGGCGCGGATCTCCGCGGCCAGCGCCTTGATGGTGGTGAGCGGAGTGCGCAGGTCGTGCGAAACCGTCGCGAGGAGTGCGTCCTTGAGCCGATCGGCTTCCCGGAGCGCCTCCGCGCGCTCGGCCTCGGCGGAAAGCCGCGTGCGCTCCACTGCCAGCGCGGCGTAGTAGGCAAGGGCGCTGGCAAAGCGGGCGCCCCGGGGATCCAGGCTGAGTCCGCGGGGGTCCGCCAGGCGCAGGACGCCGACGCCGCGGTCACGTACGTAGAGAGGGACGACGGCGGTCGTGGCGCCGGCCTCGCTACGCAGCGCCGCCTCGAGCCCCTCCTGCCCGCGCAGCGGGACGTGCGTCGTGCCCTCCCCTCGCTGAAAGGCGATAACACCCTCCCGCAGCGCGTGCTCGAAGGGCTGCGTCCCGGATGCGGCTTCAACGGCCGTGCGGGGCTCCGACCCTGCGCGCCCGAGCCGCCGGAAGCCCTCGCCGTCATCGCGGAGGAAGATCTCGCAGGTGTCAACCCCCAGTTCCGACTGGATCGTGCGTGCGATCGCCTCGACGGCGCCTTCCGCCCGCGCAGCCTTCAAGCTCTCGGCCGCGAGGAGCGAGAGCCGGTCGATCTCGGCGGCACGCTGCTCGGCCACCTGCTTCTCGCGCTGGACTCGGGCGAGGAGCTCGGCGGCCACCGCCCCCGTGACGAGGAATACCCCCAACACGAGCCAGTCGAGCGGGTTCTCGATGGCGAAGGTGTAGAACGGCGGGAGCAGGAAGAAGTTGAACGCCAAGAAGCAGAGCAGCGCCAGCGCCAGACCGACGTTGCGCCCCGCTCGCGCGCTGGCGCCCAGCACGACGAGGAGGTAGGCAAGCGCCATGTGCGCTTTGTCGAGCCGGTGCCGGAACAGCCAGAGCACCGCCGTGCACGCGGCGGCCACCCCGATCCAGAGCCCATGGGAGACGAACGACCGCCAGACCGGCCGATGTCGGGGATCAGTCCACGGCCGCGAAGCGGTAGCCAACGCCGGGCTCGGTGATGATCAACTGCGGCCGGACAGGATCCGCCTCGATCTTGCGACGAAGGTGCGCCACGTAGACACGCAGGTATTGCTGCGGGTCGCCGCAGGACCGCGGCCAGGCGGCGTCGAAGAGCTGTGTGTGCGTCAGCGTACGGCCCGCGTGCCGGACCAGGGCTCGGAGCAACTCCCACTCGGTCGGCGTAAGGTGGATCTCCCGGTCCCCGCGCCGGACAATGCGGCTGGCCAGGTCGATGGTCAGCCCCCGCACCTCGATCGGCCCCTCGCCCCCGGGGGTCTCGGAGAGCCGCGCACGCCGCAACTGCGCCTTCACCCGCGCCTGGAGCTCCGCCGGGCTGAAGGGCTTGGTCACATAATCGTCGGCGCCAGCGTCCAGGAGCGCGACCTTCTCGCTTTCCGAGTGCCGGACGGAGAGCACGATGATGGGAGCCGACGACCAAGTGCGGATCTCACGGCACACGGCGAGTCCCGGGCGGTCTGGCAACCCCAGGTCCAGCACGACCAGCGCCGGCCGCGAAGCCGCAGCGAGATCCAGCGCCTCCTCGCCCGTCGCCGCTTCGAGGACGCGGTCGAACTCCCGGGAGAGCGTATTCCGGACGGCGCGCCGGATGTGAGGCTCGTCGTCAACGACGAGACATACAACGTCTCTGGCCATGGCCTCTACTCCAGCCGGGCACGAGCTCGACGGGCGGCCAGCGCGCCGGGTAAGAGCATTCGCTGTTCCCCTCCCCGGCGATCTGGTGATCTACAGATCTCCTTCGGGATCCGTGGATCGGTCCCTCAGAACACCTCGACCTGCACCCTCAGGGTCCGCCCCTCCCGTGGCAGCCCGCACTGCTCATAGACCACCGCGTCGGTGAGGTTCGCCACGGTGACGCCGACTCGCAGCGGCGGAATACCCGGTACCCGGGGCTCGATCCGGCGCACGGTGCCCACGTCCAGGGACACGCTCGGGTCGACGGTCACCATGCGGTTGAGGTCCGGGTGCACGCAGTGCTGGCGGCCCACGTGGAAGACGGATGCCCAGCCGCGGAGATCGAGCGGAAGCGGGGCATAGAGCCGGAGCCCGCTCGCGATCTCCGGCTGGTACTCGGCGCGCCGCTCGCCCGCGCGCGCCGTCGGATCCAGGACCTGGACGTCCTGGAGGGTCAGATCGGTGCCAAGGGACAGCGCGCCGACGTGCCAGTTCGCCAGCAGCTCCACCCCCGTGCTGCGCATCTCGTCCCGGTTCTCGCGCCGGAACTTCCCTGCCGCCGTGCTGGTCCGCACGATCGCGCCCTCGAGGCGCTGCTGGAACAGCGTAAGCTGTGCCTCGACGGGGCCGAAGGAGCCCGTGATGCCCAGCTCGCCGACCTTCAGCACTTCGGGCCCCAGCTCCGGGTTCGGCTCGAACCGGCCGAGCGCCCCGGAATACAGCTCCCGCAGCGCCGGAAAACGGACCTTGCGGCTCACGCCTCCGTGGAGCCGGGCCGCGCCGCGGGCCACGAGTGCGCTGCCGGCGACGCGCGCACCCCACGCGTGGATCGCGTCGCGGCGAGGCCTCCCCCCGCTCTGCGGAGTCGCGGCGCCATCCGCGCTCAGCCCGATGTTGAGGACCGGATCGGCGAACCACGAGCCCGCCGCGCCGCCCCGAGCCAGCGGTCGCTCTGCCTCCACGCCCATGCTCCAGAGCCGCTGCTCGAAGACCCCCGGATTGTCGGGCTCGCGCTGGTCGTTGCGCGTGTCGGCGAGGGTGAGCGCAGTGCGAAGGATCCCCGGACCCAGGGAATGCTCGCCCAGGAGCCGCACGGTGAGCGTACGGCTGTCGGCCCTCTCGGTCGCCAGGGTCTTCTGGAAGTCGAAGGACTCGTAGGCGTCGGTTTGCTGGTGCCCGAGGTCGATCCCCACCATGGCCTCGAGGTCGCCGCGCCCCCATGGCGTCCGCTGCCACCCGGTCCCGGCCGAGAGTGCGGTGACGGAGCGCCAGACCGACGGAATCCGCCAGAAACGCGGCTGCTGGACGTGCAGCTCGGGCAGCACCCCTTTCTCCGCACGGAACGCCAGCGACGAGAGGGAGGCCCAGCGCCCGCTCCGGGCACGGTAGCGGGCCGCGAGAAAGCCGTTCTGGTGACTGAGGTCCGTGTTCAGGAGCCGCTCACCGCCCGCCGGCTGGGACACGTCCCCGGGCCGCGCGAGGCCGGGGATGTCCCGATACCCCGCACCCGCGCGGACCAGCAGACCGCCATCCCCGGAACGCCAGAGGCCGTCCGCCTCACCCGCCAACGACACGGCACCCGTGTGCTCGACCCCCGTCTGGAGGCGGAAGGGACGCGTCAGCCGCTCGGGGAACGGACCGCCCGTGATCCCCACCATGATCACGCCACCCAGCGCGTTCGGCCCCGCCAGCACCGAGGAGAGGCCCCGGACCACGGTCACCTCCCGAGCGGCCGTGAGCGGGATGAGCGACAGGTCCGTGCGACTGTCCCAACCCAGCGTGATCGGGATCCCGTCCACGAGCACAGCGAGCTGCCGCTCCTCCACGCCCCGCAGCGACGGCTGGTCCTCGCCCCGGGAGTTGCGCCGGATGCGCACGAACGGCATCCGCCGCAGTACCTCGCCCATCGTCGCCGATGGCAGTGCGTTCAGGGAGTCCAGCCGGAGCTCCACCGCGCTGGCACCGGCCATGGCCGCCACGGGCCGGCTCGCTTCGACGATGAGTCCCTCCAGCTCGTAGGCCACGGAGTCGGGCGCCGCCGGCGCTTTGCTCGCGGTGTCGCGGGGGGCCTGGGCCGCCACGCCACCGGGGCCGGCGAGCAAGGCGAAGAAAGCCAGGGCCGCGAGGCCAAGGCGCGTCCAGCGTCCTGTATTCACCAACCTCCCGTGGACGCAATCGCCGTACGTCAGACCCTCATTCGGCGCAATGCCGAACCGGCGCCTGCTCGCTGGAGCTCCAGAACCGGCGCGAGAAGCCGCCGACCGTCCCCGAGATCTCGTCTTCGCCGTCCTCACCGCCGCCATGCTCGATCTCCCCATTTCTCCCAGCGCTCGCGCCGCGTCCACCGCTACCGGATCTCCTTCAGCTCGATGACGACCGGCTGTCCGTACGACTCCTGCTTCACCATGACGTGCGGCGCCTCCTTGCGGGCGTAGATCCGCTGCCGCCCCTCCGCGCCGCTCACCTCCAGCTCGTAGACCTCGAACTCGCCGGCGGACACCTTGATCCTCGACTCACCCGTCACCTTGATCGTGAGCGTGTACGCCGTGCCCGACCGCGGATTGAACGCCGGGAGCTTGAGCTCCTTCGTTTTCACGAAATCCGCGAGCTCAACGACGGCGTCATCCATGCCGGGTAGGATCGTGCCCGCGACCACCGAGGCGTCCACCGTCTTCGTCTGGCCCTGGGGCTCCGTCACGCTGCCGGTGATCCTCCCGCCCTCGTAGCGCAGCTCGGTCGCCATCCGCATCGGGCCCGCCCGCTGCTCCATCTGCGAGAAGATGGGCGTGAACGTGCGGGCATCGAATGCGACCTGGCTCTTCATGGTGAGGCCCATTCCGCCGCCGGTCGACGCCATCCTCACCACGTCCCGCCCCTCGAGGCGCTCGCGGCTCACGGTCGCGGTGATCTCGCCCATGGGGTTCCCCTGCACGACCAGGCTGTAGACCAGTATGCGTGGCCGCAGCCCGGAGGCATCGAACGCGATCTCCGCGGCGCGCACCTCGATGTCCGCGAGCGCGACGGGCTTACCCTCGACGTCGAACATGCGGATCGGCCCGAAGGCCCCGAGCTTCTGCCGGATCTGAGTCGCGTCGCCCACGACCACCACGATCGCCCGGTCGGCATCGACGAGCTCGCGCGCCACCCGCTGTACGTCCTCGGCGCTCACCGCCACGACGCGGTCGCGGTAGCTCTGGAGGTAGTCGGCGGGGCGGCCCAGGAGCCGCGTCGTCGCCACCTGGCCCGCCACCTGCTGTGGCGTCTCGACGGTAATCGGGAACGAGCCCGTCATGAAGTCTTTGGCCAGCTTCAGGTCCGCCGCCGGCACCGGCTCCTCCCGAATGCGCCGCAGCAGGCGGAACAGCTCGGTCATGGCGCTGTCCGTCACCTCGTTTCGGACCTCGGCCCACGCCTGGAAGTAGCCGCGATCCACGCGAGCCGCCGTGGTCGCATAGGCGCCGTAGGTAAACCCCTTCTCTTCCCGCAGCACCTTGAAGAGCCAGCCGGTAGACGAGCCGCCCAGGATCTGGCGCAGCACGTCCAGGGTCGGCCAGGCGGCGTAGGTGGCCGGCGGGATCAGGTGCCCCACCCGGATCACCGCCTGCACCGAGCCCGGCTTGTGGATGAGCACGACCTCACGGCGCTCTCGTGCCGGAGGCGCGAAGTACGTGGGTGGCCGCGCGGACCCGGACGCCCACCCGCTGAAGTGCCGGTCGAGGCGCATCACGACATCGTCCGGGCTCACGTCGCCCGCCACGACGAAAAGGGCGTTGCCCGGCCGAAAAATCGCGCGGTGGAACTCCCCGACGTCGGCCCGCTTGATCGCCTTCAGCGATTCCGGAGTCGGCAGCTTGCCATACGGGTGAGTGCCGTAGACCTCCGTCAGGAACCGCCGCTCCGCCAGAGCCTCAGGCTGGCTGAGCTCGAGCTGCAGCGCGCTGAGCATTCGCTGGCGTGCGATCTCGAGTTCCTCGTCCGGGAACGTCGGGTTCAGCACGATGTCGGAGAGCAGCACCAGTGCCGTATCCAGGAACTCCGTGAGCGCCGTGGCGCTCACGCTCATCCAGTCCGTGCCGGCACCGGCGCCCAGGGAGCCGCCCACGAAGTCGATGGCCTCGGCGAGCTGGCGGGCCGTCCGCGTCTTCGTCCCCTTGTTGAGCAGTTCGGCGGTGAGGTCGGAGGTGCCTACCACGTCCCGCGGGTCCACGGCGCTGCCGCCCCGGATCCGCAGATCGATGCGGACCACGGGCTGCTCGTGGTTCTCCACGACGATGACCTGCGCGCCGCTGGCGAGCTTGCGCTCGTGGTACGCCGGAAACGACACCGGCTTCGGCGCAAGCGCCGCGGGCGGCTCCGCCTTCTTGCGCTGCTCCTGCCGCCTACCCTCCTGCGGCCGCAGCTCCGGGGCCACGGGCGCGGCCGCCGCCTCGAGCGCGCGCGGGGCGACGCCCCCGGCGTGGTGGGCGAGGCCCGCCGCGAGGACGGCGAGCAACGCCGGGAAGCGCGTGCGCGGCATGACGCTCATGGTCGCCCCCTCAGCGACTGCCGGACGGCGAGTCGCCCCCACCACCTTGCGAGGCTGACTTCCCAGGCATCACCAGGATCGCCGTGCGGTTGGCGGGGACCAGGTACACGCCGGCGGCCCGGCGGATGTCGTCGGGCGTCACCGCCATGTAGTTCGCCAGATCCGTATTGATCTCACCGATGGCGGCATGGTACAACCGGTAATGGTGGAGCGACTCGGCCTTCGCGAAGACAGTCTGCCGACCCATGATCTGCCCGGCCCGCAGCTGGTTCTTCGACTTCTGGAGCTCGCGCTCCGAAACCCCTTCCTTTTGCAGCTTCTCGACCTCATCGTTGACGAGCGCCTCGATGCGCTCGATCCCTACGCCCTGATTCGGCAGCGCCGCGAAGTAGAAGCTGGACGGACCCACGCGGGTGTCCATCCCGGCGAACACGGTGAGCGCCGCCTTCTCATCCTTTACGAGCCGCTGGAACAGCCGGCTGGATTCCCCCTCGCTGAAGATGCCGGAGAGAAGCTGGAGGGCGTACGTGTCCCGGTGGTCGTGGGGCGGAAGAGTGAATCCGGCCATATAGAGCGGCGTGTTCGCCAGCTTGTCCTCGAGCGTGGCCCGGCGCTCGCCGTCGCTCCGCGGGACGGGTGGGAGCCGCGGCAGCGCCTCGGGCTCGGCGCCCCGGGAAACCCACCCGAAGTACTGCTCGGCCAGAGCGCGCACCTCGGCTACCGTCACGTCGCCCGCGATGACGACCGTCGCGTTGTTGGGCACATAGAAGCGGCGGTAGAAACCGAGGACATCGTCCGCGGTGGCGGCGTTCAGGTCTTCCATGCTCCCGATGACCGTGTGGTCGTAAGGGGGCCAGTCGTTCATCAGAGTGTCCAGCGTCAGGAAGGCCGAGCCATACGGCCGGTTGTCGATGCTACGCCGCCGCTCCTCCTTCACCACCTCGCGTTCGCGCTCGAAGTTCTCTTTGGTGACCCGTAGCCGCGCCATGCGCTCGGCCTCCAGCCAGAGCGCCAGGTTCAGCCGATTCGCCGGCACCGTCTCGAAGTAGGCCGTCCGGTCCGTGTTCGTCGTACCGTTGTACGTGCCGCCGGCACCGAGGATCAGCTCCGCGAACTCGCCTTTGTCCAGGTTCTCCGTCTCCTCGAAGAGCATGTGCTCGAACAGGTGGGCGAAGCCCGAGCGCCGGGGCGGCTCGTTGGCGCTCCCCACGTCGTACCAGACGTTCACGGCCACGATGGGTGTCGAGTGGTCCTCGTGAACCACGAACTTGAGGCCGTTTCCCAGCGTGAACGTGTCGAAGGCGATGGGCGGCGGCTCCTGCGCGGCCACGGGGCGCGCCCCCAACACGACGGCCGTCGCCACGCCCACCGCGCACATCGTTCGCATATGGAGTTCCACGCTCACGGACATACCGAGACCCACTCGCTGCGCCTTGCCCGGATCAGCGTTCCGACCCAAGAGCTCTATGAGTATGCGCCGCAGCGACGCGCGGTCAAGCGCCTCGAAGCTCGCTATGCGCGTAAACGCACGCCGGCGCGTGACGGTTGCGCGCCGGACGCGACCCTCCGCCCTCCGCCGCGCCCGTCGGCACGAACGCTACCTGTATGCCCAGGTCTCGCCCGGTTCCAGGACCTTCACCTCCACCCCCTTGGGCTTGAACCCCGAGGCATCCTGCACGAGCAGCGGCCATGTCCGGTAGTGGATCGGCACCGCGACCTTGGGCTTGATGAACTCCGCCGCCCGCGTCGCGAGCTCGGGTCCCATGGTGAACCGGTCGCCGATGGGGATGAGGGCAACGTCCGGCGAGTAGATCTCGCCAATGAGCTTCATGTCGCTGAACAGCGTCGTGTCACCGCAGTGGTAGACCGTCACCCCGCCCAGGTGCGCCACAACGCCCGTGGGCATCCCCATGTAGCGCCCGTTGTACGACGAGGAGTGGAACGCCTGCGTGAATGCGACCCAGCCCCAGTCCGCCGAGATCTTACCGCCCGGGTTCCCCGGCTCGAGCTTCGACACCCCCTGCTCCTCGAGGTACGCCGTGATCTCGAACGCTGCGTAGACGGTGGCGCCGTTCGCCTTCGCAATGGCCACCGTATCGCCGAAGTGGTCCGCATGCCCGTGGGTGAGCACGATCGCCCGGCACCGGATCTCCGAGGGCTTGTGCTTCGCCACCGGGTTGTCTGTGAGGAACGGATCGATGGCCACGGCGTTCCTCCCGTCATCCAGCAGGAAGCCCGCGTGGCCGAGATACGTGAGCTCGATGCCCATGGTTCACCTCCCTTGCACGCCGCCGCCACGGTTGCTCGACCTTCCTGAAAGCCTGAAGGCCTATAAGACTCTAAAGGTGTGCCACCCACGCCGTTGACGCCACCCCGCAAACAGAGATTCCGCGGGTTGCCCTCGCTTCCGCACCGAACTCGCCTCCCGCCCGTTCACCCCGCCGTGGCCACGCGCCGCCTCCCACGCGCCGCCTCCCTCGCGGCCCGGCGCGGCCCGGCGCCCCAGGCCAGCCCGCGCCCCCGCGCCCGAGCCCGCTTGACACGGTCCCGCGTGGGCGTGAGAATGAGTGCACACAAGGCCGGATACGTAGCCTGCCCCTTCGCATGGTGCTCCCCGTGGTCCCACCAGGGCGGGCGGCCGTGGTCTTTCCCGGTGATCGAGGATGTGAGATGGGAAGCCAGCGCGGTCGTCGCGCCGCGGCGGCCACGATGGAGCGGGAGGGCCCATGTCCACGGATACGACGACATCGGCGGCTGTGAAGCGAGTCGTGAGCGAGGATCGCCCGTTGGCGGTGGACCGTCGCTGGGGTTTCCGCACCCGGGCGGTCCATGCGGGAGCGCGTCCGGATCCCACGACGGGCGCCCGGGGGGTGCCCATCTACGCGTCGGCCGCCTTCGTGTTCGAGGACACGAAGGACGCGGCGGACCTCTTTGCGCTGCAGAAGTACGGGACGATCTACACCCGGATCTCGAATCCCACGGTGGCGGCCTTCGAGGAGCGGATGGCGAGCCTGGAACGTGGGATCGGGGCGGTGGCGACGGCCAGCGGGCAGGCGGCGGAGTTCCTGACCGCGCTGGCGCTCGCCAGCGCGGGAGACCACATCGTTTCGAGCGCCTATCTGTACGGGGGGACCTACACGCAGTTCAACGTCACCCTGCGGCGGCTCGGGATCGAGACCACGTTCGTGAGGAGCGACGATCCGGCCGATTTCGCGGCCGCGATCCAACCGAATACGAAGCTCATCTACACGGAGATCATCGCGAATCCGTCCGGCGCGATCGCGGACCTCGAGGGGTTGGCGGACGTGGCGCGGGCCCACGATCTGCCGCTCGTCGTGGACAACACGTTTGCGACGCCCTACCTCTGCCGTCCCCTCGAGTGGGGGGCGCACATCGTGGTGCACTCCGCCACGAAGTTCATCGGCGGGCATGGCGCGTCCATTGGCGGCGTGATCGTGGAGTCGGGGACGTTCCCGTGGGACTGCGGGCGGTTCCCGCAGATGACGGAGCAGGTGCCCACGTACAGGAACCTGCGCTGGTGGGAGAACTTCGGGGAGTACGCGTTCTGCACGAAGGTCCGGGTCGAGCAGCTCCGGGACATCGGGCCGTGCCTGTCCCCGTTTGACGCGTTTCTCTTCCTCCAGGGGCTGGAGACGCTTCCGGTCCGCATGGACGCCCACGTAGCGAACGCCCGGCCGGTCGCCGAGTGGCTGTCCGAGCACCCGAGGGTCACCGGAGTGCAGTACGCGGGGCTCCCGGACTCGCCGTATCACGATCTGGCGCGCAAGTACATGCCCGCGGGTCCGGGCGGCTCGATCTTCACGTTCGGCGTGGTCGGCGGCCGCGAGGGCGGCGCCCGCTTCATCGAGGCCCTGGAGGTGATCAGCCACCTGGCCAACGTGGGCGACACCCGCACGCTGGTGATCCATCCGGCATCGACCACCCACTCGCAGCTCTCCGAGGACGAGCTGGCCGGCACGGGCGTGACCCCCGAGATGGTCCGCATCTCGGTGGGACTCGAAGATGTCGAGGACATCCTCTGGGACCTGGATCAGGCGCTGGAGCGGGCGGCGCTATGAGCCCCATCTCCCCACCCGGACGCCGAAGCGGTCTCACGAGCGCGGCGAATCCACTGCACCCCGCCGACAAGGTGCACCCGTGAGCACGGTCACGACGCCGCCGTTGAGGTTCCCGCCCGTCCCCGGCTGGACGCCGCCGACGGCCAGGGAGCGGCTGGCCGTCATCCAGGCCGCCCGCAAGGTAGCGCTGGTCGGCGTATCATCGAACCCGGCGCGGCCCAGCAACTTCGTGGCCACGTATCTGGTGAGCTCATCCACCCATTTCGAAGTCTACTTCGTGAATCCCAGGGAGGAGGGGATCCTGGGGCGGTCCGTCTATCCGTCGCTGGACGCCCTCCCCGTCGTTCCGGATATCGTGGATGTCTTTCGCCGGCCCGAAGAGTGCCCGGCCATAGCCCGCGAGGTCATCGCCCTCGGAACCCGCACGCTCTGGCTGCAGCTCGGGATCTGGAGCCCGGAAGCCGCCCTCATCGCCACGGGCGCTGGACTGACCGTGGTGATGAACCGCTGCCTGAAGATCGAGCACGCCCGCTTCCACGGCGGGCTCCATCTCTCCGGCTTCGACACCGGGGTCATCAACTCGCGCCGCCGCTCGCCGCTCTCCTGATCGGCGCCGGGACCCCCGCCGAGACACCGCCCCCACGTGCCGATCGCCCGTCCCCGGGCCGCTCCGCCGAGACTCCTGCGGTACGCAGGTTGCGACCGGACGGCCGGTTCGGCTCGCATTCAGGGGGGGGTGCGGCGCGACGGGTAGCTCGCTTCGCCGAACCGGAGACCTAGGCACGATGCAAGCCGCTTCCGGCTACTCGCTCCGTCCGCTCCCACCGCGGGCGCTCGTGCTCTCCCTCGCCGCGCTCGCCGTCCCGCTGGCCGGCGCGATCTTCTTCCCGGAGTCGCTGGGTCAGTACCGCATTCTCCTCTGGATGCTCGCCCTCGTGCCCGCCTTCCTCCTCGCCCACTATCGCGGCTGGCCACTCGTGAGTGCGGCGCTGGCCGTGGGAATGGTCCTCCTCTCGCTCGGCTACGTGACGGCGCTTCTCGCCAGCGCCCAGATCCAGGACTGGCCGCTTTTCCTCTTCATCGTCAGCGCCTACATCGGGATCGCCCTCGGGTTCGGCTGGCTCTCCGAGGTGCGCGAGGCCGAGGACCAGCGGTGGAAGGCACAAGACAAGCTCGAACAGGCATACCAGCAGCTCCAGCGCTCCCACGAGGAACTCAAGGCCGCCCAGCTCCAGCTCATCCAGGCGGAGAAGCTGGAGTCCGTGGGACGCCTGGCCGCGGGTGTCGCCCACGAGGTGAAAAACCCGCTCATGACCCTGCTTACGGGCGTCCATTACTTACGGGAGCACGCACCGACGGAGAACCCGGACGTCCAGGGGCTCCTCCACGACATGTGGCTCGCCGTCAAGCGGGCCGACTTCGTCATCCGCGAGCTCCTCAACTTCTCGACACCCCGCGAGCTGTACATGAAGGTGGACGACCTGAACGGCCTGGTGGAGCGCACCCTCGCGCTGGTGAAGCACGAGCTCGACCGCTCGCAGGTCACCGTCGTGCGCGAGCTCGCGCACGACATTCCGCCGGTGACCCTGGACAGCTACAAGATCCAGCAGGTGCTGGTGAACATCTTCACGAACGCGGCTCAGGCCATGCCCGCTGGCGGCACGCTCACCGTGCGCACCTATCTCGACCCCGCCTCCGCACCGGTCCAGAGCGCGAACAGCGGGCGCCCGGATCGCGCGGGCAGCGGAGGGCCCGCCGTGGTCGTCGAGGTCGACGACACCGGGCCCGGGATCCCGGAGGACAAGCTGCCCAAAGTCTTCGACCCGTTCTTCACCACCAAGCCCACCGGCCAGGGCACGGGCCTGGGCCTCGCGGTCGCCCGGCAGATCGTCGAGATGCACAACGGCAAGCTCTCCATCGCGAACCGCGATCCGGGCGGAGTACGCGCGACCATCGTCATGAAACTGCACCCGGAGGAAGCCGGCCATGGAACCGACTGAGAAGAAGCGCATCCTGCTCGTTGACGACGAAGCGACCATCACCCGTACGCTCAAGCTCTATCTCGAGGCCACCGGCGCCTACGAGGTGAGGACGGAGAACCACGGCAAGCGCGCACTCGCCGCGGCACGCGAGTTTCGCCCCCACCTGGTCATCCTGGATATCGTCATGCCCGATACCGACGGCGCCACGGTCGCCGCCGACATCAAAGCCGATCCCGCGCTCGGGCTGACTCCCATCGTCTTTCTCACCGCCCTGGTTTCGGAGGCGGAGGTGGGGGCCCATCGGGGAAGGATCGGTGGCTACCCCTTCCTGGCGAAGCCCATCGATCCCGACAAGCTCGTGGAGTGCATCGAAGCACAGGTCCGAACCTAGCGTCGGGAACGGACCCGCGGCCCCGCGCGCCAGCTCATGGGGATGATGGGGATGAAGGAAGCGTACGCGTAGTAGACCACGCCGACGTCGAGAGCCCAAGGGCCGCCGACGTGGCCGACGTAGTCGCGAGGCTTGACACCCCGGCTCCAGTCCACCATAAGAGGAGGGTAGGCACGCGACCAGCCACCCCCCCTGCCGCCGGGCTACGCCGTGGGCGATTCGGTGCACCTGCAGACGGCGCCCGCGCTGGCGCTCAGCCAGCGTGCGCAGCCGGTCGAGCGGGTTGCAGAGCTGCTCCTGACCCTCGGAAAGACGAGGTGGGCGTACCACCTCTACGGGCAGCATAACGCCTCCTACGGTCGTTTTCTCTCCGCGCTCCGCTCGTCCTTCCTCGCCCTCTGGGATCACACGGACAGCATCGATCTCGTGGTCGAGGAGACGAGGATCGAGCTGAGCGGTGAAACGGTCTACGAGAACGAGAACCGCGCGGAGTCGCTCGCTTTCCTCTTCCGCAAGGAGGGCGTTCGTGGGCTCACCTTCCTGTGCGGGTTCGAAGAGGAGGAGCTGGAGCCGTTCGTGAGCGTGCTCCACCAGGCGCAGCACCTGCGGACCGAGGAGGATGACCTGCTCACCTTGCTGTGGGAAGGGAACTTCTCGTGCCTGCGTTACTGGGCGGCGGAGATCTTCGCAGACGGGCTTGCGATTCCCGAGCCGAGCGATCCGGCGGCCTCGGGCGTGACCCGCGCTCTCAGAGCGGTCGCCCACGAGGAGGAACTGGAAACGCTGCGGGAGGGAGATGCGCTCGCTGAAGACGCGCGGCACGCGAGGGCCGTGGGCGACGGCTTCGATGCGAGACGCTATTACCTGGACGGGCTCGAGCACGTGGAGGTGGGTGACGAGCTCCAGAAGGAGCTGGAGCGGGACGTCGTCGTGGATGCCCTCGACGCGCTCTTCGACTGCCTCGAAGCACCCGAGCCGAAGTTGCAGCGGCGGATCGTCAAGATTCTGAGGGCGCTCCTTCCATCGCTCCTCAGGTGGGGCAGGCTGGATGCGGTGATCCGCCTCCTCGGCGAGCTGGACGCGCTGCGCGGCACGGCCGGCGTTTTCGACGAGGAGATGCGTCGCGAGGCGGCCGCGATCGAGGAGGAGTTGAGCGACGAAACGAACGTCTCGCGCCTGATCCGAGCGCTGGAGGACAACGTGGGCCGCGTTCCGGTGGAGATGGTGACCGCAGCCCTGCGGCACGTGCGGCGAGACGCGCTGGCCCCGGTCATGGCCGCGGCGGAAACATCGGAGAGTCGGCCGTTCCGTTCGCTCGTGGAGGAGGCCGTGGCGAACCTGGCCCGCGAGGATGAGGCGCCGTTCCTGCGCCTCCTGGTCTCGCCGGACGCCCGGGTCGCGGCGGGCGCCGCGCGCCTCATGGGCCGGATCCGCGCGGCGTCGGCGGTCCCCGAGCTGGTGCGCCTGTTGGGCCGGCCCGAGGAGTCGGTCCGCCGCGTGGCCGTGGACGCCCTCGTCGCCGTCGGCGCGAGGGAGGCCGTGCGCGGGCTGCTGAGCGCGGTGTCCGACCGCGACCGGGCGGTCCGCATCGCCGCCGCCCGTGGCCTCGGCGCCCTTCGCATCCGCGAGACCCTGCCCCGGCTCCGTGACCTCATCCTCGGCAAGGCGATCCGGGATGCCGATCTCACCGAGAAGCTTGCCTTCTTCGAGGCGTACGCGGACGTGGGAGCCGAGGCCAGCGTCCCGGTTCTCGAGGCCCTGCTGAACGCCCGCGGGCTGCTGGCACGCAAGCAGGCGTCCGACCTCCGGGCGTGCGCGGCGCTCGCGCTGGGCCGGATCCCAGGCGAGGCGGCCGAGGCGGCCCTCCACCGAGCCGTCGCGGAGCCCGAAGTCGTGGTACGCTCCGCCGTCGCACGCGCGCTCAAGAGGGAAAGCTGATGGAGCGCGACGCGTCGCGCATCCGGGTCAGGGGCCGGCAGCTTCTGCAAACCACCTACGTGGCGCTCCAGACGCTCAAGCTCTATCCGCCGGAGAACGAGGCGGCGCAGAACGCGCTCACGGAGCTGCACAACGCCGTCTGCGGCATCCTGCAGGACGAGGGCGCCCTCGAGATCCGGCTCGCCGGCGACTTCTTCTTCATCAACGATGTCCGGATCCGGGTCGACGTCTCCAACTACGCCAGCGTGCGCTTCGTGGCCCAGGCGTTTCAGCGTCACGGGATCGGGGTGGCCGAGATCGCCCCGGGGGTCGAGCGCAGCGAATGGGCTCCGTTGCTTCTGCTGCTCGCAGCGCGAGGGGCCGCCACGGACGCCTTCGAGCGGTTCACGGCGGAGATGGCCGCATCGCCCGTGCGACACATCGACGTCCGGCCCGCCCGCGAGGTGGAGGCCGCCGAGCACGCCGACGTGCGCAGGGAAGCGGCGAAGCGCACGTACTTCCAGACTGTGCGCGTGGCCCGAGAGCTCCTGACGAGCGTGCGGGCCGGGAAGCCGGCCAACCTGCGCGGACTCAAGCGGGCGGTGCAGGAGATCGTGGACCAGGTACTGAAGAACCGCACGACGCTCGTGGGCATGATCGCGCTGAGGGAGTTCGACGAATACGCGTTCACGCATCCGGTCAACGTCAGCATCCTGAGCGTGGCCATCGGTCAGGAGCTCGGCCTGAACCGCTGGCAGCTCTACACCCTGGGACTGGGCGCGCTGCTTCACGATATCGGCAAGACCCGGCTGGCCCCGGACCTGGCCGCCAGGCCGGGACGGATGGCGCCCACGCAGCGAGAGGTTCTGGAGACGCATCCACGGGAGGGGCTGGTGGCTCTCGGCGAGCTCTCCGGCTTCGCCGAACCGCCGTTCCGCCCGATGCTCGTGACCTACGAGCATCACCGGACGTGCGATGGCGGCGGCTACCCACCCGCTCGCCGGCACCGGGGCCTCGCGCCGCTGTCCCGAATCGTCGCCGTGGCCGACGCCTTCGATGCGGCCACCTCCGCCCGCTCCTACCGCTTCGCAGGGGAAGCGCCCGACCGCGTGCTGCGGCGCATGCTGGACGAACCGGGATGGGGGCTGGATCCCAGGTTCGTGAAGGCGTTGATCCGCGTCATCGGCCTCTGTCCCGTAGGCACCCTGGTCGTCCTGAACACCCGCGAGGTCGCGGTGGTCCTCGACGGAAGCGGCGCCCCCGAGCACGCGTACCGGCCCGCGGTGCTGGTCCTCACGGACTCCGAAGGTGCGCCCCGCGCCGAGCCCTTCGAAGTGGCTCTCTCGGAAACGCACGCTCCTGCGCGCGCCATCCTGAGGACTCTGGATGCCCAGCACTACCAGGTCAGCGTAGGGCAGTACTTCCTCTGAACGGATCCCGACGCATCGACATCCCTGACGTGGCCGGATGGCATCCGGGGCCCGTGCCGCGCGTCCCCCACGCCCGCGCCGCGCGCGGCGCTTTGCGGCTGGCCGCGGCGCCCGCCATAATAGCCACACTTCGGCTTTCCCCTTAGAGCGGGTCGCTGAAGAACTACGGTGGGTCGCTGTGGCCCTTCAGCGACCTGTTTGGACCAGGAGATCGCCTGTGGGTGCCAGCACGCAGCGTCGCTGCCCGGCTGCCGGGGCGATCCGGCTGCCCTCCTCCGGTGTGATCGGCGCGATCCTCCTTGCGGCGCTTCTCCACTCTCCCGCGCTTCCCGCGGTCCCAAATCGGGCCAGAGACTTTCCGTCGCGCACGCGGGCGGACAGCCTGCCACCCGTCCTCACGGACAGCCTGCTTCAGCCGTTCAGCTTCCGGTTCATCGGCCCCGCGAACATGTCCGGCCGCATCACCGCGATCGCGGTCCCGGATACGGCCGGACACAAGACGATCTATGTGGGCACGGCGTCCGGCGGCGTCTGGAAGAGCACGAACAACGGCACCACCTGGAAGCCGATCTTCGAGAAGGAGGGCTCCGCGAGCATCGGCGATCTGGCGGTCGCGCGCTGGAATCCCAGGGTCCTGTGGGTCGGCACGGGCGAGCGCAACTCGCTGCGCTCAAACTCGTGGGGCGACGGCGTCTACAGGTCCTCAGACGGCGGCGCTACTTGGAAGCATATGGGGCTCCGGGACACGCGGGAGATCGGGCGCATCGCGATCCACCCCACGGACACGAGCGTCGTCTACGTCGCCGCCCTCGGCCACCTCTGGGGCCCGAACCCGGAACGCGGGATCTACAAGACGAGCGACGGCGGAAAGACCTGGCAGAAGATCCTCTTCGTGGACGACACCACCGGGTTCGTGGACCTGAAGATGGACCTGGCGGACCCGGACGTCCTCTACGCCACGGCCTGGCACCGGCTGCGCTGGGGCGGCGGCCACATGGAGGGCGCGGGCGCCGGCAGCGCGATCTGGAAGACCACGGACGCCGGCAGGACATGGCAACGGCTCACGGACCCGGCGCTGAACAATGGGCTCCCCAGCAGCGTCCTCGGACGCATCGGGCTTGCCATCGGCACGAAGAATCCGAAGATCGTCTACGCGGTGATTCAGGTCGCCCACAGCGCGAAGAACCCGCGGATAAGCCCGTTCGGCGGGATCTTCCGCAGCGACGACGCCGGCGCAAGCTGGACCCGCGTGAATGACCTGTCCGCCGTGCCGGACTACTACTACAACGAGGTGTGGGTCGACCCGAACGACGATCAGCGCGTTTTCCTGGCGGCCACGAGCCTCGACCGCTCCCGGGACGGCGGCCGCACGTTCGCGCCGCTCCGCATGGAGCGGGTGCACGTGGACCACCACGCCCTGTGGATCGACCCCGACGACTCGGCCCGCATGATCCTGGGCAACGACGGGGGCGTCTACATCACCTACGACGGCGGAGAAACCTGGGCCCACCAGATCATTCCCGTCGGCCAGTTCTACGAGGTCAACGCCGACACGACGAAGGTTCCGTATCACGTGTGCGGCGGCCTCCAGGACAACGGGATCTGGTGCGGGCCGAGCCGGACCCGCGAGGAGCTAGGAATCACGGATGCAGACTGGTACTGGGTCCACGGTGGCGACGGCTTCCACTCCGCCGTCGCCCCGGACAGCCCGAGCACCCGCTACGGCGAGTACCAGTTCGGAAACCTCACGCGCCTGGATGTCGACACGTGGGAGTTCAAGCCGCTCCAGCCCCACGCCGAGGACGCCGGCACGGAGAGCGGCTACGACTTCCGCTGGGACTGGAATACGCCGTTCATCATCTCGCGCTTCGACCCCACCGTCCTCTACCTGGGCGGCAATCATGTCTTCAGGCTGAGCCAGCGCGGCGAGCGCTGGGAGCTCCTGGGTGGCGACCTGACCCGGGCGAACCGCACGAGCCCCGAGCCCGAGGTCGACTACACCTCGTACCACTCCCTCCACTCCGTGGCGGAGTCGGCCCTGGACTCCCGCGTGCTCTGGGCCGGCTCGAACGACGGGCTCCTGTGGGTGACCACGGATGCCGGCACGAGCTGGCGCAACGTGACGGACCCCATCCCTCAGGAGCAGGCCCGGCGCTGCTGGGTCGCCGAGATCGAGCCCTCCCACCTCGACCGCCTCGCCGCCTACGTGGTCTACGACTGCCATCAGCGGGACGACTATCGCCCCTACGTCTTCAGGACCACGGATGGCGGTGAGACCTTCACCGAGATCACCGGCGACCTCCCCGCCGACGGCGCCAGCTACGTGATCCGTGAGGACCCCGTGAACCCGAAGCTCCTCTTCGTGGGCACCGAGCACGGGCTCTGGCTCTCGAACCAGGGCGGCAACAAGTGGGTGCGCCTCAAGAACAACCTGCCCACGGTGGCGATCCGGGACATGGACATCGTCCCCCGCTCGAAAGAACTCGTGGTCGGCACGTTCGGCAGGAGCATCTGGATCCTCGATATCGGCCCCCTCGAGGAGCTCAGCGACAGCCTGCTTGCGGCCGATGCCCACCTTTTCAAGGTGAAGTCCGCCCGCAGCCACCGCCGCCGCGACACCTACGGCGCCACCGGGCAGCAGTTCTTCACCACGCCGAACCCGCCCTACGGGGCGGCGATCACCTACTACCTCCGCAAGGATCAGGGCAAGGACGCGACCCTGACGATCCGCAAGGCGGGCGCGACCGCGGAAGAGGGCGGCGGCCGGGGAGGGCGGGGCCAGGCGCGGGGCGGTCGTCCGGCCGCCGACAGCGCTTCCGCGGAAGGGAAGGACGAGGACGTCATCCAGAGCCTCACCGGGTCCGGACGCCCCGGCATCCACCAGCTCGTCTGGGACCTGAAGAGCAAGGAGCCGCGGCCCCGCGAGCTCGGCGGGCCCCTCTCCGAGGACGAGCTCAGGAACGTGCTTCCGGGCCTGTACGTCGTGGAGCTCAAGATCGGCGAGACAACGCTCCGCCAGACGATCCTGGTCGAGGAGGGATGGGTCGAACGCACGCCGGGGCGGGTGCGGTAGGGCGAGCACGGAGACGGCGGTGAGAGAGGCCGACCGGTAGGGCGCGTGCGACGAGAGCTGCTTCGTGAACCGCCGTGACTGGCTCGAGCGGGCGGCCGGCGGCGCCATCGCCTGGCTGGGCGGGGGGCCCGCGCGGCCTGAGACATCCGGAGCCGCCGGAGGCGGTCCTCGACCCGCTCGGTCCAGGATGGGCCCGGACGTGACCGCCTCCAGGGGGCGGAGCCTCGTCATCCGCAACGGGCTCATCGTCACCGCGGGCTCCCGGTTCCGCGCAGACCTCCGGATCGGGGACGGGAGGATCGTGGAGATCGGGGAGCGACTTCCTGCGGACGTCGAGGCCGACGTCATCGACGCTGCCGGCCACCTAGTCCTCCCGGGCGGCGTCGATCCCCATGTCCACCTCTCGCCCCCGTGGGTCGACGATCTCACGACCGGCTCGAAGGCGGCGCTGGCCGGCGGGATCACGACGCTGGGCGTCATGTCGTATCCGGACCCGCCGGACGCCCTCCTCGAGGTGGTGGGGAGGGAGGGAGCCCGGATCCGGCGTGAAGCCATCGCCGACATCATGCTCCACACCGTGATCCGCAGCCCCACCCGCGAGACGCTGGCCACTCTGCCCCGGCTCGCGGAGGCGGGGCACACGAGCATCAAGATCTACATGGTCTCCCCGACGTTCGACGAGAACGCCGCCGGTTTCACGGCCGTCATGGAAGCCGCCTGGGAGGCCGGGCTGCTGGTCATGATGCATTGCGAGGACGCCGGCATCGTGGCCAGGGCCATCGAGCGGCTGCGGTCGGCGGGGAGAGCGTCCCTCCGCCATTACGCGGAGAGCCGGCCGGTGGAGGCCGAGGAGGTAGCCACGCGGCGGGCCGTCGCCATGTGCGAGGCGACGGGCGCACCGATCTACGTCGTCCACCTCTCCTCCGAGCGCGTCCTCCGCGTCTGCGAGGAAGCCCGCGCCCGAGACCTGCCCGTCTACGTGGAGACGCGCCCCATGTACCTCCACCTTACCGAGGAGCGCCTGCTCGAGCCCGACGGCCCGCTATACGTGGGCCAGCCGCCACTCCGGAAGGCCGAGGACGTGGACGCGCTCTGGACCGGACTCGCCAGCGGCGCCATCGACACGGTCGCCACGGACCACGCCCCCTGGACCCGCGAACAGAAGATGGATCCGCGCCTCACCGTGGCGACATCGCGCGCGGGCGTGAACAACCTGGAGGTCATGCTCCCCATGCTCTACTCCGAGGGCGTGCGCACGGGGAGAATCAGCCTCGAGCGGTTCGTGGCCGTGACGTCCACGAACGCCGCCCGGCTCTTCGGCCTCTATCCGGAGAAGGGCACGATCGCCGTGGGCTCCGACGCCGACCTCGTCCTCTTCGATCCCGAGGCGACGCGGCCAGTTCGCGGAAGCGAGACGCCCTCGCGCGCGGGCTTCTCGATCTACGAGGGGTGGACGGTCACGGGCTGGCCGCGCATCGTGCTGCGCCGCGGAGAGATCGTGTACCGGGACGGCGCCCTCGGCGACGAGCCGGGGAGCGGCCGGCTCCTGACGCGGGAGCGGTTCACGCGCCCGTGAGCCCTTCACGCCCGTCGAGAATCGGCGTGGCACGAGACGCGGGGACTCCTCGCTGACCTCTCGACTCCGCATCCCGTTCACGGCCCTCGCCGGCAACCCCCACGCACCGATAATTTGCGATTGACCCCTGGGGCCATGGCATGGCCCGACAGGAAAGGGCACGCCATCCATGCCCCGATCGGAGGAAGGTATGAGTCGGCCGCTGGAGACCACGACGCAGTGGACGTACGCGGAGTACGCCCGGTTTCCGGACGATGGCAACCGGTACGAGGTAATCGACGGAGAGGTGCTCGTGACGCCGGCGCCTTCCCCGCGCCACCAATGGGTGGCAGCGAGTCTCTACCAGCTCCTTCGCGGCTACGTGCTGCGCCACGAGCTCGGCGTCGTGCTCTGGGACGTGGACCTGCTCTTCGTGACGGGTCAGTTCCTCCGGCCGGATATGGTGTTCGTGCCCCGGGCCGGACGGGCGGGAATCACCGACCGCGGGG
>JACQVF010000052.1 GCA_016209885.1 Gemmatimonadota bacterium | reverse complement strand
TTCGTTCAGCGCGGCTTCGTTCAGCGCGGCTTCGTTCAGCGCGGCTTCGTTCAGCGCGGCTTCGTTCAGCGCGGCTTCGTCCGCCGCCGGCTCAGGCAGCGTTGGCACAAAGGTACCGGCGGCGTCCAGACCGCCGGTCCCGGACACCGTTCCCCGCTCGCCCTCCGGGGGCCAGCATTCGGCGGCGGGCGCGGCGAACACCGCCCCTTCCCATTCTACCTCCTGCCCTCCCAGGCTGGGAGCCGCGTCGGGAGCCGGGGTGCCCGGGGTGCCCGGGGCCGCCGGGGCCGCCGGAGCCGCCGGAGCTGGTCGGGCCGGCGCGGCGGCCTCTGTCTCCGCGCCGGCAGGCTCCGCCTCCTGGGATGGCGCACGGGGCTCAGGCGACCGCCCATCTCCGGACTGCCGGCGTCGCTCGGCCTCCTGGGCAAGCCAGTCGTTCAGGCTTGCGAGCAACTCCTCCAGGGGGCAGGCCAGGTAGCCGTCGTCGCCGATGTCGCCGATGATCTCCTCGCCCAGGATGTGCTGGCGGTGCGAGAGGGAAAGCAAGCGGAGTTGATCGAGGAGGTGGTCAGCCAGGTCGCGGGTGCTGACCACCGGGGGCTGATAGTACTCGCGCTCCTCGTACTGCGGGCGCCAGCCGCCGGTGTCAAACCCATCCAGGAGGATCTCCTCCCAGTCGATCTCGTCGTCGCTGCTCTCGGCCGCCGGCTCCTCGGGTGCGGGCTCGTCGCCCACGTCCGGCTCCGACAGCTCGAGGAACGGGTTCTCGGCGAGCTCCTGCTTCAAGTGTTGTTGCAGATCCAGCAGCGGCATGTACAGGAGCTCCATCGCCTGGTACAGGCGTGGATTCATCTTCATCTCCTGACGGAGCTGCTGGCTCTGATACAGATTTGTCTTCAGGCTCACCGCTTACTGCTTCCCGTTCGGTCGTGGGTATCGCTGTCGCATCCTTTGGGTCAGTGTCGGCCCTAGATAAATCTCGGCGACTTCCTCGTTCCACACCAGCTCCGACACCGTGCCGCTGATGCGAATACGCCCCTCGTACATGATGTAGGCACGGTCCACAATGTCGAGGGTCTGCTCGACGTTGTGGTCCGTGATGACCACACCGATGCCGCGGTGGCGCAGGCGCGCCACGATCTGCTGGATGTCGTTGACCGCGATGGGATCGATCCCCGCGAACGGCTCGTCCAGCAGCATGAACTTCGGGCTGCGCACGAGGGCGCGCGTGATCTCCAGACGCCGGCGTTCGCCGCCCGAGAGAGAGTATGCGACGTGCTTGCGCAGGTGCGTGATGGACAGCTCGTTCAGGAGTTCGTCCAGTCGCCGCACGCGCTCCCTGCGCGGCAGGTTGAGCGTCTCGAGGATCGCCAGGACGTTCTCCTCGACCGTAAGCTTGCGGAAGACCGACGGCTCCTGGGCCAGGTATCCGATCCCCAGGCGGGAGCGCTCATACATGGGCACACCGGCGAGTTCCCGGCCGTCCAGATATACGCACCCCTCATTCGGCGAGATGAGCCCCACGATCATGTAGAAGGTTGTCGTCTTGCCCGCGCCGTTCGGACCGAGGAGCCCGACGATCTCGCCCTGGCGGACCCCAAGGTTCACCTCGTTCACCACCTTGCGCCGGCGATAGATCTTGGTGAGCCCCTCGGCCCTCAGGCGGCTTTCGCCGCCCACCGGTGCAGGGGCCAGTCTGGGCTCCGGCAGCTCCCGGACCATGAGTGCACGTACGATCCCGTCCACCCGCTCGGCGACGGCCAGCCGGTTGGCGGCCACGGTGCTCCATACGGCGGGCTCGAAACCGAAGAACTCCCAGCTCTCGTCCGGCGGCTGGCGGCGGGCAATCGCCGCGGCTTCCAGACGTGCGACCACGTGCTCCTCGAGGTAGCGCCCGAGCTGTTCGGCGGGCAGATCGGCCATCCCCGGGGCCTTCCCCCCGTCGCGATACCGCTCGACCAGGCGGAGGTGGGCATCCCGCACGGACGCGAGCCATTCGCCGCGCTCCGCGCGTCCCGACTCGTCGGCCCGGTGGAGTAGCTCGCAAACCGCCACGGCCACGGACGCATCGTGGGGCTCCAGGCGTCCCAGGTAGTCCAGGAGATCCGGCACCGCCGTCATGGCTTCACTTCCGTCACGGTTGCACTTCCCTTCCGGCCCTTGCGGCGCCCGCCGCGCCTCGTACGGGGCGGCGCGGCGAATCCCTATCGTGGTGCGGCACCTCTGACGCGGGCCCAGCGCCGACTTCGGCCGCGCCTCCGCTCATTGCGGGGCGGCTCGCCTGCGCCGGCACGGGCTCCAGATGCACGCCGCGCGTGGGCCCGCGGACGCTCACCGACCGCACCTCTCCGCGGTCGTCCATGGTGATCGTGATCTCGTTGCCCGTAACATAGTGAACGGAGACGCGGCGGGCGCCCTGAGCGGTGTCCGTCGAGGCGATGCGGTACACGGAGCGGGCGTGGCCACGGGCGATCATGCGCTCGATGCGGACCCGGGTCCCCGTCGTGTCGTTCGCCGCATCCGCGACCGTGCGCCCAGCCTCGGGGGCCGGCAGGCTTGCGCTTCGTTCCGGCGCCACCAACGGCAGCGCGGCGGAGTCCGGCGCCGCCGTCGTGCTCCCCGAGTCGGCCCGGGTGAAGTAGGCCCGGATCGTATCCCCCTCGATCCAGTCGCGGCGAATGAGGATCGGCGCCTCCGGCCCCAGCACCGTGTCCGACTTCAACGCCTCGCCGTGCGCCCCTCCGACGGCGATCACCTCCTCGATCCGCTGCGCGGGCGCCACGACCTCGACGGAATCCGCGCGCAGCAAGAAGTCCTCTGCCACCGCCTCGGCACGCTCGGGGCCCGCCGATACCGTCGTGTTGGCGCCGGGCGGGCGCTCGACCGCGGCGGCCGGTGCCGCCTCCCCAGCAGCTTTGAGCGCCGCGAGCGCGTACACGCGCCGCAGCTCGCTCTCCGCCAGCTCGATCCGGATGCGCGGTGCGGCGAGGCGGAGGCGCTCGCCCAGGAGGAGCGCGTCCTCAGTAGCGATGATGTCGCGCACGTCGCCGCCCGGCAGGTACAGGGTGATCGTCTCACCGAACAGCTCGTAGTCCTCGCCCTCGATCCGCGCCGCCTGCGCAAGCATGAGGCGCTCGGGTGCACGATCATACTCCGCCGATTCCGCGAACGCTTTGAGGCCGTCGCGCGTGATCTGCACGCGGCCCGTCGCCTCGAAGTAGCGGTTGCCCGACAGCACCAGACGGTCGGCCTCGACGTCGTAGGGGCGTTTCGCCGTGTCCGGCGCAGCCGCTGTCGGTTCCGTCGGCTCCGGGACCGCGATCGCCTGGGCGGAGTCGGCCGTGCGCGCCGTGTCGCCGCGCAGGTAGAGGATCGCGCGAGGACGCCGCCCCGTGACAACCATCTGCTCTTCCCCGCGCGATGCCGTCGGCCTCAGGTACCGCAGCGTGTCTCCGGTGATGACCGAGCCGTCCCTCTTATCCTGCACCTCGACCGTCCCCCAGGCCACGATCCGCTGTTCGCTGCGCAGGTAGTTCGCGCGATCTGCCGTGAATGTCTTGATGGAGTCCGCAAAGCTCACGTGCCCGAGCATGTGTGTTTCGTTCTGCGCCTGGAAATGCTCGGCGCTGTCCGCGCGGAGCACGATGCCGCCCCGACACCGGAAGCTCACCGGGCCGCTGAAGAACAGGATGGAATGGCCGCCGCCCACGGCAAGGGACTGGACCCACCGCGACCGCAAGAGCTCACACTCCTCCTGTGCCGCCAGCGCGGCGGGCACGACGAGAACCGCCCATAAAGCACTCAGGAACGGCGCGACCGGCCGCCTCAGAATCGCATCACCCCCTCGCTGCGGGCGTCCGTGACGCGAACGTTGCGGAGCTGTCCGTCCGACTCGAAGCCAGATCCCCGGATCGTCCGCCCGCTCTCCCGCAGCACCGTGGGCACCGTGCTCCAGATCCGGTCGCCTCGGGGATCGAAATGCAGCTCCTGGGTCTCGATCCGTTTCCCCTGGTCCTGGGCCACGACCACCACGTTCCCCCAGGCCATCATGAGCTCGCTACGGCTGTCGAGCCATCCCCCTTCCGCCGTCACCACAGCCTGTTCCCTCCCCTGTTCGTCGTGGACCGTCATGTGCACGGTCCGCATGCGCATCGTGGCCGAGTCCTCGTGGAAGTAGGCCGTGTCAGCCCGGAGGTGCGCCTTGCGAATGCCGTCCGCCGTCATGAAGTGATTCAGGTTGTAGATCACCTGATCGGCGGGCATGTTTACGAGCTCGGCGGACGCCACCGGGGAATTCCCTTCGTCCCGGCAACCGGCGCCGGCCAGGACCAGGCTCAGAAGCGCGATCGCCACGCACGACCGCCGAGGTTTGTTCTTCGCCGACGGATCCTGCCGGCCGTCCGGCCCCGCGCGAGCGCCGCTCTCGGCTCGACGCGATGCCTGTATCGCAACCCGCCAACCGCGTATCGTCATCGCTAATCACTGTCCTTCTAACCCTGTAACCCTCTCCCCTTCGACCACCATGGCCCGGTCGCCGAATCGCTGATCACGGATCACGGATCCAATCGCGAATGAGTCACACGGCTCCCGCACGCATGAGATCGTGAAGGTGAACGATCCCCCTGAGGCGCTGCTCCTCGTCGACTACCGGCATCGCCATGATCCCGAACTTCTCCATGCGATAGACGACAGAGGATCCCAGCTCGTCGGGCCGGCACAGCTTCGGAGTGCGGTTCATGACCTGGGCCACAGGCACGGCAAGGAAGTTGTCCGCCCGCTCCATGAGGCGCGTGAGGTCTCCGGCCGTCACGACGCCGATGACCCTGCGGTCGCCGTTCACGATGGGCACCGTTCCCCGCTTCTCGGCCAGGAGCACGATGCAGTCGCGCATGACCGCCTCGGCGCCGAGCCACGGATAGTCCTCTGTGATCATCACGTCCCGAACGCGGAGCGAGAGCTTGCGCCCGAGCGCGCCGCCCGGGTGGATGCGCGCGAAGTCTTCCCGCTGGAAGCCTTTCTTCACGAGGAGCGCCACGGCGAGGGCATCGCCCATGGCCAAGGCGGCGGCGCTGGAGCTTGTGGGTGCCAGGTCGAACGGGCACGCCTCCTCCCCGACGGAGCAATCGAGCACCACGGCGGCGGCGCGCGCCAGCGGCGAATCCGTCCGTCCCGCGAGGGCGATGATCGCGACCCCGAGGCGGGTCAGGTACTCGATGAGCCCCTGGAGCTCGGAGGCGCCTCCGCTCTTCGACACGACGATCGCCACGTCATCGCGGCTTACGATGCCCAGGTCGCCGTGAAGACCCTCGACGGGGTGCAGGAACGTGGCCGGCGTGCCCGTGGAGGTCAGCGTCGCTGCGATCTTACGCCCGATGATCCCGCTCTTGCCGATCCCGCTCACGATGACGCGGCCGCGGGACTCGCCGATCAGGCGGACGGCGTCCAGAAACGTGCTGCCGATCCGGCCCTCGAGGGCCGCCACGGCCTCGGCCGCCGTGCGAATCACGGACCGCGCCTGCCGGAGCAGCCGCTCGTCCGCCTCGCGATCGAGGTCCGCGGCCGGCCGGCCCTCCACCTCAGTGGTCCCGCGCATCGCAGTACTCCTGCACGAGTCGTTCCCACTCGCCCCGCGCCCGCAGCAGCGTTTCGGCGAACTCGCGGACGGCGCCCTGGCCGCCCGGCTGCGTCGTCGTCCATGTGGCTCGGGCGCGCACTTCGGGCACGGCGTTGGCCACCGCCACCGGGAGACCTACCCGCCGCAGGACCGGGAGATCCGCCAGATCGTCGGCCAGGTAGGCCACCTCCGACCAGCTCGCACCCCTACGCTCCATGAGCATCGTAACCAGGGGCAGCTTGTGGGCCGACGCATCCTGGTAGCAGTCCTCGATCCCCAGCTCCCGGGCCCTCAGCGTCGTGGCACCCGACTCGCGGCCGCTCACGATCGCCACGTGAATCCCCGACCACTCGAGCATCTTGATTCCCAAGCCGTCCGTGATGTCGAAGCGCTTGAGCTCCACCCCCTCGCCCGACGGGGAGCGGCCCAGGTAGATCGCCCCGTCCGTGAGCACGCCATCCACGTCGAGGATGACCAGCTTCACGCGGCGCGCCACTTCCGCAGGGATCGCCGTAGGCATGGAGTTGCGCCTGGTACGAACGGGTTACGCGCGGGCAGGGATGCGCTCGAGGGAACCTCGCACGGCGAGCACGTCCTCGATGAGCGCCTGGAGCTCCGCCAGCGGGAGCATGCTCTGCGCGTCCGAGGGCGCACCTGCGGGGTCCGGGTGGACCTCCAGGAAGAGCCCGTCGCAGCCAGCGGCGACCGCCGCGAGCGCGAGCGAACGGATAAACTGGCGGTCGCCGCCGCTGGCGCCGCCGTGACGCCCCGGACGCTGCACCGAGTGGCTGCCGTCGAAGATCGCCGGAACACCGCAGGTCGCCCGGATACGCGCGAACGACCGCATGTCCACCACCAGGTCCCCATAGCCGAAGAAGGTGCCCCGCTCGGTGATGGCCACCTCGGACGCGCCGCCGGTGCGCGCCTTCTCCACCGCACCCGCCATGTGCTCCGGCGCCATCCACTGGCCCTTCTTCAGGTTAACCGGCTTTTTCGTCGCGCCCGCCGCGACCACGAGGTCCGTCTGCCGGCAGAGGAACGCCGGGATCTGGAGCACGTCCACGACCGCGGCGGCGACTTCCGCCTGCGCCGGCTCGTGGATATCCGTGAGCACACGGAGCCCCGAGGCGCTCCGCACGCGGGCCAACAGGTCCAGCCCCGCCTCGAGGCCCGGCCCCCGCGGCCTACGCAGATCTGCCCGGTTCGCCTTGTCGAACGACGCCTTGAACACCACAGGAAGCCCGAGTTCCTCCTGAAGCCGTGCGAGCGCCTCCGCCACCCGCAGGTTCAGCGCGTCGCCCTCGAGGACGCAGGGACCCGCGATCAGCGTGAAGTACTCGAACACTCGAACCTCAGTCCCCCGCCCTCGCGGCCGCCGCCTGGCGATCCTCGCACTCCTCCAGGAGGCCCGCGTGCTGGGCGGCCGCCTCGATGAACGAGGCGAACAGCGGGTGCGCCCGCATGGGACGGCTCTTCAGCTCCGGATGAAACTGGCAGCCGACGAACCACGGGTGACGCGGCAGCTCGATGATCTCGACAAGGTTCCCGTCCGGCGAGACGCCGCTGAAGCGCATCCCCTTCTCGGCCAGGAGGTCCCGGTACGCGTTGTTCACCTCGTAGCGGTGACGGTGCCGCTCACTGATCTCCTCGCACCCGTAGATCGCCGCCGCCCTGGAGCCGAAGCGCAGCGCCGCCGGGTAGGCGCCGAGCCGCATCGTTCCGCCCATGATGGTCACCTGGCGCTGCGAGTCCATGAGGCAGATCACGGCATGCGGCGACTCCTTGTCGAACTCGTAGGAATGAGCGCCCTCGAGGCCGCACACGTTGCGGGCGAACTCGATCACCGCGCACTGGAGCCCGAGGCAGATCCCCAGGAACGGCAGGTGGTTCTCCCGCGCCCAGCGGATCGCCCCGAGCATCCCCTCGATCCCCCGGATCCCGAAGCCGCCCGGGACCAGGAGACCGTGATACTCACGCAGACACTCGGCCCTGGTTCCGTCCTCGAAGTCCTCACTCGCGAGCCAATGGATGTCGACAGCCGCGTCGTTGGCGATTCCACCGTGGACGAGCGCCTGCTGGATGGACTTGTACGCATCCACGAGTTGCGTGTACTTCCCGACCACCGCGATACGCACCACGCCGCGAGACGGATGCTTGATCCGCTCCACCATCGTGGTCCAGGGCCCCAGATCGGGCGGCGGCGCCTCGACCCCCAGCCGCTCGAGCACCAGGTCGTCCAGCCGCTGCCGCCGGAAGATGAGGGGAACATCGTAGATCGTGTCCACGTCCACCGCCTCGATCACCGCCTCCGGCTCCACGTTCGCGAACAGCGCGATCTTCCGCTTCACCTCGCGGCCCAGCGGCTTCTCCGTGCGGCAGATGATGATGTCCGGCTGGATCCCGATCTCCATGAGCTCCCGCACGGAATGCTGGGTGGGCTTCGTCTTGAGCTCGCCGGCCGCGCTGATGTAGGGAACGAGCGTCAGGTGAATGAAGAGCGCCCGGTCGCGCCCCACCTCCTGCCGAAACTGGCGGATCGCCTCCAGGAACGGCAGGCCCTCGATGTCGCCCACCGTGCCACCCACCTCCGTGATCACCACGTCGTGGTTCGGCGCCACCCGCCGGATCGAGGCCTTGATCTCGTCCGTGATGTGCGGGATCACCTGGACCGTCGAGCCCAGGTAGTCGCCTCGCCGCTCCTTCATGATCACGTCCTGGTAGATCCGCCCCGTGGTCACGTTGCTGGGCTGCGCCAGCGACTCGTCGATGAACCGCTCGTAGTGGCCCAGGTCAAGGTCGGTCTCCGCCCCGTCGTCCGTGACGAACACTTCGCCGTGCTGGAACGGCGACAGCGTGCCCGCGTCCACATTGATGTAGGGGTCGAACTTCTGGAGCGTGACGCGAAGCTTGCGCTCGACGAGCAGCCGTCCAAGCGACGCGGCGGCGATGCCCTTGCCGAGTGAGGAGACGACGCCGCCGGTCACGAAGACAAAACGTGTGGGCAGAAAGCTCTGTTGAGTCATGGCCTGGTGATCGCGTATGGAAACTCAACCATTGCCCGGAGTCGCTCCTCCATGCGCGCCGCATCCGCGGGCGTGTCCACCCCGGGATCCGCCGCGCCCACCACAGCGACGCCGATCCGGATGCCGGCCTCCAGCGGACGCAACTGCTCGAGCTGTTCGAGCTGCTCGAGTGGCGACGGCGCCAGCACCACCCACTGCATCAATGCTTCCCGCGTGTAGGCATAGATCCCGATATGCCTGAGGAACGGCTCCCGCTCCAGCTCGCGTGCGCCAGGCTTGTCGTCTCGCTTGTAGGGGATCAGTGCCCTGGAAAAATACAAAGCGCGCCCGCTTGCCGCACGAGCCAACTTGACGGCGTTCGGGTCACGGCGCGCCTCCTCGTCCAGGATCGGCGTCGCGCAGGTGCCGATGTCCCAGCCTCCTTCGACGACCAGCTCCACCGCCGCGGCCAGGTGCCGCTCCTTGAGAAGCGGCTCGTCGCCCTGGATGTTCGCGATGACCTCGAACCCGGCGTACGCGGGCATGACCGCCACTTCCGCCACGCGATCCGTGCCCGACGGGTGGCCCGGTGACGTCAGCTCGACCGGCGCACCCAGGGTCCGACAAACCTCTGCCACCGCTTCGCTGTCGGTGGCCACGACGGCCGCGTCCAGCACCGTCATCTGCTCCACGCGCCGCCACACCCACTCGATGAGGGGGCGGCCCAGTATGGGATAGAGAGGCTTGTTCGGCAGGCGGGTGGACGCGAGCCGCGCTGGCACAATGCCGAGAACCCGGGGACTCACAGGCCCGCGGCCCGTCCCCGGTGCAGTGGATCACTTGCGATTCTCACGCAATTCAACGTAGCGGCGCCGGGGGAGTGGAAGCAAGGCGACGGCACGGACGCACGGCGGGTGCCGCCCCTGGGGAGCGGGAGCGCATACCCGAAAGGCGCTCGCTCTGCCGCCGCACCCCGTCCCGTGCTGAGGCGCTCCTGACGCGGAGGCGCTTAGGCTCTTCAGCGACCTGCTAGAGCTTCAGGAAGTTCGCGAGCAGCGTCCTTCCGTGCTCGGAGAAGAGGGACTCGGGGTGGAACTGGACGCCCCAGACCGGATGCTCCCGGTGCCGCATGCCCTGAATCTCGTCTTCGAAGCCCGACTCGTCCGTGCGGGCGATCACCTCGAGCTGCGGCGGAAGCACCTCCGGGTCGGTCACCAGCGAATGGTAACGGGTCGCAACGAAGGGCGAAGGGACCCCCGCGAAGATCCCCTCTCCCGTGTGCCGGACCCGCGACGTCTTGCCATGCATCACCCGCCGCGCCCGGATCGTGCGGCCGCCGTACGCCTCGCCGATCGCCTGATGCCCCAGACAAACGCCCAGAATGGGCTCACGCGGGCCGAGCCGCCGGATCACCTCGACGCTGATCCCTGCCTCCGCAGGCGTGCACGGACCCGGAGAAATCACGATGCGCTCGGGCGCAAGCCGCTCGACCGCGTCGACGCTCAGCTCGTCGTTGCGGACGACCACCGGGTCGGCTCCCAGCTCGCCCAGAAACTGCACCAGGTTGAAGGTGAACGAATCGTAGTTGTCGATAACCAGCAGCATGGCCAACTCCGGGTGTCAGCATCCGCTGGAGGTGCCGGGTTCTATCAATCGATGCGTCAGGAACGCATGGTTCCGTCCGCCGCGCCCTCTGGCGATAGCCTCGCGGCAGGCCCTTTCTCGCTCCCGGTGCCCCGGACCCCCATGCTGTCTTGTCTTCGCAGCAGCCGTGAGCGCCGTGCCCTTGCTTCGGACAAGCTAGCCGGCGCCGGCCGAGTGTGCACGTCCCGCTCGCTCGCCACCCTGGCGGGAGTTGATATACCCTCATGGTGTGCCTACACTCTCCGCGTGAAGATCCGCACCCAGGTTCAGCTCACGGAAGAACAGCTTCGCAAGCTGCGCCAGGCAGCTCGGGAGCGTGGCGTTTCCCTGGCCGAGATGGCGCGCCGCTGCGTCGAGGCGGCCATAGAGGGGCAACCCCCCACGCCGGCGTGAGCTATATGCCCGGGCGATGAGTCTGGCGGATGCGTTTCCCGACCGCAAAGCGAGGACGGATCTGTCCTCTGATCACCGCCGGTATCTCGAGGAGGCGTTCCATTGACCCGGGTCTTCGTCAGCGGCGCCGAGACCCAAGGACTCCGGAGGAACCTGAATGCGATGGATCTGGGCCGCCGTACCGGGCCTCTCTTTCTTGCTCCTGCTCGCCGGTGCCGTGCCCGAGCGCGGCGCCACCCGAGGATCGCGAGCGTCCGCGGACCCACTACCGGCCGACGCCGCGCCCCAGGAGTACGAGCGCTTTGTCGAGGAATTCCTGGCATTCTACTTCTGGCTGAACCCTACCCGGGCCACCGAGCTCGGGGTTCACGACTATGACGGCCGGCTGCCGGACCTCAGCCGCGAGGGCGTCCAGGCTGCCACGGACGCGTACCGGCGCTGGCTCGAGCGGCTCCAGGCGATCGACCGCTCGCGTCTCACGGGCGACGCGTATTGGGATTACGAGATCCTCGATCACGCGATCCGCGCCGAGCTTTTCGACCTCGAGGAAGTCCGGGGCTGGGAGCGGAACCCGCTCCTCTACGTAGAGCTGATCACGGATGGGCTCGCCGGGCTCGCCACGCGTGAGTTCGCGCCGGCCTCCGAGCGGCTGCGCGGCGTGATCCAGCGGGAACGCCAGATCCCCTCCCTGCTCGCGGAGGCACGCCGCAACCTGGCGAACCCGCCCCGCATCTTCACGCAGCTCGCCGTGAGCAGTGCCCGGGGCGCGCTCTCGTTCCTGCGCCTGGACGTCCCCGCCGCATTCCGCGACGCGCGGCGCGGCGCGCTGAATTCCGAGTTCCGGGCGGTGAACGACGCCGCGCTCGCCGAGCTGGAGTCGTTTGTCGCCTATCTCGAGGACGATCTCCTGCCGCGCTCGAACGGAGATTTCCGCCTCGGGCCGCAGCGCTTCGCCACCAGGATGCGCCTGGAGCAGCACATTGACGTTCCGCTGGACGATCTGTTCGCGCTGAGCGAGCGCGAGATCCAGCGCTACCGCGCCTGGATCGAGGGCGAGGCGCGGCGGTTGGATCCGGGGCGGCCGCCGGCCGAGGTCATCGCCGGGATCGCCGGGGACTATCCGAGCACCGATTCGCTGCTCGCGGTCGCTCGCACGCTCATGAGCGGCGCGAAGGCGTTCGTCGTCGAGAAGAGGATCCTCACCCTCCCCAGCGAGGTCGAGCCCTTAGTCCGCGCCATGCCTGACTACGTGGTCGGATCGTTCGCCTCCATGTCGCCTCCGGGCCCCTTCGAGACGGGCGCCGCAGCAGCGTACTACGACATCAAGCTCACCGAGCCCGGTTGGACGCCCGAGCAGGTGGCGCAGCATCTCACGCACTTCAATCGCCCCGGCCTCGCGGGGATCACCATCCACGAGACCTTCCCCGGCCACTTCGTCCAGCTCGGATTCATGGGGCAGGTGCCGGGACGGGTCCGCAAGGTGTTCCATCCCGAGTCGCTCGTGGAGGGATGGGCGCACTACGCGGAAGAGATGATGCTGGACGCCGGCTTCGGCGCGGGCGATCCCCGCCTGCGCGTCGCTCAGCTCCGCCGGGCACTCCAGCGGCTGGCGCGCCTGCGCGCAGGACTGCTCCTGCACACCCGCGGCGCCAGCGTGGAGGACGCGGCGCGCGAGTTCGCGCAGGTCGCGTATTTCGACTCCTTGCCGGCGCTCCGTGAGGCGGAGCGCGGCACGTACGATCCCCTGTACGGCTACTACACGCTCGGGAAGATGCAGATCGTCAAGCTCCGTCAGGACTACCAGCGCTACGTGCTGCGCCGCGGCGAGTCCTTCTCGCTGCGGGAGTTCCACGACCGTCTTCTGCGCACGGGCGCACCGGTCGCCATCGCTCGCCGCATCCTCATGCCAGGCGACACGGCCCCAAGCCTCGAGTGACGGATCGGCGGCCGTGAGCGACGACCCGGCATGTGCGGCTGCGGCCCGGTGGTCAGCGCGAGCCCGGAGAGAGGGCCGAGCCCGGCGTGGGGGCTGCCTGTGGAGCCGGAGCGGGCGTGCCGCGCTGTCCCTCACTCTCTGCGTGCTCGCGGGAACCGATTGTGGGGAAGGCGGTCGAGCGCCACACGCCGACCAGACGGTCTCGTCGCTGGCGGCCGTGGCGTCCATCTTCCCCATCGCGGACATCGCCGCCGCGCTGGGTGGGCCCGCGGCTCACGTAGACGTGCTGTTGCCGCCGGGCGCGAGTCCCGAGACGTTCGAGCCGACGCCCGACGTCGTCCGGAAGCTCGCGGCCGCGCGCTTGTTCATCACGGTGGGCGGCGGGCTCGACACGTGGACGCGCGGGCTTGTGGAGGCCGCGGACAGCGGCGTCGAGGTGCTCACGCTCAGCGAAGGGATCGAGCTGAGGCGCGAAGGCGCCGGCGCCGGCACGGGGAACCCGCACGTGTGGCTTGACCCTGTGCTCGTACGGGACCGGCTGCTTCCGCGGATCGCTGAGGCACTCGAGCGCCTGGCGCCCGGCGCGGCGCAGGGGATCCGCCAGCGCGCGAGCGCGTACGGCGACTCGCTCTCCGCGCTGGATGCCGAGATCCGGACGCTCCTCGAGCCGCTGGCATCCCGCGCTTTCGTGGCCGCGCACCCCGCCTGGGTGTATTTCGCGGAGCGGTACCGCCTCCGCCAGCTCGCGGCCATCCGGCCGGCGCCCGGCCAGGAACCCTCGCCGCGCCACCTGGCCGCGCTCGTAGACTCCGCCCGAGCCCTGGCCGTGCACGTAGTGTTCGCGGAGCCCCAAACCCCATCCGCGGAGGCGGCCGCGCTCGCGGATGAGATCGGCGCCCAGGTGCGGATTCTCGACCCCCTCGGCGGCCCGGGGACCCCGGACCGCGACTCCTACCTCGCGCTTCTGCGGTATAATGCCCGCGAGCTGGCGGCCGCTCTGGGGAGGCAGGGGTGACGGCGTCGAAGCGGGAGGATCGGTCGGTGGAAACACTGGAAACACCGGAAACACCGGAAACACCGGAAACACCGGCAACGCCGCGCGCGCAGCCCGCGGCGGCGGCGGCCGTCGAGCTCGACGACGTCTCGTTCGCTTACGGCGCGCGCCCGGTGCTGCGGGAGATGAGCTTTTGCGTGCCGGAAGGGCAGTTCACGGCGCTCATCGGCCCGAACGGCGCGGGCAAGACCACGTGCCTGCGCCTCATCCTCGGGCTCCTCCGCCCCCGGCGTGGCAGCGTGCTCATCTTCGGGCGGGCGCCGGGCGAACAGGGGCAGCCCATCGGCTACGTGCCCCAGCGGATCCGCGTGCCCGAAGGCTTCCCGTTGACGACCCTGGAGGTCGTGCTCATGGGGCGGTTCGCGCTCATCGGGCTGGGCCGGCGTCCGCGTGGCGAGGACCGGGTGCGCGCCCGGGCCGCCCTCGCCCGCGTGGGGCTCGACCATCTGCCGCGGCGTCGGTTCGGCGATCTCTCCGGCGGACAGCAGCAGCGCGCGCTCATCGCGCGCGCCCTGTCCGCAGAGCCGCGGCTCCTCCTCCTCGACGAGCCGACCGCCGGGCTCGACCCCGCCGCACGCACGCGGTTCTACGACCTGCTGTGCGATCTCCAGCGGGAGGAAGGGCTGACCGTGCTCGTGGCGTCTCATGACATCGAGATTGTGGCGCGCCACGCGGACACGCTCATCCTCATGGACCGGACCATCCTGGCGGACGGGCCGCCCGCACGCGTGCTCGCGGATCCCGTCCTCCGGCGGGCGTACGGCTTTCCGCCCGAGGATCTCCACCCCGCCCACGCCATCGGAGAACCGGCGGCGGAGCCGCAGGCCCGACGCCGCCAGCCGTGATGGAATTCCTCGCCTACGCCTTCATCCAACGGGCGCTCATCGCCGGCGTGCTCCTGGGCGTGACCTGCGCCGTGGTGGCCTTCTTCGTGGTGCTGCGACGCATGGCCTTCATCGGCGTCGGCATCTCGCACGCCGCCCTCGGCGGCGTGGCCCTGGGACTCCTCGCCGGCCTCCCACCGCTCGCCTCCGCCATCGTCTTCTCCCTCGTGGTGGCGTGGGTCATCGGCTGGGTCGGCGGGCGAGGCCAGGTCTCCGAGGACACCGCCATCGGCATCTTCTTCCCCACCGCCATGGCATTGGGCGTCGCGCTGATCAGTCTGTCCGCAGCCTATCGCCAGGACCTCATGGCCTACCTGTTCGGGAGCATCCTCTCCGTCCGCCCCGGCGATCTCTGGCTGCTCCTCGCCCTCGCCGGCGGCGCGCTCTCGCTGCTCGGGCTCTTCTTCAAGGAGTTTCTGTTCCTGAGCGTGGATGAGGAAGCCGCGCGCGCGGCCGGCATCCCCACCGCCCGCCTCCGCTACCTGCTCCTGACCATCATGGCCGTGACCATCGTGGCGGCCATAAAGCTCGTGGGCATCGTCCTCGTCTCCGCGTTCCTGGTGATCCCGGCGGCGACCGGGCAGACGCTCGCCCGCTCGATGCGCGGGATGCTAGCCATCTCCATCGCCGGCGCGCTCACCGCCGTGATCGGCGGGCTCTGGCTCTCCTGGCTCTGGAACCTGCCGTCCGGCGCGGCCATCGTGCTGCTCAGCGCGGCGCTGTTCTTCGCGGCATTTCTGGTGGGCGAGCGGGGGCCGCTGCGGAGGGCAAGAGGCGCGAAGCCCGTCGAGGACTGAGAAGGTCACGCCGGGTCGATGTCGAGGGCCCGGCGGGCGGGTGGTCCATGCCAGCTCGCGCTCTCATCTCCAGGGGCTCCCAGCGAGCGCACGCCCCGAAGACCCGCGAGACCCGAAGACCCAACCCGGCGAGGTCCGAGACCCCGCCGTGCGTGCCGTCCCCCACGTCGTCTCGACCCAGGGACAGACGCGCGCGCTCGCCAACGAAGAAGAGCGCAGGCGCCTGCATCTTCGTCGTCCGTTGTGTCACAGCGACCTAGAGCCAGCGTATGGAGACCAGACCGGCTGCCGCGAGGCCGGCGATGCAGCCGAGGCACCGATCCCTACTACTCCCGCGGAAGCAGCTCGCCGTCCGGCGTGAAGATCTGCACCACCTCGCCCCCTTCCTCCCGCAGCGTCACAACCTCCTCGCGGCCGGATGGGCCCGCGAAGCGGTCGAACGCGCGGCGGACGAGAGGCATGCGGATCCACCAGCGTCGTACGATCCAGGCGCCGCTCGGCAGGCGCTCGAAGCGGATCCAACCGGAGGCGCGATCGCCGGCGACCGGGAGGCCCCTGCCCGTATAGCCGATCTCCACGTCGCGGAGCTCCGCCGTGGTGCGGTCGATCCAGAGGACGCCCGTCACCTCCGTGACGGGACGGCCGGGGATTGGCTCGAACGCCAGCCCGATGAGCCCCCTTCGTCTGCCTGTTCCTGCCTGCGTGCGAAAGCAGTGATCCTCGAGGAAGGGTTCGGAGAGCAGAACCAGGGCGTCGGGCGCGTAATATACGACTGTGCGGTCCTCGCTGGCGACGACGTACCCGTGGGTCGAGAGGCGCTCGGCCGACATGCTCACGAACGGCTGGCGGTAAACGCCCTCGTGGTACCAGGTGCTGTCACGGCGAACCTGCAGAGTGGCAGGATCGACCTCGCGCACGTAGCGCCGTACCGTGTACCGGAACAAGCGCTGCCTCTCCGCCCACGCCGCCAGCTCCAGCGCCTTGCGCGCCTCGTCCCAGACGCGCGCAGTCTCCGCGTTGCGGTCGGGCCGACTGGCGCAGCGGCGCTCACCCTCAACCTCGATGCCCTCGAGCCGCACGGCCTCCGCACGCACCGCCATGCGGTAGGGCAAGACGCTATCCGCAAGGAGATCGAGGGACGGCGAATCCACCCCGGCGTAGCCGATGCGCTCCACGCGGACGCGATACAAGCCGGGTCCCGGCGCCCGCAGGAGGAAACGCCCCTCCGCGTCCGTCAGCCAGCGGGCGACCGCTTCCTCGCGCTCGTCGAGCAGCGTCGTGAACGCGCCGACGATGGCGTAGCCCGTCCCTTCCTCCACGAGCTCGCCTCGCACGGTTTGGGCGCTCACGGCCTTGAACCCCGCCAGCGGCAAGGCCGCGCAGAAGAGTACGGCGACGAGAAGCGGACAGCGCAGGGTGAGCCCCCGGCGCAAGGGTGCTTTCCTTTCCATGAGCGACGTACTCATCGGCTCGAACGTCGGTGCGCGGACGAACCGAGGCAGCCGCTCCGAACCCGGAGTGTCGAGTGTTCGCCGGATCGGCCGCAGCAACGGCACCGTCCGCCTCAGGGTGCCGGCGGCAGGAAGCTAACCGCAGGCGGCGCGGGGCGCATCCCCGGGCACGCGTTGGGCGCGCCGGAGGCGCCGGACGCAACGGCAGCACACGTGGGGATCCCGAAAGCTCCGGGCCTCCGCCTACACCGCCCCCACCGGCGGCGAGAGGGGCGCCCGCACTTCTGGCTCCCTTGCCGTCGGGTGCACTATAGTTCGCTGCCATGGCTACCTCGGACGCCGTCGCGGCGATTCGCACCTTCTCGGCCTATGGGTTCGCGGGCTGGGTCCTCCTGGCGGCGTGCGCCGCGCCGCCGGCGTTTTCCCCTTACCCCGCCGGCGTCACCGCGCGGAAGCCGCGTCCGCTGCCGCCAAGCGCCACTCCGGCATCGGCGGGCGCACTCCTCCGGTCCGGGGCAGAGCGCTCGGGGATAGACGTGCTCCACTACGAGATCGATCTCGACGTACGGGGCGCCGCCCCGGGCGGCGCAGCCAGTGGTACGATCCGGGGCCGGGCCCTCCTGCGCGTCCGGACAGCGCGGCGCGATCCTCCGATCCCGATGCTGCCCCTGGATTTCGTCGGCCTCGCGGTCGATTCCGTGCGCCTGGACGGCGCCTCCGCCGTTTTCGAGCGTGGCCCCGAGGTGCTGTCGATCCGGCTGCCGGCCGGCGAGGAGCACGGCGAGCATGCGGTGGAGGTGTTCTACCAGGGGCTGCCGCGGGACGGACTCTTCCTGGACCGTCTGCCCGACGGCGTCCTCACCGCCTTCGCTGATAACTGGCCGAACCGGGCGCGCTGGTGGTTCCCCGCCAACGATCACCCGTCCGACAAAGCAACGGTGAGCTTCACGGTGCGGGTGCCCGCTGGGCTCGCCGCGGTGGCGAACGGCGTCCTGGACGACAGCGCAGCCGGCATCTGGCGCTGGGCGACCCGCTCGCCGATCGCTACGTACACCATGGTGATCGGTGTGGCGCCGTTCGAGCGGGCTGTCGTGGGCAGAGCCGCATGCGGCCTGGCGCCCGCAGCGCCGCAAGGCTGCGTCCAGATCAGCATCTGGGCGCTGCCGGGCCACGGCGCCTTCGGCGCCCGCGGCTTCGCCCGCGCGGCCGACATGGTGGACTTCTACTCACAACTCGTCGGCCCCTTCCCGTACGAGAAGCTCGCGCACGTTCAGTCGGCCACGCGTTTCGGCGGCATGGAAAACGCCAGCGCCATCTTCTACGCCCGCGAGCCCTGGTCCCGGGGCGCGACCGGCGAGGAGACCATCGCCCACGAGACCGCGCACCAGTGGTTCGGCGACGCAGTGACCGAGTTCGAGTGGAATGACCTCTGGCTGAGCGAGGGATTCGCCAGCTACTTCGGGCCGCTTTACCTCGAGGCGCGCGACGGGCGCGAGGCTTTCCTGCGCCTGATGGCGGCAGCCCGAGACCAGTACCTCCACTCCGACGTGGTGGATCTTCCGGTGGTGGACTCGGTCCTGCCCCAGGACCTGTTCGCCCTCCTCAACGCGAACAACTACCAGAAGGGGGCCTGGGTTCTCCACATGTTGCGGGGACTCCTCGGAGACTCCACGTTCTTCTCAGGCGTCCGCCGCTACTACCACGCATTCGCCCACGGAAACGCCCGGACCGCGGACTTCCAGCGCGTCATGGAGGAGAGCTCGGGGCGCGACCTCGGGTGGTTCTTCATGCAGTGGCTCGACCGGCCGGGCTATCCCCAGCTCGCGGTGGAGTGGACCACGCGCCGTGTGGAGTCCGGCGCGGAGCCCGGCACCGACGTGGAGGTACGGGTGCGCCAGCGCCAGCCTGCGGCGTGGCCGACGTTCCGCTTTCCCCTGGACCTCGTGCTCGTCGGCACGGACGGACGGCGAGAACGGGAGCGCGTGGAGGTGGCGACCCGCGACGACAGCTTCCGGCTCCGTGCGTCGGGTTCCGTGGACACTGTCGAGGTCGACCCGGACGAATGGATTCTGAAGACCGTGGACGTGCGGCGACGGGAGTGAGCTGGCCGCCGCCGCGCGAGATCAGGGGGTAGCCTCGCTGTAACCCGGATCGGCGGCCGCACCGCCGCGGCTGCCCGAGCCGCGGGCGGACGTCCCGCGGTGGCACGGACCCGACCGGAGCATCGGGGTCCGGGGACGCCCAGGGAACGCGACGGCGGCGGCAGGGGTTAAAGCCTTCACGCGTTGGGAGTAGACTCCTTGGTGAGCGAGCACTCGATGATGCGAACCGCCCGGCGTATGGCTCGTGCTGCTCTTGCTCTGGCTCTGGCGATCGCTTCGGCCGCCCCGGCCCTCGGCCAGCAGGGCGTGCAGCGGCCGCCGACTCGGGCACCTGACCCCGAGAGAGCCCAGGAGCTCGTCCAGACGCTCGAGGCCCAGGTCTTTCTGCGCCTGGCCGATGCGATCCGCCAGTATTCGCTCACCGAGCTCAGCGACTCGGCCGTCTGGGAGTTGGCCATCCAGGGGCTCGTTCAGGAGCTCAAGGACCCCTACGCCACGGTCTTCACCGCGGACGAGTACAGTGCGTTCGAGGAGAATACCACCGGCAACTACGCCGGCATCGGCGTGCAGATCACCCAGCTCAGCAACTTCATCACCATCACGGCCGTGTTCCGCGGGACGCCGGCGGACTCCGCCGGGCTGCAGGTCGGCGATCGCATCGTCGCCGTGGAAGACGAGAGCACGGCGGGGTGGAGCACCGCCGATGCCGCCGCCCGCATTCGCGGTGAGCGCGGGACCATCGTCTCGCTCGTCATCCAGCGGGAGGGCATCGCCGAGCCGCTTCCCCACCGCGTTCACCGGGACGAAGTTCACGTCTCCGCCGTAACCGCCACCCTGGTCGCGGACTCCGTCGGCTATGTTCACCTGGACCGCCTCTCTCGCGGAGCCGTCGCCGAGGTGGACTCGGCGCTCAGCGAGATCCGGGGCATGAACGGCCTCATCCTGGACTTGCGCCGCAATCCGGGTGGCTATCTGGACGAGGGGATCGGCACCGCGGACCTCTTCCTGTCGCGTGACCAGGTCATCGCGTCGATCCGAGGGCGCGGACCGGAGGAGCAGAGCGCGTTCCGCGCGCGTCACCCTGCGCGGATTCCGAACCTCCCTATGATTGTGCTCGTGGATGAGTTCACGGCGTCCGCTGCCGAGATCGTTGCGGGCGCGCTCCAGGACCACGACCGCGCACTCGTGATCGGCGAGCAGACGTTCGGCAAGGGCCTCGTGCAGACCCTCGTACCGCTGCCCCAGCGGCGCTGGCTGCGTCTCACCACCGGGAGCTGGTACACCCCTTTGGGCCGGTCGCTGAACCGCCCGCGGGGCCGGGACGGGAATCTTCTGCCGGAGACGAACGATAGCCTGAAGCAGGTGTTCACGCCCGGTGGACGCAAGTTGCCGGGCGGTGGCGGCATCATTCCCGACGTGATCGTGCACGACGACACGTTGCGGACGGCGGAACGCGAGCTTTGGAGCGCCTCCGCAGCCGCGAAGGTGTCCCTGAGTGCGCAGATCACGGAGTTCGCCTTCCGGGAGACCCGCGCAAACGGGAACACGGCGGCCGGTATCTCGAAGGATGGGTTCGACGGATTCCTCGCTGACCTCGTGGACGCCGGAATCCCCTCCGACGCCGTGCGCAACCCGATCGCCCGCCGGTACCTGCGCTGGCAGGCGGAGATCGAGTTCGCCGGGCGGAGCGGGCGCCCGGGCCGCGCGCTCGAGCTGCGGGCCGAGCGCGACCTGGCCCTGGCCGAGGCGCTCCGCCGCCTGGGGCAGGCGCACACCCAGGCCGAGCTCTTCGCCTGGATCGACGGCGCTGCGCAGCCGCTGCCGCGCCCGTGAGCCCGTGAGCCCGTGAGCTGGAGCGGGAGCCCGGATGCAGGAACCACCGACTCCCGTCCGCCCTGCTTTTCTTCCCGCCGCGGATCCGCTCTCCTGGGCGGCCGCCCTCCTACCCGCGGGGGTGGTACCGCCGGTGGATGTCTTTCAGATACTCCCGATCCAGGTGCGTGTAGATCTGTGTCGTGGAGATGTCCGCGTGGCCGAGGAGCTCCTGGACGGCCACCAGATCGGCGCCGCCCTCGAGCAAATGGGTCGCGAACGTGTGGCGCAACGTGTGGGGTGAGATCCGCTTCTCCAGCCCTGCACGGCGGGCGTAGTTGCGAACGATGGTCCACACGCCCATCCGTGAGATCGGTCGCCCCTGGGCGTTCAGAAAAAGCATCGCCCGCCCCATCCCGCGCTCGACAGCGGAGCGCACATCGTCCAGGTAGCGCCGCGCCGCGTGGCGTGCAGGCCGGCCCAGCGGCACCATGCGCTCCTTCGCTCCCTTTCCCAACACGACGCAGAACCCGCCCTCGAGGTCCAGGTCCACCAGCCGGATCCCCACCAGCTCGGAGACCCGCACCCCCGTGGCGTACAGGAACTCCAGGATCGCCCGGTCCCGCCAGTAGAGGGCGTCCCCCGGATCAGGCGCCTCCAGCAGCCGCTCCATCTCCTCCCGGCTGAGCACGGAGGGCAGACGCCGCCACACCCGGGGCGCCTCCAGCCGTTCGCTGGGGTCAGAGACGATGGCGCCCTCGGCCACCAGGAATCCAAAGTAGGAACGAATGGACGAGATCGCCCTGCGGATGGAGGTGGCCTGAAGGCCGGAGTCTTTCAAGTGGAAGACGTAGGCCCGGAGGTCACCACCACCCACCGCCCCCGGCGTGTGTATCCCGCGCACCTTCAGGAACGCCAGGAGCCGCACGAGGTCGCGCCCATACGCCTCCCGTGTACGCTCGGAGAGCCCACGCTCGAAAACCAGGTAATCGGAGAACTGCTCAAGGCGGAACGCGCTCGCCGCCATGCGCTCAGCCTCGCCCGCGGGGGCCCCCGCTCCAAGCGTACGCCACGCCGGAAGCGCAGGGCCGGCTCAATCCCGATGCTTTCGGGTCCTGAGCCACCAAACGGCTGCGGTCGCCGCCAGCACAACGGAGACCAGGAGCAGAATGCGGTTCACGTCGCCCACCCACGCCGCGATCTCCTCCAGATTGCGACCCGCGAGGGTGCCGAGCCAGACCAGCGCACCGTACCAGAGGGCCGAGGCCGCCGCCACGGGCACGGCCACCGCGAGGAAACGCTGGTGCGTGACCCCGGCGAACACCGGGACCACCGCGCGCAGCCCCGGGAGAAAGCGAGTGAAGAAGATGGCGGGCACACCCCACCGCTCGTAGAAGCGCCGCAGTCTCGAGAGCTGTCGTTGGCTCAGCAGGCGGCGGCCCACCGCGGTCCTGAAGAACAGGCCGCCGTACCTGTGACCCGCCCCGTAGACGGCGAGCGCGGACGCCACGTTCGCCCCCCACGTCACGAGGAAGACGGTCCAGCCATCGGCCTGCCCCAGCGCCGCCAGGAAGCCGCCCAACAGGACGAATGTGTCCGCCGGGACCGGAGGTACGATGTTCTCGGCGGCAGCGCCAGCGCCCAGGAAGACGTAGATGACAACGGGCGGCAGGCCATCGAGGATATGGAGGACGCTCTGCATGGAGAGAGGCGAAGCGCGCGGACCTCGAGCTCACCCCGCCGTCAGCCAGCCAACGTGCGACCGGGGCCCGGGGGCCCTCCTCCTGCGCCGTCGGCCGCCCCTCCCTCCTCGATCAGCGCCACCGCGCACGCCGCCAGCCCTTCCGCCGCGCCGATCCAGCCAAGCCCCTCGTTCGTCTTCGCCTTGATGGACACCTGAGTAGCACGAAGGCCCATCGCCTTGGCCAGACGCTCCTGCATGGCGCGGGCATGGGATCCGATCCGCGGCCTCTCGCATACCACCGTGACGTCCACGTTCACCACCCTGTAGTCCCGCCCGCCAAGCACGCGCACCGCCTGCTCGAGAAGGTGCATGGAGTCCGCGTCCTTCCAGCGAGGATCGTCCGGCGGGAAGTGGGTGCCGATATCGCCGGCGGCGGCTGCCCCTAACAGCGCGTCAATGATCGCGTGAGCCACTGCGTCCGCGTCCGAATGCCCCGCCAGCCCGCTCGCCGCGGGGATCCGGATGCCACCCAGGATCAGCGGACGGCTCGGGTCGAAGCGGTGCGAATCGTAGCCGAACCCGATGCGCATGCGACTCTTCTCAGTTCAGCGAGGCGAGACCGCGCTACGCTCCCCTTTCCCGCACCCCCAGAATCCGGAGCGCCAGGTACGCCGCGTTCCTCGCGTTGTCGATTCCCACACACCCCACAGGCACGCCCGGAGGCATCTGCACGGTGGAGAAGAGCGCATCCACTCCGCCCAGCGTGCCCGCCGACAGCGGCACGCCGATGACGGGCAGCTTCGTGTGTGCGGCTACGACTCCCGGCAGTGCTGCCGATAGTCCCGCGCCGCAGATCACGACACCGAACCCCCGCTCCGCCGCCGTCCGCGCCAGCTCCGCCGTGCCGTCCGGATCGCGGTGCGCGCTGGAAACGCGCACCTCCACCTCGACGCCCACCTCCTGCAGGATCGGGAGCGCCTTCTCCATGCGCTCCCGATCGCTCTCGCTCCCCATGAGAATCAGGACCTTGCTCACTCGAGCCCCCGGGATCCACACGGCCTACGCAGGAAAGGTCACGAAGCCACTGCGGAAGGAAAGTCGGAAACCGGCCGTCGACGGTCCCCTCGCCGCCCGCCGGCTCCGCACCCTACGAGAGCGGCGTACTCGGACCCTGGGCCCGGTGTGCCACGGACACCGGGCGCCCGGCACCCGTCGCCCCGTGGGCCGCACGCAACCGCCAGCGTGCCACACAGCACGGACAGCCCTCGTCGTCTTCCTCCACCAGCCTGTAATCCTGGTAGCGACGGCGCGGCCGGAAGCCCGCATCCTCGATGATGCGGCGCATCTCGCGCTCCGGCATGATGAAGTTCGTGCCCGCCGCGCTCACCACGTTCTCCTCGATCATGAGCGAGCCGAAGTCATTGGCCCCGAAGGTCAGGGCGATCTGCGCCATCTTCGGCCCCTGCGTCACGTAGCTCACCTGCACGCTGCCGAAGTTGTCGAGGATCAGTCGGCTGAGGGCGGTGATCTGCAGATAATCCATGCCGCTCCCCAGGCGCACGTCCCACGCCTCCATGGCGGTGTGCAGGGGCTGGAACGACCAGGCGATGAACGCCGTGTAGTAGCCGCGGCCCCGGGCGAGGGCGCGGGCCTGCGATGCCCGCAGCTTGAGCAGGTGCTCCAGCCGATCCTCGAGCGACTCCCCCACGCCGTACATCATGGTGGCGGTCGTAAGTATCCCGAGCTCGTGGGCGGCCTCGTGGATCTCGATCCAGCGGGCCGAATCGATCTTCTTCGGTGCGATCACGTCCCGCACGCCGTCTACCAGGATCTCGGCTCCCGCACCAGGCATGGAGTCGAGGCCCGCGTCGTGGAGCTCCAGGAGCACCCGGTCGATGGGAAGCTTCGAGACCCGGGCGATAATATCGATCTCGCTGGCGCTGAATCCGTGGACGTGGATGAAATGGTGCTCCTTGATGTAGCGGAGCAGCCCCGTGTACCAGTCGAGCAGCAGATACGGGTTGTGCCCGCCCTGGAGCAGCACCTGCACCGCGCCCAGCGCCTTGGCCTCATCGATCTTCGCCCCGATTTCCCAGTACGGGAGCACGTACGCCTCAGGGTCGCGAGGCCGCCGGTAAAACGCGCAGAACTTGCAGTCCGTGACGCACAGGTTCGTGTAGTTGACGTTGCGGTCCACGATATACGTGACCACGTCAGGCGCCGCCTTGCGGAGCCGCAACGCGTGAGCCCGGGCGCCGAGCTCGAGGAGCGGCGTCGTCTCCGCGACCTCGAGCCATTCTGCGATCTCGGCCGCGTGCGGTCGCGCGTCCAGCGGCGTGGGCTCGTAGCGCGGTTGCGGCAGCCGCTCGGGCACGGGCGCGGACGCGGGGCGCAGCCGCGGCGCCACGACCTCCAGGATCGGCAGCTCCCTCAGCGAGGTGCCCATCACCACTCGCGGAGCACGTTGTAGCGGGCGTCGCGCTCGACGGGCCGGCGGCCGGCGTCGCGGATCACCTGCACCAGCTCCCCAAGTTGCATCCCTTGAGGCGTCTGGGCGCCCGCCTCGTGGTAGATCTTCTCGCGCACCACCGTGCCCTCCAGGTCGTCCACCCCGAAATGCAGCGCGATCTGGCTCACCTTGATGGTGTTCATGATCCAGTGCGTCTTCACGTGCGGGATGTTATCCAGGAGCAGGCGCCCCACGGCCAGATTCTTCAGGTCGTCGAACCCGGTCGTGGCGGTGCCCTCGCGGCCGAGCTGGCGCCCCAGCTCGTTGTGGTCCGGGTGATACGCCAGCGGAATGTAGGTCAGGAAGCCGCCCGTCTCGTCCTGGAGTTCGCGCAGCATGAGCAGATGGTCCACCCGGTCCGCCGACGTCTCGACGTGGCCGTAGAGCATCGTGCAGTTCGTCGGAATCCCGAGACGATGCGCACACCGGTGCACGTCGAGCCACTCCTCCGCCACCAGCTTGCGGTCCGCGATGCTGGCGCGCACCGCCTGGGAGAAGACCTCCGCCCCACCGCCCGGCATCGTGTCCAGGCCTGCGGCCACCAGCCGCCGGAGCACTTCCTCCACCGGGATCTTCTCGATACGCGCGAGGTGCACGATCTCCACGGCCGTGAGCGCCTTGATGCTCACCTCCGGGTGGCGCTCCTTCAGCCCCCGGATCATGTCCTCGTAATATGAGAGCCGCAGCTTCGGATGCAGCCCGCCGACGATGTGGAACTCCCGGACCTTCGTTTCCCGCGCCGACTCCGCCTCCGCGAACACCTCCTCCAGCGACAGGGTGTACGCGCCGTCCTCCCGCGGCGTCCGCGCGTACGAGCAGAAGATGCAGACATGACGCAGGACGCAGAGGTTCGTCGGATTGATGTGCTGGTTGGCCGCGAAGAAGACCCGGTCGCCGTTCCTCCCGCAGTTCGCATGGTCCGCCATGGCGCCGATCGCCAGGAGATCATGGCTCTCGAAGAGGGCAATCCCGTCCTCGCGCTCCAGGCGCTCGCCCCCCTCTACCTTGTCGAAGATCGGGAACAGCCTCGGGTCCGACGGATGCACCCGGATCTGGTCATCTACGACATCGATACGCGTCGCCATGCACGCCCCTATGCCCTATGCCCCTGTACTTGCCTTCTCGGGTATTCCTCTCGTCTGCCCCTATCCCGCCCTGCCCGCGCGCCACGGAGCAAACGACGCAGCGCCCGCTAAGCCGCTAACCGTCTAACCTGCTAACCCGCTTGCCTATCCCTCCCATCGGCGGATCACCAGACAAGCGTTGTGTCCGCCGAAGCCGAACGAGTTCGTGAGCGCCACGCGCACAGGCCGCTCCACCTTACGGTTGTGCGCATAGTCCAGGTCACACTCGGGATCAGGCGTCGTGAAGTTGATCGTAGGCGGAATGACAGAACGCTTGCAGACGAACGCCGCGATCACGGCCTCCACGGCGCCCGCGGCGCCCAGGAGGTGTCCCGTCATGGACTTCGTGGAGCCGATCACGAGCTTGTACGCCGACTCCCCGAACACCGCTTTGATCGCTGCCGTCTCCGAGCTGTCGTTCTGAGGCGTCGAGGTCCCGTGGGCATTGATGTAGCCCACCTCCTGGGGAGTCACACCGGCATCCCGGAGTGCGAGGCTCATGGCCAGGCGAGCGCCGAACCCGCCAGGCGCGGGCGCCGTGATGTGGTACGCGTCCGCAGACTGGCCGAACCCCACGATTTCCGCGATGGGATCCGCCCCCCGCTTCTCTGCCTGCTCCAGGCTCTCCAGAATCAGGCACCCCGCCCCCTCGCCCAGAACGAACCCGTCGCGCGTCGCGTCGAACGGACGGCTCGCCGTATCCGGCGAGTCGTTCCGCGTGGACAGCGCCTTCATGGCGGAGAAACCCGCCACCGAGAGCGGCGTCACCGTCGCCTCCGCGCCGCCCGTGATCATGATGTCTGCTTCGCCTCGCTGGATGACGCGGAACGCGTCCCCGATCGCGTGAGCGCTGGAGGCACAGGCGGAGACGGTGGCGAAGTTCGGACCCTGCGCGCAGTAGCGGATCGAGATGAGCCCCGCCGCTATATCCGGGATGAACATGGGAACGAAGAAGGGGCTGATGCGTCTCGGCCCCTTCTCGACGAGCGTCCGCGCCTGCTCCTCGAACGTCGAGATCCCGCCGATCCCGCTGCCGAAGATGACCCCGAAGCGCTCGGGCGGCACGGCGGGCGGGCGTCCGTCCAGTCGGCCCGACTCCATCGCCTCCGCCGCTGCGACCAGCGCGAGCTGGGCGAAGCGGTCCAGGCGGCGAATCTCCTTGGCGTCGAGGTACGGCGTAGCATCGAAGTTCTTGACCTCGCAGGCGAAGCGCGTCGGAAAGTCCTCCGTCGCTTCGAACTGCGAGATGAGACCCGCGCCACTCGTGCCCCGGAGGAGGGCGTCCCAGCTCTCCGCCGCGGTGTGCCCCACCGGAGTGACGAGGCCCACCCCGGTGATCACGACCCGGCGGCACGGGAATACCGCTTCTCTCATGACTCTCCTGGTTCCCTGCTCCTACGGCGGACGGGCTGCTCCGCTACTCCGTCTTCATGTGTCGCCTGAGATAGGCCATGGCGTCCCCGACCGTACGCATCTGCTCCGCGTCCTCGTCGGGGATATCGATGCCGAACTCCTCCTCGAAGGCCATCACGAGCTCGACCGTGTCCAGCGAATCGGCGCCAAGGTCCTCGACAAACGAGGCTTCCGGAGTGACCTTCTCGGGCTCGACGCCCAGCTCGTTGATGATGATCTCCTTCACCCTAGCCTCGATGTCTCCCGCCATGATCTCCCCCTTGCGGTTGGAAGCCCCGGGCCGCCCGGCGACCAAGGCCGGACGCCCTGCATTGCGCGGCACTAGAGGACCATGCCGCCGTCCACCACCAGGACTTGGCCGGTAATGTAACGGGCCGCCGGCCCGGCGAGAAAGCGCACCGCAGCCGCCACGTCATCGGGATGGCCCAGACGGCCCAGCGGGATCCGCTCGCGGATCGCGGACGCCCGCTTCTCGTCCAGGGCGGCGGTCAGGTCCGTCTCGATATAGCCCGGGGCGATCGCATTGCAGCGGATCCCGCGGGAGGCGAGCTCCTTGGCGACGCTCTTGGTGAGCCCGATGAGCCCGGCCTTCGACGCCGCGTAGTTGGCCTGGCCGGCGTTGCCCGTGAGGCCGACCACGCTGGTGATATTCACAATGCTCCCGGACCGGCGCCGCATCATTCCGCGGGCTACAGCACGGATCATGTGGAACGCGCCCTTCAGGTTCGCGTCCAGGACCGCATCCCAGTCGTCGTCCCGGAGCCGCACCACCAGGTTGTCGCGCGTGATGCCCGCGTTGTTCACGAGGATCGAGATCTGGCCGAGCTCGGCCTCGATGTGCTCCACGACCTGCGAGACGGCGGCGGAGTCCGCCACGTCGCACACGTGGGCGCCATGCCCGCTCCCGGGCAGCGAGGCCACGGCCTGTTCCGCACGCGCACCGTCGCGCCCGATCACCGCAACGCGTGCCCCCGCCTCCGCGAACGCCCGGCTGACCGCGAGCCCGATCCCCCGCGAGCCTCCCGTGACCACCGCCACCTGGCCAGCCAGCTCCTGCATGCACCGCTCCTGCTCCCTATGCCCGGCGCTGTGCCCAGCGCACCGCCACGCCGCAAGGGCCTGGTCGGCCGCGACGGCGCGCGGGGCGCCTCAGGCCTCGAAGGCCTCCAGCGCCACAGGGTCGTCCCCCAAAGACTGACACGGGAGGTCCCTCGCAATCCGCCGGTTGAGCCCGCAGAGCACGTTCCCGGGTCCCAACTCCAGATAGCGGCTCGCGCCAAGATCCAGCATGGCGCGCACGGAATCGGCCCAGCGCACCGGCGCCGTGAGCTGCCGGATCAGCAGGGCACGGGCCTCCGCTCCCGTGTGAACCGGGCGGGCCGAAACGTTCGCGATCACCGGAAAGCGGGGGTCCTGCACGGGCATCCGCTCCAGGCGCTCCCGCAACCCCTGCTCCGCGCTGGCCATGAGCGGGGAATGGAACGCCCCTGAGACGTTGAGGAGAATCGCCCGCCGGGCGCCTGCTGCAGGTGCCGCCTCCACCGCTCGCCCCACCGCCCGCCCGTCCCCGCTGATCACGACCTGGCCAGGCGCATTGTAGTTGGCGGCAACGCACACGCCGTCGGCTCCGCTGGACTCGCGGCACAACGCCACGACCTGAGAATCCTCCAGCCCCAGGATCGCGGCCATGGTCCCCGGCCGCTCCACGCCCGCCCGGTACATGAGCTCTCCCCGGAGTCGCACGACGGCCAGCCCGTCTTCGAACGTGAGCGTCCCGGCCAACACGTGGGCCGAAAACTCGCCCAGGGAATGACCTGCCGCAAGGGCAACGCCCCGAAGGCGCGGCGCGATCACTGTGTGGACGGCCACAGTATGGACAAGGATCGCCGGCTGCGCATTCTGGGTAAGGGTGAGCTCACGCTCCGGCCCCTCCCAGCACAACCGCGAAAGGGGGTACCCGAGGATCTCATCGGCGCGCGCGAAAACCGACGCCGCGGCAGGATAGCGCTCCGCCAGCGCCTGCCCCATCCCCACATGCTGCGCGCCCTGGCCGGGGCAGAGAAGCGCCAGCGCCATGACAGGACGGGAAAACTGGGGTCAGCGGGCCTGGCGCGTCACCAGCGCAGGACCATCGACCCCCAGGTGAAGCCGGCGCCGAAGCCCACCAACAGCACGTTCGACCCCATGCGGATCCGGCCGCGCTCCAGGGCCTCGTCCAGCGCGATCGGCAGCGTCGCGGAGCTCATGTTCCCGTACCGATCCACGTTGACGTATACCTTCTCCGAAGGGATGCCCGCATACTTCGCCGTCGCTTCGATGATGCGGACGTTCGCCTGGTGGGGGATGAGCAGGTCGACATCTCCGGCGCGCAGGCCGGCCCGCTGGAGCGCGATGTCCGCCGCCTCCGCCATGGACCGCACCGCCGCCTTGAACACCTCTCGCCCCTCCATGCGCAGCAGGTGTTCCTTCTCGTCCAGCACGTGGTGATTCAGAGGAATCTTCGTGCCACCGGCCGGGCGATAGAGCAGATCGCCCAGCCTTCCATCCGAGCGGAGATAGCTGGAAAGGATGCCCCGGAAGTCGTTGGCCCGCCTGAGTACGGCCGCGCCCGCCCCGTCCCCGAAGAGCACGCAGGTAGACCGGTCGCTCCAGTCCGTGATCGCGCTCATCTTCTCCGTGCTGACCACGAGCGCGATCTCACCGCGCCCCGCCACGAGGTAGCCCTCCGCTACGACCAGCGCGTAGAGAAAGCCGGTGCAGGCGGCCTGCACGTCGAACGCCGCTGCGTTCGTCGCCCCGAGAAGCGCCTGCATGTCGCACGCCGTCGCTGGAAGCCAACGGTCCGGCGTCGCCGTCGCCACGATGAGCACGTCCACCTCACCCGGATGGATTCCCGCCCGCTCCATCGCCTGGCATGCCGCCCGCTTCCCCATCTCCGCCGTCAGCATCTCCGGCTCCGCGATCCGGCGCTCGCGAATGCCCGTCCGCTCGCGGATCCACTCGTCGGTCGTATCCACCATCTGCTCGAGATCGAAGTTCGTGAGCACCCGCTCGGGCAGGTAGCGGCCCGTGGCTACGATCTCGACCTGTGGCTTCGGAATCCTCATACGGCCTCCTGCGCCCCCAGGGCCGAGGAAAGCTGACGGGCGATGTGCTGGACCATGGACCTGCGCACCGCCTGCGTCGCCACCCGGACCGCGTTACGGATCGCCCGCGGCGATGACTCCCCGTGGCAGATGATGGACACACCGTTCACCCCCAGGAGCGGCGCACCCCCGTACTCCGCGTAGTCGAGAACGCGGAACACCTCGTTCAGATTCAGCTCCGTACGCGTGCGGGCAAGTTCGTTGTGCAGAAGGCCCATCACGAACTCGGCCACGGATTCGTAGAACTTGAGCAACACGTTGCCCACGAACCCGTCGCAGACCACCACATCGCAGCACCCCGAGATGATATCCCGTCCCTCCACGTTTCCCACGAAGTTCAGCCCGCTGGCCGAAAGCATGCTGTGCGCCTCCAGCGCCAGCTCGTTCCCCTTCTCGGGTTCCTCCCCGATATTCAGGAGCGCCACCCGCGGGTTCGGTCGCGCCATAAGGTCCTGGGCGTAGATCGTGCCCAGGTGCCCGAACTGCACTAGGTGCATCGGCTTGCAGTCCACATTGGCGCCGGCGTCCAGCAGGAGCGTGGGAAGCGAGGCCGTAGGGAGCATGGTGCCGATGGCCGGCCGGTCCACCCCGGGCAGCGGCCGCAGCAGGATGAGGGAGGCCGCCATGACCGCGCCCGTGGAACCGGCGCTGATGAAGGCGTCAGCCCGACCCTCACGCTGAAGCTTCAGGCCGACGACGATGGAGGAGTTCGGCTTGCGGCGTACGGCGGAGGCCGGCGGCTCACCCGCCTCGATCCGCTCCCCCGCGTGCACAAGCTCCAGCCGTTCTGCAGGGAAGTCCAGTGCGCGTTCCAGCTCAGCGCGGATCGCGTCCTCATCGCCGACCAGCGCGATGTTGATGTCCGCATCCAGCTCTCGCAGCGCATCGACCGCGCCAGCCACCTCAATGCCGGGCGCCCGGTCCGTGCCCATCGCATCAAGCACAACGCGCACCGGCAGAGCCTCCCGCTATTCGCCGGACACCTCGAGGACGTGCTCGCCGCCGTAATACCCGCAGTTCGGGCACACCCGGTGATCCAGCTTGGGATCGCCGCAGCGCGGACAGGCGTACGTTCGCGCCAGCGCCGCCTTGTCGTGCGTGCGCCGCTTCCGCTTGCGCTGCTTGGAAACTCTCTTCTTCGGGACCGCCATATCCTACCCTGTCAGTCGAGTTTGACCGTGCGAAGCGCCTGCCAGCGGGGGTCCACCTCCGGGGCCGCACAGACGCACGTTTCTTCGTTCAGGTTGACCCCGCACCTCGGGCACAGGCCCCGGCACTCTGTGCGACACACCGCGTAGGTCGGCGCCACCAGCAGCAGCTGCTCCCGGACAGGCTCGGCCAGGTCGAACTCCGTCTGGCCCACCTCCAGGTCGTAGACCTCAGCCGAGCCGGCCTCCGCTCCCGCCTCGTCCCGCGGCTGGAACAGCATGGCGATGGGCTCGTTGACCTCCTGCACCACGTCGTCGAGACAACGTCGGCACTGAAGGCCCACCGTCGCACCCAGCGTCCCCACTACATAATAGCCTCCCTGCCCGACCGGCGTCGCCTGTAGACGCACGCGAACGGGAGCTCTCAGGTCGAGATCGCTGGTCGCCCACAGCGGACTGTCCGCCGGCACGTCCACGTTCAGCACACCGGTACCGGTGCGCGCCAGACGGAGCAAGTCGAGTTTCAGCACAGCCAAAGAGCTTATCCGCGCCGCTCGCCTCTGTCAACGACGCGGCGAAGGTGGTAATGGGCCAAACTGGCCCATTACCGCGAAGGTAGTGGGTCAGTAAACTGACCCACTACAGCGAGCACAGCCAACATAGCTCCACCGCGGCGCCGGCCCCCTCCCCGGCCCGTCAACCCTCCGGATCCACGAGCGCCTCCTGCGGGAAGAAGAAACTGACCTCTTCCGCCGCCGCCTTCGGCGAATCGGAGGCGTGGATGGCGTTCCGCTCCTTCGACCCGGCGTACAGCTTCCGGATCGTGCCTTCCGCGGCCTCGGCGGGGTCCGTGGCGCCGATGACCTCCCGGAGCCGGGCCACCGCGTTTTCGGCCTCGAGCACGACGGGGATCACAGGCCCCGAGGTCATGAAGCGCACGAGCGACTCGTAGAACGGGCGGCCCCGGTGGACCGCGTAGAACGCCCCGGCCTGCGCCTCCGTGAGCCGCATCATGCGGAGGGCGCACACGCGGAATCCGGAGGTTTCCAGGTGCGCGAGTATCTTCCCGGCCTTGCCGGCGCCCATTGCGTCCGGCTTGATGATCGCGAGGGTTCGCTCCATAGCGTTGCGCCTGGGAAACTCGAACTCCCTCCTCGTTGCCTTCGCGACGCAGCGCCCCCGCGACGGTGCCGCCTCTCGGTCGCGGCCGTCCCGGGGCCCGAACCCGCTCAACGTCCGAACAGCTTCCGCAGGACGTCGCTGCAGGTGATGAATCCGGTAAGCGCGCCTTCGCGCACCACCGGGAACTGGTGTGCGTTCTTGGTCAGCATGAGGTTCGCCACCTCGAGAAGGCTCTGCTCCTCGCTCACGCAGAGGACGCTGCGCCGCATCAGCTCTCGGGCCTGGAGCGAGAGGGCGGCGAGCCCGGCGCCCCCCACATCGGCCGATACGCCATGGGGGACGACCTGACGCATGAGGTCGTGGGCCGTGACGATCCCGAGTACCTCGTGCTTCTCGCCCACGACGGGGACCGCGTCCAACCGGTGCCGGATCATGAGTTCGGCGAGCTCGGCCAGCGGCGTGTCCGGCAGAACGCGAACCACCTTCTTTGCCACAGCGTCCTTGACCGTCAGCCCGACCGGGAGAACGACGTTCCCCAGCTCCTGGATGGCCAGCACCTCTGCCGGGGAACGGGCCGCCCTGAGCCGTTCGGAGACCGTCCGGTCCCGGAGCGCCCGGGAAAGGGCGGCCACCGCCGGAAGATGCGCCGCCGCCGCGCGCGGCGGCGCCAGAATCAGCATCAGAACGCGGGCGCGCCCTGCCTTCCCCCGCTCCTCGAACGGGACCGGCTCGGACCATACTCCGATGGCAGGCGTCAGATCCCGCACGGCGTCCGTGCGCAGGTGGATGAGGACGATCTCGCTGGCCACCTGCGTGGCCTCGAGCGCGGCCTCCCCGGCGATTCTCTGCCACGTCGTTTCGCCGCCGGCGAGTGCGCCGGTCTCACCTAGCCGCTGAGCCAGCTCCCCGACGCCCCGGCGCACCTCCGGAGCCTGCAAGGGCAAGACCACGTGCTCGGGCCTGAGGAGGTCAGACAGCGTCATGGCACGCCGCGTTCCCGTCTCGGAGCCCGGGGGCCGGCGGACCCGGAGCTCAGGAGCCGGCCAGGGCTTCCCGGATCAGTTCCACCACGTCCACGGGGCGCGCGGCCACTCGGATACCGTTCTCCTGGAACGCCTTCACCTTCTCATCCGCCGTGCCTGACGAGCCGCTGATGATCGCGCCCGCATGGCCCATGCGCCGGCCAGGTGGCGCTGTACGCCCGGCCACGAAGCCCACGACCGGGAGGTCGACGTGCTCGCTCACATAGCGGGCGGCTTCCTGCTCATCCGTGCCGCCGATCTCCCCGATGAGCACGATCGCCCCGGTGTCGGCGTCCGCCGCGAAGGCGCGCAGGCAGTCCACGAAGTTTGTACCGATGAGGGGATCGCCGCCGATCCCCACGCAGGTCGTCTGCCCGATCCCTGCCTCCGTGAGCTGGGAGACGACCTCGTACGTGAGCGTGCCAGACCGCGACACCACGCCGACCGGGCCCGCCATCACGATCTGGCCCGGAATGATGCCGAGCTTGCCGCGCCCGGCCGCGATGATCCCCGGGCAATTCGGACCAATGAGGCGAGCCCCCCGGTCCCGGACGAAGGCCAGCGCCCGGCTCGTATCCAGGACCGGGATCCCTTCCGTGATGGCCACGATGAGACGAATCCCCGCATCCGCCGCCTCCATGATGGCGTTCGCCGCATAGGCGGGCGGCACATAGACCACGGACGCGTTTGCCCCCGTCTCCCGGACCGCGCGCTCCACGGTGTTGAACATCGGGACGCGTACGCCGTTGCCGCCATCGAAAGTCTGCCCGCCCCTGCCGGGCGTCACGCCCGCCACCACGCAGGTCCGGTACTCCAGCATCTGCCGGCTGTGGAATGACCCATCGCGCCCCGTGATCCCCTGGACCACCACCCGCGTCGATTCGTCGAGAAAGATCGCCATGCCTGTCTCGCTCCGATGCGGTCGTCCGCTACCCAGCCTTCGCCAGTTCCACGGCCTTCTGGACGGCCGCGTCCATGGAGCGGCCCGCCGAGAAGCCGGCCTTCTCGAGAATCTCGATGGCCTGCTGCTCATTCGTGCCCGTGAGCCGGATGACCATAGGTCGCTCCAGCCGGATGCGCCGCGTGGCCTCCACGATCCCATTGGCCACGTCGTCGCAGCGGGTGATCCCACCGAAGATGTTGAAGAGGATCACCTTCACATGGGGGTCCGACGTGATGATCTCCAGGGCGGCCACAACCTTGTCCGGGTTCGACGAGCCGCCGATGTCCAGGAAGTTGGCGGGATCCCCCCCATAGAACTTGATGAGGTCCATCGTCGCCATGGCGAGCCCCGCACCGTTCACGCAGCACCCGACGTTTCCGTCCAGCTTCACGTAGCTGAGCGCCGCCTCCCGGGCCCGCCTCTCCGCCTCCGGCTCCGCCTCCACGTCTCGCAGTTTCGCCAGCTCGGGTTTGCGGAACAGCTCGTTGTCGTCGAGGGTCACTTTCGCGTCGATGGCCTTCACCTGCCCCGCGGGCGTGACGATGAGCGGATTGATCTCGGCCAGGGAGGCACCCGAACTGACGAAGACGCCGTAGAGCTTGGAGAGGATATCCGTCGCCTGGGTGATGAGCCGCTCGTCGGAGTACAGGGTGTCCGCGAGCCAATACGCCTGGTGCGGGAGGAGGCCATAGCGGGGATCCACGTAGAGGCGCCGGATCGCCTCCGGCCGCGTGTGCGCGACCTCCTCGATGTCGATCCCGCCGGCCGCGGAGACGATCATCACGGGCCGCTGGGAGGCACGGTCCACCAGGACGCCCGCGTACGCCTCGGACGCAATCTCCTCAGCCGGCGTCACGAGCACCTTGCGCACCGTGAGCCCCCGGATCTGCATCCCGAGGATCCGCGACGCGTGGTCTCGCGCCTCGGCGGGCGTCGCCGCCAGCTTCACGCCCCCGGCCTTTCCGCGGCCACCCGCGTGGACCTGCGCCTTGACCACCACCTTCCCGTCGAGCTTAGCGGCGATGCGCTCCGCCTCCTCGGGCGTCGCCGCCACCTCCCCGGGCGGGACCGGCATCCCGGCTGCGCGGAACAGCGCTCGCGCCTGATACTCGTGAAGATTCATGGCGTCCGTTCGGGTCCGGATTCGTTGTCCGCCCCCGTCCCCTGCGCGCACCACCGCGCAGCGGGCGGGGGCCAAGGCGGCGTCAAGGTACCGACCGCTCTTGGAGCCAGCAAGCGCTCCCTGGTCGGCTCCGGCGCCTCGCTCGTTGGCCCGCCGCGCCGCTTCCCTGGCCATCCAGTACTCCCGCCAGGAAGTACAGTCACGCACCGAAACCGTTGCTGCTTCTGGTGCTCCCGCCTCGCAAGGCGCGCCGAGGAAGAATAGCCATGCACTATTGCGACCGGGGGCCCGAGGCAACGTACGTTGCGTCGGGTGAGGGCGAGGCGCAACGCAGTGAGGCGGAATGCAGCGCCGGTCGAATTCATGCGCATCTCCGCCATGAAACACCTAGCGCGGCGCGGGAGCGGCAAACCGCTGGAGGAGCCCCCGCAGCCGCACCAGTGCCTCGCCGAAGCCCTGCCAGTCCCCCTGCCGCGCCCGCGCTTCGGCCTCCTCCAACAGCTCGAGGGCGCGGGTCGGCCATTCGGAGCCCTCGGCCGCCTGGCCGGAGCCCCCGCTCGTTGTGGTGCCTCCGCCACCCTCGGGCGCCATCGCTACGGACCGGAGGCGCTCGATGGCCTCCGCGAGGGTCGGGGCCATGACCACCCGCTCGCCGTCGCTCACGATGCTACGGCGCAGCTCGGGGATCGCTCCCTCCTCGGCGGCCAGGAAGATGGGCTCCACGTAGAGGAGCGCGTTGCCCACCGGGACGACACGGAGGTGACCGGACCAGACCTCGCTCCCGCTCTGGCGCCACAGTGAAAACTGCTCCGAGATCCCGGGATCCTGCTCCACCAACGCCTCGACCTGCCGCGGACCGGGGATCTGCCGGTCCCGCGGCAGCTCCACCAAGATGAGCTCGCCGTATCGCGGCGCGTCGCACCGCGCCAGGAACAGAGCCGTCAGGTTCTGCCGCCCCGCGGGGACGAATACGGTGCCCAGCACGAACTCCGGCCGGTCCTCGCCGGGGAGTCGCAGAAACGCGTACTCCGACCGGTACGGCACAGCCGCTTGCTTGTCCGCGAGCTCGTGCGTCGTCGCCCAAAGGTCGTGCTGACCGTGGAACGATGCCGCCGTCTCCTGATGGTACTGCGCGAGCACCGTGGCCTGGAGCTCGAAGAGCGCAGTGGGATAGCGAAGGTGAGCGCGCAACGGCGCCGGCATCTCGTCCAGATCGCGGAACAGCTCGGGAAACGCGGCGCGGTACGCCGTCAGAAGCACGTCCGCTGTATCCGCCGCAAAGAAGGTGACCGCACCCGTCACTGCATCGACCGTGGCCTTCACGCTGTTCCGCACGTAGTTCGCAGCCGCGCCCGTAGGTAGCTCATAGGCCGTCGAAAGCGGATAGCGGCGCGACACGGTGAAGCCGTCCAGCAACCAGACGATGTGTCCCTCGTGGATCACCGGCTGCGGCGGTTCGAGAAACGCAAGGAACGGCGCCAGCGCCCGCGCTCGCTCCTCCACCTGGCGACGGAAGATGAACCGGCTGGACTCGGAGATCTCGCTGGCGAAGAGGAGGTTCGCATCCTGGAAGCGCCAGGCGAGGGCGAGGATGCGAAGGGGCGACCGGAGGACGATCCCCGGCGGAAAGTCTACGCCCGGCCGACCCGCAATGACGCCCGCAGCGCCGGGCGCGCTGGAGCTCCCGGGATTGATGATCGCGTACGGCTGTACCTGGGAGCCGAAAAAAATGGACGGCCGCTCCAGCGCCAAGCCGGCCGGCGTCTTCGCCCCGCGGGTGGGCACCGGCGGGATGGACGACAGGTACATGTGGGGCCGGCCCTCCACCGTGCTCTTCGCGACGGCGCTCGCGACCCCGCCCATCCCGACGATGAATCGCTCGCGCAGGTGCAGGTTCTGCCAGTTCGGCTCCTCGATGCCGGTGGGATCGATCTCCCGGGCCGACACGCCCACCGGCTCGTACCCCTGGGACGCGGCGTAGCGATCGATGGCCACGTCGAAGAAGTTGTAGTAGCGATAGTGCGCTTCCACCTGCCGGAACGTCGTGAGCAGCGCTTCCCGCGTCCACATGGGCAGGCCCTCGAACTGAGCGGCCGTCTGCTCCCAGTCCGCCGGCGAGGGCGGCCGGGGGTCGAGACGCGCGCGCCGGAGCGCGTCGAGCGCGAAGCCCTGGCGCGTGAAGGCCAGGTTCCACTCGAGATAAGGCGTCTCTCGCTCCAGCTCGTTCGGCTCCACCCGTAGCCGCTGCACGAACGCGGGATAGAGACCGCCGAGCCCCAGGGCGCCGGCCAGGAACGCGGCGATCCCCGCGAGCGCCGGAAACGGACGTCGCGAGAGAGCCGACCAGACGATCCCTGCCGCAGCCACCAGCCCGAGCACGGCGATGGCGTTGTACGCGGGAATCCGCCCCTGGGCGTCCGCGTAGCCGAAGATCCCCTGGAAGCCATTGCCATCGGTGACGAGAGCATAGCGCGCGAGCCGATAGCGCCACGCCAGAAGCAGCAACGCCATGACCACGAGCCCGGAGAGATGAAGGCGCGGCACATCGCTGAGCTCGAGGCGCCCGCGCGCCCAACGGGCCGCGCCGGTCACCGCGTAGCCCACGACGGAGAGCAGTGCCACCACAAACACGAGAAGTAGCGCGACGGTGAGCACGGCGCGCTGCAGCGGCAGCCTGAACAGGTAGTAGCTCAGGTCACGGTTCAGTACCGGATCGAGGATGCCCGCCCGCGGCGCCTCCAGGGAGATGAGGATCTGCAGCCCGCTGTCGCCCGGCAGCGCAGCGGCGAACCACAGGCCTGCCACCAGGGACACCACGACGGCGAAGACCAGCGCGTAGCCCTCGGGGAGCTGCTCCGCGATCTCGATGTTGCCGTACCGCCGCTTGATCTGGATGCTCCCCAGGGTGGACGCCACGATCCTCAGATTGACGAACACGAGCGCCGCCGTGGCGCTCGCCACGGCGAGCCGCAGTCCCCAGAGCCAGAGGACGCGCTTCCAGAAGACGGCGCCGTAGCCGAGAGAGGACGACCAGAGGCTCTCCACGTAGTAACCGGCCAGGGTGCGGCCGGTCACGAGCAGGACGACCAGCGCGACTCCGACGAGGACCAGGATCCGGCCGCTTCGCCCGAGGCGGCGACCGCGTTCAGCCATGAACGCCCTGCTCCCTCAACCACCCCTCCATCACGGCCCGGATCTCCGCCAGGCGCTCTGGCGACCGCGCTTCGTAGCGCGCCACCAGCACCGGCTGAGTATTCGAGGCCCTGAGGAGCCCCCAGCCGTCGCCGAAGAGGACACGCACGCCGTCCACGTCGATGACGTCGTAGCGCTCCCGGAAGTGCCGGACGGCGCGCTCCACGAGGTCGAACTTCGACTCCTCCGTGACCTCGATGCGGATCTCGGGGGTGGACACGTAGGTCGGGAACTCCGCCACCTGCTCGGACAGCGGACGCTCATCCCGGGCCAGGAGGTCCACGACCCGGCAGGCGGCGTAGAGCGCGTCATCGAAGCCCAGGTACTCGTCCGCGAAGCAGATGTGTCCCGACAGCTCGCCGGCCAGCGGTGCACCCGTCTCGCGCATCTTCTCTTTGATGAGGGAGTGACCGGTCTTCCACAGGATGGGCTCGCCGCCTGCCCGCGTCAGCATCTCGGGCAGAGCCTGCGAGCACTTCACGTCGAACACGACCTTCAGCCCGGCACCCCGGCGCCGGAGGACATCGAGGGCGAACAGGAGAAGAAGGAGATCGCCGCGAAGGATCCCGCCGCGCTCGTCCACTACGCCAATGCGGTCCGCGTCCCCGTCGAACGCGATCCCCGCCTCGTATCCCTCGCGCCGCACCAGACCGATGAGGTCCACCAGGTTCTCGTCGACCGTGGGGTCCGGGTGATGGTTCGGGAACGTGCCGTCCGATTCGCAGTACAGCGTGCGCACATCCGCGCCCAGGGCGGTGAGCAACCGCCCCGCCACCAGGGAGCCCACCCCGTTCCCGCAGTCCACGGCCACGCGGACGCGCCGGGCCACAGAGAAACGCCGGCTCACGTCCGCGATGTACGACTCGATAACCTCCTCCGTCCGCAGCGAGCCGCTTCCGCGCTCCAGGTCGCCGGACTCGATCATGCGAAAGAGCTCCCGGATCGCATCGCCGTAGAGCGCCCGGGCCGCCATCGACATCTTGAGCCCGTTATACTCCGGCGGGTTGTGTGAGCCCGTGATCTGAACGCCCCCGTGCGCACCCAGCGAATCCTCGGCCCAATAGAGGACCGGCGTGGGTACGGTGCCGACCTGGGTCACGTGGACACCAGCCTCGCGCGCCCCCGCGATGAAGCCGCTCGCCAGCGACGGGGAGCTGGGCCGGTTGTCGTGCCCCACCACGACGCGCGGCGCGCCGGGTACCTGTCGCCTCAGCCGCGTCCCGTAGGCCCGGCCGACGGCGGCGGCAACCTCCGCGTCCAGGTCGACCCCGACGACGCCCCGAATGTCGTACTGGCGAAAAATGTGCGGCTGAAGATCCATGGAACAATAAGGCACCGGGACTCCGGCAGCCGGCGCAAGCGCTACCGCGCCAGCCCCAGGACCGCAGCACTGGCGCTCATGAGCCCGCTCACGCTCGCACGTGCACACTCGAGCGCGGCATCCGGGAAGACGCCGAGGACAACGACGCCGCCCGCGCCGATGACGAGTGCCACGCGCATGGGCAGCGGCGCTACCACCGCGCTGTGCGCGTCCGGCGACGGCGCCTCCCGCATCCACATGTACCACGCGACCCGTAGATAGTACCAGTAGGACAGCAGCGTGGTGAGCACCAGCACGACGGCCAGCGTCCACAGCTTCGCGTCCGCCGCCGCCTGGAGCAGGTAGATCTTGCCCATGAAGCCGCCGGTGCCCGGGAAACCCGCCAGCGAGAGGAGGAAGATCGTCAGCAGCGTCGCCAGCACGGGCCGCTGCCAGCCCAACCCCGCGTAGTCCTCTGTGTCCAGTCGCTCCTCGCCTTGGTGCGCCACGCTGATCACGATGGCGAAGGCGCCGATGTTCATCAGCGTGTAGATCAAGAGGTAGAAGAGCATGGCCGCGAGCCCCAGCTCGTTCGCGGCCACGAGCGCCACGAGCAGATAGCCCGCATGCGCGATGCTCGAGTACGCAAGCATGCGCTTTACATTCGACTGCACCAGCGCGATCAGGTTCGCCACCACCATGGTGACCGCCGCCAGCCACCACACGATCAGGTACCAGCTCTCGTACACCTCGCCGAACGCCACCACGAAGACCCGAAGCAGCGCCGCGAACGCCGCCGCTTTCACGCCGGCGGCCATGAACGCCGTGATCGGCGTCGGCGCCCCCTCGTACACGTCCGGCGTCCACATATGGAACGGGACCGCCGAGACCTTGAACCCGAAGCCGATGGCCAGGAGCCCGATCCCCAGGAGCAGCAGTGCGCCCGACGGCTCCGAGACCCCGATACTCACCGACATCAGCACCAGGTTCGTGGTCCCCGTCGCCCCGTAAACGAGCGCGATCCCGTACAGGAAGAAGCCCGTAGAAAACGCGCCCAGCAGGAAGTACTTGAGCCCCGCCTCCGACGACTTCCGGTCCCGACGGTTCAGCGCGCTCAGCACGTAGACGGCTACCGACATCACCTCGAGGCCGAGAAAGATGAGAATGAGGTCGCGGCTTCCCGCCATGAACATCATCCCCACCGTCGCCAGGAGCACGAGCACGTAGAACTCGCCGATCCTCAAGCCCTGGCGCGTCAGGTAACCGAACGAAATGAGGATCGTGAGCGCCGCCGAGAGCAGGAACACCCAGTTCGCGAAAAGGCGGAACCCGTCCACCGCCACCATGGACGTGGGCACGGCCTCCACAACCCGGTAGAGCCACCCGTTCGCCACGCCCGCGAGCAACACCCCCGCAAGACTCAACCACGCAATGGTGGGCGAGGAGGGCCCGCTCCGCGAACCCCTCTGCCACACGTCCACCAGCAGCACCAGAAGCGCCCAGGCCGACAGCACCAGCTCCGGGAGCAGCGCCCAGAAGAAGTGGATCGACCGCGTGAAGTCCAATGACATCTCTTAGCGCGCCTCCACCCCGCGACTCCCATCGCCCGCTCGCCCGCTGGCTTCCGCCTGCACCGGCGTCGCAGCAGCACGTTCTACCCGCTCCACCACCGCCTTCACGCTCGGCTCCATGCGCCCGAGGAGCGGCGCCGGGTAGAAGCCGAGAACGATCATGAGCGCAACCAGCGGCGCCAGCACCGCGACCTCCCGCCGCGACAGATCCTTCACCTCCCGGTTCTCCTCACGATCCAGCGCATTGAACCAGATCCGCTGTACCATCGGAAGCATGTAGTACGCCGCGAAGATCACACCCGTGGCCGAGACCAGCGCTACCACCGGGTGCGTCTGGAACGTTCCCAGAAGCGCCAGGAACTCGCCCACGAAGCCGCTCGTGCCCGGCACACCGATGGACGCCAGCGCCGTGATCATGAACGCCGCCGCAAACCACGGCGCCACCACTGCCAGACCGCCGAACTCCGCGATGAGCCGCGTGTGCCGCCGTTCGTACAGCATCCCCACCAGCAGGAACAGCGCCCCCGTCGAGAGCCCGTGCGAGATCATCACGATGAGCCCGCCCTGGATCCCCGAAACCGTCAGCGCAAACGTACCCAACACCACGAACCCCATGTGCGCCACGGAAGTGTACGCCACCAGCTTCTTCGCATCCGGCTGTACGGCCGCCACCCACGCCGCGTAGATCACCCCGATCGCCCCCAGCAGCAGCATGACCGTGACCACCGTGGGGTGCGTCGAGGCACCTGGGAAGAACGGCAAGAGGAAGCGCAGAAAGCCGTACGCCCCCAGCTTCAGCAGGATCGCCGCCAGGATCACCGAGCCCGGCGTCGGCGCCTCCACATGGGCCAGCGGCAACCACGTGTGCAGCGGGAACACCGGCACCTTGATCGCGAACGCCAGCGCGAACGCCGCGAAGAGCCAGAGCTGCTCCCGGAGCGTCAGGGGCACGTTGAGCAGATCGTTATAAGCGAAAGTGGCAACACCACTTACCGATCTAGCCCTGAAGTAGAGATACAGGATCGCCACCAGCATGAGCAACGATCCGAACGCCGTGAACAGGAAGAACTTGATGGCCGCATAGATGCGCTGCTCGCTTCCCCAGACCCCGATGATGAAGTACATGGGAACGAGCGTGATCTCCCAGAAGACATAGAAGAGGAAGAGGTCGAGGGCCAGGAAAACGCCCAGCACGCCCGTCTCCAGGATGAGCATGAGGGCGTAGAACGCCTTCTCGCGGCGGTCGATGTAGCGGAACGAGCCGAGGATGGCGACGGGCGACATGAGCGTGGTGAGCAGGACCAGGAAGAGGGAGATCCCGTCGATCCCCAAGCTATAGGAGACACCCCACGACTCGATCCACGGGGTCGTGCTCGCGATCTGGAACTCCGCGGTGCCCGGCTCGAACTCCCACCACAGCCCGAGGCTCAGGACGAAGACGCCCAGGCCCGTCCAGAACGCGATCCACTTCGCCTGGCGTGCGGGCGCCGAGAGCACCGTGACGGCCCCCGCCAGGGGGAACCAGACGAGGGCGTGGAGGATCCAGCCGGCGTAGGTTAGCGAGTCCAGGAGCGCCGTCATTGCGCCATCACCGTGCAATCGTCACGCCCAGGAGGAGAAGAACGCCGAGCGCAAGTACCAGCGCGTAGGTGTTGACCTGTCCCGTCTGCAGCCGGCTGCCGAGCCAACCCAACGCGCGCGCCACGAGCCCCACGGCGTCCACCGTGCGGTCGATGATCTCATCGTCGATGAACCGCCACGCGGCGCGGGACAGGGCGAGGACGGGGCGCACGACCATGAGGTCGTAGAGCTCGTCCACGTAGTACTTGTGGTACAGCACCCTGCGGAGTCCCACAGGCTCCGGCGTCTCGGCGGCGAGCCGGTACTTCCAGGACGAGATCACCCGGACCGTGGCCAGGACGACCGCCACCGCCAGCACCGTCGCCGCGAGCGCCCACCCCACCTCACCGCCGCCCAGGGGCGCCTCCCGCGCCGGCTCGCCCAACTGCGCCAGCCGGACCTCGTCGGCCAGCTCCGTGACGGGCTCCAGCCAGTGATGCAGCCATTCTGCGGCCGGCAGCAGCCCGAAGAGCCCCACCATGGATTTCCGAAGGCTCTCGGACACGTTCACCCACCCGCCGAAGACCGACAGGACGGCCAGGACCACGAGCACAACGGTCATGACGCGCGGCGCCTCGTGCAGGTGGCGCCGCTCATCCTCCCCGGTCCGGGTTTCCCCGTGGAACGTGAGCACCATGAGTCGTGCCATGTAGATCGCCGTCAGCACCGCAGCGGCAAGCGCCATCACCCAGTACACGGTGTAGAGGCCGCGGAACGGCCCCACGGCGCGCACGGCCGTCTGCCAGATGATCTCGTCCTTGGAAAAGAACCCGGCGAACGGCCAGATGCCCGCGATGGCCAGCGTGCCGACCCACATGGTGATCCACGTGATGGGCAGATACCGGGAGAGCCCGCCCATGTTGCGCATGTCCTCGGGATCCCGGTCCTTCCCCGTGTGGTGGAAGGCACGGTGAAGGGCGTGGATCACGGCGCCCGAACACAGGAACAGGAGCGCCTTGAAGAAGGCGTGGGTCATGAGGTGGAAGATCCCGGCGGCGTAGGCGCCCACCCCCACGCCCAGGAACATGTAGCCCAGCTGCGAGATCGTAGAGTAGGCGAGCACCCGCTTGATGTTGTACTGCGCCAGTCCGATGGTGGCCGCGAAGAGCGCCGTGAGAACGCCAATGCCGGCCACCGTGGCGCTTGCCGCGGGCGCCAGGGCGTAGAGCACCGAGGCGCGCGCGACCATGTAGACCCCGGCTGTCACCATGGTCGCCGCGTGGATCAGCGCAGAGACCGGCGTGGGCCCTGCCATGGCGTCCGGCAACCAGACGTAGAGGGGGATCTGCGCGCTCTTTCCCACCGCGCCCAGGAACAGGAAGAGCCCGATCGCCGTAGCCAGCCCACCCCCGTAGGTCAGCAGCTCCGGCGCCTGCTCGAAGACCGGAACAAAATCCACGCTCCCGAAGTTCACGGCGATCAGGAAGATCCCGATGAGGAAGCCGAAATCGCCGATCCGGTTCACGATGAACGCCTTCTTGCCGGCGTCCGCCTTCGCCCGGTCCGTGAACCAGAAGCCGATGAGCAGGTAGCTACAGAGCCCGACACCCTCCCAACCGACGAACATCGTGACGAAGCTCGACCCCAGCACGAGCACGAGCATGAAGAAGACGAAAAGGTTGAGATACGCGAAGTAGCGCGGGTAGCCGGGATCCTCCCCCATGTACCCCACGCTGTACACGTGGATCAGGAAGCTCACCCCTGTCACGATGAGCGTCAGGATCATGGAGAGCGCATCGAGCTGGAGCGCCGCGTCGATCTCCACGGCGCCAGCCATGATCCACTGCCAGTACGGCACCACTGCGGGCTCATGGAGCTCGGCTCCCGCCATCCTCAGGAAGTTCACCACGGCGATGACGAACGCGAGCCCGATCACGCCCGGACCGAGCCAGCTCGGCCACCGGTGCGTCCACGGCTTCGCGCCTCCGTGCGCGCCTCCGTGCGCGCCTCCGTGGGCACTGCCGGGGGCATGACCGTGGTCGCCGGCGCGGCCCCCCGCGGGGCTGCCGCCACGGGCATGCATGCCCGCCGCGACATCCTCTTCGTCCTCACGCCGCCCGCCGCCCACGGCGCGTCGGGCTGCCAGCAGCGCCAGCGCCCCGTTTGCCAGGAACCCGAGGAGCGGGAGGAGGACGA
>JACQVF010000005.1 GCA_016209885.1 Gemmatimonadota bacterium | reverse complement strand
GTGCTACACCTATTAGGAGGCCGGCAGCGTAATCCCCACGTTCCGCCGCCGCCTGCCCGATGGCGTCGCGAATCCGGCCCGCCCGCGCATCCGTGACGAAGCCCTCCGCACCCGTGCCCGTGGCGATCGCCAGATCCGCGCGTCCGTCTCCAGGGCGTTCCCCCGGTTTGAGGAGTAGCACGACCGGCGAAGTCGTTCACGTAGCCGACGGGCGCGGGTATCTGGAGCTGGGCCGCCAGCACCAGAGGGAGGATGATCAGGCAGCGTTCCGGGGACGGACGCGGCGAAGCTCAGAGCTCGGGGGCGGGGTGGCCCGTCAGCGCCCGCAGAGCCTCATCGCCATAGAACATCTGGATGTACCTGGCCTGCACGCTCGTGACCTTGCGAACCGCCCACACCAGAGTCACGTAGTTCGGCTCTTTCGGCATCGAAAGCACGCGGAAGCCCACCTCGGAGACGAGGTGGTGCCCCTTCTTGTTGTTACATGGCGAGCAGCAGGTGACCACGTTCTTCCACGAGTTGTCGCCGCCGCGCGATAGCGGCACGATGTGGTCGCGCGTCAGGAACTGGCGGCCCCTCAGTTCGTGGCGGTGCCGCCCGCAGTACTGGCAGCGGTAGTCGTCGCGGGCGAAGAGGAACGTGTTCGTGACCTGGCGCCGGAAACTCCGCGGGACATGGATGTAGCGGACCAGACGGATGACCGTGGGGCAGGGCAGCTCGTGTCGCTCCGACCGGTACACGCGACCCCGATCGACCTCCAGGATCTCCGCCTTCTGGTCGATCACGAGCCGTATGGCGCGCCGCGCCGGCACGATCGTCAGCGGCTCGAAAGAAGCGTTCAGGGCGAGACACCCCATTCCGCATACCTCTCCCGGTCACCCGGGACGCTTCCCGACTGTTGCAGCTCCGTTTTTTGTTACGCCGCAGGCCGGGATTTGTTCACGCTATGATCGCTACGATGATGTCCCGCCGCTCAGGGTTCAAGGGGATCGGGGGATGGACGAGGTCAGAGCAGCGCCACAGGATCACGATCGATGGCAATCCGCACCTGGGCACCGCGCGGACGGAACTCCCGGGCGAACGCGTGGCAAAGCGCACCCAGCGCCCGGGGCGCAGCAGCCCGCAGAAGGAAATGCCAGCGCCAGCGCCCGTGCAGCCGCTCGATGGGGCACGGTGCGGGTCCCGTGACCGTCATGGTCCCGATGCTCCCGATGCTCCCGGGCGCATCCCCCTCGATGCGCTGCCGCACCCAGCGTGCCGCCGCCTCCGCTGCGTCCGCCGTCGGCTCTTGCGCCACCCCGGAGATCACCACGTTCACCAACCGCACGTGCGGCGGATAGCCCGGCGCGCGCCGCTCCTCCAGCTCCCGCTCGGCGAAGCCGCCGTGGTCGTGGCGCACGGTCGCCTCAATCGCGTAGTGCTCCGGGACCCTCGTCTGGACGATGACCTCGCCGCCCCGGGGCCCGCGTCCCGCCCGACCCGCCACCTGCGAAAGCAACTGGAAGGTGCGCTCGCTCGCCCGGAAATCCGGGAGGTGGATCCCTACGTCTGCATTGATCACGCCCACGAGCGTGACGTTCGGGAAGTCGAGCCCTTTGGCGATCATCTGTGTGCCCAGGAGAATGTCCACCTCCCCGCGCTCGACGCGCCCCAGGATCTCGTGGTGCGCCCATTTGCCCGACGTCGTGTCCACGTCCATGCGGGCGAGCCTCGCCCGCGGGAACGTCTCGCCCACGAGCCGCTCCACCTGCTCGGTGCCCAGGCCGCGGAACGAAAGGTCCCCGGAGCCGCAGCGGTTGCACCGCTCCGGCGCCGGCTCCGCGAAGCGGCAGTGGTGGCAGAGGAGCTTCCGCGCGGCGCGGTGAAACGTGAGAGACACAGCGCAGCGCGCGCAGGCGCGGACGGACCCGCACTCCCGGCACTGCACGAAGGTGGAGTAGCCGCGCCGATTGAGCAGGAGGATCACCTGCTCGGAGCGCGACAGCCGCGCCTGAATCGCCTCCACGAGCGGAGGCGATAGCACGCCGGCCCGGGCTACCGCGCTCCGGTCCTGGGCGGACTTCTGCCGCTCGGCGATGTCCCGACGCACCTTCCGCAGGTCCACGAGCGACACGGGCGGGAGCGCGCCGCCAGCCACGCGCTCGGGGAGCGAGAGCGCCACGTACTTGCCGCTGCGCGCGTTCGTCCAACTCTCCAGCGCCGGCGTTGCACTGCCCAGCACGCACACGGCGCCAGCCAGGGAGGCACGCACGACCGCCACGTCGCGGGCGTGGTAGCGCGGCGCGTCCGACTGCTTGTAGCTCGCGTCGTGCTCCTCGTCCACGACGATGGCGCCCAGGTCCGGGAGTGGCGCGAAGACGGCGGAACGCGCACCTACGGCAATGCGCCGTTCACCCACCCGGATCTGGCGCCACGCGTCGTAGCGCTCACCCTCGGAGAGCGCAGAGTGAAGGACCGCCACTGCATCGCCGAAGTGGGCGCGGAAGCGGGCTACGGTCTGGGGAGTGAGGGCGATCTCCGGCACCAGAACAATCGCCGCGCGCCCGCGCCGCAGCACGAGCTCCCTGAGCAGCTCGATGTAGACCAGCGTCTTTCCGGAACCGGTGACGCCGTGGAGCAGAAACGGGCGCGGCTGCGCCTCGTCCAGCGCGGCTATGAGCGCGCGGATCGCATCGGCCTGGGCGGTCGTGGGGCGCTGGGCCCCCACGTCCGCCACGGGCAACGCGCGAAAGGGATCGCGGATCACCTCCTCCGCTGCCACGATCACGAGGCCCTTCTTCCCCAGGGCCGCGATCGTCGCGCGGCTGAACCCCGCCTCCCCCGTGAGGTGTGCCAGCTCCGCACCGCCGCCCGCTGCCTCCAGGAGCTCGTAGCACGCCCGCTGCTGCGGCGCCCGCGCGAAGAGCGCCTCCCGCTCCTGCAGCGTCGGCAGCTCGCGCCCGACGCGCACCACCGCACGAGTCTTGGCGGTCACCGGTCGGGGCGGCACCACCTCGTGGCGCACTACGCCCGCCGCGGTGAGTCGGCGGATGACCGGCCAGGGCGAGCCCTGCCCCAGCTCCTTCCTGAGCTTCGCGACGCGCTGCGGCCCCTTTCGCGCCGCGAGCCACTCGACCAGCCGGGCTGCCCGAGCCGAGAGCGCCGCCGCCGGCGCGGCCACGAGGACGATGGTGTCGGTGGAGCGGTCCATTAGGGCGGAGGGCACCGCCGCCCGGAGCGCAATCCCCAAAGGCGCCACATAGTACTCGGCGAGCCACTGGCACAGGCGGAACAGCTCGGGCGGGAACGTCGGCTCGCCCTCCAGCACGTCGAGCACCGGGCGCACGATCTCCGGCAGCTCCGCGTCCGTCGCCGGGCCGACCACCCAGCCCACCAGCTCGCTACGGCGAAACGGCACGAGCACGCGTGTGCCCGGCCGCGGTTCCAGCCCATCTTCGAGGGTGTACGTGAAGGTGCGATCTACCGGGATGGGAAGCGCGACCTCGACGTATCTCTTCATTCCCGGTGGATCATTCGCCGGCCGCGCGCGGCGTCATGCGCACGAAGTCGTACGGCGGCCACGGGCCCGACGTCCCGGCCACGACCTCCGGACACTCACCCTCCAGGTGGTGAACGTGCTCCAGGAACTCGCGCCAGCGGCGCCGCTCCACCAGGAACGCCGCGCTGAGGATCGTGTCCGGCCCCGCCTCGAAGCGGACCGCCGCACGGGCCGCATACCCCAGCTCGACATAGACATTGTCTGCGAAGACGCCCAGGTCGACCGACGGCGCCCCCCCCGCCCCACGCGCTTCCGTGGAATGGCGAAAGCGCAGGTCGAGGCGCAGCTCCCAGTGCCCCTCCACGTAGTCGAGCCCCTCGTCCAGCCGGAGATACTCGGCGGCCAGGAACGCGGCAACGGTGGCGGCATCGCGAAACACGACGCCGAACGGCGCCGGAAGGATCGCCGAGCGGCGCATCGCTCGCTCCACGATACGGTGATGCTCGGCAACCGCATCCCCCGTCACCGCCGGCAGCACAAACGGCTCCGGCCGCAGCAGCGCCGTGATGTCCCGGTGCGCGATCTGGACCAGTGCCGCCGCGTCGCCAGGGGAACCCGGCAGCAAGGGCCGCCGACGCAGGACGCCAAACAGGCGCAGCCCCCTCGCCCGTCCCGCGGCCCCCGCGCGCCCCGCGCCCGCGCCTGCGTCCGGCTGCACGCGCGGCTCCTGCGCCCGCTCCACGTCGCGCCTCCTGCAGCCGACGGGCCCCTATGCGGTGCCGGACCGCATAGCAAGGGTGCGGATCGCCACCTGCGGGTTCGGCGTCGTCACCTCCGGACCACGCTCGCTCCAGTACACGTTGATCTCGCTCCGGAGACCCACCACCCCGGGAACGTAGATCCCGGGCTCGATGCTGAACCCCGTGCCGGGGATGAGCCTGCGCTCATCCCGCGTCTCGAAGTGATCCAGGTTCACGCCGCTGCCGTGGAGCTCCCGGTCAATCGAATGGCCCGTCCGGTGCACGAAGTACTGAGCGTAGCCCCGCGCGCGGATCGCGTCCCGCACCACATCGTCCACCTCGTATCCACACACCAGAGCGCCCGCCGCAGCCCGCACCTCGAGAAACGCGACGCCCGCGTCGCGCGCCTCGCGGACCGCGTTCCAGAGACGAAGCACATCGTCCGGCGGCCGCTCTCCCAGGAACCCCATCCACGTCTGGTCCGCGAACACCCCGTCCTCCGATACCTTTCCCCAGAGGTCGATGAGAAGGAGCTGCCCTGCCCCGATCTCGGCCCCCCGGCCCTCCGGCGCATAGTGCGGGTCCGAAGCCCGCTCGGCGACCGCGACGATGCAGTCTGCGCCCACACCCGCGCCGCGGGCTGCCAGCGCTCCCCGCACCCACGCCGTGAGCTCGCCCTCCGTGAGTGGGCGCCCTCCCGCCACGCCCGCCGCGGCCCGATCGAACGCGTCCGCCGCGACCTCCGCCAGCGCCACGGCGGCGACGCGGTGTCCCGCGAGCTGGTCCGGCGTCCAGCGCGAATGGAAGCGTGCCACCAGCTCGCCCGAGCTCATGACCTCGCTGCCGAGGCCCCGTACGAGCTCCACGACGCCCGCCGGCGCCAGATCCACAGTGGGGACCCCCGAGCGCGGCGAGACCTCCATGGCGACGCGGCGGCAACCGGACAGGAGTTCCTCGAGCCCCGACTCCAGCTCGCGCCATCCCGCATAGACGCGCTTGCGCCACGGCCAGGAGCGCCACGGACCCTGCTCGATGGCGTGAATCAGCGCGCGCGGCTCGCCCTCCCGCGGAATCAGCGCAAACCAGCGGCGAGACAGCGGCTTGAGCCCCAGGAGCGAGGCGGCCACCGGGTTGCGCCCCCGGAAATCGGACAGGAGCCAGCCGTCCAGCTCGACCGCCGCCAGCGCGTCCCGGACCTCCGGGAGGCTCGCCTCACTCAGCAGGGCCGCCGGACCCGTCACCCCTCGGCTCCTGCCACTTGCTCCCCTTGATCAGCGTGAGCCCCAGCAGCCGCTCCCGCGTCAGCAGCCGGTGCACCTCCTCTTCCCGCGCCAGTGCGTCCCTGACTCCGCGCCAGCCCCAACGCCCCCACGCCCGCCTGAGGATCGCCAGCCTCTCCCACGCCGTGAACAGCTCCCCGAAGTCCCGGAACGGAAGCTTCACGTGCGGGCGAAACGTCGTCTCCTGATCCGACCAGTCCTCCACGTGGAGGCCCACCACCCCGCACTCCCGGAGAAGCTTCTTCCACTCCACCAGCATGAGCGGCCGCGTCCCCAGGTGCTCGATCAGGATGTCGCGCCGGTCTTCCTCCACCGGCGCCGTCCAGACCAGCTGGATCAGCACTACCTCCCCGCCCGGTTTCGCCACGCGCACGAGCTCCCGGACCGCGGTCTCCGGGTCAGCCCGAGCCGTGAGCCCGAGCTCCCCGATGGATACCGTGAAGACGCCGTCCCGGTAAGGAAGATCGCCCAGCGGCGCAGCCTGGAAATGCAGCCGATCGCTCCGCCCCGCCGCCTTCGCACGCCCCTCCGCCACCTCGATCATCTCGGCGTCGAAGTCGACCCCCGAGCCCACGACGTCAAACTCTTCGACGAAATACTCGAGGCTGATGCCCTGTCCACACGCCGCCACGAGCACCTCGTCGCCGGGCGACAGCTCCGTCAGGAGCGCGATGTGCCGGTAAAGCTCCTTGCCTCCAGGCGGGAACAGCGTCTTGGGACTCAGCCGGACCAGATCGAGCATCGAGGGCGCAGAACGCGGAGGCTCCGCGCCCGTACGCGCACTCGGAGGCATGGCGCAATGTAGAGACTCCCGGATGCGGAGGTCAAGGAAGCGGCAAGTCTTCTCTTGAGCTCTCGGTCAACCCCCAGTTCCAGGTCATTACGCAGCCGTTCCGCATCCAGAGGGGCGTCGCGCCGATCCCCGCCGGCAGCTACGGCTGGAGCGAGTACGCGCTGCGGACGAGCTCGGACCCGAGCCGCCCGCTCTCCGTCACTCTCGCAGGAATCACGGGTGGACTCTGGAGCGGCAGGCAGCGCACGATCAACGCGACGCTGACCGCCCGGCCCTCGTACCACTTCCAGGCCACGCTCGGGCTGCAACGCACGGCCGGGGAGCTGGACCTGCCGCGCGCCGAGTTCACGAAGACGCTCTGGACCCTGCGCACGAACTACTCCTTCACCACCCGCATGTTCGTGGACGCCCTCGCCCAGTACGACCCCGAGCAACGGCTCTTCGACACGAACGTGCGCTTCAACCTGCTGCACGGCCCCCTGAGCGACCTCTACCTGGTCTACAACGAGGAGCGCATCACGGGGCCCGACGCGCCGGTGCCCGGCCGCAGCATCATCGTCAAAGCCACGCAGATGGTCGCCTTCTGACGCCACGAACCGTGCCGCGCTCGGTCCGCGTCCGGAACGCGCTTCGGACCCCCGCGGTCGCCGTCGTCCTACACGCCGCCTACACGGTGACCATCCCGTGGGCGCTCCTGAGGGCACGGATGAGAGGGACCGCGGCGCCGGTCGCGGGTTGCTCAAAGGTTGCAGCGGCCAGGCGGCGACGCTCGCGGTCGCGGCCCTGCGCCGTCACGCGCGCTTCTGGCCGCCTCCGGATCCCGCGGCCGAGAAGCCCAACGTCTTCTCCAGGGCCGTGAATCGAGGGTGGCCTCGCAGCTCGTCCCAGAGCGGGGCGACCCGGATGCTGTGCAGGAGGGGCCAGCGCTCGCGGTAGGCCTGCTCGAGGTAGTCCATGGCCCGGTCCTCTTCTCCCAGCGCCGTCAGAAGTACGGCGAAGTTCTGGGCCTGCACATACTGGTGCCTCGCCACCTCCTCCAACCGTGCGAGGGAGAGGCGGGCCTCGCGTTCTCGCCCGGCCCGGGCATGGGCGTACCCCCGGGCGACTTCGAGGAAGGGCAGCGGCCCGACGAGCCGCTCGGCTGCGTCCACCGCAGCGAGGGCCTCCTGGATCCTGCTCTCCTCCACGAGGGCGAACGCCAGGAACAGGCTGGCGGGCCAGTAGCTCGGCACCATCTCGAGGATCTGCCGGGACTCGAGGATCGATTCGTCGAACCGACGCGCGTTGTAGAGGCCCATCGCCAGAGTGAAGCGGCCCGGGATGTGGAGTGGCTCGAGCGCGACCGCCCGCCTCAGCGCGGCCAGACCCTCGTCGAAGCGTCCCGCGTGCACCAGGAACTGGCCGCGCCACGAGTGGGCGTCCACGTAGGTGGGATTCAGCTCCACGGCCTTCTCATACTCGCGCTGCGCGGCCTCCCAGTCGTACCGGTAGTACTCGTAAATGTGCGCCAGCGACGCGTGCGCCTCGCCAAGCCACGGATCCACGGTCACGGCCCGCAGCGCAGCCGCTTCCGCTTTCGGCATCATCTGCTCGGCAGGCAGCACACCGAACAGGCTCAACCCGATGAGCACGTCGGCGAGGCCAGAGTAGGCGAGCCCGTAGAGGGAATCGCGGGCCAGGGCGAGCTGGAAGAAGTCGATGGCCTCCCGCATCCCCTCCGGCGTCCGCAGGTTCCAGTGGAAACGGCCCTGGAGATAGAGCTGGTAGGCCTCCACGTCCTCGGTCGAGCGGCGCATGACGAACTCGCCGCGTGCATCCCCCGTCTGCCGTCTCACCCGGTCCGCCACCGCCCCGGCGATCTCCTCCTGGATGGCGAAGACATCCTGGATCGTGCGATCGAACCGCTGGGACCAGATCTCGTACCCGCTCTCGACATCGACCAGATGGACGGTGAGCCGGAGGCGGTCTCCCTCCCGGCGGACGCTCCCCTCCAGGATCGTGCGGACCCCCAGTTCCTCGCCCACTTCCCGGACATCCTGGCTCCTCCCCTTGTAGGCGAAGGCCGACGACCGGGCCACGACCCGCAGTCCCGGCAGATTCGCCAGAGCATTGATGAGCTCCTCCGTCATGCCATCGGCGAAGTACTCCTGATCGTCCGCGGAGCTCAGGTTCCGAAACGGCAACACGGCAATGGAGCGGCTGCCCGCGGAAGAGCCCGCCGGACCGCTGTCCGACCGGGCGCTGAAGTACACGGCCAACGTCACGATCCCCACCATGGCTCCCAGGCCCATGTAGCCCGCTACCAGCACGACCCGCCGGCCTACGGAGGCAGACGGCTCGGGGAGGGGCACGGCGTCTTCGGAAACGAGGGGCCGGGTCCGCTGGATCCCCTCCGAGGTGAGGTCGTACATCCACCCCAGGACCACGGCGATCGGGAAGCCCAGTATGGCAAGGACGACCACGAAGGTGAGACTCCAATCCGGGAGGTGCAGCGCCGGGATCACGATGGCCGCCGCCTGTACGACGATGAACGCCGTCCCCGCGTATACGCCCGCGCCACGGAAGACGCGCCGGCGCTTCAGCTCCCGGAAGACGAAACGGCTAATGGCGGCCCTCAAGTTGTAGTCAGTTGCAGCGGTCCAGCTCCGCGCCGATGACGGGAAAGACGTCCCAGCACGCGTTCTCGCCGATGAAACAGTCCATGTGCTTGTAGCCCGGTACTACATGGAAGGCGTAGCGGTCCGCGCCGTTGTTCCGGCACAGCCAGTCGTACGTGAGCTCGCCCCCCTTCTTGAGGAAGATGTGGTTCTGGTCACCCTGCAGCAGCGCGATCGGGGCGCGCACATTCCTGACGTTCGGCAAATAGACGTCATGTCCGTGGGAATCCACAAGCCGCCCGCGGCGAATGATGGTGGTCAGATGCTCGAAGGCGCTCATGTTCCCCAGGCCGAACATCTCGGGAATCGCATCATGCGTCGCCAGGTTGAGCTGGAGATGCTTGAAGACCTCACCGTACATGAAGAGGATGCGCCGGCATACCGGGCGGGAACATCGCTCCTGCGTGGGATAGAGCACCATCAGCTCGTTGACGATCCGGTCTCCGACGCTGCCCGTGTAGTCGCTGGACATCCACCGCTCCCCCATCGCCTTGAACAGCCGGGCCAGCCGCGCGTCGGCTTTCAGCTCGTTCAAGACGGGCGGCACCACGTACGCCAGGAACTGCGAGCAGATGGCGGAGCGGACGTGCTCGAGCCCGGCCAGCAACGCCATGAGCAGCGTGGCGGACGCGACGCAGTGGCCGAGGATCTGCACCGTTTCCGCACCCGAGATCTCGCAAACCCTGGCGACCGCCGCCGGGTAGTCCAGCCGGGCGATGTCGTCCAGCGTGAACTGCGTATGGGCGGCGGGCAGCGCGGGGCTCGCCCGGTAGTCGAGCAGCCACACGTCGTAGCCCTGGGCGTACAGAAATTCGGTCAGGTTCGTGTCGACCGTGTCGATGACGAACGCGAGTGTGGACGTCCCGAACCCGGGCGCAAGAATGACCGGCCCCTTGACACCACCCTGGTAGCGCGTGAGCCGGAGCTCCACACCGTCGGCCGTCACGCAGGGGAAGACCTGAGCGGGGCCGGTGCGAAGCGGACGCGGGGTTCGCTCGACGATGGCGCCGGGCATGAGGGTGGACAGCATGGCCATAGGAAGCGCCTCCCTACCTTTCCTGTCTCGGGGTCTCGGGGTCTCGGGGTCTCGGGCGCGCGAGCGCCAGGGAGTGAACCCCAGGCGCGCGCCCCGCTCAAGTTCCTCAGCGAGCTGCTACCTACCTAGAGATTATGGAAGGGCTGCCCCCATCTGTTGCGACGCGAGATGTCGCATGTGGCTCTAGCACTCCCGCCCACCGGGGCATGCTAACCCACGGTCAGTCCAGGAGGTTGGCCCTTCCATAGTTTCTAGGCGAACAGAGAAGGATCGATCCGGTTGAGCCCCCGATTGTTCGGGTTGAAGCTAGCCAGAAAGATGCCTGTCGACGTTGCGGCCACCGCCGAGACATCGCGCAGCTTCTTTCCTGAGTACATGGCGAAATAGACGGGCTCGCTGCCATCGGGACTCAGGACGAGGAATCCCGTCGCCCCGGGCGCGGGCAGGCTGACGGGCAGCGAGAGGAGGAGCGGCTTGCACCAGGGGTTCCTGTGCAGCCAGTTCTCGAAGGCGGTCCGCTTCGAGAGGAGAGCGACCCAGATCCTCCCGTCCTCGTCCCGATGCATGCCGTCGGGCATGCCCGGAAGATCACGCCATAGCTCTTCGTCCCGTCCGGCCCCGGGCCCGTCAAGGCGGAGCCGGAGGATCCGGAAGCGCGTGAGCTCGCTCATGAGCACCGATTCCCCATTGCCCTCCGCGAGGATCCCGTCTGTAAAGGCGTAGTTCTGCGCGGCGAGGCTGATGCTCCGCCCTTCCAGGTCGACGCGCCACAGCAGGCCGTTTCGCGCCAAGGTAATGGCCTCCGGCTCCGATTCGGACCCCATCGACGTGTCGGGCGACGATTCCGTGCAGAACAGGAGGCGACCGTCGCCGCTGATCGCCACGTCGTTGAAGTAGCATGCCGGACGGCTATTGGATGGGCTCAGCGATGCGATAGGCAGGTCCAGGCGCTCTGTTCCCGAGTAGACGATACCCTCGGTGACGTCCCCGCCGATGATCGGCGGGTTCGGCACACGGTCCACCAGGCGCTGGATGGCCCGGTTGGAGATCGTCAGAGTGTAGATGCCTCCACGCTCTTCCGTCGGGTAGACCTGGCCCGAGTGACGGCAGCAGCAGAAGTAGAGCCGATCGGAGTCGTTAGGGTCCTCTACGATTCCCGCCGGCATGAGAGGCGTCCGGACGAACGGCTCCGCCGACGGGTTGTCCAGAGCCACCCTCCAGATCCAGCCGTCCATGGTCGTCACGAAGGCTCGTCGCGCGCCCGCCTGTACCAGGATGGTGTCGTGGCCGCGGATCCCACACGGCAGCCGTCGAAGCCCGCCGGTGATCACGTCGCCAACGTCCTTTGCCGCGATCTCTTTCGGAATGCCTCCCAGGGAATACGGCGCGATCCGCCGGAGGTCGCGGGCCCTTCGCAGATCGGGCGCCCACTCTCTTACGAAGGCGCGATACGCGCGATTGAACGATCCGCCGAGCCGACCCACGAGCCGCGTGTCGAGACCCTGGGCGATCAACATCCAGGCGAGCTCCCGCTTCTCGTGCTCGGGTGTCGTGTCCAGGGTCCGCAGCACCGTCTCTTGCTGGACCCGGCTCATCCCCCACCGGAGGAGGCGCGGACGACCCCGACGGCCGCCTCCGTAGACCATCGCCTTGATGATGTCTACGCGTTCGACGAGCGTGGCGTGCTCGTCGGGGGCTCGGGTTGCGGCGAGATCGGGGTTCACCGTGACGATCCTACCCATCTCTCCGGAGCATCGGGGCGACGTAGGTGTCGAAGAGGGACCCGGCGAAGAAGCGGCCGAACCGGTACCGCGCGCGCACCCGCTGCACGGGGTCCGCTGCGTTCAGGACCTTCACGGTCGTGAGCTGCAGGATGAAATCCAGGGGGCGGATGTGCAGGACCCCGCGACCGAGCACCGTGCCGCCGGGCGCGTCGCCTTCGCTGAGCGTCAGGTCCAGGGTCGTGGTCTCGCTCCACAGGCGCAGGGGAGATCCCGGCCTCATCGTCTTGATCCCTTCGAAGTGGTAGCCCTGCCCGTCCACGGACTGGAGGGGCATGCGATAGCGCATGTGGAGGACCTGCGGGTCCGCGGCGTCCGGCACGAACAGCTGGAACTCGCCCCGGTTCACGACCAGCGGCGCGGAAGAGAGGGCCGCCGCCGACACGGTCCCCGTGAGGAGCGCCCGGTGCTCCGGATCCGTGAGCAGCGCCTCGAGGTCGTCGGCCGCGATGGTCAGCGCGAACTGCACCGGCGAGGGCTGCGGTCGCGCGCTTCCGGGCCCGACTCCCGCGCGCTCCGGCACCCACGTGCCCGCCATCCGCTCGGTGAACTCGATCCCAACGCGCACCCTGCCGTTGGGGCTCGCAGCAACCGGCAGGCTGTAGTCGATCCGCCAGCCGTAGTCGCGGGCCATGAGCGCCGCGCATCGTTCGGCCAGCGCGGAGATCGTCAGCAACGGATTGACGCCGAGGGCCGTGGGGATGATCGCCCCGTCGCAAACGTACAGCCCTTCGTGCACGGGCGAGCCCCTCGGGCCCGAGAAGACCCGCCCTTTGTGATCGACGACGCTGTCCTCCGCGCGCTCGGCCATGACGCAGCCGCCCAGGGGGTGCACCGTGATCAGCTTCTCGCCGAAGCGCGGGCTCCAGATGGGGTCCCTCAGGTACCGGCCGCCCAGCGCGGCGGCCGCGCGACCGAGCGCGTCGTCCACTCTGCGGAAGACAGCCTGGCCGCCGGCCCCCGGCCAGGAGATCTCCAGCCGCTCCCCCTCGCCGAGCCGGAGCACCCCCGAGTCGTCGTCGTGCGACATGACGAGGAACGTCTGCGTGCGCGCCATCGCCCCCTCGTGCTCCGGCGCAGGCCGCCCGGCGGCCGCTGACCCGCGCTGCGCGGGCGCGTCCGCGGCCACCGCGGCTGCCGCCGCTGCGTCCCGCCGCTCGAGCGCCGCACACGCGGCGAACATCTCCGGGAGGATGGCTGCGAGCGCCCCGGGCATGGCGCCTTCCTCGATGACCATCCCGTCAGTGAGTTCCGACTTCCAGCGCGCGTCGATGATCCCCGTAATCGTGGGGCCCACGGGGGGGAGCTGCCCAGGTGGGCGCTTCCCCCAACCGACGCCGTGGATGGCGCGGTCCGTGTTGTAGGCGAACGCCAGCACGTCGCCGTTCCCGGTGAAGCGGTGGCCCAGCCGGTCCGACAGAGGAAGTCCCTTCGCCTTCGACCGCAGCAGCACCTCCGTGGAGCCCAGAGCGCCCCCCGCCAGCACCACGATCTCTGCCGTCACGAACAGCGGCGGCCCATCGAAGCGTTCCCGGCCGGCACCCAGCGGCTGGTACCAGACCACCCATTTCCCGCCCCGCCGCTCGATCCAGCCAACGTCGATCTCCGTGTAGATCTCCGCGCCGTGACGCACCGCGTCCGGCAGATAGTTCATGATCAGCGTGTTCTTCGCGGCATAGTTGCAGCCGGTGACGCAGTCGCCGCAGCACGTGCAGGCGCGCTGCGGCACGCCCACGTGGTTGACGCCGTCCTGGAAGCTCACGGTAATCGGCGGCCGGTAGAACCTCTCGCCGAGCGCGCGGGCCGACGCGTCCAGGGCCTGGAGCTTCGGAAGCGTGGGGAAGTCGTCCGGATACGGCCGCGGCCGCAGCATCTCCTCCGCCCGCTCGAAGCTTTGCCGCAGCAGTCCTTCCACGTCGGCACGCAGCGCGGCCGGCCATCGTTCGTCCGCCCACACGCGGCCTTCCGGTCGGAGCGCCACGTTGGCGTTCACGAGCGACGTGCCGCCGAGGCCGCACCCCTTGAAGACGCTGATGTCCGGACCCACGTGAAACTCGTACAGCGCGCTGCGTCCGCCGAAGTGTCCGCCCCGAGCGCTGATCTGGATGCTCTCGGCCGCGGTTTCCAGCGTGTCCGGGTACGCCCCCGGCTGCAGTTCCCTGCCCCGCTCGAGCAGGCAGACCTGTACGCCCGCCCGCGCCAGCCGGCTCGCCACAATGCCGCCACCGTAGCCCGATCCCACCACCACGGCCTGATAGTGGCTCGCGATGCGGTCGAGCGGTGTCGAGAGGCGGGGCGCAGGAGCCCTTGGGCGCGGACGGCGCGGCCTCGGCGAGGGCTGCACCGGCCGTGACGCCCGACGGGCGCCCCCCCGATCCCTTGGCGCCGCACGGCGCCCGGCCACGCGTCGGCGAAGCAGCTCGCGCCGGGCCCCGACCTCCTCGGCCGCGATCCGCCGGAACTCGCTCCAGGGGCCGGCCGCCGGATCCACCACTTCCCGCAGCCACGCCGTCAGCGGGTTCTCGGCGCCGGCCCCTCCCCACGCGGGGCCCATCACCTGGACCGGCGCCGGCGAGCCAGCCACCACCTCGTTATAGAGCCGGATCGCAGCGATCCTGAGCGCGTCGTCCAGGACCATGATGGAAGCGCCGTGGAGCGGGTCGGGCGCCAGAGTGTCGACCACGAAGCCGCCGCTGTTGTAGGCGGGGAGCGCGTCCTGGAACCCCGCGAAACGCACCATCATGGCCTCGAACGGCTTGTGCGTATGCCCGATGATGAGACCGAGCTGGGGCGGAAGTCGGCCCCCCAGCTCCGCCACCACCTGGTTGCGCAGCGGACCTTCCACATACCTGTGCAGTCCGGCCCGGGCGCTCGCGCTCAGGAGCGAGCTCGTGTCCCTCGGCTCCGCGCGCGCGATGCGCCCCGCGACCAGGTCCACGGCGCCCGCCAGTACCAGGCTTTCGATGTGACGCTTCTCCGCCGGAAGCCGCTGGGACGCGACCAGATCGGACACGAACGTGCGCAGGAGCCGTTTGGCGGCCGCGCGGTCCTGCAGGCGTTCGTAGACGAGCTCCACGTCCCGCCCCGCGGGGCCGGAGCGCCCGAGCGTGGACCAGACGAAATCGATCCACGCGAAGTTCTCCGCCTCCAGCTCCTCGACGTCGGCGGGCAGCGCGCTGTCCGGGAAAATGGCACGACGCAGCTCCGTCACGAGCGTATAGACGGGCTCCACGAAGTGACCGTGGTGAATCAGGACGCCGCGCCCGCCCTCGTCGCTCAATAACACCACGTTGGGATAGCGGCTCACGACCGAGCAGTGCCCGGCCTGAGGGTGGCCGCGCAAGAGCTCCGTGAGAAACGGGTCGACGAAGGAGTCGGCCCCCGGGTCGGCGAGGAGCCGCGTGACATGGGGGACCGGCGGCAGCTCCGCTCCCCGCTCCGTCCCCACCAGGTGCTCGAGGTAGGCCGTTTCCCGCGTCAGCTCCCAGAGGTGGTGGTCGTGGTTGCCGGGTAGGAAGACGACCTGCGGCTGGAACGGCCACTCCTCTCCCGGCCGCACCAGCTCGTCCACCAAGAGGCGCAGCACCATGGCCGCGTGCGGCGCCGTGCACAGCCCCAGTTCCAGCAGGTCGCCGTTCAGGATCAGCGTCGGCTTCGTCGGGATGGCGGCGAGAAGGGCACGGATGCACGCCGCCAGCCCGCGTAGCGCCGGGCTCGCCTGGGTGAAATCCGCGCTGCCGGCCCGGATGCAGGTCAGGATGCTGTTGTCCGCGCCCAGGTGCAGGTCAGAGAGGATGATGTAGCGTACCTCGGACATGGCATGCCATCTCGTTCACGGACCGCTTCGTGGGAGACTCGTGCGCCCCGGTCAAGACGCCCCACCCTCCACGGGAAGGCTGGGCTCGGGAGCCACACTGGCGCTATCAGTACTCGGGCCGGCGCCGCCACGCGCGCAGTGCGTCCGCGAATCCCGAGCCGTTGGATCGGATGTACTGTTCCAGGCCCGCCAGCGTGTGGCCCACGGCCTGGCGGGCTTCCTGCCAGACACGTCCCGCCACGGTTGCGGCACCCTCCCGCACCACGGGTCCCAGAAGCGGCCTCGCCTGCTCGAGCGCGGCCCGGCGCACGGCCGCGGGCACCGGCGGGCTCATCGCTCTACAGTACGCTTTCGCGATCATCGCCAGGCGCAGCGTCATGAACGCGTTGGCGCTCCCCTTCATCAGGGCACTCACCAGGAGCCCCGCCGTGAGCTGAAGCCCCGGGACCGCGCCCGCCGCCGCGCCCAATACGCTGGACAGGAGCGGCTGCGCGTCGTGGGTCACCTCCAGCTCTTCCAGCTCGGAGGCGAGAAACCCCGTCGCGACCACGCCCCGGCACAGATGTAGCAGCTCCCGCAGCCGCGGCCGCACGTAGTAGAGCCCGGCGATGCGGAACACCATCCTCGCCTGCGCGATCAGCACGACGATTGCCTCGACGCTCCCGTGCTGCGAGATGGCACTCGTGACGAAGACGTGGCTCGCCGTGGCACGGGCCACGTGGTCCGCCTCCACGTCCAGGATCCCGAGCCCTTCCTGAAGGTCGGCCCGGCTGTGGATCGGGCGCCCGGCAAGATACGGGCTGTCCCGCAGCCGCCGGCCGAAGCGCCGGACATATCGGGCAATCTCCTCAGGAGCCGCGCTCGCCCGAGGCACCAGCGGCGGCGGACGCCGCAGCAGCAGGAAGGCCGGCACGGCGAGCAAGAGCCCATAAAGAAGCACCACCACCCACGGCAAGACTTCGCCCAGGACGGGCTGAACCTGACCGGCCAGCGCGGCCAGGGCCACAGTCTGGTTGACGAGGAACAGCAGGAACACCAGCCCGAAGAAGACTGCGAGCAGCACGACAACCCGACGTACCGTCCGTGCCACGGCTCACTCCCCCTGGGCCGGCCATGAGACGCCCTCTGAGGGCCGGTCCGCGCGGCCGGGTCTATTCGAAATGCTGCTAAGAATTGGTCAAGTATAGCGTAGCAGGCACTTGCACGCTAACGCTTCGTCGTGGCCGCGGCAGGGGCGGCAGCCGACGGAGCGCCCCCGGATGAGCGCAATTTCCCCCTGTCCGTTGCGCCGGAGAGCCCCTGCACGCCGCCGAGCTCTCGCCGATGCCGCGGTCGGGAGGACGAGGACGAAGATGTCAGGGACGCTGTAGGAAGGGGCTGGTCACCCTCAGGTGGTCCTAGTCGCGGATTTCTGCTCCCAGCTCGCGCAGTGCCGCGACCGCGTCCGGGCCGGCGCCGGGCGGGAGCGTGATCCACAGGGCTCGCAGTGACCGCGGCGCCGCGCGCTGGATCTCGTCCTGGAGGAGCTGGGCGAATCGTGTAGCCGCGAAAGTTCCATGGACGGAACCGAGCACGGGCAGGGCCATGGACGTCACCCGTAGGCGCTCGACTTCCCTCAGCACCTGACCCAGGGCCCTGGCGATCCATTCTTCCCGCCAGGTGGGATCGAGGTCCAGATCGTGGACCACGGCGAGGAGGCGCAGCGGAGAGCCCGTCCGCACGATGACGCTCCCCGGTTCCTCGGGCTCCCACTCCGCGGCGCGCTCCAGCAGCCGGCCCAACCCTTCCTCCGGCTCCTCGAGGATGTCGCGTTCCGCGGTGAGAACGAGGTAGGTGTCTTCCTCGAGAACGACAGCGTCGACGGCGAAGGGCGGCGCCGCGTCCGAAGGCGTGGCGATGAGCCGGATCCCGGTGAGTCTCGCCCGGTTCGTCACGTCGGTGTGGGCACTCTGGCGGTCAGGTGCGGCTGCCTCGTCAGGCCCCTTCCGGCGGCAGCCCCGCCAGCTCTCGGAGCACGGCCACCACCCCCTGCCCCAGGCGTTCGAGGCTGTAGCCGCCCTCGAGGATCACCGCGAGCCGCCCCCCGCACCTGCGCTCCGCGAGGGCCCGGAGCTCCGCGGTCACGGCGTAGAGATCCTCGGGCTCGAGCCGCTGGCCGCCCAGCGGGTCGCCGGCCAGGACATCGAAGCCCGCCGAGCAGAGCACGAACTCCGGCTCGAACCGGGATGTGGCCTCGGCCAGTGCGGCGGTGAAGCGTCGCCGGTACTCGGCGGCCGGCGTGCCCGCAGGCAGCGGGACGTTCAGCGTCGATCCGGCGCCCGGCCCGGCGCCGCGCTCGTCGGCCCACCCGGTCCCCGGATAGTGGGGTGCCTGGTGGAGCGAGATATAGAAGACATCGGGGTCCTCATAGAAGATCTCCTGGGTCCCGTTCCCGTGGTGGACGTCCCAGTCCACCACGAGCACGCGGCGTGCCGCGCCTCCGGCGGTGAGCGAACGCGCCGCCACCGCCAGGTTGTTGAACAGGCAGACGCCCAGAGCCCGCACCCGCGTGGCATGGTGGCCCGGCGGACGGCAGGCGGCGAACGCGTTCTTCACGCGGCCGTCGACGACGGCCTCCACGGCGGAGAGCGCCGCACCCGCGGACCCGAGGGCCGCCTCCCACGACGCTCCGCAGACGATCGTGTCCGCGTCCAGCGCCACGAGCCCGTCCCGTGCCGCCGCGCTCTCGCACGCGCGGCGCACCCGATCCATGTGTTCGCGGGCGTGCACCCGGAGGAGCTCGGCCACGGCCGCCTCTCGGGCCTCGAGCGGGAACACCCGCCCCGCCAGCACGGGAAGCGCCCGCTCCACTGCGAGACCCAACGCACGGAGGCGCCCCTGGTGCTCGGGGTGGCCCCAGCCCGTGTCGTGGCGCGCGCTCGCGGGGTGGAGAACGAAGCCGGTGATCGCTGCGCCGATGCGAGAGCTGCCCGTGGCCGCGCCCTGGGCCTCCACGACGCTCAGCGTGCCTGCGCCGCGAGCCGCGTCGGCGCGCCGGCCGTGCGCTCCTGGAGCGTCAAGACCATGGGCGGGCGCGAGCGCAGCGCGATGATGGCGTCACACGCTGCGTTCGTCGCGGACATGGTCGTGAGATAGGGAGCCTTGTAGAGGATCGCGGCGCGCCGCATCGCGTAATCGTCGTACTGCGACTTCTTCCCCAGTGGCGTGTTCACCAGGAGCTGCACCTGGCCGCTCACAATGTAGTCCACAATGTCCGGCCGCCCCTCGCCCACCTTGTAGATCCGCTGCGCCGCTACACCTCTGCGCACCAAGTACCGGCGCGTGCCGTCCGTCGCCAGGATGCGGAAGCCCAGGTCGTTGAAGCGCCGCATGATGGGCGTGACCGTGGGCTTGTCGTGGTCGTTTACGGTCACCACGATGTCGCCGCTGTCCCGGGGGAGCGAGTTGCCCGCCGCGATCTGCGCCTTCGCGAACGCCATCCCGAAGGAGTCGTCGAATCCCATCACCTCGCCCGTGGAACGCATCTCGGGGCCGAGGATCACATCCACCTCGAAGCGGCTGAACGGGAAGACGGCCTCCTTCACTGCGACACCGTTCACCATGGGCTCGTCCAGATCGATGCCCAGGGTTTCGAGCGTCTCGCCCGCCATGAGGCGGGCGGCGATCCGCGCCAGCGGCACCCCCGTCGCCTTGCTCACGAACGGCACCGTGCGCGACGCCCGCGGGTTCACCTCCAGCACGTAGACGATCCCGTCCCGAATCGCGTACTGCACGTTGATGAGCCCGACGACGCCGAGCTCGAGGGCGAACCGGCGCGTGAGGTCGCGGATGCACTCCACCTCGTGGTCCTTCAGGAGGTAGGGCGGCAGCACGCAGGCCGAGTCGCCCGAGTGGACGCCCGCGTCCTCGATGTGCTGCATGACACCCCCGATCATGACCGAGCGACCATCGCAGAGGGCGTCCACGTCCGCCTCGAACGCGTCCTCGATGAACCGGTCGATGAGCACCGGGTGGTCGGGCGACACGCGGACCGCGCGTTCGAAGTAGCCGAAGAGCGACGCCTCGTCGTAGACGATCTGCATGGCCCGGCCGCCCAGCACGTAGCTCGGGCGCACGAGCAACGGATAGCCGACCTCCGCGGCCACCTTCACCGCCTGCTCCACGCTGGTGGCGACCCCGTTCGCCGGGACCGTCGCACCGATCTCATCGCACAGCCTCTCGAAACGCTCCCGGTCTTCCGCGCGGTCGATGGCATCCACGGAGGTGCCCAAGATCGGCGCGCCCAGCGCCGCCAGCGGCTTCGCCAGGTTGAGGGGCGTCTGCCCGCCGAGCTGCACGATTACGCCCTCCGGCCGCTCGCGCTCGATGATCTCGATGGCGTCCTCGAGGGTCAGCGGCTCGAAGTACAGCTTGTCGCTCACGTCGAAGTCGGTGGATACCGTCTCCGGGTTCGAGTTCACCATGATCGTCTCGAAGCCGGCCTCCCGGAGCGCGAGCACCGCCTGCACGCAGCAGTAGTCGAACTCGATCCCCTGGCCGATGCGGTTCGGGCCGCTCCCCAGGATCACGATCTTCCGGCGCGCACTCGGGTTCGATTCGTCCTCGTCCTCGTACGACGAGTAGTAGTACGGGGTCTCCGCCGGGAACTCGCCCGAGCAGGTGTCCACCACGTTGTACGTGGGCCGGATTCCCCAGCGCCAGCGGCGCTCGCGCACCGCCGCCTCCGTCTCATGGCGAAGCTCGCCGAGCTGCCGGTCGCTGAACCCGTTCCGCTTCATCACCCGCAGCTCCCGGGCGCCGGCCTCAGGGAGCGCGGCGTACCAGCGCTCGAGTTCGACGAGCTCCTCGAGCTGGCAGAGGAACCAGCGGTCGATCCCGGTCAGCTCGGCGATCTGCTCGGGTGTGAACCCCCGCTCGAGCGCGCGCTTGATCTGGAACGGCCGGTCCGGTGTCGGCCGGCGCAGTGCCGCGCGAAGCATCTCCGGCGACTCGTCCGGGAGCCCGTCGTCCTGGAGGCGCCCCCCCGTGACCCAACCGGCGCGGCCGATCTCGAGCCCGCGGAGCCCCTTCTGCCACGCCGCTTTGAACGTGCGGCCGATGGCCATGGTCTCGCCCACCGACTTCATCTGCACGCCCAGCGTGTTGTCCGCCTCCGGGAACTTCTCGAACGCGAAACGCGGGAATTTGACCACCACGTAGTCGAGCACCGGCTCGAAGGACGCGGGCGTCTTCTTCGTGATGTCGTTCGGCAGCTCGTTCAGCCGGTAGCCCACCGCCAGCTTGGCGCCGATCCGCGCGATGGGGAAGCCGGTGGCCTTGGAGGCCAGCGCCGACGAGCGCGAGACCCGAGGGTTCATCTCGATGGCGAGCATCTCGCCCGTCTCCGGGTGCACCGCGAACTGGATGTTGCAGCCGCCGGCCTCGACGCCGACCTCGCGGATGATCGCGATGGCGGCATCGCGCATCCGCTGGTACTCCCGGTCCGTGAGCGTCTGGGCAGGGGCCACCGTGATGGAGTCGCCCGTGTGCACGCCCATGGGGTCGAAGTTCTCGATGGAGCAGATGATCACGACGTTGTCGGCGCCGTCGCGCATCACCTCCAGCTCGAACTCCTTCCAGCCGATGACGCTCCGGTCGATGAGCACCTCGCGGATCTGCGACGCATCGAGCCCACGACGCACCGCCACCTCGAACTCCTCGCGATTGTAGGCGATGCCGCCGCCCGTGCCCCCCAGCGTGTAGCTCGGCCGGATGATCGCCGGGTAGCCCACCTCGTCCACGATCTCCAGCGCCTCCTCCACCGCGTGGGCGAACCCGCCGTGGGGGACCCGCAGCCCGATGCGCGCCATGGCGGCGGCGAACTGCTCGCGGTCCTCCGCCATGGCGATGGCCCGCGCGTGCGCGCCGTAGAGCTCGACGCCGTAGCGTTCGAGCACACCGGCCTCGTAGAGCTGCATGGAGATGTTCAGCGCTGTCTGACCGCCCATCGTCGGGATCAGTGCGTCCGGGCGCTCCCGCGCAATGACACGCTCGACCCAGTCGGCAGTGAGGGGCTCGATGTAGGTGCGGTCCGCCAGATCCGGGTCCGTCATGATCGTGGCGGGGTTCGAGTTCACCAGAATGACCCGGTAGCCCTCCTCCTTGAGAGCGCGGACCGCCTGCGTGCCGCTGTAATCGAACTCGCACGCCTGCCCGATCACGATCGGGCCGGAGCCGAGAATCAGGATGGACTGGATGTCGGTCCGCTTAGGCACGGTTTTGCTTCACTCGCTCCTTGCGCACAGCGGTCGCCACCGCGAGCGCGAACCCGCCCCAGACGAATGCCATGATGATCGCCATCGTGATCCACGTGGCCGCGCTCACGGGCCCCCCGATCCGATTTGATGGCTGCGGCCCTACGCCGACGGGCCGCCCCCGCGCAGAGCCGTTCCGGTCCTTGGCCCGGCGGCGACCCCGCGCCGCGGGCTATTCTAACGCGATAGGGGCGGGGGGTGAAGGGGGGAGGAAGCGCCGGTCGGTGCACTCCGGGGGACCCGTATGTGTTCAGTCAACACCGCAGAATCGCGAGCGCCGACCACAGCGCTGGCCGCACCGCTACGGGATCGCCGGGACCCTCCTCTAGCGCCGGCGTGGCGTCCGGCCGGCCCCTCCGAGGCGAATGTCCGCAAAAGACGGCAGAAAGAGTTGCTTCGGATCGGAAACCCGATCGAATCAGACCACGCTGCTGCGAGACGGTGCGACGGGGCGGCAAAGCAGGCTGGTGATTCGTCCGCGTTCCAGTCTTCGAGCGCCGGACGGATCGGCGGCTGGAAGTTACCGCTTCAAGGGATTGGCGAGCGTGGCAATCCAACCCGAGCCGCAACTGCCAAGGCGCGGCCAGGCCGCCAGACCCTTCGTCCGCACCCCCCGGCGACAGTCATGGATCCAAGAGGGCTGGCAACCAGTTGATCTCATCTAATCGATCGGCTAGCAAGGAAACAGTCTTCCTTATGTGCCGGGGGCCGGAAGCATGAGAGTGCCGGGCCGGCCCAGGGCAGCCTACGCGACCGCAGCCGCGACCCGCGGCACCAGCGGGTGCATCTTCAGGAGCTGCGCGTAGTAGACCAGATTGCGCGCCATGTTCTTCGCCATGTTCGGCACCGCCGGGTTCACCAGCCGCTGGGCCCGGTCCTGCGCCGGCGGGTAGCCGACCTCGCCCACCCAGTAGCAGGTGCACTCGGGGGGCAGCGTGAAGCCCATCCAGGTGAGCACCATCATGATGGTCCCCATGGTGTGCAGCGCGCCGTCCTCGCTGCCGGTGATCACGATCCCCGCCACCTTGTTGTAGAGCGCGCTGCGTCCCGACGCGTGGTACTCCTCGTCCAGCGCGTCGAGCCGTTCGATCACCCGCTGCATCAAACTCGAGCGCCCGCCCCACCAGACCGGGGTCGCGAAAATCACGATGTCCGACGCCTTGATCTTCGCCACCATCTCCGGCCACTCGTCGTCGTCGGACTCGCGGTAGCCGAGCCCCGGGGAAAGATTGCGGTCGGCCAGCCGGATGATCTCCGACTCGATGGCCGTGTGGTCATTCATGCGCTCGAGCACGAGCTCCGCCAGCTCCTCGGTGTTCGAGAGCTCCGGGGCGTGCTTCAGTGACGCGTTGAGGACCAGCACGCGAAGCGGATTCGATGCCGGCATCTCGCACTCGAAGCACGGCTTGGTCTTGTACATGACGCGCTCCTCTCTTCGGGGCTCCACCATGGCACCACAGGCGGGTAGCGTAAGCGGGGTACCGCAAGCGCGCACCCCGAATCGCCGGCGAGGCGGGGCGGTTCCCACCCCAGCCCGGCACCCGGGACTGCCATGTGATCGCGCGATCCGCTCTGGCCGCTCCAGGCAGGACGCCGAGAAGCGCCGCCCGAGCGGGTTGAAGCAGGGCGACCGTATGACCCCGACGCGAAATCGCGGCGCGCCGAGGGTGGAGCGGGGCGCGGGCGGGGCGGCGCGGAGAGTTGAGCGGAGCGGCTCCTACCGTCCTCCTGCGGTTCGGAGGTCTCAGGGGCTCCGGTGCCCGGCTAGCTCCACGAGACGCTCTTCGCCCACTGGGCGAACCGCGTGAGCTGCATCCCGAACCGCGCCTCCAGGGCCGGGATGTCAACACGGTAGCCCACACGGTCGAACCACTCCAGCATGGTGGCGTAGTCGTCGCTCCACTTGCGGATCTCCTCGATCGGCGTCCGCTCGAAGGCGACAATTCTGCCGGTGGCCTGGCCGATGATCCCGGCCGCCTGCGGGATCGTGAGCTCGTCGCCGGCGAGGTCGATCGCCTCGCCGTTCAGCTCCTCGTGCCGGTCGAAGGCGAGGTGCGCGACCTTGCCGATGTCCGCTACCGCGATCATCTGGAGCTTCGTGTCCGGCCGGATGCCCATGCGCAGCTTCCCCTCGACGATCCCGGGCTTGAACCACGGCGAGAGAAAGTTGTCCATGAAAAACACGGGCCGGATGACCACGTGGCTCGGGAAGCCGAGCCCGCGGACCGTCTCCTCGACCCGCCACTTGTTGTCGAAATGCGGGATGCCGGTGCGGTGCTGCGCCGAGCCCACCGACGTATACACGAAGTGCTCCACGCCGGCCTCGCGGGCAAGCTGCGCCATCCGCTTTCCCTGCTCCTCCTCGCCCTCGACGCCCGCCTCCCACGTGTTCTGGACGGCGAAGACGCCCCAGATCCCTTTCAGCGCCCGGCGCAGCGACGCTGCATCGTCGAGATCGCCGTGCACCACCTCCGCCCCCAGAACCGCCAGCGCCCGGGCGGCGTCGCTCTCCGGCTTCCGCGTCAGCGCCCTGACCGTGTGCCGGTGGGCCAGGAGTTCGCGAATCGTGGCGCCGCCCTGCTTGCCGGTGGCGCCCGTGACAAGGATGACCCGATCTCGAGCCACTGGATCCCTCCTTACTTTCAGGTCGCAACATGCGGCGCGGTCCGCCGCAGCCTCTCGACCGCGGCAGACCCACGACCGACCGTCACTTCACCGACACGATTTTGGGTGCCCGCTCCTTGAACGTGTAGGCGCCGGCGGGACACTTTACCGCCGGGTTCGTGGGACTGAACGCGCCCGCCGGATTCTCCTTCCACAGCCAGACGTGCAGATCCCAGTGATGCAGGCCTGCCGGCATGAGTGGGTGGTGACCCTCCATGGGACCGTCGAACGGCTGACCCCAGAGCTGCGGACGGCTCTTCATCACCTCCTCGGGCACGAACCACTCGGCCGCGTTTAGCCGCAACTTCTCGCCTTGCGGCTCGTAGATGAGAATCTGCGGCCGCTGCGGATCGAGCTGAGGACCGATCGCCGTCATGTTGAGGAAGTGGACGCCCATCCCCCCCGCGGGGTACGGGACCTCACCGGCGCGGCCGGCCTCCGGGAACTCAACGCATCCGAGCGTCGAGAAGTAGCCGTCGTGAACGGCCATGATGGGGTCCTGATACTTGTCCAGAACGGAGCGCACGCGCTCCAGCTCCGCGGGCACTTTCGGGTACGCCTTGGGTTCCTGGGCCCGCGCCGAGTCTCGGGGCAGCAGCCACAAGACGGCGCCGACCAGGATCAGCCACGACGGGGAGCTGCGGAGCCAGGACAGGCGATGAGCGTGCACCATGGCGGCCTCCGGGCTGGGGTCCACTGCAGGCAACGCCACGCGCTTCGGCCGTTCAGGTGCTCTCAGGCACCGCGTAAGCCGATAGGGCGCAGGCGTCCGCAAAAACGCGACCAATACTTATGACGACTAAGGCCGCCGCAGTCAAGCATGCCGTCGGCTCGCCGGACCAGCGGAAGGTGCGCGGGAGCGCGGCGCCATCGAGTCCGTACGCGGTAGCGCCGAGGCGCACGGAGTCGGAGACGGCGACAAGCGTGTCCGGCGGTGAGATCTCGATGTAGGAGACCGGCGGAGGCGGCGGCGTCGCCTCCTCGCCGCCGTACGCCGCCACCCCCAGAAGCAAGGCCGCTCCCCCTGCGAACCTCGGGGAGAGACGGCCGGCCCGCTGTCGGAAGTCCCTCGGCCTCCGGCGCCTCAGCGCCAGCCGCTCCACGGCGGGACGATCCGGAACGGGCTTCCCAGCGGCAGCCGCAGGCGCAGCCTGAGCGGCTCCAGCCCGGGCCGCACGGTCGCCCGACTCGCACGCCGGTCCGGCCCGGCCACGGGCGCCGCCTCGCCGGCCACGCCCGGCGGCGCCGCGAACGGCAGCCGCTCGAGGGTCAGGGTGTAGGCGTCGCCGCGCATGGCGAACTCCCACACGCCCAGCACGTACTTCCCGGCCTTCAGCGTCGCCGTCAGACTGTCGTTTGGAGCTGGCGTATCACCCTTGGCGATCGCGGAATCCAGGCTCAGGGTCTCGGTGCCGAGCCAGACGTCGAGGTCGCCCTTCGCCCCGCTCAGCCTGGCGCGAACGCGCGCGCTGTCCCCGAGGGTGAAGGAGTAGAAGTCCAGCTCGCCCCCGTTCTCGGCGAACGCGGGGAAGCTGCTGGGGAACGTGACCGGCTTCGCCTCGATGGGCGCGTCGTTCTCCTCGTATTCGTCGGGGCCGAAGGTGTAGACGCCCGTGTCGCGCACCCGCAGCCCGTAGGGCATGCTGGAACCCTGCGAGTTTGCGATGACGAGCACGACGAACGTGTCCGGCTCGAGGATGCGCCGGGCCGTGCGCAGCGTGCGTACGGCGGTGTCCGCCGTGAAATCGTAGCTCATGAAGCCGAAGGCCGGATAGCCGCCCATCCAGCGCAGGGGCCGGCTTCCCGAGGCGTCGGGCGGCTCGAGCCTGAAGAACGCGGCCTGGAGCAGGCTGTCCACGCGGAGCTGGTCGCCGGACTGGGTGATCCCGCTGCCCTTGCGCACGCTGATCTCCAGCGTGAAGGTCCCACTGCTCTGCGTGATCGGGATGAGGAACCAGTCCTGGTCATTCGGTACGGCGATCAGCGCCGGGTTGTAGGAGCCGATGGGGAACTGCGGACTGTCGAGGGTCGGCTCATCGTTCTGCTCGAGCGCGTCATCGCCACCACCGGTCACGGTGAACGATGCCGCCGTCCTGGCGCTCACGCTTCCCAGGGTGACGGTCAGTGGCCCGCTGCGGGCACCCACGGGCACCCACGTGTAGATGGTGTCGGAGGTCACCCGCTGAACCTCCGCCTCCACCACGGTGGTGAGCCCGGCGGCGAAGGCCACCTTCACGGGCGGCGCCAGGTTCGCGCCCACGATGCCGATCACGGCACCGAACGCGCCCTCCCTGGGCACGAAGTCGCGAACGGGCAGCACGCTGACTGTGGCCGTCCCCCTCAGGTTGTTCCACGCCACCGCCTCCACGCTGCCGACGCCCGCGGCCACGCCCGTGGCGACGCCGCCGGAGCCGGTGGCGTCGAGCTGCACGATAGACGGCGACGTGCTCCGCCACCGGAACTCCGCACCCGCGATCGTGTCGCCCCTCGAGTTCAGGGCGATCCCGGTGAGCTGCACGGTGCCGCCGATCGTCGTGCCCGCGCTCGCCGGCACGATGACGATGCGCGCGATGGCCGGTCCCACCACCTGCAGCGCGAAGCGCGCCGTGAACTCGTTGTTCGCCGTCACCGCGATCTGCGCCGTGCCGTACTCGATCCCGATGGCGCGGCCCAGGATCGAGTCCACCGCGGCGATCTCGGGGTTCTCAGTCTTGAAGCGGATCAACGCATCGATGCGCTCCTTGGTCCCGGAGAACGCCTTCGCCTTCAGCACGATCAGCTCTCCCTTCATGACCTCCAGATTGCCACCGCTTTCCGCGGTCACCTCAATGCGGTCGATGCGGGGCGGGCCTTCGTCTCCGCAGGCGCCGCTGAGGGCGACGAGCGCGACAAACGCCGCAGCGCGCGGGAACGGCACCGCCGAACGATCTCTGGGCACGCGAGCCTCCTGGGGAGCGCCTGGGAACGGGGGCAAGCCGGCGGGAGCGAGCGCGGCCGCTCACTCCGGGGCCGGCACATCAGCGTGAGAACTCGACCTTGTATCCAGTGAGCACCGGGCGCAACGCGTTCTCGCCATCGACCACCTGCAGCACCGTGGCGGCGGGCGGCGGCGCGCCCACGTCCGGCACCTCGACCTTGAACCTCAGCTCGCCGGGCGTGACGTTGACCAGGACGACGCGGAGCTGGGCCCCGTTCTGGTGGCTGAATGCCCGCGTACTGCCGGCGCTCGACACGGCGCCGAGCTGCTGGCCCGTGAGGAGCATCACGGCGGCGCCCTCCGCCCCGTTGGGCGAGACTACTCTGCCGGTGATGGCGCCGGGCCCGCTGGGGCCCTGGTCGCACGCCACGGCCCCGAGGAGGCCGGCCAGCGCCCACACTGCCCATCGTCTCATCGGCCGACTCGATCCTTCCTGACTCGCGGCGCCGCCAGCCGCCAGGCCCGCGCCGCCTCCGCGCGCCTCCGCTGGCCCGGCTCCTCTGTGGGTGCTGGTCATCGCCGGGATCCGGGCCCGCGGCCATCGTCGGAGAAATCTACCAGCGGCAGGACCAGGGGCGCAGCCTGGACCACCGCGCTCGCGACGGCCTGAGGCAGGTTCGGGTTCAGGATCACGTAAGCCCGCAGGTCAGCCAGGTCATAGCGGCCGTTCGCGTTCCCGATACGATCCAGGAACACCTGCTGGAGCGCGTCCGGGCTCATCCCGTTGAGGAGGAACGGGCCCGCCAGGACCGGACCGGCGATTTGCGGCTCGCGCACCTCGAACGTCACCGCGGCCGTCGCCTCGAGGCCGAGGGCGTCCGTCGCCCTGACGGTCACCGGGAACGAGCCGGTTTCCAGGGCCGCGCCCGTGATCCGACCCTCCGCTTTGAGGGCGAGTCCCTCGGGAAGCTGTCCCGCCACCTGCGACCAGCGCACCGGCTCGTTCGCGTTCTCGGCGCGCAACACGACCTCCTGCGCGGTCGCCGCCTGGAACGAGACCACCGGGCCGAGGCTGGCCACCCCGAAAATGAGCCGGAACCTCGCGCTGGCCGTGCGCGGTCGGTCCACGCGGAACGACACGGGATTCGGCGCTCCCGCCAGGTCGCCCGTCCACTCGCTGAAGGCGAAGCCGGTCACGGGCGTAGCCGCCACCGTGACCTCTGTCCCCTGCTCGAACCAGCCGTCGCTCGCCGCGGGCGTGACTGCGAGCGTCCCGGGCGCCACGCGCGGCACGGGTCCGTCCGTCTTCAGGTCCACCAAGTACTCGCGGCGCCCGTAGCGCGCCGTGAGCGTCGTGTCGGCGAGCCCCATGGTGAACGTGCGCAGGCGCGTCGCTCCGTCGGCCCACCCCAGGAAGCCGTCCCGCACGCCCGGGGCGAGGATCGCGCCCGCCGCCGCCTCCACGCTCTCCGTCTCGAAGGGCGCCATCCGGAACTCGGCCCGCGGCGCCGCCGAGGCCGCTGCGCCGGCTACCGTCATGACAGCGGCGCTCGTCCCTTCCACCACGATCCCCAGGGTCTGGTAGCGCGTGAGTGCCCGGAAATCCGTGGACGTGCCCGCGAGCGCCAGGCTGAGCAGGGTGAAGCCGCTCGCCTTGCCCTGGTTCGTGAAGGACGACGGCGTCGTCCCTGCGTGGAACGCCGTCTTGTTCGCGGACCCGGGGAACGGGTCGCCGGCGTCCCCGTAGTTGCCGCCGTTGCCGAAAAGCAAGGCGAGCTGATTCAGACCATCCGCCTGCTCAAGCGCGACACCCATGCGCCGCGGGTCCGTGTTGATCGTGTTGCTCGCCGCGCGCTGGCTGACCACCGCGGCGTCGATGTGCCAGATCAGGAGGCCCGGCGCGAAGAGCTTCTCATCGAAGCCGATCGCCTCGCGGTTCTCCAGCAGAAAGTATTCGCCGGAGCCGTCGCCGCTCGGCACCCGCAGCACCCGGCCCCCTGTCTCCACGGCTCCGAGCCGGAGCGTGCCGTGATCCCCGCCGGCCGCCAGCACGTCCACCGCCACCCAGCCGACCTGCGCTTTCGACCACGCGCCCGGGTGGCACGGGCGCGCCGCGTCCCGCGACGACGGGAACGAGCAGCCCCATGCGCCGGTGGCCATGAGGTCCCAGCTCCCCACACCGCTGTGTTGCCCGTCCCCCTCCACCGTGTCGTAGAGGTCCGGCAGCCCGAACGCATGACCCAGCTCATGGGCGAAGATGCCGATCTCGTTGACCGTGCGGCCGAACTCGCAAGATATGGCCGACACGACCACGTAGTCGTTGATGCGGACCTGACGGCCGTCCGCGAGCGTGGCTACGAAGTCCCCGCCGATCTGACCCCGCAGCGAGTAGCGGTGGGACCAGATCCCGGGCCCGCCGCACGCGCCGTCCTTGTCCGGGTGCATCACCCCCAGCACATCCACGTACCCGTCGCCGTCCGCGTCGTAGCGGCTCCAGTCCACGCGGGCAGAGTCCGTGAGGAAGCGGAGGATCCGCACGATGTACTCCCCCACGCGCGCATCGTTGCCGAGACCGTGGTTCCGACCGACCACCGAGTCGCGGGGAAGCGAGACCTGCACCCACTCGTGGACGTTGCCCGTCGCGGTCAGCGCGCCGCCGGAAACCTCCCCGTAGTACGCCGTAAGCGTGCCGAAATAAGAGCTCGGGCCGTCGAAGAAATCGCGCTGGAGTGCCGCCGCCGGAACGGGGGGCGCACCGGAGTTCGAGTAGAGACCAAGCACGATGGGGATCCGCACTACGCCGCGCACCGGAGCCGCCCCGGCCGCGGCCGCTACGGCCGCGCCTTCGATGCCCTCCCGCACCCCGAGCCCGCGGTCGCGCAGCAGCCCCAGGAAGCCGCGCTCCAACTGGAACGCCCTCGGGTCCTCACGGACGCGCTCGTAGTACGCCCGCGGCACCGGCGTGCCATAGACTCGCCCCAGGAGCGGAATGTCCTGAGCGTATGCAGTGGGGGCGCCCGCCAGGAACAGCCCGGCAAGCGCCAACCGGATGGCAGGGCTTCCCCTCATCCAGATTCCGTGAGCCGATCGCACCGTGACCGCCCGCGACTGCGCGACTGGAAGCTTCCTAACCCGCCGCCGCGGACAGGGTTCCCAACCCGGCACGCCTCTGGCCCGCCGCAAAGGGAGCGTGGCAGGACATGCCGCGTTCCGCAAGTCGCTGAAGAGCTGCGGTGGATCGCGCGCTCAAGTTCTAGCAGGCCGGGGCGTCGCTCGCCCGGCCAGCGGTTCAACCGCTCGCGCGATCCTCGCGGACCAGCGCTGCCTCGAACTCGGCCACGGTGATGGGCTCGCCGCGCCTCTCATCCCCCACGATGAGGATCTGGCTGTCCAGCTCGTGCTTCGCCTGGATGAGCGCCCGGTCCGCGGCCAGGAGCGTATGCTCGACGGGCTCGTCGGGCTCCGCGGGACCCTGCGAGACGCCCATGGAGAGGGCGATGGGCCGGAGCACCGGATCCGTTTCCTCGAGGTCCTCGATGAGCCGGCACGCCGTGGCCACGGCGCCCGGGAGCCCTGTAGCCGGCAGAAGCACGGCGAATTCATCGCCCCCGATGCGCGCGACGATGTCGTTCATGCGCACCCGCCCGAGGAAGTGGTCCGCAAGGCGAATCAGGACCTGGTCCCCCGCGTCATGGCCCAGCGCGTCATTGATCGCCTTGAACCCCTTCACGTCGATGAGGATGACGGAAAACGGCTGCCCGTGTCGGTGCGAGACACGGCGGACGCGCTCGAGTGCGTCCGTGAAGAAGCGCCGGTTGAACAGCCCGGTGAGCGGGTCCGTCACCGACTGGTGGAGCAGCTCGCCGAGCACCTCCTCGTAGCGCTCGACGATGTAGCCCACGAGCGGCGCCAGCAGGGAGTAGAAGCCCGTGTACGCGGCGAACCCGGCTACGGTCCGCCCGGTGATCGTCTCCGCGGTCGCGAAGGTCACGAGCCCGTGGCCGAGGGCGAACGCGGCGATCCCGGCGAACGCGCCCGCTCCGCCATAGGCGAACGAGGCCAGGAGCAGTGGCGCGATGAAGAAGATGGGCGCTGCCGTCGTGAGCGGCCCGCGCAGCGCGCTGACGACGAAGATCACCAGGGCGTCGAGCGCCAGAGCGACGGAGAGCGGCGCCTCGCGGCGCATTCCGGCGGCCATCTGCAAGGCGGTGTTGTACGCGGCGACGCCGAGGAGCGCCCAGACCGTCGGGGTCATAGCCCGGTCGTCAAGGAGCGCAGCCGCCGCCCCAACCACCACCACGACCCAGCGCGCCCAATACGACGCCGCGGCCGCCTCCTCGTACAGCGACTTCCGAGGGAGCGGGTCCCACGGCTTCGCCTCATCGACGCGCCGGAAGCGACTGGGTATGCGCCGCATACGCGAAGACCCCGGTTCGCAGGTAGCCGTGGGACGGGGCGCTGCGCTTCAGCGCGCGCCCGCCGCCGTCACGAGCCGAACGGATACAGGGGCGCGAAGCGAGCCGTGAAGTGGCGGAGCACCGGCGCCTGGTGCTCGATGCGGAAGCCGCCGATGCGGGAGCGCCGCTCCCACACGTTCAGAACAGCCTCCACCACGTAATCCACGTGGCTCTGCGTGTACACGCGCCGCGGCATCGCCAGCCGTACCAGCTCCATGGACGCCGCCTCCTCCGCCCCCGTCTCAGGGTCCGTGCGCCCGAACATCACCGTGCCGATCTCCACCCCGCGAATCCCCGCCTCCACGTACAACTCGGCCACCAGCGACTGGCCGGGCAGCTCCTGCGGCGGCACGTGCGGCAGAAACGCCGCCGCATCGATGTAGATGGCGTGCCCGCCCGGTGGCTGCACGATGGGCACGCCCTCCCGGAAAACATGCTCGCCCAGGTAGCGCACCGACGCGAGCCGATACTGCAAGTAATCCTCGTGAAGAACCTCCTCCAGCCCGATGGCAATCGCCTCCAGATCGCGGCCCGCCAGCCCCCCGTACGTCGGAAAGCCCTCCGTAAGAATGAGCAGATCGCGCTCCAGCTCCGCAAGCCGCGCGTCGTTCGTCGCCAGGAATCCGCCGATGTTGGCCAGCCCATCCTTCTTCGCGGAGAACGTGCAGCCATCCGCGCAGGAGAACATCTCGCGGGCAATCTCCGCGACGGATCGGGCGGCGTACCCCTCCTCCCGAAGCTTGATGAGGTACGCGTTCTCCGCAAACCGGCAGGCGTCAATATACAGCGGGATCCCGTGGCTCCGGCATACTTGCGACACCGCGCGCAGGTTCGCCATGGAGACGGGTTGGCCGCCGCCGGCGTTGTTCGTGACGGTCAACATGCAGAGGGGAACCCGCGCCGCCCCCACCTCCCCAATGAGCCGCTCCAACGCACCCACGTCCAGGTTTCCCTTGAACGGGTGCGGCAGCGACGGGATCCGGCCCTCCGCGATGGGGAGATCCACCGCTCGGGCCCCGCTCGCCTCGATGTTGGCCCGCGTCGTGTCGAAATGAGTGTTGTTGGGCACCACGTGCCCGGGCCGACAGACCGTCGAAAAGAGGATCCGCTCCGCCGCGCGGCCCTGATGCGTAGGGATCACCTGCTCGAACCCGAAGACCCGGCGCACCGTCTCCTCGAAACGGTAGAACGATCGGCTCCCCGCGTACGCCTCGTCACCCCGCATGACGCCCGCCCACTGGTCCGCGCTCATCGCCGCCGTCCCGCTGTCCGTCAGCAGATCGATGATCACGTCCTCGGAGCGGAGCCTGAAAACGTTGTAACCCGCCGCACGCAGGCACTCCAACCGCTCGCCCCGCGTGGTCATGCGGATCGGCTCCACCACCTTGATCTTGAACGGCTCGATGATCGTGCGCATTCCGCCAGGCGGTCCGGACAATGGGCTCCCGGATTCCAGCCGAGGCGCCGCGCAGGCCGAACGCGGGCACCCGCGCTACTCAATACTAGCCCGACCCCACCGCGCAACGCCACCACCGCACAGCGGCACACCCGCCCCCGCTCCCGGCCCGCTCTGCGCCACCCCCTCGCCAGGCCTCCCCTCCCCCCGCCTGCACGCGCCCCCCACGGCCCTTGACGGGCCCGCGATCCTTACTATGGTAAGGACATGAGTAAGGTCACGAGCAAGCTGCAGGTCACGATCCCCAAGGCGATCGCGGAGCGGTACGGCATCCGTCCCGGTGCCGAGGTCGAGTGGGTGCCTGCGGGCGACGCGATTCGCTTGCTGCCCCCCGGTGCGGAGCCTGAGGAGTACGCGGTCGAGGAGCGGCTCGAGTTGTTCGACCAGGCAAGCGCGCGGCAGCGCGCGCGGCAGCGCGCGCGGCAGCACGGGCGGGAGGCGTCGGGGAAGCGGCGTCGAGGCCGGCCCGCGGAGCGGGGCTGGCGTCGGGAGGATCTCTACACCCGTGAGACCCGTGGTCGCCCTGGTTGACACGAACGTTCTGGTCTATCGCTTCGATCCGCGTTTCCCCGGGAAGCAGCGTCGGGCGACGGAGCTCTTGCGGCAGGGGATCCTTGACGATTCGGTGCGGGTCCCGCACCAGGCGATCGTGGAGTTTGTTGCCGCGGCGAGCCGTCCCCTGGAGGACGGCCGGAGCCTTCTTTCCCCCGAGGATGCACGGCGCGAGGCGGAGGAGCTGCTTCTCCAGTTCAAGGTTCTCTATCCCAACGAAGCGATGGTGCGGCTAGCCTTAAGGGGGGCGGCCGCGTATCAGCTCGGCTGGTTCGACGCGCACTTGTGGGCGTTCGCGGAGTATTACGGGCTGGACGAGCTGCTATCGGAGGACTTCCAGCACGGCCGGATGTACGGGACGGTTCGGGCGCGGAACCCGTTTCTCTCGGGCTAGCGGGTCTGCTAGCCTGGCGCGTGCAGGTCCCGGGCCCGGATCCCCAGCACGTCCGCCACCTCGCGCATCCCGTCAATGACGTTCTGGATGTGCTCGTTCCGATCGATCCCCAGGAGCGCGATGCCCCGCTCCACCTCCTCCCGGTCCACGCCCGCGGCGAAGGCGCGGTCCCTGAGCTTCTTCACGACCGACTTGGGGGCGAGGTCATCGACCCCGTTGGGGCGCACGAGGCAGGCCGCGTGCACGAGCCCGCAGAGCTCGTCGCATGCATACAGCACCCTGTCGAGCGGGGTGCTGGGCTCGACCCCCGTGAAGCTGGAGCGGTGGGCAAGGATCGCCTGGATCACCTCTTCGGGGTAGCCGCGGCGGCGCAGTTCCTCCACTCCCCGGAGCGGGTGCTCGTCCGGGTGCTTTTCCCAGTCCAGATCGTGGAGCAGCCCCGCCAGCGCCCAGCTATCCTCCTCCGCCCCGAGCTTGCGGGCGTAGAAGCGCACCGCGGCCTCCACCGCGTACATATGCTTGCGGAGGTTCTCGTTCTCGACCCAGGACTCCAGCAGCTCGACGGCATCGGCACGAGTCGGCATCCTCGCCTCCGGCGACCTCCACAGTTCTGTTGGCACACCTTTCCTGGCGTGCCCGCAGTCCATGCCAGCGCCCGGACCGGCCGGCTAGCACGTACGGGCTGAACAGTACGAAGCAGACCGGACCGCCGACAGGCCTGCGATCCCGGGCACGGCTCGGGCGCGCCCACGACGAGGTCGCCCGCGTCCACGCGGATCGGGGCAAGAGGGAGAAGGCGCTCGAGCACCTGCGCACTGCCCTGTGGGTCGGGAGCCCGCGCTGCCCGGCTTCAAGCCGGCACAACGAGCGCGGCAGGTGCTGGCGGAGCTGAGCGTTTTGCGGCGACGAAGCCGGTCGCCCGCAAGCGTCTAGTCCAGGGTCACCGGCCGGTCCCGCTCCCGATCCACGATGCAGAGGAAGCCGAAGGGTTCGGCGGGATCGGTATTCGTGAACCGGTGCGGCGTATTCGGCGTGACGCACACCAGATCGCCGAAGCCCAGCGCCTGCATCTCCTCGCCCAGGCGGACGCTCCCCCTACCGCGCAGCACGATGACCACATGCTCGTGCTCGTGGCGCTCGAACGACGTGTAGCCGCCGGGCTCGAGCTCGAAGTAGCGGACCTCGAACGCCAGGGCATCGTCCTTGGCGAGCACGCGGCGAATCACGCCGCGGAAGGCCTCACCCCCCTCCTTGTACACGCGGGCCTCCACGCCCTCCCACTCGAATCCGTGGAAGCGGAAGACGCGCGCACCGGCCTGCCCGTCCCTGGAGCTCATGGGTCCGGGCGGAGGCGATCGGGGAGCCCGTGCGGATACACGATCGTCTTGATCCCCTCGCCCTTGGACGCGGCGCGCTGGATCGCCTCGCCTACGCCCGCGAGGTCGCAGCGGTGGGTGACCAGCGGCTCGGTGCGCACGATGCCGTCCGCGATCAGGGTGAGCGCATCCCGGGTCTCTTCCGGGCCGGAGGAGTAGCTGTTGGCGATGGTGACCTCTCGGAAGTACAGGGCGGACTGGTCCACGTGGATGCGCTGGTCGGGAGGGATCGGGGTGAAGAGCACGACGCGCCCTCCCGGCGCGGCGCAGGCGAGGCCGGCATCCACGGCCCGGGCATCGCCCGGACAGACGATGACCACGTCGGCGCCCCGCCCGCCGGTCTCGGCGAGGAGCAGTGCGGCCACGTCTTCCGTGCCCGGATCCCACGCGATATCGGTGCCCAGCTCGCGGGCTAGGAGTCGGCGCTCGGCCAGGAAGTCGCTTGCGGTGACGAGGCTGGCCCCGGCGGCGCGGGCAAGCTGCACGAAAAGCAGGCCCATGGCACCGAGCCCGATCACGTGCACGGCATCGCCATGGGCGGCGCGCCCGTGGCGGTGGAGCGCGCGGACGCAACAGGCCAGGGGCTCGACGAAGGAAGCGGCCTCGAAGCCGAGGTCGTCCGGGAGGAGCAGCGTATCGTGCAGCACGACCGGCTCGCGCGCGACGGCGTACTGAGCGAAGGCGCCCGGCGAAAGCCCCGGCTCACGCCAGGTGGCGCAGGCGGACCAGTTCCCGCGGCGGCATTCGGCACAGCGGCGGCACGGTGCGTGGTGGTGCACGAAGACGCGGTCGCCGGCGCGGAGGCTGCGGACGCGGGGCCCCAGGGCCGCCACGGTGCCCGCCGGCTCGTGGCCCAGCACCACGGGCGCCTTGCGCTCCACGTACCAGCGCAGGGCATCGCTGCCGCAGACCCCGCTGGCCTCGATCCGCACCAGCACTTCGCCGGGGCCCGGTTCCGGCACGGGCTCCTCCTCCACGCACACGTCACCCCAGCCGTGGGTGCGGGCGACGAGCATGCTGGCCGGGATCTCAGGAGCAGGCGGAGTCATGGGTGCTCGCTCGACACGTCCGGGCACAATGCGACCTTGATGGCCTCGCGACGCATTACGAGATCGAGGGCGTGGCGCAGCTCGCCCAGTGGCCGGCGATGCGTCACGAGCGGCTCGATGCGGACCTGCCCGGCGGCCAGCAGGCCCAGGGCCTTCCGCACGTCACGCGGCGTGAAGTGAAACGCGCCGCGGACGTCCACTTCCTCGTAGTGGATCCGATAGGTCTCGAACGCCGCCCGCGTATCCGCAGGGCATCCGCCGAACATGAGCGCCGTGCCGCCGGGTGCGGTCAGTGCGAACGCGAGCCGCCATGCCTCGGGCGCGCCCACGCACTCGACGACCACGTCCGCACCGGCAGGCGCGCCCACGTCGCGAAGCGCCTCGCGCACCGTTTCCTGCCCTGGCCCGTCTCCCGCCAGCCCCTCGAATGCCGTCACCACGCGGGCCGCGCCCAGATTCCGGGCGACGCGCATCCGCGTCTCGTGCCTTCCCACCAGCACCACGGGCGCGGTGCTGCGCGCCCGCAGGACCTGGAGGAAGAGGAGCGCGATGGGTCCGTCGCCCAGGATCGCCACCGTGCCGGCCTCCCCGAGCGGAATGCGGGTCAGACCGTGGACCACACAGGCCAGCGGCTCGAGCGCGGCAGCGGTCGTCGCGCTCATCCCGGCGGGGCGCGGGAACACGTTGGTGCGGACGAGCCGCGCCGGCAGGAGGAGGTAGGGCGCGAACGCGCCCAGGAGCATCTGGTCCATCGCCGCGGCACAGAGGTTCTCGCGGCCGCGCCGGCAGAACGCGCACGCGCCGCAGGGCGCGGTGTGCACGCTGGCGAGCGCCTCCCCCGCGGCGAACGCGGTCACTCCTTCCCCTACCGCGGCGGCGGTGCCCGCAAACTCGTGGCCAAGGGGCGCGGGGAGCGGGATCTTCGGATGGCCGCGCCGATAGGTCTTCACGTCCGTGCCGCAGGTGAGCGCGACCTCGACCCGGACGAGTAGCTCGCCGGGCCCCGGTACGGGCACCGCAACCTCGCGGAGCTCGATGCGCCCGGGCTCGAGCAACACCGGCAGCGACATGGTCCGCGGAATCGATTCGCCCATCCCCTTCCCTCATTCCCGGCAGCCGTGCCCGTCGGCGCCGCGCCAGGCCTCAGCCATACAATGTCCCGGTGGAGCCCGCGGCGCCCTCCGCCCAACGCCGTCGCACGGTTTCGCGCCCAACTCCCGCTCGGGACCTCCAAGGGGGATACGCCCTGAGGGGCATCGCGCGGTGCAGGGGCGATGAACCCGGAACGAAACCACGGCGGTGAACCACGCTCGCATCGTGTAACCTCCGGAAGAGCTAGCCCCGAAGGGCGTATCCCCCGGCGGGACCGTCCCTCATCCCCTCACACTCGCGACGACGGGCACAGGCACGCGGCCGCACAAGCCTCACATTTCGGCCTTCGCGCGTTGCAGACCCGGCGCCCGTGGAAGATCAGGAGGTGTCCGAGGTCGGTCCACGTGTCCTGCGGAAACAGCTCCATGAGATCGGGCTCGATCTTCTCGGGATCGTCGTGCCGCGTGAATCCCAACCGCCGCGCCAGGCGCCGCACGTGCGTGTCCACCACGACCCCCTCATTCTTCCCGAACGCTACCCCGAGGATCACGTTCGCCGTCTTGCGGCCGATCCCCGGCAACGCTACCAGATCTTCCATCGTGTCGGGAATGCGACCACCGTGACGCTCCACGACCGCCGCCGCCATCCTGAGGAGCGACTTCGCCTTGTTCCGGAAGAAGCCCGTGGGCCGGACGAGCTCCTCCAGCTCCTCCTGCCTCGCGGCTGCCAGGTCGCGAACCGTGGGGTAGCGGCGGAAGAGCGCGGGCGTGACCTGGTTCACCCGCTCGTCCGTGCACTGGGCGGATAGGATCGTGGCGACGGCCAGCTCGTAAGGGTCCCGGTGGTCCAATGCACACATGGCGTCCGGGTGCTCCTGCGCAAGCAGCGCGAACACCTCCGCCGCTCGCCGCCGCCTTGCCGCGCTGGACTCCCGGCCGAACCCCCGCCTCGCCGCCGGCGGCTTCCCGGCCGGCGCGCGCCCGCGCCTACCGCCGGTCGCCGGCGCCCTCGCCGCCGCTCGCTTTCGGTCTCGCGTCATGCACCTGCCTCCGTGTGCCAGCCCGCGGGTCCATCGGCCCCCGCGCTCACCGGCCCCCGCGCTCACCGGCTCACTCGCTCACTCGCTCACCCGCCGCACGTTCGAGACTCACCCGGTAGAACGGAAGCCGGCTGGGCGCCGGCTCCGCCAGCTCCGCCAGCTCCCCCGGCCCGGCTGCCGCAGGCTCCTCGCGCCGCAGCGCCTCCGGGAAATGTTCGAGGTACCACAGCGCGCGCGCCACCAGCTTGACCGCTTCGCCCACGGTCTCGAGGGAGTAGAGCCGCTCCATCTCGCCGCCGGGGAGCGTGGTCTCGAAGTCGCGGCCTTGCTCGCGCGCGGGCAGCATCGAGAGCTCGCGGAGATCCTCGGCGCCCAGGGGCAGGAGGGGCACTGCGCTCAAGCCAGGTCGGTCGCCCCGCAGCCCCAGGACCAGGAGCGCGCCGATCGCCGCGGCGCCGGTCACGCTCCAGAAGAAGCCGTCCAGCGACTCCGCCGGCCCCGCATCGACGATCCGCGCCCAGAAGAGATGCTGGGGGAGCTGGACGTAGCCCGCCGGCGCCGCGGGCGCCGCTTCCCAGCCGGCCAGCACCGGCTTCGCCTCCACCAGGGAACGCGCGACGTCCGTCTCGAGAAGGTAAAGCGGCCCATCGTGCCGCCAGAACTGGTACCCGTGGTAGAGGAGCGCGCCGTACTGCGGAACCGCGGCGGCGTCCGCCTCCGTGCCCATGATCTCGCCCAGCGCATCAGCTACCGCGCTCAGCGTGAGGAACGCCTCCGGGTCCACGGGCGCGTGCCCGCCCGCCTCGACCTGATCGCGGATCGCCGGGAAGCGACGCCCGGCAAAGTCATTGGCCGCGAAGGCCAGCTCGAACGGTGTCAGCCGGGCGTACCGGTCGTGAATCGACATCGAGCGCTCAGTGCTCCTCGAGCCAGAAGGCGACCCGCGGCCACACCTCACGCGTCGCCGCCTGGCCGACCACGGACCCGCGGTGCCCGAAGTCGCTCGAGTAGCCCATCTCCACGCCGCAGACCGGGGCCCGCCGCCCCGCCCTGTCCTCAGCCGCCATCGCCGTCCTCCGCCGCCGGCTCCGCCTCAGACTCCAGCACCTCGGGCTCGCCGCCGCGCAGGAGCCGCCGCAGCGACTCGCGCCACGGGCGCCGACGCACCAGCACGAGCTCCAGAACGCCGTCATCCGTCTCCATCCCGTCCACGAGGACGAAATGCACGTCACCCAGGCGCTCGGGCCGCGGGATCCGATAACGCGCGCCGCGCCAGTCGAACTCGATCGCCTGCGCCCGTTCGAAGTCGGACTCCCACCAGCTCTGCTCCAAGTAGAAATCGCCCTCGACACGCCACAGCGCCGGCGCCACCGCCTCACCGGAGCGGTAGTACAGCGGATCGAAGGGCGCGCCCTCGAAACGCTTGAAGCTCTCGTCCGCCGCGTAGTCCAGCTCCTCGAGCGCGTCCTGCGACGCGAGCGATTCGAGATGGTGGCGAAGCTCATGGGTGAGCGTCTCCCACAGCTCGTCCTCCCACGAGAAATCGGGATCCAGCTCGGAAAGCCGGCGGAACGAACCGTAGTAGAGGACGACGCGCGAACGGGTGGTCTCCGGACCGCTCCACTCCGAGGGGTACTCCTCGGTCAGGCACTCGCCCAGCGTGTAGATCTCGGGAAGCGTCGGATGCCGGCGCGCCTCGCGCACGGCCGTGAGGCCATCGATCCCCTGCAGGTAGGCGCGCGGCACCCTGGCCCACATCTGCCGCGCCGCGCCCTCGAACTCCTCGAAGGTCATCGCCTTTGCCGTCCGCGAGCGGCGCCGGCGAGCCGCGTCAGGGGATGGACGGCGGCATGTGTCCCTCCGGAGCGCCCGGGCGCTCCTCGGCCCGCAGCCGCGTGACCATCCACCGGTTCAGCAGCATGAGCGCCACCAGCACGATCGCCCACTGGACGAGCACCGTGCCGACGCTGAACGCACGGAACGGGTTCAGCATCTCGGAAAGCCCGTGGCCGCGCACCTGCCAGAGCCACCAGGCGATGAGCACGATGGCCTCCACCACGACCAGTCGCATCGCCCAGTCCCACCACCGGCCGACGCGGAGGTCCGACTCCTCGGTGTCCACGAAGCGCTCGCGCCACTCCGAGACCCCGTAGCGGAGCACCGCCACGGCGAACAGGAGCCCCGAGAGCATGAGGCCCACGCCCCACACGAAGTCCTGGTTCTGGAAAAACGTCACGTTGAGCGCGCTGGGCACGCCGCAGACGAGGCCGCAGGCCCCCACGATCGCGATCGCCCGCCCCCGCGCTACGCCGCAGTCCACGAGCACCCGCGCCGCAAGCTCGATCATGGAGATCAGGCTCGTCCACGCGGCAAAGATGAGAGCGAGGAAGAAGAGCACCATGAGGAACCGGCCCGCCGGAACCCGCGCGAAGAGCTGAGGCACCCAGATAAACGTGAGCCCCTCGTTGCCCGCGCCCACGATCTGCCCCGCCGCGTCCGGCATGATCGAGAACACGGTGCAGAGCACCATGATCCCCGCGAGCAGCGAGACAGAGTTGTTGCCGAAGCCCAGCACGAAGGCGTTCAGTGCCGTGTCCTCCCGCGTGCGCATGTAGACCGCGTAGGTGAGGGCGAGCCCCCAGCCCGCCCCCGTGTCCCAGGCGTTCTGCGTCAGCGCCTCGAGCCAGACCCTGTAGTTCGCCAGCTCGGACAGATGCGGCGTGAACAGGAAGGCCAGCCCACTCGCGGCGCCCGGCAGCGTCACCGCCCGGATCGCCAGAACGAGCACCAGCACGAACAGGCTGGGGATGAGGATCCGGGCCGCAGTCTCGATCCCGCGCACGCCACGCGCCACCACGAAGACGCCCAGCGCCACGGAGATCACGTGGGTGAGGAGCGCCTGCGGCGAGGCCGCGAACCCCTGCCAGAACGCGCCCGGCTCCGCCGTCGGGATCTCGCCGGTCACGCTCGCCCAGAAGTAGCGGACCGTCCACCCCATCACCACGCTGTAGTAGAACATGATGGCCGTGGCGCACCACGCGACCCACGCGCCCATCCAGCCGAAGCGCGGACCGAGCGTCTTCACGAACGCGCCCACCGGACCGTAGCGGGTCCCCTTCCCCATGGCGAACTCGAGCACCAGGAGCGGCACGGACCAGAGGAGGAGGAACACTACCCAGGCCACCAGGAACGAGCCGCCTCCGTTCGACGCGGCGATCCGCGGGAAGCGCCAGATGTTGCCCGTGCCGACCGCCATGCCCAGCATGGCCAGGAGCATGCCCCAGCGCGAGGTGAACGTGTCCGACATGGTCGTCCTGGGATACCCTCACCCGCTCGCCGATCTGGCGGACGGGGGCGGTGGCACGTACGGCCGCGCGAGCTGGTCGCTGACCCACTCGACGATGGCGTTCGCGGACACGCGGATCTGGCGCAGCGTATCGCGGTCGCGGATCGTCACCGTCCCATCCTGTGTGCTCTGCCCGTCCACGGTGACGCACCAGGGCGTGCCCGCCTCGTCCTGGCGGCGGTAGCGTCGGCCAATGGAGCCCGAGTCGTCGTAGAAGGAAGGGATCGCCGCCGCCCGCAGCGCGGCGTGGATCTCGACGGCGATCTCCGGCATCCCGTCCTTACGGACCAGGGGGAACACAGCCACCTTGAGGGGCGCGAGCGCCGGATGCAGCCGCAACACGACCCGCGTCTCGCCCTCGACCTCCTCCTCGTGGTATGCGTCCGTCAGGACCACCAGGAGCGTGCGATCGATGCCGGCCGATGTCTCGATGATGTACGGGAGGTAGCGTCGCTGGGTCACCGGGTCGAAGTACTCGAGCCTCTTCCCCGAGTACTCCTGGTGGCGCGAGAGGTCGAAGTCCGTACGGTTGTGGATCCCCTCGAACTCCTGCCAGCCGAAGGGGAAGCAATACTGGATGTCGTACGCCTTCTTCGCGTAGTGGGCCAGCTCCTCGGGCGCGTGCTCGTGGAAGCGCAGGTTCTCGGCGCGGATCCCCAGCTCGACGATCCACGCCATGCGCTGGCCCTTCCAGTACTCGAGCCACTCCTCGTCGGTCCTGGGCTCGACGAAGAACTGCATCTCCGCCTGCTCGAACTCCCGCGTTCGGAAGATGAAGTTGCCGGGCGTGATCTCGTTGCGGAACGCCTTGCCCATCTGGGCGATCCCGAACGGGATCTTCTGCCGTGCACTGTTGAGCACGTTCAGGAAGTTCACGTAGATCCCCTGCGCCGTCTCGGGCCGCAGGTAGACGGTGGAGGCCGCGTCCTCGACCGGGCCCATGAACGTCCTGAACATGAGGTTGAACATCCGCGGTTCGGTGAAGCAGTCCCGCGAGCCGCAGACCGGGCACTGGTCACCGCCAATCTCCGGATCGTCGGCCCGAAAGCGCCGGTGGCAGTTCCGGCACTCCACGAGCGGGTCGCTGAAGCCCTCTACGTGCCCGCTCGCCTCCCACACCCGCGGGTGCATGAGGATCGCCGCGTCCAGCCCCTCGATGTCGTCCCGCTGGTGGACCATGGCCTTCCACCAGCGCCCCCGCAGGTTGCGCTTGAGCTCGACGCCCAGGGGCCCGTAGTCCCAGACCGAGCCGGTGCCGCCATAGATCTCCGACGACTGGAAGATGAACCCGCGCCGCTTCGCCAGCGACACGAGCTTGTCCATCACCGCGCTGTCCGTGCTCTCCACCATCGGCCTCGCCGTATCCACGGCCTTGGACCGTCCAGGAATTCCGTCAAAGATGGCGCCGCGTCCCACTCACCGGAAGGCGCGAAGCTACAGGGGGTAGCCGCGATCCAGCAACAGGGCCCCCAAGCCACCCCTGTTGTGCCGGGGCGCCATGCTGTTATGATGCACTTGTGCCCTGTCGGGACCCTGGACTACGAGGAAGAAAGCGCCCGCTCGCCGCCCGGCTCGCTACGACGGCTGAGGAGGAAGACAATGCTCACGTTTACCGAAACCGCACGGGAGATGGTGCTCTCCTATCTCGGCCAGCCCGGGATGGAGAGCCTGGCGCTCCGCATCTCCGTGAACGGTGGAAGCCCGCTCGCCCCCGACTACGAGTTCGTGCTCGTGGACGAGGGTGAGACGGCGCCCGAAGACATCGTTCTCGACATGGACGGCTTCAAGGTCGTGCTGAACGCGGAGAGCGCGAAGCGGATCGAGGGTTCCACCGTGGATTACGTGCAGCGGCTGACGGAGGAGGGCTTCGAGGTCCGAAACCCGAACCTCGCGCCGGCGCCGCGGCCCGCGCTGAACGGCCCACTGGCCGAGCGGGTGGCCACGATCATCAGCGAGCGGATCAACCCCGCGATCGCCGCCCATGGCGGCCACATCGCGCTCGTGGACGTCAAGGAGAATGACGTCTACATCGAGATGAGCGGCGGGTGCCAGGGGTGCGGCATGGCCCGGATCACGCTTCGCCAGGGTATCGAGCGGATGATCAGGGAGGCGTTGCCGGAGGTGCGATCCATCTATGACGTGACCGATCACGCCGCGGGGATGAATCCCTACTATCAGGCGACGTAGCCCGACTGTGGGCCGCGACGCGGCGCGTGCGGCGCACGGGCGGGTCGCGCGACGCCCCCCGCCCCCGATGCGGCCGCCGCCGTGAGCGTGCGGGGAAAGTTGCAGGCAACGGGGCATCCCGCCTGCTGCGAAACGCCGTGGGAATGAGCAGCTCCCACGGCGTTTCTGCTGTCGCCGGGTGAACGCGTCCCAGTCCGCCGGCCGGTGTTCCGCCAGACCCGAGTTCCGGCCGTTACATCGGGGGCTGCATGGGCTGCGCCATCATCCCGGGCGCCTGCATCGGCTGGTCCGAGTTCGTGATGGCATGAGTGACCTTCCAGGTGCCATCGGCCTGCTTGCGGACGATCACGAGGTAATGACCGGTACTCGTAGCGGGCTGTGCGGCGCCGCCGGCGGCCATGGTGTCGGCGGCCACGGTGATGGAGTACATGCCCACCTGGTACGCCAGATCGCCCATCCCCTCGGTCGCCATGGCCGTCGCCGTAAAGGCGGTGACCGGCGGCATCGCGTTGAGCGCCTGCTCGATGGCGGCTTTTCCCTGGCGCATCGGCTCATGACTGAACATCTCCATCGCATCGTCGGTGTAGAGCGCCAGGATGGATGCGTAGTCCTTGTTCTGGATGGCCTGGACATATGCCTGCCGGATCCCATCGATGGCGGCCCTGTCCTGGTCCGTGAGTCCGGCCGGCTGGGGCGCCTGGGGCTGGCACGCAGAGAGAAGTGCGGCGGCGAGCATGGCGGGAAGCATGACGCGGCGGGTGATCATCGTCCCCTCCTTTCGGCGTGAAACGGGTTACCGAGGTTACCGAAGATGACGCGGACCCGTGTTCCGGACCGGAACACAACCGCTATAAAGAATAACGAGGCGTTGCGTCGCACACCACGCCTTGCCCGCTTGGTTCACTTGCCCGCGCCCCTCGCGCCTCGCGGGCCGGGCATAAGCGGGGCCGTCCCCGTCACACGGGCCCGGCTCCGCTCGTTCATGAGGTAAGGCGAACCGGTCGCACGACGGGGCTGTGACCCCTACCCACGGAGCGCCGTGGACTTTGAAGCCCTGTTCGCGGATGTGTACCCGTCGCTCTTCCGGTACTGCCACCGGCTCACCGGCGATGCCGACGTGGCCGAGGATCTGGCCCAGGAAGCGTTCGTCCGGCTGTTCGAGCGGAAGGTCTCGGGCGAGCCCCAGGGGCTCCGGGTCTGGCTGTTCAAGGTGGCCACCAACCTGGGGCGGGATCGCGCGCGGATCGGGGTGGGCCGCCGCCGCCTGCTGGAGGCGAACCCGGTGCTGCCGTCGGGAGGCACATCGCCGGGCGCAGGGGTCGAGCGTGCCCAGGAGATCGCGGCGGTCCGGGACGCCCTGGACACCCTCGACGCCCGGGACCGCGAGATGCTGCTCATGAGGGAGGAAGGGTTCTCGTACAGGGAGATCGCCGAGCTCGTGGGCGTCGCAGCCACCTCCGTGGGCACCCTCCTTGCCCGCGCGCAACGTCGCTTTGCGGAGGTCTATCGGAGCCGCTATGGCGCAGGTGACGCATCTGGATGAGGGCGCGCTACGCGCGCTGCTCGACGGTGAGCTTGCGGGCGCGGATCGTGAGACCGCAGTCGAGCACGTTGCCGCTTGCCAGGCGTGCGCGGGCGCGCTGGAAGAGCTGCGTGTTCTCGCCACGACCGTGTCCGGGGCGCTGGCGGTCGTGGATATCTCCCCGGATCTGGGGCGCGCGCGGGCCACGGTGAGGCGGCGTACCGCTGCGCGGTCCGCGTCCCCACGTACGCTGGCGGTCAGAGGCGGTGCCGGCCGCCTCTCACTGCGGCTGCCGCGTCCGACGCTCGCCCGGGCGGCGGCGGTGTTGATCGCGCTGGGCGGCGTCGTGGCCATAGCGGTCCCGGGATCGCCCCTGCGGGCGTGGATCGCGGTCGGGTGGGAGGGCGTAGTCCGGGCGCTCCGGCCCGAGGCCGGCACCCTGACCCCACCCGCCCCCGCCGCGGCCGAGCGCGAGTCTGGCGCGACCGGCGTCCGGGTTGGACCGGCGGGCGGCCGCGTCCGCATATCCCTCACCCAGGTCCCACCGGGCGCCGTGATCCGCGTGCAGCTCACGGACGCCGGCGTCGCCGGCGTGTATGCGGGGGTGGGCACCCGCTTCCGCACCGCGCCGGGGCTGGTGGAAGCCGCCGTGGCCGGAACGGACGTGCGCGTGGAGATCCCCCGCGCCGCGCAGCAGGCCACCGTGGAGGTGGGCGGCGAGCTGTTCCTGCGCAAGGTGGGCGATCGCCTGGAGCTCCTGGGGCCGCAGCGCGACAGCGCCGGGGCGGAGATCCGGTTCCGGCTGCCGCCCGGCGGTCCAGAGCGCTGAGACGCCTGGACCGCGGGAGCGCGCCGGGTGTACGGGAGAGGGACAGCGCAGGGCGCGGGGTAGCGCAGTGCGCAGCCGTCTCGCGCCCAGTCCGATTCCGGAGATCGAAGCCGGAAGAACAGAACCCCAAGATGTCCGTGAACGCGACGATCCTCGCCCTCCTCGTCGTCTTCCCCGGCCTGGCGCCGGCGGCACCGCAGCAGGCGGGGTCCGGGGCAATTCGCGGCACGGTGCGCGGTCAGATGGAGACAGCGGTTGGGCCGCTGGCGTTCGCGCTCGTCGAGGTGGCCGACACGCCCGGCGGAGCGCTCACCGCCGTGGCGGACCAGAGCGGTTCTTACGCGCTCCGCAACGTGCCGGTCGGACGCCGGCGCTTGCGGGCGTTGCACGTGGGCTACAGGACGCTGGAGGTGGAGGTGCTCGTGCCCGCGGACGGCACGGTGGTCCTGGACCTCGAGCTCGAGCGCGAGCCCGTGCGCCTGGCGCCCATCACGGTGTGGGGCGAGCTCCCCGCACCGATCCTCGACACGGTGCGGCGGCCGGCCACCAGCCTGGCCGAGGCCACGTTGCGCGCCCTGGAAGCGAGCCCGGGGCTTGCGGAGCTGGGGCTCGCGGCCGCGGCACGAAGCGCCGCCGGCGGCGAGCCACCGGACCCCTCGGACGTCCTGTTCATGCGCGGCTCGACGGCCGACCTCAAGCTCGTGCTCCTGGACGGCGCGCCCGTCTACACGCCGTTCCACTTGGGAGGGCTGCTCCCCAGCTTCGAGGCAACGACCCTGAGGCGCGCGGACCTGTACGTGGGCGGCGCCCCCGCTCGCTACGATGGAGGGCTCTCCTACATCCTGGATCTGCGCACGCGCGCTCCGGGCCGGGACCGGCTCCGCTCCACGGTCGGCCTCGATTTCCTGGGCGCGCGTCTCGCCGTGGAGGCGCCCGCGGGAAGCCACGCGGCGCTCGGCTTCACCTCGCGGGCGCTGCATCGCCTGGCCGACGGACTCCTGTGGAGCGGACGCTCGCCCTACGGCTACCTGGACGCGCTGGCGCGCCTCGAGCTCGAGCCGCGACCCGGCCAGCGGGTCTCCGCCACCGGATTCTGGAACCGCGAGTCCGTGTACCTGGACCTCAGCGGAGCCGGAGCGGCGGCGGGCCCGGTGAGCAGAGGGGCGGACGACGCGCGGTGGGGAAACAACGTACTGGCGCTCGGCTACGAAGGGTCGCTCGGAAGCACGGCCATCGAGCTGCGCGGCGCCTTCACGCGCTACGACGCCCGGCTGCCGCTGGCGGGGGTTCTGCCGCGCATCGCCCGCGGCACCTCGGAGCGCACCCGCTTCGCCGCGGACCTGCGCCGTGAGCTGGGCTCGGGAGTTCTGCGTTACGGGGCGTCGTTCGACCACCTCGCCACGGAGTACGGCGCCCGCGCCCTCACGGCGCCGGATCCGACCGCCTTCGAGGTGAGCACGGGCGCGACGGCGGCGGGCGGCTACGTGGAAGGCGAGGGGCCGCTGGGTCTCGAGCTCCGGATACGCGGCGGACTCAGGCTGGACCATTTCTCCACGGAGAGCGGCGTGCGCGCGGCGCCGCGTCTGGCCGTCACGTGGCTGCTCACGGAGGACGCCCTCGTCACGCTGGCGCTGGGGCGCTACCACCAGCTCGTTCGCAACGCGGACACGCTTGTGCGGATCGCTGCCGGGGACACCGCGGTGCCGGCGGGTGAGCCGATCCTTCCCGTCGCCAGCGGGTCTCACGTGGTCCTCGCGCTGGACCAGTTGCTCACCCCGGGGCTCCATCTGGGGCTGGAGGGGTTCGTCAAACGCTTCACGGGTACCACCGGCGCGGACGGCGCCGCGCTCAACGCCTCCGGGATTGATCTCCGCATCCTGCGCCAGGGGCCGCGGGCCACCGCCTGGCTGGGGTACTCCCTGACCTGGTACTGGGAGGCGGAGCGCACCGCTCGCTCGCGCTTCCAGGGCCGACACCTCTTGAGCGCCGGGGTCACGGGACGCGTGGCCGAGCGGGCGGGCATCGACCTGCGCCTCGCGTTCGGCGACGGGCTCCCCTACACGACCATCCCGGTCAGCCGGCGCGAGACCGCCGACGCAGCCGGGCCGCCTACCCGTCTGGCCGGACGCGAGATCGTCGAATCCAGCGCGCCCCTCGCCGGCGGGCCGACCGAGGACTTCCTGCGGCTGGATCTGGAGGTCTTCGGGATCCTGCGCCCCGGCTGGGCCGGCCGCCGCGTCGAGATCCGGCCGTACGCGAAGTTGCTCAACGCCCTCGACCGCCGAGACGCGCTCTTCTACTACTTCGAGCCGTGGCACGACCCCCGCGTTCGGCCGGTCGCCGAGCTCTCGTTTCTCCCCGTAGTCGGGATGGAATGGACGTTTTGAGCAGAACGCGCACCAGCGGCTCCTGGCTCCTCTAGCAGGCCGCTGACCCGTCACACGGATCGGGTTCCGTTCGTTCCATCTCTGAGCGAGTGATGCCAGCCCGCGAGGTGATCCCCGCAGCGGCTGCGCAGAGCTCGCCGGTTTCGGGAAATGACCGCCAGCCAGGAGCCCGCACCCATGCTGAGTCCTCGCTATGGCTGTGCCAGTGTCGTCGGCCTGGTCGCCGCGTTGATCGCGACCGCAACGCCGGCCTCAGCCCAGCTCATTCAGCTCAAGACCGTGCCGGTGGCGGCGGGCGACCAGTTCCTGGTCTTCCCATCCAGGAACCTGGCGATGGGCGGCGTCTTCATCGCCGTGGACGACCCGCTCCTGGACCCCTTCGTAAATCCGGCGAAGGGTGCCCGGCTGGAGGGCTCGCGCCTCTTCGGCTCGCCCACGTTCTACAACATCTCGGACGAGAACGGCGCCGGCCGCACCCTGCCCGTGGGCGTGCTCCTCGGCTCCGACCGCTGGTTCGGCGGCGTCTCGCTCTCGCTCCAGCAGCTCGAAGCGGCGGAGCGGAACCGCATCATCTGGGTCCGCCCGCTGTGGTTCGACGGCGCGCCGGCCCCGCTCAGCGAGAAATCGGCGAACAACGTATACGCGTCGGCGCTCCTGGGCCGGAAGCTCGACGGCGGCCGCACGTCCATCGCCGCCGGCATCTTCTGGGCGGGACTCGACGCCGTGGATGGCGTCGAGCTCCTCTACGCGCTGAGCCAGAGCATTGAGCAGTCCGGGCATATCGTGGATTACCGCGTCGGCCTCCTCCACGAGTTCGGCGCCAACCGCTCCGTCGAGGTGCTCCTCCTGCGCAATCGGTTCGACATGACCCACGACGTCACCTACCTGGATTGGGTGCGTGACGACTCGCTGCGCATGCCCAGGCTCCAGACGCGGGTCGAGCAAAACCTGGACGAGACCGACACCTGGGGGCTTCACCTCCGCTACGTCCAGCCGCTGGGCGAGGCGGGGTGGCGGATCGGGGGGATCCTCACCGGGAACTGGAAGTCACATCCCAAGATCCCGAACTACGAGATCATGAACATCCCCCGCGACCCGGGAGACTCCTGGGCCTACAACGTCGGGCTCGGACTCTCGCGGGTCGAGGGTCTCTTTACCGTGGGTATCGACCTCGTCTTTGAGCCGATCTGGACCGAGACCTGGGCGGAGGCGGACAGCGCGGTCAAGACGCGGAGCGGCAAAGTGCTCGCGAAGGGCGAGAAGACCGTCGAGAACGACTTCTGGTTCTCGAACGCGCACATCCGTATGGGCATCGGCCGGGAGCAGGAACGGTACGCATTCCAGCTCGGGCTCGCCGTTCACTCCTTCCGCTACGAGCTCGAGCAGTTCGACCGCGTGGAGGAAACGAAGCGCGACCAGGAGGAGAGCTGGATGGAGTGGACGCCGAGCTGGGGGCTCGCCCTCAAGTTCCCCGAGCTCGAGGTCCGCTATCTCGGCCGCCTCACCACCGGCACCGGCCGGCCCGGCGTCGAGTGGACCGGGACGCGGCGCGCGTTCGCCGAGGCCGCCCGCGCCGCCGATTTCATCATCGCCCCGAGCGGACCCCTCACCCTCCAGGACGCCCGGGTGCTCACCCACCAGGTGTCGGTCTCGATCCCGATCCGCTAGGGCGATTCGCGCTTGGCGATCCGCGCTGAGCAATGAGCCATGCGCAACGGCAGAGCTCCTGATCGCGAATCGCGAACCCCAGTTACTGCTCCCGCCCGTTCCCGTCCGCGACCGCAAGACGTGGACCGAATCGCCGCTTCGGTGTATAAGTCAATTACCTTGCCACTATGCGATTCGAGCCACGGGACCCGGTCCCCTGCGGTGCGGGACGCCAGCGAGGCGGGAATGCGGATCGAGCGCCCCCGTGAGACAGAGCGGTTCGGAGCGAACATCTTTTACGGGCCTCAGAAAGTCTTCGAGCTGGACTCCGGGCGCCAGCCGGAGCGGCGGTCCGAGGAGCACCGAACCATCATCAACCTTCCTTACGATCGCATCTACGACATTCAGAGCCAGATGGCCATCGTGGTGCCGGTGCGCGGCGAGCGCATCGGGCTCATCGAAGGGGTTCTCTTCGGGATTCCCAACCAGTGCTTCGTCATCGTGTTGTCGAACAGTCAGCGCGAGCCGGTGGACCGCTTCCGCATGGAGGAGGTCGCAGTGCAGGACTTCGCTCGGTTCGCCCGCAAGCGCGTCATTGTGGTGCACCAGAAGGAGCCCGTGCTCGGGCGCGCGCTGTTGGACGCAGGGTATCCCGAGCTCGTGGACGAGGCAGGGCGGACCAAGGATGGCAAGGCGGAGGGCATGCTCCTGGGCACCGTGCTGGCCCGCCTGGCGGGAAAGAAGTACGTGGGCTTCGTGGACTCGGACAACTTCTTCCCCAGCTCCGTCTTCGAGTACGTCCGCGAGTATACGGTGGGGATGGCGCTCGCTCGTTCGAGCTTCGCTATGGTCCGCATCCTCTGGCAGAGCAAGCCGAAGATCGTGGGCTCCGAGCTCTATTTCGCCAAGTGGGGGCGCACCTCCCGCGTGACGAACCAGGCGCTGAACGAGTTGCTCGCCTACTACACGGGCTTCGAGACCGACGTGATCAAGACGGGGAACGCCGGTGAGCACGGGCTGACCCTCGATCTGGCGCTTCGGCTCGACTACGGTACCGGCTACTCCGTCGAGCCGTACCACTTCATCAGCCTGCTGGAGAAGTTCGGAGGAGTCCATGAGAGTCCCTTTCCCTAGTTGATGCAACAGCAGGTCGAGGTCTTCCAGATCGAGTCCCGCACGCCGCACCTTCACGAGGAAAAGGGCCAGGAGCATATCGAGGACATGATCAAGGCCGCCCTGCGCGTGATCTACGAATCGTTGCTGTGTCCCGACCCGCTGAAACGCCGGATCGAGGATGAGCTCCGGCAGCGCGGGATCCTCGGTGACGGTCAATCCCTCGAGCCCGGCACCTACTATCCGGCACCCATCAGGATCGATTTCGATGTGGTTCTCGCGGCCATCGAAGACGAGCCGTATGCGCCGCTGCTGGGAGCGGAACGCGAGGGTCATCCGCCCGCGTAGCAGGTCGCCCAAAGAACTGCGGGGGAGCGGGCGGCCGGGACGCCAGACCAGTTCTTCGACTCCCGTGAGGAAGCCACGGTCGAGGCGATCGAGGGCGCCCACGATCGACCCGCCCCCGCCGGCCGCGACGCCGGTGGTGTTCACGGACCTGGACGGCACGCTGCTGGACTACGACGGCTACCGCTGGGCGCCGGCCGCTGACGCCCTGCGGCTACTCGCGGCCCGGCGTATCCCCCTCATCTTCTGCTCGTCCAAGACTCGCGCGGAGCAGCTCGTCTACCAGGCGGCGATGGGCCTCCGCGAGCCGTTCATCGTCGAGAACGGCTCGGCCCTGGTCATCCCGGCAGGGTACTTCGGCAGGGATCTCGCCTCCGCTATCCGGGAGTTGGCGAACGTTCCGGATGCGCCCGCGCGGGTCCGGGTCACCGCCGAGCACGAGATCATGGAACTCGGCCTGCCGGGCGGCGTGGTCCGGCAGCGCCTGGTCTCGATTCGTGACGAGACGGGGCTCCCTTTCCGCGGATACGCGGACATGACCGTCGAAGAAGTGAGCGCGCTCACCGGGCTCGACCGGGAAGCCGCCCACCGCGCAAGGCTCCGGGAATACAGCGAGACGATCCACGCCCGCCTCTCCGCCGCCCAGTGGCAGAGGCTGCAGAATGCCCTGGCCTCCCGGGGACTCGGCTGCCCCCGCGGCCGAGCCGGGGGCACCGTGATCTCGGCCGCCACGGACAAGGGACGGGCCGTCTCGCTCCTTCTCCCGCTCCTGCGCAGGAAACACGGCGAGCTGACGACCATGGGCGTGGGCGACAGCGAGAACGACGTGGCGATGCTCCGGGCCGTGGACCGGCCGTTCCTGGTCCAGCGCCGGGACGGAAGCTGGGCGGACGTGGATGTTGCAGGGATCCAAAGAGTGGTCGGCATCGGCCCCGTGGGCTGGGCCAGGGCGATCCGTGCCGTGATGACCGAGGAGTCATGAGTCAGGAGCGATCCGGGAGCGGGTGCCGCCGGCGCCGCGCCCGGGGCTGTGCCATCGCGGGCGACTGCGCGGCCCCGGTGCCCATGTCCTCCCTCACAGCTCATCGCTTATCCGGTCCGTAGCGGGGCCGGCTCCCGCCGCCTCCTGCAGGTAGCGCACGATGGTGTTATGACGATACTGGCGGGCGTAGCCGTAGCCGCGAAGCGCGACGCTCACCGTGTAGTTCAGCACCCGGGCGGTCCAGAGCTTGAACAGGATCTCTTCCCAGTCGCGGTCCCCCGGCTGGAACCGGTCGAGCAGCACGCGGTACGCCTGCGCCCACTCCCGCTCGCCCATGAAGTTGAAGCAAGGGCGGCTGCGGTTCTCCAGAAGCCCATCGCGGATAGCCGGCGGGAACCACTCGACGAGCGGTTCGAGCCTCGGGTTCCACCCGTCCAACAGGAGAGCGAGCGTCCCCTCGAAGTCGAACCCCACCTTCTCGATGATCTGCAGGGGAACCTGGAGATGGGGCTCCACCCGGTGCACGATCCCGCCGGGAATCATCTGAACGGGCCCTGCCGGCGGGCTGGGCTCCAGGTGGTTCTCGGCCAGCTCCTGGATCGCCGCGAAGCACTCGACGAGCATGGTTCGCAGATCTGCGAGCTTGCCGTAAAGCTTGTGCAACTTCCCCTCGCGCCGGTACGTCTCGTAAGTGGCGAAGCCGTACCTCACGGTGGTGAAGGTGTACACCGTGTCGATCCCCCAGTCACTCTGCGCCTGCACGCGCTCTTCCGCCACCAGACGCTCGGCCACTGGCCGCGTGAGGAGGAGCTCCCCGCCGAGAGGCTGCTCGATCCACGGCAGCTCGGACTTCGGCCAGAGCAACGCAAACCCCGTGCGGGCGATGAGGAACGTGATCATCGCGTCCGTGGTCGCCCGCGGGAAGTAGTGACGCACCACGGGAAACCCCAGGTCCGCCGACTCCTCGGCGTGCGTGATCCAGTCGGCCGTGAAGCTGAGCATATCCGCGTCGTAGAAGTGGATCCGCTGGAGATCCGTCTCCGCGAGGAACCACCGTAGCGCCGTGTTCATGGCGTCGCCCTTGCCCGGCCGCTTCCTGCCGATCCGCTCCTGGAGAATGACGTCCAGCGGTGTGCCGGTCTCCCGGCGCAGGCTCGGACCCTCGGAACCGAGGGCGCGGAACGTCTCGTCCCGCTCCGCACCGACGGTGAGCACGCGGCTCACCCGCCGATGGCTCGCCGCAATGCGCACGTTGTGGAGTACGGTCTCCGGATCCTCTCCCTTGAAGGGAAAAACGACGAGGCTCATGTTCGATCCTCCTCCTGCGTCTGATGGCACTGCTCTCCGTCCGCGAGTCGCTGAAGGGGCTCTGTGCCCGCGCTACCGCCCCCGAGCGCCGGCCGCCGGTCCCGAAACGCCTCCCGGCTCACCCGAGCATCAACGTCAGCGCTCCGAGCCCCAGCAGGATCGCCACGAACTCGCCGACCATGATGCCAGCCAGGAGCCGGGGCAAACGCTCTCCAGCCGCCGGCTCGGCCCTGACGCTACCCACGGCCGTCGCCCCACGGGGCGGCGCATCCGCCCTCCGGCCTGCGAGCTCGCCCACCACCCAAGTCGTGAGGAAGCCCGTCACGTTCCACCACAACCAGGAGACGCCAGGCGCGAACCACCACAGGGCAAGGTTCACGCCGACACCGGTCAGGGCGCCAGCCACGGCGGAGGCCTGGTCCGCTCGGCGCGACCGCCAGGCCAGGACGAAAAGCGCGAGGATGGGGCCGTAGAACACGCTTCCCACGCGGTTGATCACTTCGATCACGGTCTCGCCGGCCCTCGAGAACCACAGTCCGGTCGCGGTGGCCCAGGCGCCCCAGGCCACCGTCAGCGCCCGCGCGCCCACCAGCGACCAGCGGCTCTCTCCCCGGCCGAGACCCGGCAGGAACTCTTCCAGCGTCACGGCGGAGAGGGAGTTCAGAGCGGAGTCGATGGACGAGAGGGCAGCGGCCAGGATCCCCGCCACCGCCAGCCCCAGGAGCCCGACCGGAAGATACCTGGCCAGGAACTCGGGGACGAGCGCGTCGAGCGGTCGTCCGGCGAGGGAGTCGGAGAACGCGGCGTCCGCGGCCAGGAGCGCGGAGAGCAGGACCCCAAAGACGCAATAGGTGAGCACCAGGGGCAACCGCACGAGCCCGGCGATGACCAGCGCCCGGCGGGCCCCGTCCGCGCTCGACGCCGCCAGGAGCCGCTGCGCCTGCGTCTGGTCGCAGCCGTAGTAGGAGATGTAGAGGAAGAGACCGCCCAGCAGCATGGGCCAGAAGGCGAACGTGGCCCCGTCGCCCAGCCCATGGCTCGACAGCTCCAGGGGGATCAGGCGCTCGGTTTCAACGCCCGCCAGAAGCCCCGGTCCGCGGGCGAGGAACACCGCCAGCACCACCGTCGCGACCAAGGTCCCGCCCCAGAGGAGCCCGAGCTGGAGCACGTCCGAGATCACATCGGCCGCGAACCCGCCCAGGGCGGTGTAGGCGACCGCGACCGCCCCCATCACCACGAGGCTCGGCCCCAACCCCCAGCCCGTGACCGCGTCCACCACGAGGGATGACGTGTAGACGATCACGCCGACGCCGAGCCCTCTCCCCAGCAGGAAGAACGCGGCCAGCACTCTTCGGGCGCGGGCCCCCAGCCGATCCTCGACCGCGGCGTACACGTCCGCGCCGCGAGCCCTGCGGAGGACGGGGACGCCCCAGAGGATGAGGCCGGCCATGGCCAGCGGGACGGCGAGCTCGTACTGCAGCCAAACCAAGCCGCCGCCGTCCCGCAGCGCGACAAACGCCGGTGCGCCCACGAGCGAGATCGCGCTCACCTGGTTCGCCGCGAGGCTCAGCCCGAGCGCCCAGGCGGGAAGATGGCGGCCGCCGAGGTAGTAGTCGGTCGTGTCCCGCTGGCGGCTGGCGATCCAACCGGCGAGCGCAACGAGCCCGAGGAGCGAAGCTGCGACGATGACCAGGTCGATCGGCGACATTAGCCCCGTGGGTCCGATCACGCCGCCGGCCGGACCCCCTCGCCGCGGGAGTCCGGCCGGCCCACCCCGAGCCTACCCGTCCGCCAACCTCGGACCGCGCTCGCCACCAATCTACCGCGCAGCGCCTGCGCCGGCGGCCGCGGCGCCCGCAGCGCC
>JACQVF010000050.1 GCA_016209885.1 Gemmatimonadota bacterium | reverse complement strand
GTGAAGGAGGGCAATAAGGACGTGCTGCCGGCGATAACGCACGTGGACGGGACGGCGCGCCTCCAGACGGTGCACAAGGACACCAACCCCCGCTACCACCGGCTCATTCAGAAGTTCGGCCAGGCGACGGGCGTGCCCGTGGTGCTGAACACCTCGTTCAACCTGCGGGGCGAGCCGATAGTGAACACGCCCCAGAACGCCATGAGCACGTTCACCCGCAGCGAGATGGACGCCCTGGTGATAGACCACGTCCTGGTGACGAAAGGAAAGTAGCCGTGCGCGCTCTCCGCAGCTTCTTCTACAAGTTCACGGTCGTCGGCGAACTGATGACGTTCTTCTGGAAACGCAAGCTCTGGTGGCTCATGCCGATGGTGTTCGTGCTGGTGTTCTTCGGCCTGCTCATCGTCTTCGGCCAGGCCACGGGCGTGGGGCCGTTCATCTACACGCTGTTCTAGAAGTCATTCGGCTCTGTTGAAATCATCGCTACGGGACAAGCGCTTGCCGTGTCTGAGCGCACTGCGGACTGAAGACCGCAGCTTCAGACCGCTCCGATGTATCGGAGCGGTGATGGAAGGATGTCAACAGAGCCGAATAGGCTCTAAATACTGTGCGCAGCGCCGGCGTAGTACGGACGCGCTTCAGGGAAGCCATCGCCTGCCTGCTTTGCTCCATTGGCCGTGAGGTCAAGCCGTTTCTGAAAGAGGAGTGATAGCCCCATGCTGAAAGTCCGCGTCGGCGTTGGACTGGGCGCGTGGCCGTTCGCGGAGCGCGACGCGGACGCGTTCTGGCGCTTCGTGGACCGCGCCGAGGAGCTGGGCATTGACTCCCTCTGGCTCAGCGACCGCCTCGTCGGCGCGGGGCTGACACTGGAGCCGCTGACCGTGCTCGCCGCCGTCGCGGGGCGCACCAGGCGCATGCTGTTCGGCACCAGCGTCCTTGTCCTGCCGCTGCGCAACCCCGTGCTGCTCGCCAAGGAGCTGGCGACGCTCGACTTCATCTCCGGCGGGCGCTGCCTGCTCGCCGTCGGCGTGGGCCAGGAGGACGACAGGAGCTTCGACGCCGTGGGCGTGCCCCTCGCGGAACGCGGACGCCGCGCGGACGAGGCTATCGTGCTCATGCGCAAGCTGTGGACGGGGGAGCGCGTCACGTTCAAGGGCAAGTTCTATCAAGTGGCCGACGTCGCGCTCCAGCCGAAGCCCGCGCGCGAGTCGGGGCCGCCCATCTGGACCGGGGGCCGGAGCCAGGCCGCGCTGCGCCGCGTCGGGCGGCTCGGCGACGGCTGGCTGGCCGCGCAGGTCACGCCGGAGGAGTACGGCCCGGCGGTGGAGTCCATCCGCGACGCCGCGCGCGAGGCGGGACGACAGGTGCCGGACGACCACTACGGCGTCATCGTCAACTACTGCGTCGCGCCGACGGCGGAGGAGGCGGAGCGCCTGGCCGCGCCCTATGTGGCCCGTCGCCGCGCCGACGTCCCGCTGCGCTCCGTGGCCGGCCTGGGGCCTGTCGCCGATGTGCGGGCGCTGCTGCGCCGCTACGTGGCCGCTGGGGCCAGCAAGTTCGTGCTGCGGCCCGTCTGCCCTCCGGGCATGGTCATGGAGCAGCTCGACGCCCTGGGCCGCGACATCGCGCCGCCCATCGAGGCGCTGTCCACCTCGTAGGCCGGATAGGGCCTCGGCCTTGCGCGGGAAGCCGCACTGTCACCCCGAGCGAAGCGAGGGGTCTCCCCCGCGGGACGTTCCCACGAGGAGATTCCTCGCCCGCCGGAAGCGGACTCGGAATGACAACAGCGCTGTGGCTCCCTGAATATGGTGTGTCACCCTGTGCGGAGCGAGGGGTCTCCCCCACAGGACGTTCCCCAGGGAGATTCCTCGCCCTTCTTTGGAAGGACTCGGAATGACACCAGCCCCCGCGCTCAAGGCGGGTGCAGGGCCGCTCTGCGACCCGCCGGGGGTCTGGGGGTATCCCCCAGATTCAACTAACACCCCCTTCCTGGGTAGGAAGGGGGCAGGGGGATGGTCGTAAGTCCTGTTGGCGCGCCTTCCCGTTTGCGGCTATACTCTGCCACAATCCCGCCACAGGAGACACCCACATGCCTGACGTCGCATCACGCTGGTACGGCCCGGACGAGCACGAACCCACGATGGCGCTCAGCGAGCACCTCGCGCGCACCACGTACGACGATATCCCCGACGAGTCGCGGGCGTACGCCACGCGCTCCATCATGGACTCGTTCGGCAACGCGCTGGCGGGTACCGACTCGCCCTCCGTCAAGGCGGCGCTGGACATGGTCCGCGACTGGGCGGGCAAGCCGGAGGCGCGGGTGCTCGTCTCCGGCGAGCGCGTCCCCGCGCCGAACGCCGCGCTGGTCAACACGGCCCTGGCGCGCGCCCGCCTGCTC
>JACQVF010000011.1 GCA_016209885.1 Gemmatimonadota bacterium | reverse complement strand
GCCACCCGCCCGCCTGCTCGCCCGCTGACCCGCTGGCCAGAGAGATACAGGCCCTGCTCCTCGATGATCCGCCTGACCGCCTCGGTCACCATGTAGCGGATCGACCGCCCCTCCCGGACGCGCTTGCGGATCGCGCGGGCGGAGACGTCGACGCGCGTAACCGCCACGGGGCGGTACGGCACGTCGATCGCGGGCTGGACATCCCGGGGATCGAGCCCGCCGCGGCCGATCACCGCAAGCCGGGCGAGCCGGGCGACTTCCTCCGGCTGCCGCCAGTTTGCGAACTCGGCCAACTGGTCTGTGCCGATCACGAGGTCGAACTCCGCGCCGGGGTGCCCGTGGTGGAGGTCCCGGAGCGTGTCCACCGTGTACGACGGGCCAGGTCGGCGGAACTCGACGTCGCTCACCTCGAAGCGCGAATCCCCGGCCACGGCGGCCTCAACCATCCGCAGGCGGATCTCGGCGGGCGTCACCTCGATCCCGCGCTTGTGCGGGGGGAGCGGCGCCGGGATGAAGAGAAGGCGGTCCAACTCGAGCGCTTCGAAGATGTCCTGCGCAACGATGAGATGCCCGACGTGGGGCGGGTCGAACGTGCCGCCAAAGATGCCGAAGCGCATCAGACCTTGGCTCTGCGGAGCGCCTCCCCGTCGGCAGTCAGTCCCGCCGAACCCGGCCGCGTCCCGTTGGTGACGAGCTGCCGTGCCTCCGGCGAGTTCGGGTAGTCTCGGAGCAGCCGCTGCCGCGCCGCCTCCGCCTCCTCCGTGTACCCGATCCTCGTATAGGACTCGACAAGGCGGAGAAGCGCCTTCGGCGCGATGGCGGTGTCGGCGTACCGCTCCAGGATGTCCTCGTAATAGATGATGGCCGAGTCGTAGAGCCGCCGGTGAAAATAGAAGTCGCCGTTCTGGTAGTCCTTCTGCGCGAGCTTGGTGCGCAGCGACTCCCGGAGCTCTGTCGCCCGACCCACCGACTCGGTCCCGGGATACGAACGGATGACGTTGTCGCACGCTGTGATGCCTTTTTCACTGTAGGTTTGGTCGCGCTGGGGGATCGGCGAGAGTTCGAAGTACGACTCGCACACGCCCAGCGCCGCATCGTCCGCCAGCTCGTGGGCAGGATACCGCTCCGTGACGCGCTGGAACTCCGACGCTGCGACCAGATAATCCTTCTTTTGGAAATACGCCTGCGCGAGGCGAAGGCGCACTTCCACGCTGCGCTCGAAGTTCGGGTACACGAGCGTCAGGCGCTCCAGCGCGGCGATCGCGCGCACCCAGTTCCTGCCCTCGAACTCGGCGAGCGCGTACTGCCACAGCTCATCCTGGGTCATGCGCGCCAGGCGCGGCGCGGACGCACAGGCGGCCGCCGCCACGGTAAGGAAGCAGACAGCGAGCAGGCTGGGGATGCGCATCGAAGAGGATACCCCGCCTTTGCGGGCGGGTTTCCCGAACGGCGCGGAATGCCGTGCCCCGCCTCGATCTCCGGGACCGGTGCCGTGAAAACGGGTCACCCGCCGAGCCCCCAAGCCCACCCCGCCGACCGTGTTCACCCGCGCCCTTCGTAGAATGCACGCACTGCGGAGCCCACGCGCTCGATTCGCTCGGCCCCAAGCTCCGGATAAACGGGCAGGCTCAACACCTCTCGGCTCAGGCGCTCCGCCGTGGGGAAGTCGCCCTCCCGGTGGCCCAGCTCGCGGAAGCACGACTGGAGATGGAGCGGCAGCGGGTAGTAGACGGCCGTTCCGATCCCCAGCGCTCCCAGGTGCTCCACGAGCTCGTCCCGCCTGGCGGCCCGGATCGTGTACTGGTTGAACACATGCTCGTTCCGCTCTTCCGCTGCCGGCGCGACTACGCCCTCCACGCCCTCCAGCAACTCGTCATAGAGGCCCGCGTTGCGGCGGCGGCTCTGGGTCCAGGCGTCCAGGTGCGGGAGCTTGGCGAGCAGCACCGCAGCCTGGAGCGCGTCCAGCCGGCTGTTTGTCCCCACTATCTCGTGGTCGTACAGCTTCTCGCCCCCGTGGACCCGGAGCTTGCGGATCCCCTCGGCGAGGCCCACGTCATCCGTGGTGACCAGCCCGCCGTCGCCGAAGCACCCCAGGTTCTTGCTCGGAAAGAAGCTGAATCCCCCCGCGTCGCCTGCCGCGCCCGCGGCGACCCGAGACTCGCCGATCCGCCTGCGGGCCCCAATGGCCTGAGCCGCGTCCTCCAGGACGAACGCGCGCCGCTCGCCAGCCAGGATCCGGATCGTTTCCACGGGAGCCATCTGCCCGAAGAGATGCACCGGAATCACCGCCCGCGTGCGCGGTGACCACACGGCGTCCACCGTCTGCGCCGTGACATTGAACGTCCGGGCGTCCACGTCGCAGAAGACGGGTCGCAGCCCCGCGTTCCAGACGGCTCCCGCCGTGGCGAAGAACGTGAACGTCGGGACGATCACCTCGTCTCCCGGGCGTGTCTCCAAAGCCCGCAACGCGAGGAGGAGCGCATCCGTCCCGCTCGCACACCCGATCGCGTATCGGACCCCGAGTCGCTCGGCCATCGCGCGCTCGAAGCGTTCCACCACGGGCCCGAGCACGAACCTCTGCGACTCGATCACGGCGCGCAGCGCCTGGTCGATCTCGTCGCGAATCGCCGCGTATTGCGCCGTGAGATCCAGAAGCGGGATCGCCATCGTCATCGCATTCCGTCGCGCCGTGAGATTCGCTTGCGCCCCCGCACCCCCGCACGCCCTTCGCTTCGCCCGAGCCGCATGCCTCCCCCACGCAGCGCCCTCACGGTCGCCCGAAGCGGATCTCCTCGATCCGCCGCTCGGCGCGCGTGGCGAGCGGCCCGCGCACGGCCACATTCAGCTCGAGCACCTTCCGGTACGCCTCGAGTGCGGCTTCGTGCTCGCGACGGGCGAACAGGATTTCGCCCCTCTCGAAGTACGCTTCATCCAAGCGGTTCCGCGGCTCGCCCAGGAGAATCACGGTCGCCAAGCGCTGGAGCGCCTCCTCGTGGTCACCCGCAGCGCGGGCCGACCGCGCGAGCTGGAGCGAGCAGCTCCCCACGTGCCACTCCACGCTCTGGCCGCCGCGGGAACGCGCCAGGTGCCGGTAGCGCTCGAAGAAAACGAGCGCCCGGCGGCAGTCGCGCAGCTCCTCGTACGAGAGCGCGAGCTCGTAGAGGACCTCGGCCATCGAATCCTGCGGCGCCTGCACCAACGCACGCTCGTAGTACGGGATGGCGCGCGCCTGCTGGCCAGCGCGCGCGTACGCGCGCGCGAGCGGCAGGTCGAGCCCGGGCATGCTCACGCCCGGTCGCATCCGGAGCGCCGCCTCCGCGGCGGCCACGCCACCGAAGCCGTCGCCGCGCACGAACGCACGTTCCGCGAGCCGTACGAGATCGGCGACCGCCTGGTCCGAGTACCCCGGGTTGACCGCCACGGCCCGCTCGTAGAACTCCCGCGCGCGCTCGGCCTGGTCCAGTTCCCCGTAGGCATGGGCGAGACGCAGGAGCGCCCGAGCCGAATCGCCGGCCTGCCGCAGGGCGAGGCGATACTCCGCCAGCGCTTTCGCCCGGTCTCCCACCGCCCACGCCTGGTCGCCACGAAGCAATGCCGTCTGCTCACCCCCACACGCCCCCACCATCCCGACACTGATGGCCAGCAGCAGGATGCCTGCGGTCCCGCCGTGAGAGCCACTCCGTTCTCGCGGTACGGCCGCCCGCTGTATGAGCTCCTCCAGGACTTTCGTACGCCAGTCCGCGTCACGCCCCCAGGGAGCACGTAATCGAAACCGCGCCCCTGATTCGAGCGCGGCTGCGGCGGAAAAGCTCTCAGCGCTGGCGGGGAAACGCAACGCTGGGACGGGCCCGCCTCCCCACAGCCCTGGCACGGATGCGGCCGGCCGCTCGTGGTTGCTGGCCCGGAGCCCGACGGCCTGGAGCGGACTCCGACCGGGCGACGCCGTACACCCGCGCTGCGCGACCCGGAACGACCGCTCGCCGCCTTCCCCACTCCGGGCAGGCCGAGGACCGCCCGCAGGGCTCAGTCCGTGGGCTGCGACCCCAGCATCGCCAGGTACGCGCTGGCCCTTGCGTTGTTCGGATTCTGCTCCAGGCACCGGCGCCACTCGGTCGCCGCACCCTCCCGGTCGCCCTTCCGGTAGAGGACGAGCCCCAGCTTGAGCCGCGCAGCCGCGAAGCCCGCGTTCTGCTCCAGGGTCTCCTGCAGCTCCTGCTCCGCAGCTTCCAGATCCCCGAGTTCCATGTACGCCTGCGCCAGCTTGCTCCGAATATCGAGAAACCGTGGGCGCAGGGCCACCGCCTCCCCGTACTGCTTCGCCGCCTTCGCCGGGGCGCCCCCCTCCAGGTACAGGTCACCGAGCGCCGCGTGGGCGTCCACGATCTGGTTCCCGAGGGCGAAGGGAAAGACGTCGCTGGCCTCGCGATCGAGCTGGCCCGCCGTGTCGAACGCCTCTCGCGCCTCGTCGAACCGCCCCAGCTCGTTCAGGGTGATCGCCCGATTCAGGTGCGCCTCGATGTAGCGCGGGTTCAGCTGAATCGCCTGTGCGAACTCCGCGAGCGCGCCCTGCAGGTCGCCCAGCATGGAAAGGCAGAGCCCGGAGAAGTTGTGGACGTCCGCGAACTGCGCTTTCCGGTCGATGGCGTCGCGGAAGTCCTTCAGCGCGGCAACGTAATCGCCGCGCTCCCAAGCGTCTCGCCCGCGGTCGATGAGCTGTCGGACCGTCAGCATCTCACTGTTCGCCATACGCCCCCAAGATAGGTCGCCCCCCGGCGCCCGCCAACTGTATCGCGGGTCTTGGCAGGTCGCTACTGCGGTCGCCCGCTGACCCGCCCGCCCATGCGCGCCCGGAACCACGCACACGTGTGCGCCAGCCCCTCCCTCAGCGTTGTCTCCACGTCGTAGTCGAGGCGGGTCCGGATCCGGCTGAGGTCCGCCAGGGAGTCTCGTACATCGCCCGGGCGGGGTGGCCCGTACTCCGCCGCCACCCGCCCACCCACGAGCTCGCGGATCTCCGCCCACAGCCGGTTGATCGAGATCCGCTCCCCACACCCCACGTTGAAAACCTCGCCCACGACTCCGGGAGCCTTCGCGTGACACGCCAGCAGGTTCGCGCGCACCACGTTGGCCACATGCGTGAAGTCGCGCGTCTGAGCGCCGTCTCCGTCGATCGTGGGCGCCCGCTCTTCGAGCCCCGCCACCATGAAGACGGGGACCACGGCCGCGTACTGGGACGCGGGATCCTGACGCGCCCCGAACACGTTGAAGTAGCGGAGCGAAACGGTCTCGACCCCGTACGATGCCGTCGCCGCCCGACAGTAGAGCTCGCCCGCCAGCTTGGACGCCGCATACGGTGAGCGCGGCTGCGGCGCCATGTCCTCCCGCTTCGGAAGCTCCGGTGTATCGCCGTAGGCCGAGCTCGATCCCGCGTACACGAACCGTCGCACTCCGGCATCGCGAGCCGCCAGAAGCAGACGAAGCGTCCCCGTGGCGTTGACGTCGTGCACGCCCAGCGGATCCGCCAGGCTGCGCACCACCGACGGGAGCGCCGCCTGATGGAGCACAAACTCTACACCCGCACAGGCCTTCCGGCACACCTCGGGATCCGTCACCGATCCTTCGATCAGCTCGATCCGGTCAAGCGCGGATTCCAGGTTCACCCGCCGACCGGTGGAGAAATCGTCCACAACCCGGACCCGCTCCCCAGCCTCCACCAGGTAGTCCACCAGGTGCGAGCCGACAAAGCCGGCGCCACCGGTCACCAGATAGAGATCCGCCATCCTATTCTCCCTGGGTTTCGAGGCGCGCTCCTCGAGGTTCGGCCGAATTACGGATGCTCCGTGGGCGGCGGCCGCCAGTCACGACGCAGCCGTCGCGGCGTGGAAGGCGGAGAGTGCCCGCCGTCCGGTGCCTCCCTCGCCCGCCGGCGCGAGCAGCGTCGGCAAAGATGGCGGCGGCGCCGCTGCCGCCGCCATTCGCGGGAGACACCTTCCCGGTCCGCCGGCCGGTTACGCGGGCCGCCCCGCCGTCCGCCCGAGCGTGTCCGTCACCTCTCGCACATGCAGGGCCCACGCCAGCCCGAGGTAGACCAGTCCCCAGGCGAGCCCCAGCGCTACGAGCGCGCCGGCTTGCTTCGCGAGCCCGCCCGCCAACGGATCGCCGAGCAGCGGATCCAGCAGCGTGAACAAGGCGAGCTGTGCCGCCGAGATGGCGAGCAGCTTCAAGGCGAACCCGCGCGCGAAGCGCCCACGGCTCCAGAAGGTCGCGAGCCCCCACGCGGACGGCGCCCAGGCCGCCAGCAGCAAGGCGACGACCAGGTTCATCACCACCTGGGCCGTCACCAGCCCGACGTACGAGAACCCTATGGCGAGCGGCACCACGACCGCGGTGCGGAACAGGTGACCCACCACCTGCACCTTGTTCACGAGCCCGCTCAGCTCCGCGGCAAACGCCGCCGAGAACACAAGCTGGTTCAGCCCCTGCAAGAAGAACCCGATGGCAAACAGGGCCAGCGCCACCGAAGCTGGCCCCACCATTCCGTCGGCCAGAAACTTCCCGCGCCCGAAGAGAAGCCCGATGATCCGCGGCGCGGCCACGAGGGTGAAGAGGGCCACAGGCAGGGACACGACGGCGAGCGCACGCAAGCTCGCGCCCAGCGCCGTCCCCAGCGCGTCGGGGTCCCCGGCGCTGCGCTTTCGGGTCGCCACGGCCGGGCGTTCAGCCGGGGTGCCGGCTGCTTCCGTCGCCCGCGGCGCCTCCTCCGCCACTTCTGCGAAGCGCGGGAGCGCCACCGTCTGCGCCGAGTCATTGATGGCGCCGTGGAGCAGGTCGTGGACCATCCGCCCGTACAGCACGCCGGAGAACAGCCCTACGGGGAGGAGCGACGCGCCGACACGAAACGCCCATTCGCCCGCGAACGTGGCCAGGTTGCTCCCACTCTGCCGCAGCCAGGACTGCGCGATCCCGCGCACGTCGGGATCGCTCCATGCCTCGCGGAGGCCGCGAACGCCCACCAGCGACCTCCCCGCCACCCAGGTCAGAACTCCACCAACGACCGTCCCGGCCAGGCCGATCCACGCCAGCGCCACGACGCCCCCGCGCGCCCCCACCAGCGCGAGCAACGCCACGCTCACGAGCGCAGGCACGACCTTCTGGATCGAGACGGTCACGCCGAAGCGGCGCCTCGCCTCCAGCACCACGAGCCCCGCGGTCGTCGCAGCGAGAACCGCTAGCGCAGGAGCGCGGACACGAAAGAGCGTAACGGTCAGCTCCCGGGTCTCGCCGCCGAAGCCCGGGGCCAAGAGCTGGATCACTATCGGGGCGGCGGCCAGAAGAAGAAGCGTGAACCCCGAGATCGCCGCCGTGACCGCGGTGAACAGGCGCCCCGCCAGCGCGCCGGCCGCCTCCGGGTCGGACCCCAGACGGCGGCGATAAAGGGGGAGAGCCACGGACTTGAGCTGCGTGAGCATGGCCAGCTTCGCACAGAAGGCGAAGATGACCAGGCTCATGAAGTAGGCGTCCGTTTCTGCGCCGGCGCCGAAGTGATAGCTGATGAGGGACTGAAAGAGGAGACCGAAGACGGCAGCGACCACGGTGCCGCCGGCCACGAGCCCGGCCCCGCCCAGGGAGCCCCTCAGCCGCACCGCATCACCCTCGACCCTCACCGGCCGCGGACGCCCTACACACGCCTCACCCCGCTTCCAATCGCAGCGGTACGCTTCCCCGCTCGGCCAGCCACGTCTCCGCACGCGCGATATCGAGGCGCGCGACCTCGACCCCGAGCCCCGCGTCCAGGCACGCCTGCACCACCCCGCCCGTCTCATTCCCCACGCGCCCCGGAACGCAGACAATGACGTGCTCTGCCTCATAGCGACGCGCCAGCTCCGGGAGCGCGGAGACCGGGCCGAGGACCCGGACGCCACCCACCAAGCTCCGCTGGGCCAGCGGATCGTCATCGGCGAAGCCGATCACATGGTACGCCGGCCCGGCCCGCGCCCGCAGCAGCCGGTACACCACGACCGCCACTTCCTGCGAACCCGCGATCAGCGTCCGTTTCCCCCGCGAGCCCCGCTCCGACGACGCCACCTCACCCAGCGCCCGCACGCCCAGCCGCGTGAACGCGAAGAAGATCAGCGAGAGGATGCCCTCGATGACGATGACCGTCCGGGGAAAGGAGGGCAGCCGCATGACGAACAGCGCGGCCGCAAACAGCACCGTTCCCACCGCAACCGCGGCGATGAGCCGCACGGCGTCGCGGGCCAGCCCCAGCCGCCACTGGGTCTCGTACACACCCATCACCAGCGCGATTCCCACCCTCAGCACGATCAGGAACGGCAGCACCCGGGCGAGGTTCGCGAGCTGGTCGCGGGGGATCCCACCGTCGAACCGGAGCAGGAACGCCACGTAAAGCGAGGCGAACACCAGCACCACGTCGCCGGTCATGGCCAGGAAACGGACCACCCACCGGTACCACGGCGACTGCTCCCACCCGTCCGCTCGGCGCTCGACGTCGAACTGCTCGTAGAACTCGTGCACCCGGCCCTGGTAGAGGAACACGCCCAGGTACGCAAGCACCACCAGGAACAGCCCCACGCCCACCACGTAGGGCAGTGGCGCCAGCGTGATCGCCAGCAGCGCGAGCCAGCCCGCCGCCGCCGACAGGGCGTACACCGCCAGCAGCGTCCGGCCGCGGGACAGCCCGTGCGCCAGCAACCGGTAATTGATGTGGTCCGCCTTCCCACTGACCACCGATACGCCCGCCAGCTTGCGTGTCACGGTGACGAACGTCGTGTTGAAGATCGGCACGGCCAGAAGCATGGCGGGCACGAGGATCGTGAAGACCAGGTGGGCGAAGCCCTGCCACGAGTCACCGATGGCAAGCCCGGCCAGCAGGAACCCGAGGAACATGGAGCCGGAATCGCCCAGGAAGATCCGCGCCGGCGGAAGGTTGTAGCGCAGGAATCCCGCGCTGGCGCCCGCGACGGCCCACGAGAGCAGCCCGGCCTCGGGACGCCCCGTCGCAAACGCGAACAGCCCCACGAATGCCGCTGCGATCGCCGTCACCCCCGGCAGCATCCCGTCCATGTTGTCGATGAGATTGAACGCGTTGCAGACGCCCACGAACCAGAGGATCGTCAGCGGAACGGACAGCCACTCCAGCTCCCGGCCCAGCGGGAAGAGGGCGGTCCCCGTGGCGACGATGACCGCCGCGGCCGTGATCTGGATAAAGAGCTTCGCCCGCGGCTCGAGCTGGCGCGCGTCGTCCCACAGGCCGGCCACGAACAGCGCGGACGCGCCCACGAAGAGGAACAGCACCGCCCCCGAAGCTTCACCCCGCAGCGCGATGAGGAGCGCCCCCAGCGCCGCCGTGATCCATATGGCAATGCCGCCCCCCACGGGCACCGGCTCCGGGTGATACGGGTCCGGCACCGACCGCAGGCCCACCCGCGGCAGCACATGGATCGCCACCGCCGTCAGCGTGTACGATGCGGCCGCGCCGAAGAAGGCCAGCCACAGCCCCTCAGGAATCATTCGGCGTCCTCCACGCAGACCACCGGGTGAGCGGGTGAGCGGGTGAGCGGGACAGTTCCTCTCACACCCTCACCGCGCGACTCGCGTGGACGCGCGGTGGCGTCCGCTCCACTCGAGGACCGGCACCGGTGAAGGCCGTACCGCGCACGCACCTCTAAGCCTCTAACCCTCCAAAACCCGCTCACCCGCTCACCCGCTCACCCGCTTCCACCACGTCCGGGTCCACAGCGTCCAGGTGCTCCCGGTACCACGCCGCCGTCGTCAGGATCGCATCGTCGAGCTCTACCCGCGGACGAAAGCGCAGTAGCTGCTCGGCCTTGCGGGGCCGCGGCACCCGCACGTCAATGTCAGAGAAGTCCACGGCCACGAAGTGGATCGGTGAAGGCGAATCCAGGAGCTGCACCACGCGCTTCGCCAGCTCGTAAATGGTCAGCGTGTTCCGCGGATTCCCGATGTTGAAGGTCTCGCCCACCGCCTGGGGGGCCACGACCATCCGCAACACTGCGTCACAGAAGTCGTCGACGTAGCACCAGGAGCGGATTTGCGTGCCGTCGCCGTGCACTTCCAGTGGTGCACCCCGCAGCGCGCTCACGATGAAGCGGAGCACCGCGTGGTCGCCCAGCCGCAGCGGCCCGAACACGTTGAACGGCCGCACGATCACCGTGGGCATCCCCACCTCGCGATGGTAGCAGTCCACCAGGTGCTCGCCGGCCAGCTTCGCGATCGAGTACGTCCACCGCGCCTCGCCCACCGGACCGATGGAGGTCGGTGTATCCTCCACGGCACGAAAGGAGTTCATGCCGAAGATCTCGCTGGTGGAGAAGTAGATGAAACGATGGAGGCCGGAATTGGACTCCAGGGCTCGCAGGAGATGGACCGTCCCCTCGAAGTTCGTGAGCATCGTCTGCCGGCCCCGAGCGATCACTTCTTTGACGCCCACCACCGCAGCCAGGTGGATCACCACGTCCGCGTCCCGGGCGGCGGCTTCCAGCGCCAGGGGGTCCAGCACGTCGCCCTGCACGACTTGCAGGTTCGGGTGCGCCCACGCCGAGCTCAGGGTCACGCTCGACCCCTCGATCGCCCGGTCGAAGAGGATCACCTCGTTGTCGGCCACGAGCCGCTCGGCCAGCGACGCGCCGATGAAGCCCGTGCCGCCGGTGATCAGGATCCGGGAGTCACGAATCGAGGCCGCATCCTTGCTCGCGTCCACCGCCGTCACTCCGCCACGACGTCCAGCAGATGGTCGATCACGTACACCTGCTCCTCCTCCATCAGCCCGGGATAGATGGGTAGCGACAGCGCCGTGCGCTCGTGCTCCACGGCATTCGGGAAATCCGCGTCGTCGAACGGACCGAGCTCGCGGAAGACACCCTGGTGATGGAACGCAGGATAGTAGAGCCGCGTGCTCACCCCGCGCTCCGCCAGCCGCCGCGCCACCTCGTCCCGATCCGCAGGCGCAGCGCGCGGGCGCCCGGCAGCACCCCGGCTCGCCTCCGCCCCCCCGCCCCGGATCCGGATCGTATAGAGCTGGTAGTTCGTATCCTCGGGGGTGCGCTCCACCGGCGTCGCGATTCGCGGGTGGCCGGAGAGCGCCGCCGTATACCGCCGGGCGATCTCCCGCCGCCGCCGGACGCTCTCCTCGAGGCGAGCGAGCTGACCGAGCCCGATCGCCGCCATCACTTCCGGCATGCGGAAGTTGAAGCCCAGCTCGCTCCAGTTGAATTTGCCATGATCGCCGAAGTTCCGAAACACTTGGCCGCGCCGGGCCAGTGCCTCGTCGTTCGTGACGATCATCCCGCCCTCCCCGGTCGTCATCGGCTTCGAGGGCGTGAACGAGAAGATCCCCAGCGCCCCCAGGGTGCCGGCGAACCGCCCGCCCGCGTACCGCGCCAGGTGTGCCTCCGCGGCGTCCTCGAGCGTCGCGATCCCGTACCGCTCCGCGATCTCGAGGATCGGCCCCATCTCCGCGGTGTGCCCGGCGTAATGGACCGGCACGATGGCCCGCGTTCGCTTCGTGATCCGCTCCTCCAACCGCCCGGGATCGAGCGCGGAGTAGCGCATCTCGATGTCCACAAAGACCGGCCGCGCGCCGAGGAACAGGCATGCCGTCGCGGTGGCGATGAAGCTCATGTCCGGACAGATAACCTCGTCGCCGCGGCCGACGCCCAGCGCCGCCAGCGCCACAAGCAGCGCGCTGGACCCCGAGTTCACCGCAATGGCGTGCCGCGCACCGACCATTGCGGCGAAGTGCTCTTCGAATTCCTCGACGTGCGGACCCTGGATGAGCCACCCCGAGCGCACGACCTCCGAGGCTCTTCTCACCTCCTCCTCGCCGAGCCACGGCTTGGCCAGCGGGATCTGCCGGATCTCGGCCGCTGCACCTCTAGCTTCGCTCAACCCTGCCTCCCTCGGGTTTCACGGCCCGGGCCGGCACGCCCACCGCCGTCACGCCTGGGGGGATGTCGTCGATGACCACGGCGCCGGCCCCGATCACCGCGCCGCGCCCGATCCGGCGCCCGGGAATCACCGCAGCGCCCGTACCCATGAACACCTCTTCCTCGAGCCGCACCTTGCCCGCCAGGTCCACGCCCGGCGAGATATAGGAGTAGGCGCCCACGCATACGTCATGGGCCAGGGAGCACTGGGGGTTCACCACCACGTGCTCCCCCAGCTCGACCTCCACGGTCAGCGTGCACCCGGCGAAGATGATGCACCCCGTCCCGATCCGCACCCACGGGCTCGCCTCCACCCCGGGGTGCACTACCGTGCAGAAAGGAAGCCCTCGTGCCGCCACGTCTGCAGCCAACCGCCGTCTCGCCGCCGGGTCGCCGACGCCAATGAAGATGTGCGCGCCCGCCGGCGCCCGGTCCAGCCAGGACAATGGGCCCAACACCGGCAGGTCAAAGTACCGTTCGCCCCAGAGCTGCTCTCGCTCGTCGAGGAAGCCCAGGAGCCTCCACGGCGCCCCCGCCCGGCACACCGCGTCGAAGACCGAGATCGAGTCGCGCGCCAGCGCCCCGGCGCCCACGATGACGATGGAGCAGGGCCCTTCCGGTCGGCTCAGCGCACGCGGCGTACGCACAAGCTCCCGTAGACCGCGGCGCCTCCGCCCGCCCAGCCCCCGGTTCTCCACGGCCGACCGAGGACGCAGCCGGAAGCACTCGCCCGCTCACGCGCTCGCTCGCTCACCCGCATCGCTAGGAGACCCCGCTCAGAAGCTCTTCGATCAGCCCTACATAATGCGCCAGGATGACGCCGTCCGCGAATCGCTCCAGCGCGACCGCGCGGGCCCGTGCCCCCATGGCGCTCCGGCGCTCCGGTGCAGCCGCCAGCTCCGCGACCGCCCGCGCCAGTGCAGCTCCGTCCCCGGGCGGCACCGCTACGCCCGCTCCCACCGCTTCCAGCAGCGCCGCCACCTCGCCCGACGCAGCCGCCACGACTGGACGGCCCATCGCCAGGCATTCGCTCAGCTTGCTCGGCACGACTCGCCCGAAGACGGGGTGCGGGTGCAACGTCAGGAGCAGCACGTCCGCCCGCGCCAGCACGCGGGGCATCTCCGCGTGCGGCACCCCCGGCCCGAAATGCACGTTGGTCAGGCCACGCGCCGCGGCTTCGTGCTCGAGCGCGGCGAAGCGCGCGCCGCCTCCGAAGACCTCGAAGCGGATGTCACCTCGCGACCGCAGGCGTTGCGCCGCATCCAGCACCACATCCAGCCCCTGGGCCAGCCCCACCGTGCCAGCGAACACCACCCGGAGGTGACGCTGTGGCAGCGGGCCCCATGCGGACGCAGACGCGCAACTCGCATCCCCGCCACCGGGCACGCCTTCGTCTGCTAGCTCGCTCACCCGCTCGCCCGGTCCCGTACCGCGAAGCTGCCCATCCCCGAGCGGTGCCACCTCCGGGCGAAAGAGGTCGGGATCGCACGAGTTCGGCAGCACGACCACCCGGCCGGCCGGCACGCCCCGCTCGACCACGTGCTCCCGGTAGCCGTGCGTCACCACTACCAGCCGCGTCGCCCCGCGATACATAGCGCGCTCCACGAGGCGCGACGCGGCGGTTACGAGCCCTTCCCGCACGACCCCGAGTGCGATCGCCTGATCGGGGTAGAGGTCCTGCACTTCCAGGATCAGGGCCGTCCGCCGGACCCGGGCCACCAGGAGTGCCGCCGCCCCGACGAACGGCGGCGGCGTGTAGGCGATCACGCCCTGGTATCGGCCCGGGAGAAGGGCTCCCCGCGCCAACGCGGCACCCGCAAACGAGACCTGGGCCGCAATCCGTTTGGCCGCCGAACCCCGCTTCGCCTCGCCCCCTGCCCCCACCCGCAGCACTCTGATCCCCGCGGGTAGCGCCCGATCCGCCGCGGCCACCGACTCCTCATCCAGCGGTGCCCCGTCCAGCGTCGCCGGCCAGCGCGTCACCACCGTGACCTGATGGCCCCGCGTCGCCAGCGCCCGGGCCAGGCCCGTCATTCGCTTCGCGATCGGATCCGGCGCAAAGAACGCGCTCAGGAGAAGGAGGGAGAGAGGCAACCGGCTCGCCCGCTCGCGCGCTCAGCCGCCAGGTTGCAGGAGGGGGGCGGAAGCCAGGTCGACGGCGCGGCCGCCCTCAAGCCCGTAGTAGCGCTTCATCCACTCCAGGGTGAGCGGGATCCCCTCCGCCAGCGTGACGCGCGGCGCGTGCCCCAGGTCCCCGATCGCCTTCGCGCAGTCCACTCGCTTGTCCCGCGTCGTGAACGGCTCGCCCTCCCTGTACGTCACCCGCTCGTCGCTCTTCCCCAGGTAGTCGAGGATCAGGTCCGAGACCGCCTTCATGTCATGGAGGTCCAGTCCGCCGATATTGTAGACCTCGCCCGCCTTGAAGCTGTCCACCACGTTCGCGAGGGTGCGCGCCGTGTCCGCCACGTACGTGGACGTGCGCCGGTGACCCAGATAGACCGTGTAGGGCAGCTCGTACAGCGCCCGGTAGCAGAAGATGCAGATCGCGCTGCGGTACGGACTGTACGTCTCACCCGGCCCGTAGGTGTTGAAGAGTCGCACGCGGACCGTCTCCGTGCCGTGCATCGCCGCCGAGTTCAGGCACTGGAGCTCGCCCACCCATTTCGTCATGGCGTAGTCGTTGAGCTGACGGATCTCCAGCTCGTCCATCACGCTCTCCCGCATGACACCGTCGTAGTCGCCATAGACCTCCGAGCTGCTGAAGAAGACGAGCCGGAAGCGGTGGCGCTCCTGGAGCCGGATCACGTTCTTCGTGCCGATGGCGTTCGTGCGCCACAGCTGCTCGTAGTAGTCCTCGCCGTTCCAGCGCCCGAACTCCGCGGCCAGGTGGTACACGAAGTCGAACTCGTGCTGCTCGAAGATGTGCTCGAGCTGCCGATACATCGCCACGTCCGCCCGCACGTAGTGGGGATCATGATGGTGGTAAAGGTCGCAGACCCAGACCTCGTGGCCCCGGCTCCGCAGCTCCGGCACCAGCACGCCGCCCACCGCGCCGACCCCACCCGTGACGAGGATCTTCATTCTGTCCAGCCTTCCGTCCCCATGAAGCAAGAACCCCGGATACGTCTGGTTGGCGATTAGCGATTCGCGAATCGCCGACTACTCGCCTCTCTCACCGCCTCCTCGCAGACCTTCACGTACTCTGCGAACCTGACCCGCCAGTCCGGGAGCGTCCGGAACCGTGCGAGCCCGGCCGCGCGGAGTCCTTCCCGATGGCCGCCATCCTCGAGCACCCGCACCAGCCCGTCCGCGCACGCTTCGGGGTCCAGCGGCGATACGTACACGGCCGCGTCCCCGCAGATCGCCCGAGCGAAATCCAGGTCGCTCGTGACGATGGGCAGCCCGAACTGCATCGCCTCCACGTACGCCGCCGAGAACGACTCCACCCACGACGGGACGAAGACCGCCGCCCCGCTCCGGTAGAGTGCGGGCAGCTCCGTGTGGGGCACGCGCCCGATACGCCGGATCGGGACTGCGGCCTCCGCTGCCCCCAACGCCCGCTCCACCGCCTTCATGTACGGGATGTATGGGCCGCCGTGGGGCGGCACCGTGAGCACGATTTCTACGTCCCTGCGGCCCCGGCGGTGCAGTGCCGCTGCCACCGCGGGGATGATCTCCAGGTTCTTCGCCGGCTGCGGCTCTGCCACCACCAGGACGCGCTTTACCCCGCTCGTCGCTGCCGCAACGGCAGCGACGAGCGGGTCGGTGGCGGCGGCCGCTCCGAGAGCTTCCGACTCTGCTCGCGCGGAAGGCACCCCGCCAGCCGGCCCTGCGCCCTCCAGGAAGCGGGACGGCCCGTTCGGGATCACCCGCAATCGCCGTCGATCGATCCCCCACACCCGGGCGAGGCGCCGCGCCATGATGTCCGTCTGAACACAGATCCGCAACGCCCGCCTCGCCGCGGCACGGGCGTAGCGCGCCCGCAACGCCGCTACCCCGCGGTCCCACCGGGAGCACCGATCCCACATGGGCGACTCGGGATATGCCACGTAGGAGTCATGCCACCCGATCACCGTCGGAATAGAGCCCCGCAACGGGCCCGCACCCATGGGTGTGAAGATGAGGTCCGCACCCCACCGCGCCGCCAGGTGCGGAACCCACACGTTCTCGATCCAGATGCGCCGGGCGAGGCCGGTGACCGCGACGCGCACCAGCGTCCGCCATGGCGCGTTGCCCTCCTCGGCGACGGGCAGCTCCGGCCGCGCCACGGTCAGCCACTCGTGCGCGCAGCGCGCCTCCCCGACCGCGCGCCACAGGTTCTGCGCGTTCTGCACGCCCCCTCCCCGCCAGACCGGGAGGAGGTTCAGCACAATGCGCATCACGCCGTAGTCACGCCGTGGTCACCCCGTAGAGGGCCGCGTCGACCCCAACGGCTCGGCCGTGGGGGGTAGTGTCCTGGACACTACCCGGCCGTGCCCGGGCCTCCGGCCGCCCCCGTCGGACGCTGCTGGATCCCCGGTTCCACCGGTACCGCCCCCGTCGGCGACAACCGCCACGCTCCCGGTTGCCTTCCCGCGGCCGCGCCCACGAGCCGCCCCGGTGCTGCTACCCGCCCGCGCCCCACCAGTAGCTGGGCCAGGACGCCCACGCCCGCGAAGAAGATGAGCGCGTTCCCCAGGAAGCGGTGTGTCCGAAAGGCCAGGCCGACCCCGAGCACGATGTCGATGTAGACGATCAGCCAGAAAAGGTTGGGAGCCGTCAGGAAACGGCGGTAAACGTACGCCGCCAGCGCACCGTAGATCCCCGGCATCAGAAGCAGCCCCGCCAGCCCGAAATCGAAGTACAGGAACGCCAGATACGTGGGCGTGTTGTGCGTGCCGAAGAGCTGGGTGAACCGCTCGTCCACCGCCCGCCAGCTCGGCTCCACCGTCTTCGGCAGATCGTAGCTGTTCAACCCCATGTTCAGCGGGCTCACCCGCCGCAGCGTGAGCTGCAAGTTCTTGAAGCTGGCCGCGGTATGCGCCCACACCGTCGCCGGTACGCCCAGGTCGAAGCGCGGCTGCACCAGCTCCGGGTTCAACCGATACACGGAGCGGCGGTAGTATTCGATCACGCTGAACATGAGGACCGCCGCCGAAACCACCACCACCAGATCGCGCAGCCGAACGTGTCGCGGCCGGTAGAGGAGGTAGACGGCCACCCAGGCCAGCCCCGTCATAGGCGAGACGCGCACGCCGCCGAACGCGAGCTGCAGCAGCGCGGCAAGCATCACGAGCCCCCAGGTGAGACGGCCCAGCCTCGACCGCGACGTGATGAGCAACATGGCCGAGAACAGCGCCACGGCGTAATGCAGGTCGAAGAGATAGCCCAGCAGCGGACGCTTGAAGACGCGGCGCAGCTCGTCGATACGTGGCGAGAAGAGCGGAATCGCGCCCGCCCGATAGACGAAGTACGCGGTGGTCACCGTCGCCACGGCAAAGGCTCCCAGGGTGAACCATCGCAGCCGTTCCCGACGCGCGCTCTCCTCCAGCCGCCGGGCGACCTGCCCTCGGTCCAGGCGTACTAGCCCCGGGTCTACCAGCCAGAAGCCGGCCACAAAGACCACCAGGGACAGAACCACCACCGCATAGGTCATTGGCTCGAACGGCTCCGCGTAGTACGGCTCGTCGTAGACGCGCGCCACGTCGAAGTGGGCGAAGCCGAAGACGCCGAGCCAGCTCCCGATCATGATCCCAAGGGGATGCAGGGCATCCCCCGTTCGCCGAAAGACGAGGAGGTAGCCGAGCGCTCCCATCGCCGTGAACCAGAACCCCAGCGCGCTATCCATGCGAGTACACTTATCGCCGCGCCCGCCCGAACGTCAAGAAAGCGCGCGCACTTAGCCGGGGTGCGGGCTTGCTGCGGGGGTCTGATTGGCCTATCATGAACAGTTGTTCCGTTTCACGAGCCACGAGATTCCGGGTGTGCCCGCACATCAGCGGGCACCTGCATGATGATACGGCTGCCGCTGCTCGCGCTGCTCTTCCTCGCCCTCGCGCCGGAGCCCATCCCGGCGCAGGCGGTTAACGGATCGCGTCTATCGGCGAATTCGCTTCTGCCCGGCGACGTCATCGACGTACGCATCTGGCTCGAGCCCGACCTCTCCGGAAAGTTCCAGGTGGACGAAGACGGCGCGGTGGTTCTGCCGCTGCTCGGGCGCAAGCAAGTGGTGGGCATCTCGCCGCAGCAGCTCCGGGACCGGCTCATCGAGGAGTACCGCCGCTACCTCATCAATCCGTCGGTGAACATCACGCTTCTGCGCCGGATCAACGTGCTGGGTGAAATCCGGGTGCCGGGGCTCTATACGGTGGATGCCACGGTCAGCGTCGCCGATGTCATCGCGATGGCCCAGGGGCTCGCCCCCGACGGCGATGCGAACGACATCGTGCTCGTACGGAGTGGGAAGATCATCCGTTCGAACCTGACGGGCACCATGGTCATCGCCGAGTCCGACATCCGATCCGGTGATCAGATCATCGTTGGGAAGCGGACCTGGGCCTCCCGCAATATCGGGGCCATCGTAGGGATCGTCTCGATCCTTGCGAGCGTCGCCGTCACGGCCGTCAGTCTGCTGGCCCGCTGAGAAGGGAGGGCCCGTGACCGAGTCGCACGCACCGGCTGCAGGGAGCGATCCCGAGCTCCACCTCCGCGATATCCTCAACTTCCTGCGGCGCAATCGCTGGACAATCGTCGGGATCGCCGCTGTCGTGGTGGCGTCCGTCGGTTACTACACGTGGACGCGCCAGCCCATCTACGAGGCCACAGCGACGATCCACGTGGACGAGATGCGCTCCGTGCTCCCCGAGCTCGCCTTTCTCGAGCAGGTGGTGCGCGGCGCCGAGGTGGAGACGGAGATGGCGCTGCTGCGCAGCCGGAGCATAGCCGAGGAGACGGTGGACACGCTGAACCTCCACGTACGGCTCGTGAGACCGCAGGGCGTCCGTCGGTCCCAGCTCTTCAGCGACCTCGACGCACTGCGCTCCGCAACGCCGAACACCTACCGCTTCACCCTGGAGGGTGAGCGGTACCGCGCCACGGACCGCGGCGGGCGTCTACTCGGTACGTACGCGATCGGCGAGGCGGCGGCGTTCGACGGGCTCCACCTCGTCCTGTTCCCGACGCTGGAGCAGTTTCCGGACGAGATCATCCTGCGGATCGCCGACTTCAACGAGGCGGTCCAGGAGCTTCTCGACCACATGAACGTTTTCTTGCCGTACCGCGACGCCAGCGTCATCGGCGTGACCTACTGGGGCACCGATCCCGAGGTCGTCAAGCAGGTGCCGAACACGCTGGCCCGCGCCTTCATCGACAGCCGCCAGGAGGCGAAGAAGACCGAGGCCCGCAGCACCGTCGAGTTCCTGAACCAGCAGATCGCCATGATCAGTGAGCAGCTCCGGACCGCGGAGGAGGACCTGGTCGCGTTCCAGGAGGGGCAGCAGGTCGTGAACCTGGAGGCTGAGGGCGCCCAACAGATCCGCCGCCTCGTGGACCTCCAGGCGGAGCGCGACATCCTCGAGTCCGAGTACACCTCGCTCAGCAAGCTCCTCGCGGACGTGCAGCGGGAGGCGCGAGACAGCCGCAGTGACGGGCCATCGCCGTATCGGCAGCTCGCCGCGTTCCCCACCTTCCTGAAGAATCAGGCGGTGACCGAGCTGCTCCGCGCGCTCACCGAGGTCGAGACGGAGCGCACGCAGCAGGCGAGCCGGCGCACCCCTCTCTACCCCGAAGTCGAGGCGCTCGACAACCGGATCCGCCAGCTCGAGAACCAGCTCTACCAGCTCGCGGTCAACTATCAGGAGAGCCTGCGCAAGCAGAGCGAGTCGCTGAACGAGCGGCTCCGCGCCTTCGGTACCCAGCTCGAGCGCATCCCGGTGAAGGAGGTGCAGCTCGCCCGCCTCGAGCGGCAGCGCAAGGTGCTGGAGGAGGTCTTCACGCTGCTCCAGACCCGACTCAAGGAAGCGGAGATCGCCCAGGCCGTCGAGCCCGGGGACGTCCGGATCGTGGACCCTGCGATCCTGCCCCGGGAGCCGATCCGCCCGCGCAAGGCGCGGAGCCTCATCCTGGCCGTGATCTTCGGCTTCACCCTCGGCGTGGGGCTGGCTGCCGCCCGGGACTACCTGGACGAGACCGTCCACACTCGCGAGGACCTCATCGAGGTCACCGAACTCCCGGTCCTGGGGCTCATCCCCCGGATTCGTCCGGGTTCCGCAAGCGCGGACGGACGCCGGGCGCGGCGCCTGGTGGGCGCCCGCGAGGAGCGCCCCTTGGCCGACCGGCTCATCACTCAGGTGGACGTGGGGAACCCGGTTTCCGAGGCCTACCGTGCCTTCCGCACGAATATCACGTTCCTGGACCTGGACCGGCCACCCCGCGTCCTCCTCTTCACGAGCCCTGCGCCCTCGGAGGGGAAGTCCACCAGCGCGGCGAACCTGGCCATCACGCTGGCGCAGCAGAAGACGCGCACGCTCCTCATCGACTGCGACCTGCGGCGCGGCATCCTGCATCGGGTCTTCGCCGTCCCCAAGGAGCCCGGCCTCACGAACGTTCTCCTGTCAAGCACGGCGCTCAGCGAAGCGACTCACACGGCGGACGTCGGTGGCGGCGCCACGCTGCACTTCATGGGTACGGGAACGCTTCCGCCGAACCCATCCGAGCTGTTGGGCTCCCGGCGCATGCGCGAGCTCCTGGACGAGTTGCGGCAGCTCTACGAGGCGATCCTCTTGGACTCGCCGCCCCTCAACCTGGTGACGGACGCGGCCGTACTCGGCGCCGCCGCGGATGGCGTGATCCTCATCGCCCGGGCCGGCACCACCGAGCGCGGCGCGCTCCGCTACGCCCGCGAGCAGCTCGAGGCCGTCCGCGCTCCCGTGAGCGGCGTCGTTCTCAACGACGTGGACTTCTCCGGCCGCGGCCGCTACTACGGCAGCGGGTCGGGCTATCGCTACTACTACCGCTACTACCGCAGCGACTGACAGGTTAGAGGGTTAGAGGGTAGTTTCTTGGTCGCATGTTCTGCCGGTAACCTGAACGGGTCCATCCTGGAGTCAACCGCATCCGAGAAACCTTATCCGGCGGAGAGTCCGCCGGGCCCGGACGGCTCTAACCCTCTAACCCTCTAACCCTCTAACCCTCTAACCCTCTCTCCGAACACCGCGGCCTTCCACTTCGGATACAACACGTCCGCCCACAGCTCCCGCTCCACCACGGCGCGTGCGGCCGCACCGATCCTCGACCGCTCCGCCGGATCCTTCACCAACCGCTCCAGGCCCTCCCTCCACTCTGCCTCCGTCCTCGCGATCACCCCGCTCTCGCCGTTCACGATGAGCTCGTCGAGCCCTCCCCCCGGCGCCGCGACCACCGGCACGCCCGCCGCCATGGAGAGCAGCACGGACACGCGTCCCCCTCGAGCCTGGCTCCAGGGGTCCTCACCCATCGGCGAGACGGCCACGTCGAAGGCCCCCACCGCGGCGACCTCGTTCTCCTCGGACCACGGGAGGAACCGCATGCGCTCCCGGAGGAGAGGCCCGAACTCGGGTGGTCGCGCGCTGCACACCAGGAGCCGCACCTCGGGGTGCCGGCCTAGCACGAGCTCCAGCGCCGGCTCGATGGCGCGCAGGTACCGCTGGCTTGCCCCCGCACCGACCCACCCGACCACCACCCCCTCCGCCCCCGGGCGGGGCAACGCTCGAAACCGCGTCCGCTCGAGGGACGGGTAGATCGTCGTCACCGTGGACGCACGGCCTGCCGCGTAGCGCGCCAGCGGCGGCGAGCCCGCGATCACCGCGTCCACGGCCCCGAGCATGACGTCAAAGCGGCGGCGGCGCCGCTCTGCGCGCGCGGGCCGATCGCCCGGCCACGGCGCGAAGAGCGCGTCGTCGAAATCGAAGACGACGCGGATCCCGGCGCGGCGCCAGCGCCGCACCAGCGCGGCGGGCAGCAGGAGCTTCTGGATCAGGACGACTCGATGGGCGCGCGCTGGAAGGGCGAGCTCCGCGAGCAGCCGCAGCCGCCCCGCGGTGCGCGCCACGGCCGAGGGCAGGCCCGCCCCCCGATACTCCAGGAAGCTGTAGGTGAGGCCATCCGCATCGAGGAAGGGGAGGTAGTTGCGCAGGCGGTGGCGCGTGGAGGCGTGCTCGCGGCGTCCACCCGCGACGATCAGGAGGTCGCGACCGCTCACGCCCCGCCGACGGCGGCCTCCAGCACCAGCGGCTCGCCCCGCACCTCCTCCAGGACGTCGAGGATCGCCCGGGCGACCCGCCGTCCGGAGCAGCCGTCCAGCCGATAACACTGCTCCGCGGTGAGGCGTGCCTGCCCGTCCGCGTCCCGCTCGCGATCCTCCAGATAGCGCCGGATCCCGGCCACCAGTTCGTCGGCGTCGCGCGCCAGGAACACCCCACCGGAGCGCATCACATTCTGCTGATGCGTGAAGTCGTAGTACCGGCGGAGCGAGCCGTGGTACGGCCGCCCCGGATCCGCGTCGAACGCCACCACGACGACGGGCGTCCCCACAGCCGCCGCGTCAATCGAGATGGAGGAAGCGGCGTTGAGCACGACGTCGGCGTGCGCCAGCGTGTCCGCCAGGTGGCGCATCGCCGCCTCGTTGAACGCCCGATCCCGGTAGTCCCCCAGCGGCCCGCTTCCCGCGTGGTCCAGAGCGAGTCCCGTCAGGCCCTTCAGCTCGCCGTAGCGATTCATGCGGTCGAGCTGGTGCAGCCGCACCAGAAGCTGAAGCCCGTCGCCGAAACGCTCGCGGATCACGTCGTAGATGAGACGCACCAACCGCGGCTCGCCCGGGATCGTCCCCTCCGTCTGCGTCGTGTAGACCACGAGCCGCTTTCCCGGATCCAGGCCGAAACCGCGGAGGAACCGCTCCCGCTCCCCGTACGGAGCGTGCGCATACACGTCGTGCTGCGGCGCGCCGGTCACCACGATTCTCTCCGGCGGTACGTCGTGAAGCTCGACCGCCTCGCGGCGCATGATCTCGTTCCAGACCGTGAGCCGGTACACCTCCACGGGGAAGAAACCCTTACTCGTGAGGTTGTCCCAGCTCGACACCAACACCATGGTCGGGACCCGGTGTTTCGCTGCCGACATGAGGAGATAGCGGTCCAGGTAGGAATCGCTCTCCGGCGCCGCGGGACCCGTCATGGTGAGCACCCGCGTCCCGATCACGAGGTCCGGGGCGTGGCGCCGGAATTCCGCCTCGTAGAGGTCCGGCGCCGTGCGCACGCTCAGCCAGCGGCCCAGGCGAATGAGCGCGGCCGTCCCGCGCCGGCCCAGAAGCCTCAGTGACGCCCGCGCGATACGGGAAAGCGGGTTCCGCCGGAGCGTCGGGCCCACCATGATCCGGGCCGTGTCACAGCGCAGGGAAAGGATGAGCACGTACAGCTTCAGAACCAGCGTGTCGACGGCCCGGAAGAGGCGCCCGCTCGGCCGCCGCAGCGGATGGATCCACACCCCCTCGCCCCCGAACTCAGCCCGGAACTCCGGGACGTGCGCTGCCGCCGCGAACAGATGGATGTCCACCGGATGCTCCCGCAGAACCCGGTAGACGTCCGTGCGCAGCACGTCCCGGACGCTGATCGCCATGGGCACGCCAAGGAAGATCGTTGCGGGCGAGCCGTTTCCCCGCATCTGTACCGGCTGCACCCGCGCCGCGGCCATCACTCTCGTTCGCGCCACGTGACTTCGCTCCTCGGCCCCACGTCCGCAACCCGCAACAGGCCTGACTCCCTCATTTCCTCCAGCGCCGCTGCGAGCCCTGATGCCGCGAGCTCGGCGTCCCGTACCCATGCGGCGAAGCGAGCCAACCCCGTGGCCAGATCGACCTCCACGTCCATCCCCAGCCGCTCCCGGAGCGCCGTCACGTCCGCGACCGCGTGCCGGACATCCCCGATCCGGTACTCCCCCGTGACCTCGATGACCCGCTCGACTCCCAAGGCGTCTCCGACCTGCTGTGCCGTCCCCAGGAGCGTCGCGCTCCGCCCGCTCCCCACGTTCACGACCAGGGGCTCGTTCAACTCCACGTCCCCCGCTCGCACGAGCGCCCGTACGGCGTCGTCCACGAAGACCCAGTCCCGGGTCTGCCCCCCATCTTCGAAGATGTGCACTTTTCCGCCGGAACGCAGGAGCAGCGCGAAAATGGACAGCACCCCCGTGTAGGGGTTGCGAAGCGACTGCCCCGGGCCGTACACGTTCTGCAGCCGCAGCACGACCACCTCCACGCCGTGGGTCGGTGCAAGCATCTGGAGCAGCGACTCCTGCCCCGCCTTCGTGAGCCCGTACGTGGACGTCGGCGCCGGCCGCAGTCCCTCCGCCGCCTGCACCGGCGTCAAGCGCCCCTCACATTCAGGGCACGGCGGATCCCACAACCCGCGCCGCAGCCGCGCGGGGTCCCGGGCCGGAGGGCAGACGATGCCGCAGTGCTCGCAGCGATAAGGACCTTCCCCGTACACCGCACGGGACGAGGCCAGCACGACTCGCCGGGGCGCGAGCTCGGGATCGGCCGCGATCACGTCACAGAGCCGCGCCGTCCCGCCCAGGTTCACATCCACGTGACGGTGGCTCCGGTACATCGATTCCCCCGTCCCCGTCTCCGCCGCCAGATGGTAGACGAGGTTCACGCCTCGCAGTGCCTCGCGCCACGCCTCGCCGTCACGCACATCCGCCTTGAGGAACGTCGCCCCCGGGCCCAGATCCGGGGAGCGCGCGGCCGCGCCATGCACGGAGGCAATGAGCGCGTCGAGGACCACGACCTCCCGGCCCCGATCCGCCCATACGCGCACGAGGTGCGAACCGATAAACCCGGCACCGCCGGTTATGAGAACCCGATCCTTCATGCGGCTCAGCCCCGCCGTCGAGGCGACCCTCGCCCGCACCCGATCCTCTCGGCTCCGGAGCCGCGGAAGCCTCGCGAACAGCGGAGAAAGATATCCCTCGAGCCCGACGCGTTGAAGCTCGCGAAGCGCGCGGGGCGACAGCGGCGATCGCGGCTCTCGCGGAGAGAGCGCCCTGCCGCGGCTACATCCCGTCCCGCCACCGCCCGACCTGCCAAGTTCAGGACTGCCCCTCCCGCACGGCAATGGCTCGAAGCCGGTATCCCAGCCCCAGGTCGTGGAGCAGCTTCTCGAGGCGCGCCCTTCCCTGCGGGCTCTCCACCGCTTGCCGCAGCGGCTGCGGCAGCAGGTCCGTCCGCGGCACGCCGAAGGGGTCGAGCATCTGGAAGTGGTTGAGCACCGTGTCCAGGAGACTGACCACGGTCATCGCTTTCACCACCCGAAACCCCTCCTGCTCGAGAAGCCGCACCAGCGTCCCTTCCCCGAAGTAGACCAGATGGTTCCGGTTGAACGTGCGGGCCTCCCCGTGCAGAACCATCACCCCGAGAGACCCGGCGTTCGGCACACCCGCCAGCAGCACGCCGCCAGGCTTGAGGATTCGCCGCACCTCCGAGAGCATCCGCCGCGGATCGGGCAAGTGCTCCAGAACCTCGACGAGCGCCACCGCGTCGAATGACTCGGACGCCAGATCCGCACACTCGAGCTTCTCCCCCAGGACCGGAAGCCCGTAATGCTCTCGGGCATACGTGCGCGCCCGTCCTCCCAGCTCGATCCCCAAGACGTCGTAGCCCCGGCCTCGCGCCAGCGCAAGAAGTCGGCCGATCGAGCACCCCACGTCCAACAAGCGGCCCGCCGGCCGGAGCCGCTGAACCTCGTCCAGGAGCGCGCTGAAATCCCGGGTCTGGAACTCCTCCTCCGCTTCGCTCAGGAGCACATCCACCCACGCGTCATTCGCCGCCGACTCGCAGGCGTACAGCCGCTCCAGCCCCTCAGCGCTCGGCCGCGGGTTCATGTAAATGAGCCGGCAGCTCCGGCAACGCACAAACCGGAGTCCGCCCTTGCGGAACAGCTCCTCCTCGTCCCGGGCACCACACAGCACGCAGGCGATAGCTTCCGCCCAGTCGCGACGCATCTCCCCCGTCGCCGGATCGATGAGGAGGCGCATCTCCTCCTCGAGCAACCGAAAGAAGCGGTCTCGCCCGCTCCGCTTCTCGTAGCTCTCGCGGTCGATCATGCCGCCGCTCGTGCTGGACCTCCTCCGTCGCAGTCCTCTCCATGTCCACGGCGTCCACGGCGCGGCAATCTATCGCCCCCGCACGACGGTCACCAACCGCCCGCAGGCGGCCCGAGGCTGCGCAATCGCGGCGAGGCGTTTCCACCGCGCACCTGCGCCGGCCCGCACCGCTTCGCGGCCGAAGCCCCATCCGCCGTCGCGGGCACAAAAGCGATCGGCGGTGCTCGCGTGCCCGCGCGCCTCGCACCGCCGATCGCCTGAACCTCCTGCGGCGGGGAGCCAGCCCCTCCGCCACGCCGCCCCGGCCTTACAGCCGCCCTTCCCTCCAGAGCCGCACCAGCACGTCCGCTACGGCCAGATCTCGCTCGTCGTCGATGTTTGCAAGCCGCTTCCGCGGCATGACATAGGCCTTCCGCCGCCCTCCCATCACGACATGGTCCCGGACCAGGAGCCCGCGCCGGCACACGTAGATCGCCCCATTGCGGTAGTAGACCACGGGGAGATCCTGCCGCTGCGCCCGCTCCCACTCCGGCCACAGCGACCTCATCCACGCCTCGCCGTCCACCCGGTACATTCGCGCGGGATGAACGTCGTCCATGGGGCACACGGAGATCACCGAGTCCACGGACGCATCCTCCCGCAGGAGCGTGATGGCCCCGTCCACATCCTCACCCGTGCGGATCGGCGAGGTCGGCTGGAGGATGACGACGCCCTCATACTCGACGCCGGCCTCGCGCTCGGCGCACTCCAGCGCGTGCAGCACTACCGCCGCCATCGGCGCCTCATCCGTAGCCAGCTCGCGGGGCCGCCTCAGTACCGGCGATCCACAAGCCCCTGCCACGGCCCCGATCTCCTTGTCGTCGGTGGTGGTGAGAAACGCCGTGAGGAGTCGGCTCTCCCGCGCCGCCCGGATCGCATGCGCGATGAGCGGCTCACCCGCCACCTGCCGGAGATTCTTACGCGGGACGCCCCGGGAGCCGCCCCGGGCGGGGATCACGCCCAGGATGCGCACAGACGACCCGCTCCGGTTCGGCAGTGCTCGATCCTACCCACGTCCACCGCAGTCCCACTCGGAACGCGAGATGGCGCCCTGGCGGGGGATCCGAGACACAAGATGCGGACCTACCCCGCTGCGGTGCGGATTCGTAAGGATAGGGCGGACGGTGTCTCGAATCACACCGTCACCGTGCCCCGATCCAGCGCGCGATCACCTCGGCGATCCGCCCGGCCGTCCGTCCGTCCCACAGCTCCGGCCGCCGGCCGTTCAGCGGCGAGGAAAGCGCCTCCGCCACGGCCGCCAGGATCGCCTCTCGCGTCCGTTCCGGCACGAGCCGGTTCGTCCCCTCCACGATCGTGATCGGCCGCTCTGTCGTGTCGCGCAGCGTCAAGCACCGGACCCCGAGGACGGTCGTCTCCTCCTGGATTCCTCCCGAGTCCGTGAGCACCACGGCCGCACTTTCCAGGAGACTCACCATCTCCACGTAGCCCAGCGGCTCCAGGGCCCTGGCCCGCCGGAGCCGCACGCCGAACGCCTCCGCGTTCTTCCGCGTGCGCGGATGCATCGGGAGGACCACCGGCATCTGGAGCGCAATGGCGTCCAGCGCTTCGAAGATCTCCACGAGCTGCTCCCGGACGTCCACGTTCGACGGCCGGTGGAGCGTCACCAGCGCGTAGCGGCCTCGCTCGAGCCCCAGGCGATCCAGCGCCCCGAGGGCATGGGCGCGCGGCAGGTGATCCAGCAGGCTGTCGATCATGATGTTGCCCACACGGTGGATCCGCTCTGCCGGAATCCCCTCACGCAGCAGGTTCTCATCCGCGTCCGGGCTCGGGGTGAAGAGGAGTTCCGAGAGCTGGTCCGTGAGCAGCCGGTTCAGTTCCTCCGGCATGGTCCGGTCGTGGCTGCGCAGGCCCGCCTCTACGTGTGCCACCGGGATGTTCAGCTTCGCCGCCGCCAGCGCCGCCGCCAGCGTCGAGTTCACGTCCCCGACCACGACCACCAGATGCGGGTGCGCTTCCAGGAGGATCGGCTCCAGCGCCGTCAGGACGGCCGCCGTCTGGATCGCGTGGGAGCCCGAGCCGACCCCCAGGTAGAAGTCCGGCTCCCGGATCCCGAGGTCGGCGAAGAACGCCTCCGACATCCCTTCGTCGTAGTGCTGCCCCGTGTGCACCAGAACGCCCGGCACCACCTGCCCCCGATCCAGCGCGCGGAGCAGCGGCGCCATCTTCATGAAGTTGGGACGAGCCCCAACAACGTGGACGACCGTCAGCGGCGAGGTCACCGGAGGAACGAACCCTCTCCAGCCACGCGCCGGGCGGCAGAAGTGCGTTCCCCTTCCAGCCACTCGACGAAGCGCGCGATCCCCTCCTCGAAGGACGTGCACGGGTCGTAGCGCAGGAGGCGCCGGGCCTTCGAGATGTCCGCGTACGTGCGCACGACGTCGCCGGGCTCCAGGGGAAGGCGCTCCATCTCCGGCTCGACCCCCAGGGCTTCCGCGAGCACCTCGATCATGCGGCGCAACGTGACGGTGCGACTCTCCCCCAGGTTGATAACCTCGTACACCCCCGGGCTTGACCGCAGGTAGCGGAGCGCACCCTCCATACCCTGGAGGAGGTCGCCGATGTACGTGTAGTCGCGTTCCGTCGTGCCGTCGCCGTACATGGGCACGGACCTGCCGGCCCGCAGCAGCCGCGCGAACTTGTGGATCGCCAGATCCGGACGCTGGCGCGGCCCGTAGACCGTGAAGAGCCGGAGGCACAGCACGCCCATTCCGTACAGGTGATGGTACACGTGGCAGAGGAGTTCACCCGCCTTCTTCGTGGCCGCGTATGGCGAGATGGGGCTGTCCTGGGAGTCACCCTCGCGAAACGGCACCTTCTCGGTGTTACCGTATACGCTCGAAGACGAGCCGAAGACGAGCTGCCGGATCCCCCGCTCGCGCATGTACTCCAGAAGCACGGCCGTACCGCCAACGTTCACATCCTGGTACAGGAGCGGATCCCGGATGGAGGGACGCACGCCCGCCCGCGCCGCCAGATGGATAACGAGCTCCACGTGGTCCGGAAGCCGTGCCAGGCACCCGGCCTCACGCACGTCGCCCCGCACCAGCGTAAACGCGCGGAACTGCCGGGCGACCGAAACGTTGGCCTCCTTGACCCGCGGATCATAGTAGTCGTCGAAAAGGTCGAGCCCGACGACCTCCTCACCCGCGCCGAGCAGTCGCTCACACACGTGGGAACCGATGAAGCCGGCGGCACCCGTCACGAGAATGGACAATGCGCCTCCCCAGCAGGTCGCTGAAAACTACAGCGAAGCACTGGTGGTTGAATTCATAAATGCGGCGGCGTATTTATGAACTCGACCCCTAGAGCGTCCGCGCCCGCGCATTCCGCTCCTCCACGAGCCTCCGGAAGTACGGGATCGTCTTCCGGAGCCCTTCCCGGAGCACGATCTTCGGCTCCCATCCGAGCTCCCGCCCCGCCACGCCGATGTCCGGACGCCGGACCCTGGGGTCGTCCACCGGCAGACGGCGGTACTCGACTCGCGACTCGCTCCCCGTCTCTTCCAGCACGACCTCGGCCAGCTCCTTCACGCTGAACTCGTCAGGATTACCCACGTTGACGGGCTCGACGCGATCCGAGAAGAACAGGTGGTAGATCCCTTCCACCATGTCGTCCACATAGCAGAAGGAGCGGGTCTGGGAGCCGTCGCCGTAGACCGTGAGCGGCTCGCCACGCAGTGCCTGGACGATGAAGTTCGACACCACCCGCCCGTCCGCCGGCCGCATCCGCGGCCCATAGCTATTGAAGATGCGGGCGATCCGCGTGTCCACGCCGTGGGCCCGGTGGTACGCCATCGTCATGGCCTCCGCGAAGCGCTTCGCTTCATCGTAGACACCCCGCGGACCCACCGGGTTCACGTTCCCCCAATACGTCTCCGGCTGCGGGTGCACCTGGGGGTCACCGTACACCTCCGACGTGGACGCGAGGAGATAGCGGGCCTGCTTCGCCTTCGCCACCCCCAGCGTCTTGTGCGTCCCCAGGCTCCCCACCTTCAGTGTCTGGATCGGCAGCTCCAAGTAGTCCACGGGGCTCGCCGGAGAAGCGAAGTGGAGCACACCATCCAGGTGGCCCTCCACGTGGATGAACTCGGTGACATCATGCCGGATGAAGCGAAACCGCTCGTGGCCGAAGAGATGCGCGACGTTGTCCGGGTTGCCGGTGATCAGGTTGTCCATCCCGACCACCTCGTGGCCTTCGCCGATGAAGCGGTCGCAGAGGTGGGAGCCCAGGAAGCCCGCGGCCCCGGTGATCAGAACGCGCATGCTCCGCTCCCTCGTTCACGAGGCTTCCATGCGGGCCACGACCTCCAGTACGGCCGTCGTGCGGAAGTATGCCTCCAGACGGCCGGGCAGATCGCCCCTCACCCTCCCGCCCTCTCCGGCACCACGGCCGGCCGCCCCACCGAGTAATATTCGAACCCCAGCTCGCGCATCTTCTCGGGACGATACAGGTTCCGGCCGTCGAAGATGACGGGAGCCGCCATCACCGCCCTCATGCGCGCAAAGTCCGGCCGCCGGTAGGGCTGCCACTCGGTGTGGATCACCAGCGCGTCGGCGTCCACCAGGCAGTCGTACCCATGCTCCCGGTACTCGATCGCCTCGCCGAAGTACCCGCGCGCCTCCTTCATCGCCGCGGGATCGTGCGCTACCACCCGCGCCTTCCGCTCCAGGAGCCCGCGGATCACCACCAGGCTGGGCGCCTCCCGCATGTCCGAGGTCAGCGGCTTGAACGAGAGGCCCCAGACCGCGAACATCCGTTTCGACAGGTTCTGGCCGAAGCGCTCCACGATTCGGTCGAGAAGCAGCCGCTTCTGCTCCTCGTTCACGGTGTCCACCGCCTGAAGCATCCCACCGTCCACCCCCAGCTCCCTGGAGGTGCGAATCAGCGCCTTCACGTCTTTCGGGAAGCACGAGCCGCCGTACCCGATCCCCGGGAAGAGGAAGCTCGGCCCGATGCGGGAGTCCGTCCCCACGCCGTACCGCACCAGATCCACGTCCGCACCCGTCTTCTCGCACATCCGCGCGACCAGATTCATGAAGCTGATGCGCGTCGCCAGCATCGCGTTCGCCGCGTACTTCGTCAGCTCCGCCGACGCGATGTCCATGAAGAGGATCGGGTTCCCCGTCCGCACGAACGGCGCGTACAGCTCCTGAAGCACCTCCTTCGCCCGCTCGCTCTCCACCCCCAACACCACGCGGTCCGGCTTCAGGAAATCCTCGACGGCCGCGCCCTCCTTCAGGAACTCCGGATTCGCGCACACGTGCACCGGGTGCTCCGCCAGGCTCGCGATCACCGCCCTCACCTTCGCCGCCGTCCCCACCGGCACCGTGCTCTTCGTAATGACGATCTTCTCACCGTTCATGCTCTCGCCGATCACCCGCGCCACCTCCAGCACGTAGCTCAGGTCGGCGGAGCCATCGCTGTCCGACGGCGTACCCACTGCAATGAAGATGATGGCGGACTCCCGCACCGCGCGGCGCACATCCGTCGTGAACTGGAGACGCCCTTCCTCGAGGTTGCTCCGCACGAGCCCCTCCAGCCCCGGCTCGTAGATCGGCAGCTCTCCCCCTGAGAGATGGGCGATCTTCGCTTCGTCTACGTCGGCACAGATCACGTCGTTGCCGCTCTCGGCGAGGCACGCGCCCACCACCAGCCCCACGTATCCGGTACCGATCACCGCGACGTGCATGCACTCTCTCCTCGCATCTCTTCCGCGGACCCGCGTAATCAGGGATCAGTAATCAGGGATCAGTGATCACCCAGCGGTGCTCAGCCATCACAGCGGTCAGTTGATCACCGATCAGGAATCGGCGGCCACTGATCGGCAATCTGATCACGGTTCACGGTTCACGGAAACGGACCGTTCCGCCGGCCGGGGCGCCTCGACCTCCTCGTCGATGAACCGCCGGAACCACAGCTCGGTGTTCACCCACTGCCAGACGAAGAACGAGTTCTCGCCCTCCCCCGCGCAGAAGCGCCGATAGGCCTTCCGCACCCGCGCCGCATCGAACAGCCCTCGCTCCGCGAAGGACCGCGAGTGGATCAGCTCCGCCACGAAGGCGCGGAGCGGTCCCCGCAGCCATTCCCGCTGGGGCGTCACCACCGGCCGCTTGCCAGCCAGCCGCACCCGCTCGGGCAGCCGGCCCGCCGTGGCGTGGCGGAGGAGATACTTGTTCTGACCGTTCCGGATCTTCTGCCGTCCCGGGAGCCGGAAGACGAATTCCACCAGGCGATGGTCCAGGTACGGCTCCCTCAGCTCGCGGCTGAACGCCATGGAGAGGTGATCGTTCATGCGCAGCACGCGCGGAAGCTTCGTGTGGCGCAGATCGCGATAGAGCTGGTTCGTGAGACGGTCGGCAAACGGTGCGGGGAACTCCGGCCCGCCGCCGGCCAGGCGCCGGATGTCGGGCGATACGGGCTCAGGCGCCAGGTACACCGTCCCGTCCTGGTACACCCTGAGCACTCCGCCATCGCGCAGCCGTCGCACGGCGGCGAGGGCCTCTCGCCGCGCCACCCTACCCCCGGCCCCCATCGCCGCCCCGATCTCGCGGCGCAACTCGCCGCAGCGCCCCGCGTCCAGCAGATCCAGATAGTGATGAGGGCGGAAGTACTCGTAGCCGGCGAGCATCTCGTCCACGCCCTGCCCTTCCAGGAGGACCTTCACTCCCCGGTCGCGGGCCAGGCCGTGGAGCTTGTGATAGGCCAGCGTCGCGATCCCGCCGAACGGCGCCTCCTGGTGCCACAGCGCCTGCAGCGCCAGCTCCGCCACCTCGTCCTCTCGCAGCCGCGCGACGTTCGGCACCCAGCGGCGGCGACCTGTGACCTCGGATGCGAACCCTGCTTCGTCGTAGCGGGGATCCTCGAACGACCCCGTGAACGTCTGAACGTCCCCCTCCGTCGCCACCAGCGCGTCCACGGTCACCATGAGGCTCGCCGAATCGAGCCCGCCGCTGAGGTTCACCCCCAGCGGCACATCGCTCCGCAGCCGCAACCGCACCGCATCCGCGAAGAGCTCCCACAGCCGCGCCGCCGCCTCGTCATCGTCGAGCTCCAGCGGATCCACCGCCCGCGCCGCGAGATCCCAGTAGCAGCGGACCCGCTCCTTCCCGTCCTCGAGCGTAAGGGTATGTCCGCCCGGCAACGCACGAACACCCGCGAAGAACGTATCCGGGCCGTGATCGTACACGCCGTGGGCCACGTACGCGGCCCAACTCGCGAGGTTCGGCTCCACCGCAAGGCCCGCTGCCACGAGCGCCTTGATCTCCGATGCGAAGAGGAAGCGCTCAGCCACCCGCCCGTAGTGGAACGGCTTGATCCCCAGGCGATCACGCGCGCAGAAGAGGCGCCGGCGCCGCGCGTCCCAGATCGCGAACGCGAACATGCCGATGAAGCGCTCCACGCACTCGTCGCCCCAGCGCTCGTAGGCCGCCAGGATGACCTCCGTGTCCGTGCGGCTACGGAACGGGTAGGCGCGCAGCTCCTCCCGCAGCTCCACGTAGTTGTAGACCTCCCCGTTGAAGACGATCCAGACCGTCCCGTCCTGGTTCGCCATGGGCTGGCGGCCGGCCGACGAGAGGTCGATGATGCTCAGCCGGTTGTGGCCCAGGCCCACGAGGCCGGTAGGATCCAGATAGAGGCCCCGATCGTCCGGCCCGCGATGGTGCTGCACCTCCACCATCGCCTCCAGCTCGCCGCGCTCCCACCCGCGGCCTACGATGCCCGCAATCCCACACACGCTGTCACTCGCCGGGGCCCGTGCAGCGCCAGCAGAACCGCCAATGAAGGGCCAACGCACGAACCCACGAAGCTGGCACCGCCGACGCGGCGCTCACCCGCTCACCCGCTCGCTGGCTCACCCGTTCGCCCCCTCGCCCGCTCAGTAGCAGATCCGTTTCGCCACCCGCAGGGGCACCCGGGTGAGCAGCTCGGCGATGCGCTCGCCGGCGCGCCCGTCACCATACAGCATGCTTGATGGATAGCGCCCGTTCTCGAGCTGGAACCGCACGGCGCTCAGGATCCCCTGCCGGTCGTAGCCCACGTCCACCACGTTCGCGGCTCGGTCACGCCCCTCCTGCCGGTCGCCGATATTGACGACGGGGAGTCCCAGGTACGCCCCCTCCCGGATCCCCACGCTCGAGTTGCCCACCAGGCAGCGCGCGCCGTGGAGGAGACGCAGGAAGTCTTCCGGGGCGAGGTTCTTGAAGAAGTAGATGAAGGGCACGTCGTGGGTCTCCCGAAACTGGCGGATCCCCTTCGAGATCCGGTCCGAGCCCGCGTCCACGTTCGGCCAGAACCAGAAGGCGGGCTGCGCCAGCTCCTCCACGGCGGCCAGCGTCCCCCGGATCTGGTCCAGCGCGCCCTCGTACTCCGTGGTCACCGGATGCTGCAGGACCACCAGATAGCCCTGGCTCGGGTCGAACCTGTGCCCGACGCCCGCATAGCGCCCGAACGGATCGAACCCGTCCGGGTCTTCTGCCAGCACGCGCGCCGCCAGGTCCACGGACGGGCACCCCGTGACGAAGACCGTTTCCGGGTCCTCTCCCATACGGATGACCCGCTCAGCCGCCCGGTCGCTGGCCACGAAATGCAAGTTCGCGAGCTTGGTCACCGCGTGGCGCACCTTCTCATCGATGGACCCCGTCACCTCGCCGCCCAGCAGGTGCGCCACCGGGATGTTCAGGTACGAGGCCGCGATCGCCGTCGCCATCGTCTCGTAGCGATCCGCTACGCTGATGACCACGTCCGGCCTCAGGTTGTCGAAGATCGTGGCCAGCTCCAGGACCCCGAGCCCCGTGGACTTGGCCGTGGTCACCAGGTTCTCGCCCTCCAGGACCATGTAGACCACGGCGTCCGGCTCGAACCCGTCCGCACGGATCACGTCGATCGCCGGCCCGTACCGCTCCAGAAGCGCCGAGGCGGCCACCACGACCTGGAGCTCCAGATCGGCGTGCGCCCGGATCGCCTCCAGCACCGTCTTCACCCGCGCGTAGCTCGGCCGCGCCGTGATCACCACACACACTTTACGCATTCAGCTCTTCGTTCCCCGTTTCGCTCTTTGTACGTCCGCTCAAGAACTCTGCCAGCTTCTTCGCCATGAACAACTCGGTGGCCGCCATCGCCTCGACCGTCGCGCCCCCGATATGCGGCGTGATGATCAGGTTCTCGTGGTTGCGCGCGTAGGCGAGAAGCGGGCTCTCCCCGCGCAGCCCCGGCTCGCGCTCGTGGCAGAGGACGTCCACCGCGGCGCCCGCCAGGTGCCCGCTGGCCAGCGCCGCCGCCAGCGCGGCCTCCTCGACGAGCTCGCCCCGGGCGGTGTTGACCAGCACCGTGCCGCGCGGGAGCAGCCGCAGCGCCTCCTCTCCGATGTACCCGCGCGTCGCCTCCTCGAGGGGAAGGTGAAGCGAGAGCACGTCGGTCTGCGCGAGAAGCTCCGCTACCGAGCCACGGCGTTCGACCTCCGGCGGCCAGTGGGCGGCCTGCGGATCGTACGCCGCGACCCTCATGCCGAAGGTCATCCCGTACCTCGCCACCGTCCGCCCGATGCGCCCCAGGCCCACGAGCCCGAGGCGGAGGCCCGCCAGCGTCCGGCCTCGAAAGGCGTCGCGGTGCCACTGCCCCATGCGCACCGACGCGAAAGCTTCGGGGACCCGACGCACGAGCGCCAGGAGGAGAGCCCACGTGTGCTCGGCGGTAGCGCTGATGCCTTCCAGGAACTCGCGCTCACCCTTGAGGCTCAGCACCGCGATCCCGCGCGACTGCGCGTACCCGGTGTCGATATGGTCGAGCCCCGTCGTGGCGGTGACAATCGCCTTGAGCCGCTGCCCGGCGTCGAGCATTTCCCGGTCCAGCTGGTGCGCGAGCCGAACGATGAGCACATCGAAGCGGGGCACCAGCTCGAGGAGCTCGCGCCGGCCCGACGGCCGCTCCACCACTTCGCCCAGGCCGCCCAGAATCGCCCGCGCCTCGTCGCTGTAGCCCGCGGGCTCAACGTTCAGGATGCGCCACTTCACTCGATATCCGATCCCCTCAGCGGCTCGTCCGCCTGCACCGCCCGCTTGAGCCGCCGCCCGATCAGCTCCGGCAGCCGCGCCGCCGGGATCCCCGTCCCCGGCTTCTTCACCGCCATGTGCTCCTCCCGCAACACGGTTCCGGCCGCAAGATCGGTGCGCGCCACCACGCTCTTCGTGAAGATCTGGCGGACCGCGGCCAACTCCTCGGCCGCCACGTCCTTGTCCACCGGATTCGCGTTCATGCGCTCGATGAACCGGATCCCCTCCACCATCTGCCGCAGCTCCCCCGTCGTGACCGACGCCGAGACATCGGGCCCGAACATCTCGCGGCTGAGCGTCACGTGGACCTCCAGGACATCGATCCCCAGCGCCGCCGCCGCGAGCCCTGGATAGATCGTGCCCGAGTGGTCCGAGAGACCCACCTTGCACCCGTAACGCTCCCGGAAGAACGGGATCAGGTTGAGCCCCACCTTCTCCGGCGGCGCAGGATACAGCGAGGTCGTCTGCAGCACGGTGAGGTCCAGGTCCCGCGCCCACACGCGCTCGACCGCCGCGTCGATCTCCGCCAGTGGGCTCATCCCCGTGGACAGGAGGATCGGGAGCCCCGTCGCGGCGATCCGCTCGAACATCGGCACATTCGTCAGCTCACCGGATGCGATCTTCCAGGCCCAGACGCCCACCCGCTCCAAGAGCTCCACTGCATCCACGGAGAACGGTGAGCTCAGGAACCTGAGTCCGCGCTCCTCCGCGTGGCGCCTGAGCCCGCACCACTGCTCCTCCGTGAACTCCATTCGCCTCCAGTAGTCGTAGCGCGTGGCGTCCTGCAGGCTGAATGGCACGCGCCACGGCTCCGCCCGCGTGCTCTCGGCCGCCGCGATGTGGGTCTGGAACTTCACCGCGTCGGCACCCACGTTCGCCACGGCATCCACGTAGGCGTGGGCCATCCCGAGGCTCCCCTCGTGCGCCTGGGCGACCTCGGCGATGATCAGAGCCGCTCGTGGGTCCCGCATCCGAACTTCCGCGGAGAGCACTCCCCCGACTCTGGCATCCTACCGCTCTGCATCACCGCCCTGATCGGAGACGGCGCGGTCCACGAACTCTCCCGGATCGATCCGCTGTGGCACACCACTCTTCAGCGACTCGAGAATGCGGAACGTTGCCAGGCTGGTGCTCACGAGCTCTTCGAAGGGGATCGGCGCCGGACCCCCCTCACGGACCGCCCGCACGAACGCCTCCCACTCGCCCCGGTGCCCCTTATCCTGGCGCAGCCGCGCGCGATCCACGGCGCGCTTCCCGCCATGCAGCCGCACCAGACTCCGGAAGTCGTCCAGCACGGCCGTCGCGCCGCCACCGAACACCTCGATTCGCTCCTTGCCCAGTGTCGGGTCGCCGTTCGCCACGTAGGTGATGCCGCCCACCGAGCCACTCGCGAACTCGAGGGAAATCACGACGTTGTCGTCGCGGTAGCGCCCGCCGTTCGGGAGGGCCCGTGCGTACACGGCCGCGGGTGGCTCGCCCGCCAGGAAGGTGAGGAAATCCACGAAGTGGCACACCTCGCCCAGGACGCGCCCGCCGCCCTGCGCCGGGTCCTGGATCCAGTGCTCCGCGGGCAGGAAGCCCGCGCTCACCCGGTAATGCATCGCCACCGGCTCCCCCGCCTCCGCGACGAACGCCTTGAGCGCCCGCGCGAACGGCGCGAACCGGCGATTGTAGCCCACCAGGAGCTGCGGCCGCGGGACGGCACCCAGGAACGTCCGCACGATGCGCGAGAGCTCGTCCTCGTCGAGGCAGAGTGGCTTCTCGCAGAACACGTGCCTACCGGCGCCCAGGGCCGCCTCCACCTGCCCGGCGTGAAGGTGGTGCCGCGTGGCGATCAGGATGGCCGTGATGTCCGGGTCCCGCAGAAGCTCTGCCTCTTCTGTGGCGCAGTAACGGAAGCCGAACCGATCGGCCGCGAGGCGCGCGCTCGCCCCCGAGGCCGTGCAGACGCCGACGAGCTCCGTACCCTCGACGCCTACCATCGCCGGGAGCAGCGTGCCCGTCGCGAAGTTCCCCGCGCCCAGGAGCCCCAGGTGCACCGCGCCGCGCGCGGGCTGCGCGGGCAGCTCCGGCGTCGGCTTCCCGCGCAACTCGACGCGCCGGCGGACCGCGCTCGCGCCGGCCGCTTCCTCCTCGGCCGCCGGGTACGTGAGGAGGATGGCGAGGTAGGGCTCACGCGACTCCCCGCCGATCAGCGCGTACGCCCGCGCTCCTTCCTGGATGGGAAAACGATGCGTGGCCAGCGGTGCAACCTTCACCTCGCCCTGTGACAGCAGCGCGAGGAACGCCTCCATGTTCCGGTTCTCGGTCCAGCGCACGTAGCCGAGAGGATAGTCGTGCCCGCCTTCCTCGTAGCCGGGATCGTAGCGCCCGGGGCCGTACGACCGCGCGACCCGCAGGTCCAGCTCCTTCGCGTAGAAGAGGCCCCGCGGGACCTCCATTCCCACGGCGCCCACCACCACAACCCGGCCGCGGTCGCGGCACAGCTCGCCCGCCAGCCGGATCGGCTCGCTGCTCGATGTTGCGGCCGTGACGAGCACCGCGTCCAGCCCTCGCCCGGCGGTGAGAGCATCGGCGACCGATCCCACGTCATCGCTCTCGCCGTCATCGCGGCCGTGCACGACGGCCCGCTCGAGGCCCAGCTCCCGTCCCAGCGCCACGCGGCCCGGGTTCACGTCGATCCCGAGTACAAGGCAGCCCGCCGCGCGGGCGAGCTGTGCGGCGATAAGGCCGATGACCCCGAGGCCGATCACCGCCACCCGTTCGCCGAGCTCGACGTCCGCGAGTCGTACTGCGTGGAGCGCGATCGCGCCGACGGTGGTGAACGCCGCGGCCTCGAGATCCACGCCGTCGGGCACCCGCGCCACGAGGTTCCTGGGCACGCACACCAGCTCCGCATGCACGGCGTGGCCCGCGCCCGCGCACGCGACCCGGTCCCCGGGGCGGAGGTCCGTCACTCCCGCGCCCACTTCCACGACCGTCCCGGCGCAGGAATAGCCCGGCTGTAGCGGCCGGCCCAGTCGCGCTCGCGCCGCGTCCCACGCGGAAAGCACCCCCTGCGTCCTCGCCTTCTCCAGGAGCTGACGCACGAGCTCCGGCCGCGCAAGCGCTTTCCCCAGGAGACTCTTGCGCGCGAATTCCGCGGCCGTGCGCTCGGTCCCGGCCGAGACCAGCGACGCCGCCGAGCGCACCACCACCATTCCCGGCCTCACCTGCGGCGCGGGCACCTCGACCACCACGGTCTCGCCTGTCCGGGCCGACTGCAGAAGCTGCTTCACAGAGCCCCCGTGCCGTACGCGTGCCCTGCGCCATCGCTCGGCTCGGAGCTCCGCCAGCAGGTCGCTGAAAAGCTACCGTGGGTCCTGCTGTGCTCCCGAGCGCAAGTGCGGTCACGCACCGAGACCTTCGCCGCGTCTGCCACTCCGTCTGCCACTCCGTCTGCCACGCTAGTGCTCCCGGCCGGAAGTGCGGTCACGCACCGAGACCGTCGATGCGTCCGCCTGGCAAGGCGCGCCGAGGAGGAATAGCCGTGCGCTATTTCGACGAGGCGCAACGCAGCCAGGGGGAATGCAGCGGCGGTCGAATGCAACCGTACTTCCGGCCGGGAGCACTAACCATTCCCCTCTGGCGACCGCTCCGCCGGCTCGATGGCGATATGCAGGAGGTAAAGCTCCGCCGCCAGGCGGTGACACTCCTTTCTCGCCGCCTCGAGACTCGCGGATCCCTGCGTCGCCACGGCGACGACCGCCCGCGCGCGCTCTGCCTCCAGGGCGCGGGCAAGTCCCTCCACGCCGCCGTATCGAGGATAGCCCTTGAACGTCCCGCCCGTGTCCGCGGCATTCGGGTGGACCACGGCCACGGGCCGCAGATCCCGCCTCTCCACGCGAGACAGCTCGGCGAGGGCCACCAGCGCGTCATCCGGAGCCGCAAAGACCACCGCCGGGACCCCGGCCTGGCGCCAGCCCCGCGTGCCACGCTCCACGAGGCGCTGTGAGAACCGGGCCGCCATGGTAAGCGCCGAACAGACCAGGAAATCGATGATGAGCACGCCGCGCGAGAGGCCCACCCGCTGAATGAGCAGCAGAACCATGGCCGCCACGAGCGAGCCCAACGCATTCCCGCGGACCACCCTCCCGGCGTCCTCCAGCCCGAAGTGGGACCAGCGCTGCGAGTACATCTTCGCCCACGCGAACGCCACCATCTTCGCGGCCAGGACCACCGGCAGCGAGCGTCGGAAGTACGCCAGCTCCGCAGGCAGTTCGGAAGGGTCCCAGCGGATCAGGTAGGCCGCGTAGTACGCCAGCGTGACCCCCGCCATGTCCAGTGCGAAGTGGAGCACCGGCCACCGCTCGTGCCATTCCGCGAGGCGCGTGAGCAGCGGGTTCGGCATTACGGTCCCCGAGCCCGTCCGGATCGCCCGCTCGCCGCTCAGCCGCACGAGCACGACCCCGGACACTGCGAGGGCAAGGATCAGGAACCCGCCGAACAGATACGCGAACGGCCGCTCCCGCGTCCGGAAAAGCAGCGCCACCACGCCGCCCGTCGCGGACAGCGCCCACAGCATCTGTACCGCCCGACTCTCCGGCAGCCCCAGCGCGACCAGGCGGTGGGAGCTGTGGTCACGGCCACCCCTCGCGATGGAGCGACCCTCGATCAAGCGGGTCACCGTGACCAGCGCGGTGTCGAAGATCGGGACCGCCAGAATGAGCATGGGCACCGCCACGACTGCGAACAGCCCGCGCGTAAGGCCGGGGGTCGGAGAGAGGGCGAGCCCGGCGAGAAACAGCCCGATGAACAGGGATCCGCTGTCCCCCATGAAGATTCGGGCCGGCGGGTAGTTGTGGACCAGAAAGCCGGCCAGCGCGCCGGCCAGCACCAGCGCCAGACCCGCCAGCACCGGGTCACCGTCCAGGACGAACAGCGCCGCCAGACACAGCGCGGCGATCGCCGCCGTGCCGGCCGCCAGCCCGTCCATGTTGTCCAGGAGGTTGAGCCCGTTCGTGATGGCCAGGAACCACGCCGCCGAGAGGATCGCGTCCAGCGCGTACAGCCCCGTGAAGCGAAGCATGATCCCCGCGGCCAGGAGCAGCGAGGCGGCCACAAGCTGGCCGGCGAGCTTCCACGCCGGCGAAAGCGGACGGACATCATCGATCAGCCCCGTGAGGAAGGCCAGCACGCCCGCCCACACCAGCCCGTCCCACCGGGCGATAAAGCCGGAGTCGCCGGTCTGGACCGCACGCAGAAAGACGTCCTGCGGGAGCAGCAGCGAAAAGAGCAGCACGGAGGCGGCAAACCCCACGAAGATGGCGACCCCGCCCAGAAGCGGCGTCGGTCGCCGGTGCCACCGGTCCGCCCGCGCCCGGCTCACGAGCCCGAGCTGGATCGCCACGCCCCGGGCTGCGGGCGTGAGGGCCGCCGTGGCCACGAACGCGGCCGCCGGCGCCAGCGCGAGCAGCCACTCAGCGCTCATCACGCCCTACGGCTCCTTACGGCTCGCCCGTGACGCCACCTGCCCGTAGCGGCCGCCCGCGCCGTACATCCGCTCGTAGTACTCGCGGTACGCCCCGCTCTTGACCCGCCCCCACCAGGTCTCGTTCTCCACGTACCAGTCCACGGTCTGCGCGAGCCCTTCCTCGAACGAGACCCTCGGCCGCCACCCCAGGTCGCGCTCCGCTCTGGACGGATCGATGGCGTAGCGCCGGTCGTGGCCCGGCCGATCCGGCACGTGCTCGATGAGATCCTCACCCGTGCCCAGGTGCCGCAGGATCGCCCGTGCCACCTGGATGTTCATACGCTCCGCGCGCCCCCCGAAGTTGTACAGCTCGCCGGCTCGCCCGTGCAGAAGCGCCGCCTCCACACCCCGGCAGTGGTCCCGCACGTGAAGCCAGTCGCGCACGTAGAGGCCATCCCCGTACAGGGGGAGCTTCTTCCCCTCCAGAGCGTTCGTGATGAAGAGAGGGATCAGCTTCTCGGGGAACTGGTAGGGACCGTAGTTGTTCGACGATCGAGTGATGATCGCGTCCAGCCCGTGGGTGTGGAAGTACGCGAGCACCAGGTGGTCCGCCGCCGCCTTCGACGCCGAGTAGGGGGATCGCGGGGCGACGGGCGTCGCCTCCGTAAAATAGCCGGGATCCTCCTCGCCCGCTTCAACCGAAGGATCCCGCCACGGAAGCGCTCCATAGACTTCGTCCGTGGAGATCTGGACGAACCGCCGGCCTCCGGCCTCCAGCGTCGCGGCGAGAAGCGTCTGGCACCCCACGACGTTGGTGCGGATGAACGGCTGGTCCGATTCGATGGAGCGGTCCACGTGGGACTCCGCCGCGAAGTTCGCCACGGCCTCGGCCTCGCGGACGAGCTCCGCCACGAGCGGGGCGTGACAGATATCGCCGTGCACGAACCGGTAGCGGGGATCCTCCTCGAGGCCCGCCAGGTTCTCCAGGTTCCCGGCATAGGTGAGGGCATCCAGGTTGACGATCTCGACGTCCTCGTGCGTCTCCAGCATGTAACGCACGAAGTTCGAGCCGATGAAGCCGGCGCCCCCCGTCACAAGCAGCCGCACGAGCTTCCTCCTCGCATCTCCGCCCTATCGCCTGCTACCTTCCCCATCCCGTCTCCCCCGGCCGTCCCGCATACGCATCGCTGCACTCCGCACCTTCCGCGGCCTTCCACCCTCACTCCCCCGTGGACCGCTTCCCGTGCGCACCGATTCCTCTCACCCCGCCTCGCCCTTGGGTCCCGCCGTCAGTCGCCCGCTGCGACTGCGGGCTCCCGGGCGCCCACGATCAGCCCCACGGGCTCGCGGCGCGGGAACAGCAGCGCCTTCACCACCAGGCGCAGGAGCCGGGGCTGCGCGAGCAGCGCAGGGAACGGGGACATGGCGATCGTGTCACGATTCTGGCGCCGGAGGTATGCGCGCAGCCGCGGGTTCAGAAGAGCCAGCAGCCCCTCGTAGTCGCATTGGTCGAACCGGTCGAGCAGCCAGCGGATAAGATCATGGAGGTACAGCTCGCGCTGCACGGCGCGAAGCTCCTTGCCGTAGCTCGTCCCCCGGATGAGACTCCGGGCGGCGGCCTCGGCACCCCACAGGCCGGATACAACGCCGCCTACGGTGGTGACCTTCACGTGCGCCGCGGCGTCACCCACCAGGAGCACCCGCGAGCCGTCCAGGTGCCAGGCGATCCGTCGGCCCGGCCGGTGCAGCGGGATCATGGCGCCCTGGTACTCGAGAGGCCGCAGCCCGTGCTCCCCCAGGAACTCGTCCAGCAGCCGGCCGGCCTGGCCGGGTTGCTCGGCTACGAGCCCGGCCACGCCGGTGGTCTTCGAGTCGGGGATCAGCCAGTAGAAGAAGCGCGACCGGTCGCGGTGGAACCACACCCGCGTGACGTCCGGATCGTGGTCGTCGGGCAACTCCACCTTCGCCTGCAGGACGGGCACGGCCTGCTGGGCGCCGGCGCCGAGGCGGCGCGCCACCAGGCTGCGCACGCCGTCGGCTCCGATCAGGTGGCGGGTCCGCAGCTTGCGCCCCAGCCGCCCGGCTCCCGCTTCCGCCAGCGACACGTGGATCGACCCGGAGGTGAAACGGACACCCTCCACCGCGGCGTCTGGGTGGACCTCCACGCCCGCGGCCTCCGCTTCACGCCGCAGCAGCGGGATGAGCCGCGACCGCTCCAACACCAGGTCCGGAGGATCGAGTCGCACCGCTTCGCAGGCTCGCCCGGCGAACATCTCCATGACACCCGTGCGATGGACCACCACCCCGTCCGCTCGGGCGCTGAGCACGGCTTCGATCTGGCTGGTCACGATCCAGCTCCGGGCTGGAAACGCCGGGTCGGCCTTCCGCTCGAAAACCGCCACCTGCATCCCCGATCGCGCGGCGAGCGCTGCGGCCCGCAGCCCGGCCGCGGACGCACCGACCACCACCACATCGAAGTCCAGACCATTCATGTCGTCGCTCTACCCTCGTCTCGCGTCACCGCAGAACGCCCGGCGGGCCACCGGCCACCGTCCTTGCTCCCCGGGTCACAGATCGGCTAGGCTCCGTGGGCCCGGACGCTCGCGCCCGCATCCCGGCGCCCCGGAGCGCTCCGTCGGAATACGGAGGATTCGAAATGAACGGATTCGACCCCAACGGTTCCCTGTGCAGCACGCGGCCGGGCGCCATGCGTGCGGCTCTGGCAGGGACCCTCCTCACCGTCCTGCTGCTCGCGTCCGCTCTCGTGTACCGGAACGCCGCCGGCCAGGAACTCGCCGCGGCGGCCACGCCGACAGAGGAGTGTGAGCGCCGCGTACACCTCCCGACTACGATCCCCGGCGATCTCTACTCCGACCTCCGTAGGACCAGTGAACTTGCAGGGGCGGCGCCGCTCCGTCCAGGCGTTGCGCTGCGGCCGTCGTCGGAGCGACGCGAGCGCCTCTGCGCCGACGGCCTGACGGCGGGCACGCTCGCGCCCGCCGCCGGCGCGCCCGTGGGCGCCGGGACGAGGGGGCCCGCGCTCCGGGCGCTGACCCTCACGCTCCGCGCCGAGCTGAACAGCGGCTATCCCGTGGACCGCAACAACGGCGTGCTCTGGAGCGGGCGTGGCATCTCCTCCGCCGTGACCGGCGGGATCGAGATCGAGTGGGGACCCCTTTCCGCCGCCATCGCTCCGGCACTGGTCTACCAGCAGAACCGCGCGTTCGCCATCGTGGACAGCGTCTTCCCCGGCTTCTCCCGCTACGCCTACCCCTGGCACGGCCCGGAAATCGACTGGCCCCAGCGCTTCGGCGGCGAGCCCTTCTGGACCGCCGACCCGGGTCAGAGCTACCTGCGCCTGGACGGCCTCGGACTCAAGGCCGGTATCTCCACGGAAAACCTGCGCTGGGGCCCGGCGCAGCGATACCCGATCGTCCTCAGCAGCACGGCGCCGGGGTTCGTTCACGGCTTCACGGGCACATCCCGGCCGCTGGACTTGGGCATCGGCAAGCTCGAGGCGGAGATCCTCTGGGGCGAGCTCCGCGAGTCTCGATACTTCGACGAGGACGCCGGGAACGACCGGAGGCTCATCGGCGGAATGATCCTGGACTTCGAACCGCGCTGGATGCCCGGCCTGTTCCTCGGCGGCACGCGCGTCTACCTCACGACCATCCCACCGCAGGGTCTGCCCGCGAGTGAGTACCTCGCCTTCTTCGACCTGCCCATAACCCCTACCGTGCGGGAGAACCGCCCCGGCAACGGGATCGGCTCCCTCTTCGCCCGCTGGGTCTTCCCCGAGAGCGAGGTCGAGGTCTACGCCGAATGGGCGCGCGAGGACTACAGCTTGAACCTCACCGACTTCATCAAGGAGCCGGACCACTCCCAGGCCTACACCCTCGGACTGCAAAAGGTGTGGGTCCGCCAGGATCGCTGGATCCGTTTCACCTGGGAGCTCACGCACCTCCAGCAGTCCATCACGTTCCGCAGCGGGCGCCCGGCCGTCACCTACTACGTCCACGGAGGCGTGAGCCAGGGCTACACGCACCGCGGTCAGCTCCTCGGGTCCTTCATCGGGCCCGGCTCCGACGCCCAGTATCTCGCCGTGGACGTGCTGCGCCCCGAGCGCAGCCTTGGCGTCTACCTCGAGCGCGTCCGCCGCGACGATGATGCCTACTACCGGCTCAAAGCCAGGGACTATGCGTTTCACGGCCACGACGTGGAGATCACCGCCGGGCTGCGAGGGGCGCTCCACCTGCGTGCCCTCTCGCTCAGCTGGCGGGCCGCCTACAGCCATCGCGAGAACCGGAACTTCCTGGGCCTCGAGGGGGGCAACTGGAGCTTCCGCGAGGAGCTGAACTGGAATGCCGAGGTCGCCGCACTGTGGCGGCCTCGGCTCCCGTGAGCGAGGGGGCGCGCGCCGCACCACCTCACCAGTAGAAGACGAACCGCCCGTGCGCGCCGTCGAAGCCGAGGCGGTCGCCCCGTGCGTCGCCGTCCAGGTCCCAGTTCGAGCCCACCACGACAGACCAGCGGTCGCCCGCCTCCCACCCCACGTCGAGCCGCGCGCGGGTGTTCCGCCGCACCGAGGGCACCGCCAGCGGGACCTGTCCCTTCCCGCGTACCCCATGCCGCAGATCGGCGTCCAGCGCGCTCCACAGCACGAGGCCCGACGGCGCCCGAAAGCCTACCGTCGCCTGAGCGCTCCAGGCCCTGTCTTCGTAATCGGCCCCCTCCGCCACGTCGCTCCGGCCGCTCCGCCGCTCGGGCCGCCAGTTCCGCTCGAACCACGCCTCCACGGACCACCACGGATCCGGGCGCGCAAGCAGGAAAACGCCGGCGCGACCCGTCCTCTCCACCAAGCGGAAGTCATCCGCGGGCGCACCCGCGGCTAGCGGCACCCGGTCCATCACCGCCCGCACACCTCCGGCCAGCGCCCCCACTCGCACGACCGGCGTCGGGGACCATTCCACCAGCGCAGCGGCGAGCGCGAAACGCTCCTCCTGGCGGAATCCCGCGTCGGGCAACACCTGGTCGTACGCCCGGATCCGCAAGGGGAGCAGGACGGCGCCGGAGACCTCCACCCTCACCTCCCTGCCGATACGGACTTCGCCCTCTGCGCGCAGGGCTAACGGGAGCCGCTCGTGGTCCCTCGCGGTACGCGCGATCCCGGGAGAGACCCCCAGCTCCTGGAAGATGAGGTCGCTGAACGCGTCGAGCAGCGTGACCGCCGCGGTGACGCTCCCGCGCTCGCCAAGCCAGCCGGCGCCCACGCCCAGATCGATGTTCGGCTTCACGTCGTCGAGCGTGCCCTCGACGAAGGCCACCAGCCCGCCGGCCCAGCGCCGCTCGATGTCCAGCCGAACAAGGTTGCGGTCCAACACCAGCGACTCCTGCTTCGTGAAGCGCACGCCGCCCCACCAACCGGCGCCCAGCGAGAGCGAGGCCTTAAGCTCGCCGCCCGTGACGACATTCCGATGATTGATGCTGCCGGCCCAGTACCGGGCCCCGTTCTCACGGGAGTACCAGGCGTAGTCCTCGGAGAACGTGAAGCGTGAGGAGAGGAGATCAAGCTCGTACTCGTCGTCCATCGCGGGGTGGAAGCGCTGGAGGATCCCCGCCCGGCTGAGTCGTCCCGCCCGCGCGCCTTCCCGGTCCAGCAGCAGGAGCCATGTGTCTTCCGCCCAGCCACGGATCGTCGCATGAGCGGCCGCGGAATCGCGGGGGGCCGCCCAGGTCCGCGGGTTCGCGGCCAGGGGCGCCGCCGCCAGCGCGGGCGCCAGCGACCCGAGCACGAACCGTGCACGGACGTTCATCAACGCGCGACTCCACCGGCACGCGTCTGCCCCGCCGCCGGCACCGGCTCGCCCCGATCCTCGCCGGCACCATCGCCGAGCTGCCCGCTCGAGCCAAGCCCCCAGCAGTAGACGATGCCGTCGGCCGCTACCCCGCAGCCGTGGCCTACGCCGAGCGCCACGGACAGAAACGCCAACCCGCCTGCCAGCGGCGCGGCGCGTAGGCTCGCGAACGCACGGCCCTCGACGCTGCGTACCGCCGCATTCCGACCCCAGCAGTAGACCGACCCGCCGCCGGCGACCCCGCACGTGTACTCGCCCCGGCCGGCGACGATGGCCACGAAGCGGATACCACCGGCAACCGGTGTGGGATTACCGCGCAGCACCGACGTGCCATCCCCCAGTTGGCCGACCCCGTTCTCACCCCAGCATTGTCCGGTCCCCGCGCCCGTCACGGCGCAGGTGTACAGCCAGCCGGCGCTCACCGCGACGTACAGCTCGGGGGGAGCGGTGCGCACGGGGAACCGGGAACCGAAGAGCGACCCGATCCCCAGCTCCGCGTTGCGCCGCCCGCCCCAGCAGTACAGGGACGCACTCGCCGTCAGCCCGCAGCTGTGGTACCCACCGGCGCTGACCTGGAGGAAGCGCAGCCCAGCGGCCACCGGCGCTGGCGTGGTCCTCGCTTCCAGGGTCCCGTCCCCGAGTTCCCCGTCTTCGTTGAAGCCCCAGCAATACCCGCTGCCGTCCTCCGCCACGGCGCACGTGTGGGCGCGCCCCGCGCTCACCGAGACGGCGTGGGCTCGGCCGGCGCCGAACACGCCCGCCACCCGCGTGGGCACGGGCCGCTCTCTCCGCGTCCCGTCGCCCACTTGTCCGAACTCGTTTCGCCCCCAGCAGTAGAGGGCGCCCTCGGTCGTCACGCCGCACGTGTGCGCATCGCCCGCGCTCACCGAAGCCCAGCGCACCGATGCGGCCGCCGGCTGCGGCCGCCGCGCCAGCCGCCGGTCCGACCCGATCCCCAGTTGCCCTGAGCTGTTCGAGCCCCAGCAGAACGCCGCACGATTCACGGTCACGCCGCAGGAATGGAACGCGCCGGCCGCGACCGTTCGGAACTCGACCACATAGAGCGGTTCCGTGGGTTCCCGGCACGCTGCGACGATCCCCACCACGACCACCCACGCGCCGCGCCACCTCAGGAGCTTCACGCGTGTCCGAGCCCGCGAGCGCAAACGAAAAAACGCCGGCACCACGAATCGTGGATCGGCGTCTCCACCGGATTGCGCCTGCCCGCACCGGGCTGACTCGATCCTTCTGGTCGTCCCGCGCACGCCGCTCCGCGCCGGAACGCGTCAACCGGCGTAGGACGGATGCCTGGGATCCACGCCGTTGAGGATCGCTCCCAGCACCGGGGCCCGCGCGTCCGCCAGTTGCTCCAGAGCGAACGTCAGCGGCGCCGGCTGCGCGGTCCCGGCCCGGGCCACCAGCAGCACCGCGTGCGCCTTCGACCCGAGCACCGCCGCGTCGCTGACGACGTTCAGGGGCGGCGCATCCAGGATCACCAGCTCGAACCGCTCCTCCAGCGCTCTCAGCACGCGCTCCATGGCCGGCGAGCCCAGGAGCGCCAGGGGATCGTCCGCCGGCCGGCCCGCGGACAGGAACGCCATGCTCCGGCCGTCACCCACCGGGAGCTCACGGATCGCTTCTTCCAGCGCGACCCGCCCGGCGACCACGTCGGAGAGCCCCGGCTCCTTCGGCACGCCCAGCAGGTCGTGAAGCTCGCCCCGACGGAGATCGCCGTCCACAACCAGGACCCGCCGCCCCTGCTGCGCCAGCACCAGGCCCAGGTTCGCTGCGGTAGTCGTCTTCCCATCCCCCCGCATGGGGCTCGTGATGACCAGCGAGCGCGGCACAGCGTCCGGCCGCGCCAGGGAGAGGTTCGTGCGCAGCGCACGGAACGCCTCCGCCAGTGGGAGCGGCATGTCCCCGTCGCTGAGCAGCAACGGCCTCCGTGTCCGCCCGCGGCGCGCCCCGCGCCTGCGCCCTTCCAGCGCCGCCGCCCCGTCCAAGGATGGCAGCAGCCCGAGCACCGGCAGCCCGGTGACGCCCTGGAGCTCTTCTCGCGTGCGGATCGTCGCGTCCGCGTACTCGCGCGCGAACGCGCCGCCCACCCCGAGCACCGTGCCGAGTGCGAGCGCCAGGACCAGGGACAGCAGCGGGCGCGGCCGCACCGGCTCCCGCGGATACGCCGCGGGGTCCACCACGCGAATGCTCACATCCTCCACCGCCGCCGCGATCTCCGCTTCCTTCGCCCGCGTGCGGAGCAGCGCGTAGATCTCCGAGAGCACCTGCGTCTCCCGGGTCAGGCGCGCGAACGCGATGTCCTTGGCCGGGATCGCCTGCACCTCGTCCCGGAACTCGGCGAGCACCGCGTCCAGCGAAGCCACCTGATTCTCCAACCCGCGCACGTAGCTCGCGGCGATGGCGCCGAGCTGCGCCTCCATGTCGCGGATTCGCTCCACCAGGATCGCCACGTCCGGATCGTCCGCCGTGCGCCGCGTCAGGAGCTCGCTCCGTTGGTTCTCCAGCTCCGCCAGCACCCGCAAGAGCTCGGACGCGGCAGGGTTCCGCAGCAGCGTGGGAAAAGCGATGAGACGCCGGTACGGCGACGGCTCGGCGCGCCCCACTGGACCCGCCGCCTCTACTTCCGCCACCAACCGCGCCAGCGCCGCCCGCTCCGCGTCGAACGCGTCGCGCTGCGCCCTCAGCTCCACCAGCCGCTTCACCTGCGCGTCCGCCTCCGCCTCCGGCGCGACCACCTGGTTCCGCTCCCGGAACGAGCGGAGCGCGTCCTCCGAGACCGAAAGATGGCGGGAAACCGTATCCACCTGCTCGCCGAGGAAAAGCAACATGCTCCCGGCCTCGGCGCCGTGAACCGCCCGGCGCTGCGCTATGAAGCGCCGCGCCACCAGGTCGGGCACCGCCTGCACCAGCTCCGGGTCCGGCCCCTCGTAGCGCGCCACCGCGATGGAGGCCTCGCGGACCGGGCGCGTCACGGACAGCTCCCTCCGCAACCGCTTCACCACCTTGTGGAACGGCACCTGCTCGATCACGATCTCGGCGTGCTCTACGGCGTCCGGCGCGAGCTCCAGGGTCAGCGCATCGAGCTGCGCCCGCTCGCCCACCCGCACGCGCCCCAGCTCCCGGGTGACCCTGCGCGCGAAGGGAAGAATCGCCCCGGGACTCCGCGGCACCGTGTAGTCGCCGCGAACCCGAAATACCCCCTCCGGCTCGCGCTCGAACGTGTACTTCGCCCCCAGCGTGTCGGGCACCGCCGAGAGGTGGGCCAACAGCTCGCGCCGCTGCGTGCGCCCCGGCTCCTTCATCCGCACGTCCAGGTCCAGCGAGTCCACCACCTCCTCGGCGAGCGTGCGGCTGCGCAGCACCTCGATCTCCGTGTTCACCGGGCTGCCGCCCGACAGCGTGCGCAGCACGTCCAGCACCGCGACGTTCGAGCGCCGCTCATCGATCCGGATCGACGTGCTCGCCTCGTAGATCGGCGTGGACACCAGGAGGAAAACGACCGTACCCAGGACGAGGGCTGCGGGCGTCCCCGCGACCAGCAGGAGGTGGCGGCGCACGACGTCCCTGAGCCGCGCCAACGGGGAGCCGCCGGAAAGACGCTGCTGGAGACGGGACGTGGGACGGTCCACGGAACCCTCAGCGCGCCAAGAGGACGATGACCACTCCGCTCACCAGCGCCGTCCCCGCCGAAACCAGGACCCCGACATTGCGGAGGATCCAGCTCCTCTCCGGCACGTAGATCTCATCGCCCGAGCGGATCGCCGTGTCACCCACGCGGGTGCCCTCCGTCAGATCCGTCGTGATGACCCGGCCCTCGCGGATGAGACGGATGTTGTTCCGTCTGCCAAAAGTGGGCACCACCCCGCCCGCCTGCGCTAGCGCGTCGCCCAGCGTCATGGTGGGATCCAGCGTGAAGAGCCCCGGACGATGGACGGCACCCAGGATCTTCACCCGCCGGAGCACGATCACGTCGATGGCCGGATTCCGGAGGTAGGCCGCGAAGTCCTCCACGAGCTGCGCCTCGAGAGACTCCGGTGTGTGCTGACGCACGTCGTAGCGGCCGAGCTTCGGGATCACAACGCTCCCGCGCTCGTCCACCGGGAACTCACCCGAGATGTCGGGCTCGCGCCAGACCACCAGCTTCACCACGTCCCCGGCACGCAGGTAGCTGCCTTCCCTCGCGGAGTCCGCCGTCACGGGCCCTTGGGCCCTCAGGCTGGGCACGGACGCCAGGAGGACGAGGGCGAGGAGCGCACCAATCCGCCTCGCAGCCATGGGAGCAACCTACCCTTCGCGCCTCGCCCGCTCAACCCGCCGCCGCGGCCAGCCGCGGCAGAGGAGCGACATCCCGCGATTCTCTCGAGGTCCGCGCGGAGACGACCCTGTTGCGGCACCGGAGACGGCGAAGTGCCGCGCGGGGGCTCGCAGCCCTTAGCCCCTGCGCGTCCCCGAGCTGCCCACGTGCCGCCATCTCGCCGAGGAGCGGACCGCAACGGAGCCGGTCGCCGGGGCGGGACGGACGCGAGGTCACGGGCCGCGGAGCGTGGACAGCCGCGACACCAGGTCCAGCACGGTCATCTTGCCACGAGAGGGGTCGAGGAACACGCCCACCACGCTCACCCCGGCGCTCACCACCGTGAAGAGGCCCAGAGCGAGCGAGCGCCACCGCAGCGCCACGGAGCGCTCCAGCGATTCCAGCGCCAGAAGGTAGACGATGGGAAAGAGGGAATAGGTAAGCCGCAACGGGTAGCCGATCTGCGTGAAGGAATTGTGAACATAACCCGCCGCCATGTACAGCACTGCGGCCAAGGTCCAGGCTGCCAGCACATCGGGCACCGGCGGAACACCGCTCCGCTTCAGGGCACGAGGCACGAGCAGCCACGCCACGTGAAAGGCCACCGCTGACTTCACCAGGAAATCGGCCGCGTACCACGGGTTGAAAAAATCCGCGGCCACGAATTCGATCCGCAGCCCCGCCACCTCGAAATGTCGCGCGTAGAGCTCGTGCGGGAGCTTCGCTGCCAGGAGCGTAGCCAGCACCATCGCCGCGAAGCCCCAACCCCGGCCCCTCCGCAAGAACCCGCCCTTCATCAGCACCACGACCGCGACCACGGGCACCATCCACGCGGTCTCTCGAGCTAGGAATGCCAGGGATTGGAGCACGAACAGGACCCCGAGCCGCACCGCCATCCCACCGCCGGTGAAACCGGCCGACCTCTCGCGGTAGCCCTCGCGGTACCTCTCGCACAGACGCGCCACGTACAGAGCCGCCGGAAACGCCGTCGCATACCCGGCCGTATCTGTCAGCAGATGGTAGCCCCAGTTGAGCTGAGGGAAGCCCGTGAGGAACAAGACCGATGGGATCCAGGGATAGTGGATCTCCGGCCGGTACGCCAACAGCATACTGTAGAGTGAAACAGCGATGGCCCACGCCGCCAGCAAGTTCAGCAGGCTGAACGCCGCGCGGTAGTTGCCGCCCAGGAGGTGGCGTCCCACCTGACCCGCCAGGAACGGCAGAAGCGGGCGAGCGTAGTGGTGCACCGCGGGCGGTTCCGCGTAACCCGCACGAAACTCTTGGGCCTCCCCCGCGAAGACCCGGGCCATGTCCAGGTAATAGTCGGAGTCCGATACCGGCAGCGCCTCGTTCTCCCGCTGCCCGAAGCGCAGCATCGAGCTGCCCAGGGCCACGAGCCCCAGGATCATGACAATGCTGGGCCTCATCCGTGTCCGCCCTCATGGGGTATCCGCCCGTGGCCTCAGCCCGCCGGCGCGGCCGCCGGTTCTTCGGTCCAGCTCATCGCGACCACGCTAGCCCGCCCGTCACCCGCAGCCCGCTCCCGCTCCTCCAGCTCAGCCGTGACCAGCGCTCCCGCCACCAGGAAGCCGATAAACTGGGTGAAGGGGGCGTAGTAATCGAACGGGTTGTCCGTGATCGCGATGACCGCCCAGGCCAGCAGCCCACCCAGCGCCGGCAGCGCGAACTCCCACACGACCGGAGACCGCGCCGCGCCCGCACGGACGATGGCGATACCCCACCCCATCACCGCCAGCGCGAAGAGCCCGGAGCCCACGAGCCCGGTCTCCGCCAGGAGCCGCAGGTATTCGTTGTGGACCACGAGCCCGCTTTCCCGAGGAAAGTTGGCCGTCAGCATGGCCGTCGTGCTGCCGAGCCCGAGGCCGAACATCGGGCTCGTCGTGAACGCCTGAAAGATCATCGGCCAGAACAGCTCCCGGCCCTGCCAGTTGATGCGGCCGTAGAGATAGATGGGGTTGCGCAACAGGTCCAGAAGTTCTTCGGCCGACAGGACGTATCCGAAGGTTCGTTCCAGCACCACAGGCGTAAACGCCACTACGACCACCACGGCCAGGGCGCCGGCGCCCGCCGCCATCCGCCAGTTGCGATGCGCGATCACAGCGTAGACCGCCATCCCGGCGAGCCCCACCACGGCCCCAAGAAAAGCAATCCGCGTGAGCGTGAGCACCATCCACGCCACGCTCGCAAGCCCCAAAACCAGATACCGCACCTGCCGCCGCAGGGCGAACCGGACGACCGCCACGAACATCATCATCACCAGGTAGAACGAGAACGGGTTTGGGTGGAGCGCTCCGCTCGCGATCCGAACCCGGCCCTCGATGTCGGTCAGATAGGCGCCCCCCGCCACGTAGAGCGGGGTCAGCACGACGATGACGGCGACGGCGCCCACCAGCACCCAGTCCGCAAGCCGGTTCACCTCCTCCCTCGAGCGCGCCACAGCCAGCACGACCACGAACAGCAGGAACGGGTACGCAAGCTTGAAGAGGAGCCGCAGCCCATCGACGGGCGACTGGGAGAACACGATCGTGCCGGCCGCGTAGACCAGAAATACGACGAACAAGCGCCCGTACCGTCCCACGGCACGCCTCAGGACCGAACGGTCCGACAGCGCGACCGCCGAAAGCCCCGCCACGACGCCCACCAGGCGGATCCCGCTCATGTCCAGGCCGCCCAGCTCCGGAAACAGCTCCTTCTGGCCCCCGGTGATGAAGGAGACATCGAGTGGCCCCAGCGCCAGCATCACGCCCACGACAACGAGCGGCCACAAGAGCGTCGCGCTGACCAGCGCCGCCCCCAAGAGAATCCCTGCCGTCAGCAGAGGTTGCTGGACCAGCGCGGCACTCGCGGCCGCCAGGAGCGCCAGGCCCAGGAGCGTCCCGGCAGGCAGGCTCATCCGGCGACGTGACGGCCCGGCCGTCCACGTCCGCTTGGCGCCCGATTTGCGGCCCCGCCACTCCGCCTCGCCCATGCGCATCACGCCTCCGCCAACACCGCGCCGAACACCGCCGCAGCCGGCTCACGCTCCCGGGGAGCGTAAAGCGCTCAAGCTACCGTTCGCAGGCGGTGCGACCCTGCGCGCTCGCTCTGGCGGATGCTTCCTCCACAGGACGCCTCGCCAGCGCGTGAATTCCGTAACGAAGAGAGGGCACCAGGCCCGTGATCGCAAAATAGAGGAACTTCGCGATCTGGAACCCCGATGTTGGCAACGGGACCCGTCCCCACTCGCCACTTCGACCCCGGTTATTCCACTGGGGCGCGTTGGACAGGTGCAGCGTCAGGAGTCGAAAACCTGCACGCTCAAGCATATACGCCACCTCGCGGGGTGTGTACTCGCGGATGTGTCCGTAGTAGGGATCGCTCTCGTGCCATATCTCAATGGGGAAGTGCGGAGTCTGACCAAGGAGCAGGCGCACCCGTGAACGAAGGTTCCCGACGTTCGGAGTCGTGAGGGCCAGGTATCCTCCGGGCCGCAGCACGCGAAAGATCTCCTCAAGCACTGAGCGAGGCGACCCGGGAAGATGCTCAATAACGTCGTAGAACGTCACCAGGTCGAACGAAGCATTCCCGAAGGGCAGCGGGCCTGAGCACAAGTCGTGGTTGATCGAAACGATCGTGTGCACGCGGAACCGTTCCAGCATCTGCTCCCGGGATCCCATCTGGTTGTCGTTGCGGGCGTCGTACTCCCGCCACGTGTCCAGGACCAGGACCCGTTTTCCCAGCTGCCGGAGGACCAGCGCCACAACGCCGGCACCGGACCCTAAGTCGAGCATGTCTTCCGTCTCCGACACGACTGGGGCAAGGATGCGGAGGCAGGTTCGATATTGCGCATAGTTGCGGTTGATCCCCCGGCGCTGCACCACTGGCGGGAACGACTGCGCAACCTGGTCCAGAGCCCGGCACAGCGAGGACAGATCCGGCGCAAGGGACATCTTTACGACCTCGATTGTTGCAGCGCGAACCGCGGATCCCGGCGCCGCGTCCGGCCCGGAGCTATCGCCCACAGCGCAATCGTCCGATGCTGCCGCAAATCGACAGCCCGAGGGTACCGCTCCTTAAGCCTCTCAGTCCCTGGCACGAGGTGGATCACGCTGGCAGCGGCAAGCCTCAGGAGGGCCCCCAGGCCGAAGAGGAGCCGGGCCGCGAACGCATACAGCCTCCCTTGGCCCTCCTCGATCAGCTTCGTCTTGTGCTCTGCCTCCAGGATGCCGAGTCTCGAGCCGTACTGCAGGCTGGACTGACCGCCCAAGTGAACCGTCAGCACCTCTCCCACGTACCGAATCTTCCAACCCGCGCGCCGAACTCTCAGACAGAAGGAGAGATCCTCGTGGTACATGAACACATCCTCCGGAAGGCCGCCGAGCACCTCGGCCAGCGAGCGCCGCACCATCATGAACGCCCCGCAGATGGCCTCCACATCGCGCCGGCCCTCGTGGTCCCACCACCCCAGGAGCTGGTCACCGAAGACGCGCGACCGCGGAAACAGCATGTGGAGATAGAGGAGCTCATACACGAGATGCCGAAGGCGATACGCCCTGCGCGCCCCCTCGTACTGGATACCGCCGTCCGGACGGACCAGCCTGCAACCCACCATCCCGACCGTGGCATCACCGTCCAGCTCGGCTGCACACGTGAAAAGCGTGCCGGCGCCCACGACCGTGTCCGGGTTCAGAAAAAGGACGTACCGACCCCGGGCCCGCTCCAGCCCCTGATTGCACGCCCGCGGGAACCCCACGTTGTCGCCGTTCTCGATCACCACGGCCTGCGGAAAGCGCTCGCGCACCGCACCTACCGTGCCGTCTTCGGAGGCGTTGTCCACCACGACCACCTCCACGGCCAACGGCCCCGACCCCGCGTACACCGACTCCAGGCTCCGCAGCGCAAGGTCCCGCACGTTCCACGTGACCACCACAATGGTCAGGTCCGGTGCCGGCCCCAGGGACCCTAGGGCCGATCCAGCCCCGCCCGATGCCTCTTGGCTCACACCCGCCACCCTGTCGCCTGCGCCCGACTCCACTGATTCCCTCCCGCCCTTCCCTCAACCCCCATGAGCGCTCTCTTGAGCGAGGGCTCGGAGGGGATTATCCTTACCCATAGGTAAGAAAGCCCCCGAACGAAAGGACAACATCCGTGGCCACGGCGACCCTTACCAGCAAAGGTCAGACTACCATTCCCAAGCGGATTCGGGAGCTTCTGGGGCTCAGGCCCGGGGACAGGATCGACTTCGTGGTCGAGGACGGGGACCGCATCGTCATCCGTCCGGCCACTACCCCCATTACCCAGCTCGCAGGGTTGCTGGCGCGGCCCGGTGTCCGAGCCCGTTCCCTGAAGGAGATGAACGAGGCCGTGCGCCGCCGTGCCTCGAGGTCCGGGTGATCGGGCTCGACACGAACATCCTGGTCCGCTACCTCGTCCGGGACGACAAGAAGCAGTTCGCCCGCGCCGAATCCGCGATTCGCCGGGCCACGGATCAAGGGGACTCGCTTTTCATCAGCGCGATCGTGCTGTGCGAGCTGGTGTGGGTCCTGGAATCCGCCTATGGCTTCCCCCGCGAGGACGTGGCGCGGGTCGTAGAGACGCTGCTCCTTACGGACCGGATGGAGATCGAGCACAGGGACCACGTCTGGGGCGCGTGGCGCCCTTATCGGGACGGCAAAGGGGATCTCTCCGACCACCTGATCGGGCGGATCCATCGCGCCCATGGCTGTGAGCGCACGATCACGTTCGATACGGCCCTGCGCGGGGATCCGCTGTTCGAGCTGATCTGAGTGGTCGACGTTGAAAACTCCTCGTCCTCTCGGCCCGCCACGTAACTCGAAACATCCAGGTGCCTCCGCTCGTGTTGGATCACAACGGAGGCGTCAATCAGGATTCCCACCGATCCGCGGCCGGCTGAGCGGACAGCTCGGAAGTGGCCCGCACCAGGTCCCGGGCGAAATCCTCGGCCTCCGTTTCGGACAAGCGTGGCGGCGACGCGAGCAGCTCCGGCAGCTCCGTCAACGGCCTTCCGGCGCGCACCGGCCCTAACTCGGCCACCGGCTTTCCCCCCCGTTCCAACACGAACCGCTCGCCCGGTAGGCTACCCGGTTGATGTAGTGGGCAAAGTTGCGCACCACTTCCGTCACCGAACGAATCCATACCATCACCGTCCCCTTAAGAACGCGCGTAGCTCCCTGAAGCCATATCATCTGATTCGCTCGGCCCCCACCAGCGCGACTGGTCCACCGCTCGTGCAGGGAGTGGGTTGCTCCGCCCGTAAATGCCTCGGCCAGGCCTCGGAGTTCAGCCGGCTTCCGTGCTCCCCGCCGGCGCGATCCGTCCCGCCGCGCCGAAGAGCAGCGCCGCGTCCAGCGTGACCCGAATCGTCCACGCCAGGGCCGCGCCCGTGACGCCCCACCGGGCCACCAGCAGCCACACCAGGACGAGGTGCACGGGCAGCTCCAGAAGGTGGAACTTGCCCGTGAGGTCGGCGCGTCCCAGCCCCTGCAACTGGGTGAACGGGACAAAGGCGAGGCCGTTTACGAGCGCACCGGCGGCCAGGATCTGGAGCGCCCGGGTACTCTCTCGCGCGAAGTCGGCACCGAGCCATAGCCCCAGCAGCTCCTCGCCGGCGATCACCAGCACGGCCGCGGGAATCGCCAGCGCGGGCAGCAGCCAGACCACCGCCCCGCGGAGCAGGGTCCGCGCTGCCCGTGCCTCCTGCGCACCGGCCAGTGCACTGAACGCGGGAAAAAGCGTCGCCGCCGCCGCGGCCGGCAGGAGGAGAAGGCGCACCGCCACCTCGTACGGCGCCGCGTAATAGGCAACGGCCGTCATCCCCACCAGCGCCCCCAGGGCGAAGCGATCCAGGTAGACCAGCAGTGGCGATACCAGCGTGGAGACCGTGACCCAGCCGCCGAAACGCAGGATGGTTCCTCGCGCCTGTCCGCGCCCGAGCACTCTCGGCCGCTCGAAGAGGGCGGGCACGACGCGAGCCGCGAGCCACCCGTAGACCGCCAGCGCCACCGCGCGCGCGACCACCAGAAGGCCGACGATCCCGGCGAGGGTCCAGCCGAGGGCGACGCCCACCAGGGGGAACAGGTAGTTCGCCGCACCCACAGGCGTGCGCACCGCATTCACCAGGTCGAACCGCTGCAGCGCCTCGAGCACGCCCCGGAACGCGGACCCTACCAGAATGACCGGCAGCGCCACGGCGATCAGGTAGAACGCGACCTGCGCCTCGGGGATCAGCTCCGCGGGAATGCGCAGCACTCGCCCCGCGAGCACGGGTGCCGAGAGGACCAGGAGCAGCCCGGCGAGAACGCCGAGCGCGCCCTGGAACGCGACCGTGGTCCACACGATCTCGGCCGCGCCCCGCCCCCCGTCCCGCTCGAACGCCTCGGCCACGAACCGCGTCGTCGCCCGGCCGAACCCCAGCTCCGCCAGGTAGCCGAGCACCATCCAGGCGATGGCCAGGACGCCGAACCGCTCCTGTCCTAGCCCGCGCACCACCGCCGGCATCGCGGCTACGGCCACCAGCAGCGGGAGCACCTGGCCCGCCACGTTGAGCAATGTGTTGCGGGCCAGGAGCGATGCGCCTACCGGCCGATGCCGACCGCTTCGACCGAACCGTACCTTTACCTCGTACACCACTCTTGGTGCCCTTGCAATGTGCACGATGCGTATGTATTATGGAGACATAGCAAGGAGGAGTATGCTAAAGGCACGGACGACGGTGGTTCTTGACCCGGCGCTGCTCGAGGAGGCGCGCCGCCTGAGCGGCGCTAAGACGAAGCGGGAGGCCATCGAACGGGCTCTCAACGAGTTGGTGAAGCGGTTGCGCCGCGAAGCCGTAGCTCTCCATGCGGGCACGCTGGAGCTAGCCCTGACCCAAGACGATTTGAACCGCGTGCGGCAGGAGCGCTGATGGCTGGAGTCCTGGTAGACACCTCCGCCTGGATCGAGTTCTACCACCCTCGTGGGGCCAACGCCGTGAAGCGGAGCGTGGCCGAGGCGTTGCGGCATCAAGATGTGGCGGTGGTTGCTCCTATCGCGGTCGAGCTGGCCAGCGGGGCCAAGACCGAGAGCGCCTATGAAACGCTGCAACGCGATCTCGAGTCCTTATGGTGGCTGCCCCTCGGAGACGCGGAGGCGAGCGCTGCGGGCCGCCTGGCTTGGCTTCTGGCCCGTGCCGGCCGGCTCGTTCCGACCATCGATCTCTTGATCGCGGGAGCGGCTCGAGTGCACGCCTGCGAGGTGTGGCATTTTGGGGACGCTCACTTCGAGGCTATTGCGTCCGCGGGTGGACCGCGACACAGGGACTTGAAGGCTGACGACTCTCCCCGATGACTCAAGCTGCCGCGTCACGGTCAGCGCTGTGTTCCGGGCCGGAAGCGATAAGCTGACCGGCCCCAGCCCACCGCTTCGACCAACCACCTCCCCAGGAAGGCACAGTTCGTCGAGACGTAGCGCCGCCACAACCGGCGAGGCTCCAAAGCGAGACGGTGCAGCCATTCCAGGCCGGAGCGTTGCATCCACGCGGGCGCACGCTGCACGGTACCGGCGTGGAAGTCGAAAGCGGCACCCACCCCGACCATGATGGCCCGTCTGAGCAGGGGCCGCATGGCCGCCATCCAGCGTTCCTGCTTGGGTGCGCCCAACCCCACCCACACCACGTCGGGGTCGGCTGCGTCGATCATATCGGCAGCAGCCTGCAGATCGGCGGCCGTCCACGGCTGAAACGGCGGGGAGAACGCCCCCACCACGCGTGCCGCAGGCCAGCGCTCCCCCAGCCGCCGGCGCAACTTGGCCAGAGTCTCTTCGGTCGAGCCGTAGAGGAAGTGCCTATATCGCTTCTGCTCCGAGACAGTGAGGAAGGCAGCCATGAAGTCAGCGCCGGCTACCCGCTCCAGGCTCTGGCCACGCCAACGGCCATACCACACCACGGGCATGCCGTCGGGGATCACCATGCCGGCGTTGTTATTCACTTCCGCCATATCCTCACTCCCCGCGCACGTCATCGTGGTGTGCACGCTCGTGACGCACACGTACTGGGCTTGCCCCGCTCGGATCAGCGCCTCCATCCTGGCGACGGCAGACGCCATGGTGTGTGCATCGATCCGGATCTTTCCGAAGACCGCGAAACTGGGTGCCCCCGTGGTCACCCCGCCATCTCCTTCTGCGTGAGCTCGCTGTAGATCGCTGCCAGCAGCCTGTAGTGGACAGCGGGGGTGTATCGCTCCAGATACGTGCGCCGGGCCGCCCCACTCATTTGCGCCAGGTCTGCGCCGAACATCGCCTCGGCCTTCTCACACAGGTCGGCTACATCGCCGGCCTCGAAGACCAGGCCGCTGACCCCCGGCACCACCAGCTCCGGGAGACCGCCGCGATCGGAGACCAGCAGGGGCACCCCGTGCGCAAGCGCCTCCAGGGCCGAGAACGGCTGGTTTTCGTACCAGAGCGAAGGCTGGATACAGAACGCAGCGCCGCGCATGTGATCAACCAGAGCCTGGCCCGTCAGATGCCCCACAAAGCGGATGTTAGCCGCGGCATTCGCCAGCGCGCGCAGCCGCTCCTCCTCAGGACCGGTGCCAGCTAGGACCAACTGCCGGTCGGGCAGCCGGCGAAAGGCGGCGATCAGCGTTTCCACCCCCTTCTCCGGCGAGAGGCGCCCCAGGTAGGCGGCGTAGCCTCCCCCGCCGGAACGGGCCCCGGGGTCAGGCACAAAGTTGGCCACCACGCGCATCCTGTCACGCGGTATGCCGTACTGGCACAAGCGGCCAGCCAGAAAGCGGCTGGGCGAAATGAAGACGTCGACGCGCTTCTCGAGCAGGCCCAGCCAGCGATGCCAGGCGAGCGTGACCGCGTACACACTGCTCTCTGCCAGTGACCCCCGGCAGCGCCCCACCACCGCGTGCAGGTGGTTGCCCGCCGCGCAACGTTCGCACGGCTCCCCTTGCCGCAGAAACAGGCCGTTCGGACAGCGCAGGCGGTAGTTGTGCAGGGTCATCACCACCGGCTTGCCGGCGCGCTTGGCCACCACCACCACCGACGGCGAAAGCGTGGGGTACAGATTGTGCACGTGGATGAGGTCAGGCCGTTCCCGGCCGATCAGTGCCGCCATGGCCTGCCCGGCCGACCAGGAGTACCCCATGGCCAGTGCACCGGTCAGCTTGGCTCGAAGGCCCCCCTCGCGCACCCGGGCTCCGTCGCCCATGAGCAGGCTCACGCTGTGTCCCCGCTCCATGAGCAACTGGCGCTGCAGCTCAACCGCCTTGTCCTCGCCGCCGGCGCGGGCGTACCGGCTGTGCACCAACGCGATGCGCATACTCATGCGCTCGCCCCCGGGTGAATAAACCGCTTCAGGCAGCGACCCTCTCCGAGCTCCCGCAGGGGGCGATGCCGTCCGCGTACCCAGCGCCCGCGGCCACAGCAGCCAGCATGTGCCGTACGCTGAGCCGGCGGAACGACCGCTCCGCCAGCATGAGCACTTTCAGATTTCAGGTGTGTCGGAGGACCCGGATGCAGGCGCGAACGAAGGATCAATCACCACGCGCCGCGTCCGTTGAGGACCGCCGGGATCGTCTTGAGGAGAATCTTGAAGTCCAGCCACAGGCTCCAGTCGCAGATGTACTCCAGGTCGAGCGCCACCCATTCGTCGAAGTCCCGGATCTCGTTGCGCCCGTTGATCTGCCACAGGCACGTCATGCCCGGCGTCACCGCCAGCTTCGCCCACTGCCAGCTCTCGAACTGCGCGAACTCTTCCGGGAACGGCGGGCGCGGGCCCACCAGGCTCATGTCGCCCTTGAGCACGCTCCAGAGCTGCGGCAGCTCGTCGATGCTGAACCTGCGGAGCCACCTCCCCACCGGCGTGATGCGCGGGTCATTCCGGATCTTGAAGACCGGGCCGCGCATCTCGTTCAACGGCAGGAGCTCGGCCTTCAGCTCATCGGCGTTCTCCACCATGGTGCGGAACTTGTACGACACGAACGGCCGCCCCCCTCTCCCCATGGCCCGCCACCGATAGATCACCGGCCCGCGCGAACCGATCTTCACCAGGAGCGCGCTCACCGCAAACACGGGAGCGAGAACCACGAGAGACAGAAACGCAAATACAAGATCGATGCCTCGCTTGAGACGCTGCTGCATACGCCACCGCCGCGTCCGCGCGCGTGGCGGCAGGCAGGCGTCCCAGTCGAACTCCGCCTCCACCTCGAAAACGATGTCGGGAGCTCGAAACCGCGAGGCCGGCCGTCGCCCGTCCGTTCGCGGGAACGCTTCCGCCGCCCTAGGTTCTCGGCCCAGCCCCTGCATCATCTCGCCGCGGGCCCCGTGCTTGCCATCCGGCTCCACACCCACCAGGGCGAGGAGCCGGGTGACGGAATCGCGCACGGACCTGGCAATGGACTTAGGCACGGTCGAGTCGGCTTTCACGGCAGAAGCGGAGACGTGTGCCCGGGACGAAGCGCTCGCAAGGAGACCGCGGATAGTCGAAGCGCGGAGCGCCGGCGGAACGGAACCGCCGGCTCCCGGTACAGAGAACGGGACTCGTTATGCCGACACCCATTGGACACGCCCTCGCCGGATATGCGGTCGCCGAAGTCACGGGAATCCGGCTGTCGCGCAGCCACACAGTTTCCGCGGCTACTGCCGCGCTCGTCGCCACCCTGCCCGACGCAGACTACTTACCCGGACTGCTGTGGGGGAACGCGGCCCTCTATCACCGCTTCGCCACACACTCTCTTTGTGCCGCGCTCCTCGTCGGCCTGCTCGCCGGCACCGTCGGCTGGGTGCGCTGCGGGCGATTCTTCCCGCTCCTCATTACCGTCGCAGCGGCGTATTCCTCCCATCTGATCCTCGACTGGCTGACTCCGGACACCCGCGGTTCGCCCGGCATCCAGCTTCTGTGGCCCCTCACCGACCGGTTCTTCTACTGGCCGATCCTCCCCAGCCTCGAACTCGAAAGGAGTGACGCCCCTGGCGAGTTCTTTGCCAGCCTCCTCACCATCTACAACTTGCGGGTCGTCGCATTCGAGCTCGCGCTCCTCGGGCCGCTGGCAGCCCTCGCCTCGGTCCTGCCCAGAAGACTGGCGCACCGCCGTGCGCCATGGACTCCCGGCGGCGAGGTTGACCCATCGGATGGCGGTCGCCCGCCCTCCAGCGGCGGCCAATCCTGAGGACCGGCCCAACCCCGCCACCCGGCTCCGAACCCCCCGAGGGCTCCATGAGCGTCTAGCTGGTCCGGCTCAGAATGGCCTGGATACGCCCGAGTGGCCCGCGGCGCTTCCGCTTCCCGTCTACCGACGCGTAGTACGTGTAAGTGTAGTATCCGGCATAGTGCCCGTAGGCACCGCTCGTGGGCACAGCGTTGACGACCAGCCCCAGGAGTGGCGCTCCCACCATCCGCAACTCGTCCACTCCCCGCGTCAGCGCCTTGCGGTCCGTGTACGCGGTCCGGGCGACCACGAGCGTCCCCTCGACCTCGGCGCCCAGCACCAGGGCGTCCGTGACCGCCAGCACGGGCGGCGTATCGATCACGACGGTGTCGAAACTCTCCCGGGAAAACAGAAGAAGGCTTCGCAAGCTCGGCCCCCCGAGCAGCTCCGCCGGATTCGGAACCACGCTCCCGCACGTCAGGACGGCCAGCGGCTCCTCGGGCAGGAACCGGAACGCGTCTTCCCCCTTGCACTCGCCCACCAGAACGTCGGAGAGACCCGGCGCACGCTCGAGCTCGAAGACCTCGTGGATCGAAGGACGCCGCAGATCCGCATCGATCAGCAGCACGCGATGGCCCTCGTGCGCCAGGGAGCGCGCCAGGTTCAGAGCGACCGTGCTCTTACCCTCCGACGGACCCGGACTCGTCACCGCCACCAGACGCGGCCGCTCGGTGCGAACGAACCGGAGGTGCGTCCGCAGCACGCGAAACGATTCCGCTCCGGGGTCACCGGGCCGATCCCCGACGATCAGCGGCCCCCCCACATACTTCTGGTTCTGTTGAAGTTTCGGAATGTACGCGATGACCGCGAGCGACGCCGCGAGCTGCGCGTCCTGGGCCCCCTTGATCTTCGTGTCCATGTACTCCAGGAGAAACACCAGGGTGCTCCCGATGAGCAGGCCCACCACGAGCGCGATCGCCAGCTTCGGGCGCGTCCGCCGGGGATCCGGCGACAGCGGCGGTGGCGCGCGATCCACGATCTTGACATCACCCGCCTCGACCGCCTCGGCGATCTGGGCTTCGTAATACTTCTCCACCAACATGTCGAAGACGCCCTGCACCCCAGCGATGCGCTGCTCCAGCCGCGTGAATCCGGTGCTCCGGCCCGGGACCTCTCCCACCTGCTGGCGGAGCTCCCGCACGCGCCCCTCCGACGCGTCCTTCCGGGAACGCATCAGACGCAGCGACTCCTCGGCGATGCCCCGGATCTTTTGCTTGGCATCCGCGATCAACGAGTCCAGGACCTCGACTTCGGGGCCCGCCTCCGTGTATCCGTACCGGGAAGCGGTGAGCCGGCTCCGATCCGCCTGCAGACTCTGGAGCCGTTGGTACAGATCCCCGCTGGACGGAAGCAGGTCGCCCAGCGCGACGATCCGCTCGAACGCCGGCTCCACATCCCCATCGCGCCTCAACGAGAGAATCAGGCCCTGCAGCACGCTCTCCTGGAACCGCTGATCACGCAGCTCGTTCTCCGAAAACATGAGCGCGTCGGCGAACGCCTTCGCCTCCACCTCCGGATCGATCGTGCCGGCGCTATCCTGATACGTCTGCAGCTCGTTCTGGGCCGCATGCAACGAGTCGTACACCTGGGCGAGCTGGTCCCCGATGAAGGCGCGCCGCCGCGTCGCTTCCTCCTTGCCCCGCTCCGCTTCATGTTCCTGGTACGCAAGGGCGACCGCGTTCACCAGGTCCGCCGAGAGAACCGGGTCGGGGCTCGTGTACTTGAGCCGCATCAACGCAGTCCCACGAACCTGCTCGACCTGAAGCCCCCCCCGCAGGCTGCCGATGGCCGACTCCCGGTCGAGGACGGCGATCCGCAGAGGCGCGGCAAGCGAGGCCAGGTCCCCGGCGAGGAGACGGAACCCGGGACCCTCCAGCCATTCGCTCCTCCCCGTCCTCGCCAGCACCCGCTTCGTCAGGGGATGCAGGAGGACCACCTCCTCCCCCTCCTCCCCATCCGCCGCCAGCAGATACGACCCCGAGGGCGCGCCCGGATCCACCTCCGCGGCCTGCACGGCACGGCTCCGGCTGAGCTGCGTCACGTCCACGTCCAGCCGCAGGTCCAGCGAGTCCACCACCGGGCCCAGCACGCCGCGGCTCAGCAGGATCTCGATCTGCGAGGCGATCCGGTCGGCAGAGACCTCGGGGCTCGCTCCCCCCACCACTCCCACCGCGACCAGCGGGCCGGCCACGGCCTGCTTCATGACCAGAACCGCAGCCGTATACAGCAGCGGCTTCGATCGCTCGACCCACCATACGCCCGCGACAGATGCGGTGGCGCAGAGAGCCACGACCCACCAGCGGCGCGCGAACAGGTATACGTACCCCCAGAAGCCGATGGCTTCGTCCGCTGCACGAGTCGAGGGCACTGGCTGCAGATCGGAAAGGACCGAACCGACTCCGACCCGTTTCATCGTTCCTCTCCCAACGGTCGCTAGTTCGTGCGCAGGACCGTGATCAACGTCACCATGATCGCCGCCGCCTGAAGAAGCTGATAGATCGCGTTGATGGTGACACGAGACTTCCTGGGCACCACGACCCGGTCCCCGGACCGCAGGCTGACGGCCAGGAGCGCCTCACCCGTCTCCAGCGCCCGCCGCGCGTTGACCTCGATGACCTTGCCGTCCCGGATGAGCCTCAGGTCATCCTGCCGCGCTTCATCCATGAAGCCACCCGCACGGCTGATCACGTCGAAGAGCGTCTGCGTGGGATCGACCATGTACAGGCCCGGCCCCCGCACCGCGCCGACCACGCTGACCCGGAACAGAAGAGTCACCGAGACGACGGGTGAGCGCATCGTCTCGGCGAAGCGCTCGCGCAATTGGCCCCGGAACGCCTCCACCGTCTCCCCGCCCGCCTGCACTCCCCCGAGCATCGGCAGGTAGACCACCCCGGACGCTTCCACCGGGTACTCGCCCCCCAGGTTGGTTTCCGGCCAGACGCGAATCGTGAGAAGATCTCCCGGCGAAATGACAAGCTCGTCAGGTCTTAGCAGGCGAGTCTCACGATTCGTGGACTGCCCGGCCAAGCCTTCAGCGAGCACGCCGAGCAACAAAAGCGGAACGAGCGCCAGAACCCGCACACGCTTGCCATTAAGCATGGACCACGCCTCCCCGACGCACAACGACACTCTGCGCGCTGTACGATCTCGCCGGAGCAGGAGACTCGGCTCGGAGGGTCGCACCCGGGCGCAGAAGAATCGGAGAAATACCGTATACTTGAATCGCCGTCCTCAGGCTGCTTGATACGATAGCGCGTGATCGGCCCACGTACAAGCTGGTGTCCCGGAGTCAGATCTCCCCTTGAGCACCGACATCGCCGATGCGCGGCGGGTGCGCCCGGTTGACCGGGCCGCAGCGCGGACTCTCCCTCACGAGCGATCCCGCCGTGCCCCGGCGGCCCGGTACGCGGCCTCCGCCGCCATCGCCTCCCCCGCTGGCCTCCGCCCGCGCAGCCAGTGCGTTCCCTCCTGCCGCTCGTACGGCGCGCGCTCGAGCAGCACAAGCGCGATCAGGGCGACGGCGCCCAGCGCCCCCACCAGACTGTAGCTCGCCAGCACGGGCAGCCTCCGCACCAGCAGGGCTGTCGACCCGCAGAACACGGCCGCCGCATAAAGAAGCAGGGCGACTCGGCGCGGCCCCATCCCCATCTTCGCCAGCCGGTGAGCGGTATGATCCTTACCGGGGGACGCGAAAGGCACGAGCCCCCGCCGCAACCGCGATACGATCACCAGCGCCGTGTCGAAGATCGGTACACCCAGGATCAGGACCGGCACGAGCCAGCCGGTGGCGGGCGACGGCCCGGGCAGGCTCACCTGGAGCCCTAGGGCCGCCAATACGAAGCCCAGAAACATGGCGCCCCCGTCGCCCATGAAGATCTTGGCAGGATTGAAGTTCCAGCGCAGAAAACCGAGCGCCGCGCCCATCAGCGACGCGGCGAGCACCATCACCTCCATCCGTTGGTCGACCACTCCACAGAGCAGGAAGAAGGCCGCAGCGATGGCGGCGATCCCCGCACACACGCCATCCAGGTGATCCAGGATGCTGAACGCGGCCGTGATGCCCACGAGCCATAACACTGTAGCGGCCAGCGAAAAGGCAAAGAGCGATCCGGGCGGCGGCACGGCAACGCCCGACGCGACCAGCATCAGGCTCGCCGCCGGCATGGCGATGAGCAGCTTGATCTGGTGATGCAAGAGACCCAGATCGTCGAGGATCCCCACGGCCAGGAGCAACGCCCCGCCCGCCAGCACGCTGCCCGCCCGAACCCATGACTCCGGGTCCGGGAAGAGGAGAGCGCCGACCACCGCTGCCGGAAAGATGGCCAGACCGCCCAGGAGTGGCACCGGCGACTCATGCACCTTCCGCGGCCCCGGCTTGTCCACGATGCCAAGCCGCTCCGCAAACCGGCCCACCACCGGCGTCAGGCCCAGAGCCGTGAACAGCGCGATGCACAGAGCACCCAGAATCGGCGCTGCCGACATGAATCCCTCTCCGCTCAGAAGACCTTCGCCCTCTGTGCCACCGCTACCGCCCGCCCTCGGCCGCCGCCTCGAGAGCCCGCACGAACTCCCGAAGCTGCGCGCCGCGATCGAACCACGCCGCCGTACGCCCCGCCCGTTCCCCCAGCTCCCGCACCAGAGCCGGGTCTCCCGCGAGCCGGCGGATCGCCGCCGCCACGGAGCGGGGGTCCTCCGGGTCCGCCACGAGCCCGCAACCATACTCCTGGACGATGCGCGCCACGTCAGCCTGCGTCGGCGCAACCGCCAGCACGGGCCGCCCCGCGGCCAGAATCGGATACAGCTTGCTTGGTACCACGACGCCCTCCAGGCCGCGCCGAATCGTCACGATATGCACATCGGCCGCCGACAGCACGCTGGGCAGTTCCTGACGCGGCCGGAACGGAAGGAAACGAACCGCCGCCGACCCCTGCGCGGCCGCACGCAGTCGCTCCTTCTCCGCGCCATCCCCGACGAACACGATCCCGATGCCCTCCCCGTTCAGCACCCCCGCGGCACGGACCAGAGTGTCCCACGCCCCGTAGAACCCGAGGTTGCCCGCATGCATCGCCACGAACCGGAACCCGCAGCGCAGGCTCTGCGTCACGCCATGGGAAGCGGCGACCGCGCTCGCGGGCGGCGGAGCCCCGTCCCGGACCACCACCACCCGTTCCGGATCCACCCCCTTCGCGATCACCCGGTCCCGCATGTCCTCGCCCAGGACGATCACGCGCCGCGCCTGGCGCAGCGCCCACCGGTGCAACCGCTCCCACCCGTCTATGAGCCGGCCAGGCCGCACGATCCCGCCCGCCACCGCCATGTCCGGGTAGAGATCGCGAATATTGTACACGAACGGCCGCCCGCGCAGACGCGCCACCACCGCGCCGGCGATCCCCGCCAGCGGTGGATCCGTCATCGCGAGGACCACGTCCGCGTCGATGGCCAGACCCGCGGGCATCGCCAGCGCCAGGTAGGACAGGTAGTTGCTGAGGCGCCCGCTCATGCGCCGCCGGTGGAACGCCGTCGAGCCCACCCGCTCCACCGTCACCTTCCCCTGCCGCTCCCGCCGGACGAGGTAGGGAGGATGGCGCGAAAGCGGATCGTAGGACGGCCTGCCCGCCAGAACCACCACCTCATGTCGCGTCGCCAGGGCACAGGCCACGAGCTGCGCCATCTGCGCCGTCGCCGACGTGTCGGGCGGAAAATATTCGTTCAGCAGCAGCACGCGCATTCGGACTTCAGCCTGCCGAACCGCCGCGCTCGACCACGTAGTTCCCGAGCGCCAGCACATCCATCCGCGTGCGCAGATAACACTCCACCGCCTCGTCCGGCGTGCAGACGATCGGCTCGTTCTCGTTGAACGATGTGTTCAGCACGACGGGCACCCCCGTCTCCTGCCGGAACGCTTCGATGAGACGCCAGAAACGCGGATTCGTGCGACGGCTCACCGTCTGCAGCCGCCCGGTTCCGTCCACGTGCGTCGGCGCCGGCACCTCGCCCAGCCTGCTCGCACGCACCCGGTAGGCCAGCAGCATGAAAGGCGAAAGATAGCTCTGCTCGAAGTACTCGCCCGCATGCTCCTCCAGGACCGACGGCGCAAAAGGTCGGAACGGCTCCCGATGCTTCACTCGCCGGTTCAGGATGTCCTTCATCTCTGGACGCCGCGGATCCGCCACGATGCTCCGGTTCCCCAGCGCTCGAGGACCCCATTCCAGCCGGCCCTGGAACCACCCCACCACCCGGCCCGCTGCGATGTGCGACGCCACCGTCCGGAAGAGCGCATCGTCGTCCAGCCGACGATACTTGAGCCCGCGCCGCTCCAGCTCGCCGCGCAGCGCCGCGTCCGGGAACTCGGGACCCCAGTACGCGTGCTCCATCTCGAACGACCGCGGATTCCCCAGCACCTCGTGCCACACGAAATACGCGGCGCCGATGGCCAGACCCGCGTCCCCGGCCGCCGCCGGGATGTAGAGGTCGCGGAACGGCGTCTGGTCGAAGATGCTGCCGTTCGCCACGCAGTTGAACGCCACGCCCCCCGCGTACGCGAGAGCATCGAGCCCGCAGAGCGCGTGGAGGCGGTTCCACTGATGGACCACCACGTCCTCGAGGTGCCGCTGCAGGCTGGCGGCGATGTTCCGGTGACGGTCCTCGATGCCGTCGCGGCCCTCGACCCGCGGACCCAACCGCTCCTCGAGCGCCTGCGAGAATAGCCGCCCCAGCACCGGCTCGCCTTCCGCCCAGCTCATGGACGGGCCATCCCGGTGATGGGTGAAGAAGCGCAGATCCATCCGATAGCCGAGCCCGTCCGCGGCCCGCAGCAACCGCCGCATCGCCTCCAGTTGCTCGGGCTCGCCGTACGCCGCGAGCCCCATCACCTTGTATTCGTCCCCGTACTTCCAGAAACCCAGATACTGCGTCAGCGCCGTGTAGTACATCCCCACGGAGTGCGGAAACGAGACGCTCCCCAGCACCCGCATCCGGTTCCCCTCGCCGATCCCCCACATCCCGCTGGCGAAGTCGCCCAGGCCGTCCAGGGAAAGAAGCGCCGCACGCTCGAACGGCGACACGAAGAACGCGCTCGCCAGGTGCGCGCGATGATGCTCCACCCCGTGGATCGCCGCCGTCACCTGCTGCGGCGATACGTCCAGCCCCGCCGCCAGCGTCTCCCGGATCCCCCGGAACCGCCCCAATACTCGCGCCCGCTCCAGAGCGAAGCGCGGCAGCCGCGCCGCGTATACCAGCTTGCGAAGCCAGCGCGCCCGCGCCTTCCGCGGCACTGCCACGTGCTCCACCTCCCCGATCCGCGCGCCCGCCGCCTCCAGGCAGTACCGCACCGCATGGATGGGGAACCCCGCCGTATGCTTGACGCGCGTGAAACGTTCCTCCTCCACCGCCGCCACGAGCTGCCCGTCCGCGAGGATCGCAGCGGACGCGTCCCCGTGGTAGGCGTTGATCCCCAGCACGTACACGCGAGCCCTCCTACGCTGGAACGGCGGACAAGGCGTCCAGCTCCTCGACGATCCGGCTCATCACGCGAACCGCCTCCCCACCCTCCTCCGCCGCCGAATCCGTCACGCCGCGACGCGGCGCCGCCGGGATCCCAGGAGCTCCCGGTAGAGCCCCTCCAGCTGGGCTACGGGTTCGTCCCAGGAAAGCGCCTGCGCGGCCGCCAGTGCTCCCGCCCGGAAACGCTCGCGCAACGCCTCGTCGCTCAGGAGTTCGAAGAGCGCCTTCCGGACCGCATCCGCCTCGAGCGGCACCACCAGACCCGCACGGTCTTTCACGTACGGCGCGACACCGCACTGATCGCTGACCACCACGGGCACGCCGCAGCACGCGGCTTCCACGGCCACGTTGCCGAAGCTCTCGCTCCGCGACGGGAGAACGACCACATCGGCGTCCACCAGCGCGCTCAGCTTCGCCTCCCCGAACAGTGGACCGGTGAACACAACTCGATCCCCGAGTCCGAGACGCTCCACCTCCCGCTCCAAAAGCTCCCGGTAACCGTCTCGTTCCTGCGGGCCGGCGAGCACCAGCCGCGCGCCGTTGTACGCCAGCCCTGCGAATGCGCGCAGCAGCACGTCGAGCCCCTTGACCCAGACAATCCGCCCTACGAAGAGAAGCATCCTCTCGGCGGCGCCGATCCCCCAGCTCCGCCGGAACCCCCCCGGGGGCGGCAGAGCCGCAAACTGCCTCAGGTCGACCCCGTTGCGACGCAGCGCAATCCGCTCCGCCGGCACACCGCCCGCTACAAGCGTCCCCCGCTCACGCTCCGACGTCGCCACCACGCACGCCGCATGACGGATCAGAGAACGACCCAGGAGAGCGTGATACACGCGCTTCTTCGCCAGACTTCGCCCGATGGGCTCGAACATGCCGAGCAGCTCAAGCGCGTACGGCACGCCCGAGCGCCGGCAATAGAACGAGGCAAGAGGGCCCAACAGATCGTAGAAACCATAAATATGAGCGACGTCGAATTCGCGGACCCGCCGCCGGAGAAACCGGACCGCTCCAGGATTGATCGTCACCGTTCGATACCGGAACCACGAGCGGAGGTACACCACCTCCACCCCCCCAAGCTCTCGCACCTCCGTCCCACGGGTGTCCCCATACCTCGCCGTCAGCACGGTGACCCGGTTCCCCCGCTGCACCAGGTGCTCCGCAATCGCCCGCACCTTCACGGGGGGACCACCCATCTCCACGAACGGATAGTACGTGTAGCAGACCTTGAGAATCCTCATGGTGGGGTCCCCGACCATCCGCCGTCACAGTGATCGCTCAACCATCGGAACAGCACGTACAGGCTCCATGGCCGCGACCACGAAGTCCGACCCGCAAGGAATTGCTGCCATATCTCCGCCACCGCCTGACGGTTCACCATGCCCGAAAGACAGTCCGGCGGGCCCAGCAGCCCGCGTTCCACCTCGAGGCGCAACTCCCGCCGAAGCCAGTGCTCCCAGGGGAGCATGAACATGTGCTTCCTTCGCCCCAGGATCGCCCGTGGAAGAGGCCGCGCCAGCGATTCGACCAGCAGAGGCTTCGAAGGCCGACGGGCCCCGCCGCGCCGAGCCCGCGGCACCTTCACGTGGCCGGGAATCCGGAACATGAGCTCCACCAGCTTGTGATCGATCAGCGGGACCCGCACCTCCAAAGAATGAGCCATGCTCATCTGGTCGGTGTCCCGTAGCAAAGTGTTCAGCAGATAGTGGCTGACCTCCAGATACGAGACCGCGTTCACCGCATCGTAGTGGCGTGCCCGATCGAGTGTCCCCTCGGCCCGCTGCGCGGCCGGGGAACCGTCGGCAATGCACCTCCGCACTTCAGGTTCCAGGAGCGCCGCTACCTGCCCGGGCGTGAATAACGCACGCGCCAGGAAATAGGGGTCGCCGAAGGGGAGATCCCCCTCCAGGAACGCCATCACCTTCTGCCGCCCGGGCCACGACCCGAGGGCCGGCAGCCTCGCGACAAGACTGCGCAGGCCCATCGCCGCCGGGGCCGGCAGCGCATGGGCGAGCGGCTGCAGGCGCCGAAGCCGTGGGACGGTGCGGAATGTGCTGTAGCCTCCGAAGATCTCGTCGCCGCCGAGGCCCGAGAGCGCCACCGTGAGTCCGGCCTCCTTCGCCGCCTGGGAGACGTAATACGTGTTGATCCCGTCCATCGTCGGCTGGTCCATGGCCTCCATGGCTCTCGGAAGCCCCGCCAGAACCCGTGAACCCGTGATCCGCACCTCCACGTGATCCGTCCCGAAGGCGCTGGCCGACTCACGCGCATAGGCCGCCTCGTTGAAGTGCGGCTCGTCGAAGACCAGGGTGAACGTCTTCACGGGACCGCTTGCCATGTCGCTCATCAGGGACACGACCGCCCCGGAATCGATCCCGCCGCTCAGGAAGGCCCCGAGCGGTACATCCGAGACGAGACGGAGACGCACCGCCTCCTCGAGCAGCTCCCGCACCGCCGGTTCCCCGGCCTCGGACCGACCCCGGGCACCCCAGGATTCGTCTCTCCCTCCATCGCATGGCGGAAAGTCCCAGTAGCGCTTCAGCGCGCAGCGTCCGCTCCCCACGTCCACCTCCAGCGTATGCCCCGCAGGAAGCGAGATGATGCCGTCGATCAGCGTGAGCGGCTCCTGCACCGAACCGAACAGCAGAAAGGAATCGAGACCCGCCACGCTGAGCCGCGGCCGCACCAGGCCGCTGGCCAGCAGCGCGCGCACCTCCGACGCGAAGAGGAGCAGGCCCTCCTGCTCCGCGTAGTACAGCGGCTTGATGCCCAGGCGATCCCGGACCACCAACACGCGGCCCCGGGCCTGGGACGGATCTTCCCCTCCCGGGGCGCGCCCGTCGAAGACGGCGAAGGCGAACATCCCCCTGAGCCGCTCCACGCAACCCGGCCCCCACTCCTCGTACGCGTGCACGATGGTCTCCGTGTCACTGCGAGTCCGGAACCGATGACCCCGCTCCCGCAGCTCACGGCCGAGATCCCGGTAGTTGTAGATCTCGCCGTTGAAGACCACCCCGACCGTCTCGTCTTCGTTGAAGATCGGTTGGTCGCCCGTGTCCAGGTCCAGCACCCTCAGCCGCCGAATGCTGAACGCGACGCAGCCGTCCTCCAGATAGCCTTCGGCATCCGGACCCCGATGGCGCATCGCCGCCGTCATCCATCTCGCAGCGTCACGGTCGACCGCAGTCAGCCCCCCCCGACGAACCACACCCGCAATGCCACACATACCTGCCACCGCTCTCCGCTCTCGAAAAGCTCCGTCCCCCTCGCACTGCTCCGCGTCAGCGAATCACTGCACCGCAGGCCCATCTTCATGCGTCCTACCCCCCCCGCCCACCCTTCACGCCACTCTCTACCATCTCGATCCCGCCCTGCCCCTCTTCCCCACCGCACCAAGACATTGGGTCGCATCGGAGACCCCCCGATCAGAAGACTCCCCAAATGCTCCCCTACTTCTTACAGACTACAGACCCAATATCCCGCTCCACTTATCTTCACAGTTTCGTCGTCGGCACAGCCAAAATGTCTATTGTGCTCTTCCGCGGAATGTGCCTCCGATAGTTTGCTACGTCTATCTTTCGCCGTCCCCTGCTGTCGAACAAACAATACCCCAAAGATCCAAACAAACTCGCAAAATCTGCGAACGTGATCCCCCCCTCCTCCATCAGATACAGGCCCGCTTCAAAGATGATCAAGGGTCTGAACGTCGCAACTGATTCTCGCGCCCCTTCTAGAACTTGAAGCTCGTGCCCGTCAGTATCAATCTTCATGAAGTCCAATCTAGCGATTCCGTTCCGCTCACAAAATCCGTCCAGCGTTATCGCTCCTATCCCATTCGTCGCCTTCGTCGCTCCCCCGTGCACCCCGTGTCTCACAGCTTCAAACGCCCCCGCTAACTTCCAGCTAGCATATGCCCTAATATCCGGCTTAGCACAACAACTCGAAGATACGAAACTCTGAACCGGCACTACGCGTTCTGCCAGTTCAGGATTCAACTCCAAGTTTCTCATGAGCTTCGTGAAAGCGAAAAAAGTGGGCTCGAAAGCATAGACCTTGCCAGCAGGAACCAGCTTGGCATACGGCAGGGTCATCGTTCCAACGTTCGCTCCAACATCAAAGATAACGGCATCCTCTGGCAGGGACAGGCGCTTGTTCTCAGAGACATGCTTCTGAAAATGCCCCAATAAGAAGACCGATAGATCGATCGCTTCTGAAAGATCAACTTCGTACCGTATCCCGCTGCGAGTGATGATGCGCCTGTCCGTTCGTAGGAGGAGATGTATGATATGATAAGCGCCTCGCGCCAAACAGATCCTAAGCCGCGTCAGAGGCATCTTGTTAAGCAGCCATCTCATACCGTTTCCTGCCTGATCAACGTCGTGGACGGAGATCTTCGAGTGCTCGCTCCGTTGCAGCCCGTCAACGCCGCCACACTCCGTACAGTTCGCCGAGCCGCACGGGAATCAACACGGAACCGATGCCGCTGCGGCTCGCAATCCTATACCCCACCCCGGCGCCGGGAACCCGGTGCTGTGCCAGACGAAACATCACATACCGGATGGAGAACGAAGCCGAGCGTCGACCGAACCGCATCAACGTCAGCCCGGCGCTGTCCCCACAGAGCTTGAGGCTCCCGCGGTTGAAGTAGTTGAGGTGCTCCGGCAGCAACAGCGGCCAGCGGGCGCCGAGGAGACGCGCCTCCAGGCTGTCCAGATCGGGCACGTTCGCGAACAGTAACCCACCCGGCTTCAGCAGCTCGCCAGAGGAGCGCAAGAAGCTCACCGGATCCGGAACGTGTTCCAGCACGTCCCAGAGCGTCACGACATCAAAGGAGGCCGCCGGCAGCGAGGCCTCCTGAAGAGTCGCGCAAAGGATCTCGCCCCTGCCTTGAAGAACCTCCTTCCCCCGCTCGGCCAGGGTCTCCGCGGGCTCGATACCCACCACACTCCAGCCCCCCTCGGCCGCGAGTCTCAAGAACATCCCGGAGGCGCAGCCCACGTCTAGGAGCCGCCCAACCCGCACATAGTGTCGTACGATGGCGAGGTGCCGCTCCGCCGTCCTCGATCGTGCCCCCTCCTCCAATCCGTACACGCTGCCGTCCAGCCTGCGGTACAGTCGGGCCAATTCCTCCTCGCTCGGCCGCAACTGGCGGAAGCCCAGCTCGCACGTACGGCACCGGAGGACGCGGCCGGGCGACACCTCCGTTCGCGACGAACCGAGCGAGCTTGGCACCAGGCCCCGGTCCTCGCCATCCACATAGAGCCTGGTACCGGCGCTGCCGCAGACCGGACAGGGCACCAAATCGCTCGTCGTCAACCTCGATCCGTCTCCGGAAAATGCCTGCCCACCGCAACACCTCCGCCCGCTACATGGACGTCAGCGGGACCGGAATCCCCCAGCGCCTCCCCTCCCACGTCGGCTACTCTCACCAAGCCACGCCGCCCACGCCACGTCCTCCAGACGATTCGCAGCAGCGCCAGGAAGTAGCTGGGAGCAATCTTGGCGATCCGGAAGGACGAATCCCCCATGTCAATCGTCCGATTGATCCAGGAGATCGGCACCTCGCGAATGTCATAGCCCGCCAGGAGCGGCTTGAGACCTGTCTCCACATTCGCCGCGAAATGCCGCTCCTCGATTTCCAGATTCTTCAGGATCTCGGCACGGTACAGCTTCAGATTGTTCGAAATGTCGCGCACCCGAACCCGAAGCAGCAGATTCACTAGAAGATGAAAGCCTCGATTGCACACGATCTTCAGGAACGGATAATTCATCAGCACGGATTCGTGCGAGAAACGGCTTCCAATTACGCCGTCGTGCCCGGACGCGATCACGCCGAAAAGATCGCGGAACTCTGGAACGATCTGCACGAAATCGCTATCCATCGAGAAAACATACCGGCCCGTCGCCACCGTGTAGCCGCGCCGCAGAGCTCGACCAACTCCGTTGGGAGGATCGCAGTCCACGAGCTTCACACGCGGCTCCGTCTTCATAAGCTCCCGTGTTACCTCGGCCGTGCGGTCCGTACTGTTGTCGTTTACCACAACGATCTCATGGATATAGGCCCCGTACAACTGCAGGAGAGCGCCAACAAGCCGAGGGACGTTCATGGCCTCGTTGTGACACGGCACGACGACCGAAACGGAATCCGACAGATCCCCATGGACCGCAAGATTGACCCACGGCCGCCTTCTCTCCTCATCGCCCGGCTTCCTTGCCCAGATATACAGCGTGCCACACAGCTCACGAATCAACGGCGCGTGCTCCAGCACGAACGCGGCCGACTGCACCAACGGTATGAGACGACGCGGAGTCCGAGCATGGAGGATGTCATACGGGATCACCTCGATATGCGTGAACCCCTGATGCGAGGCGATCTGCATCAGCCGGTATTTCCGCATCCCCACCTGGCAGCGCGCCTGCCCCAGCCGCCGCCCCAGCGGGCGAAAAACGTTCTTCACGAATACCTGGGGATTCCAGTAATTCGGCTCGAAAAACAGGAGTTGACCCCCCGGCTTCAGCAGGCCGTGCAGCACACGAAGGTTCTGCGGATACAGGTCGTGGCACAGGATGGCCGTGCCGACCACATAGTCGAAACCCTCCACCGGCAGGTCCGCCGCCAGGTCCCCCACCCGCACGAACCTCGTGCCCGGCAGCCTCTTCCGTGACGCCTCCTCCATCAGAGAGTCGTTGAACACCGCCGCGGTGATGGGGTTCTCGCCCCGGAACACCCCCGCCAGATGCTCCGTCCACAGACCCGACCCCGCCCCCAGCTCCAGGATCGATTCGCCCGGCAATACATGAAAGCAGTGCCGAACCGTCAGCGCCCGCCACCGAAGCTTCACCGGCGACGTTCCCGGGTACCGCAGCCAGTATGCCTCCCGACTTCGCTCCATCTCCCGGAGATTCTGCTCCACGCGTCTCAACCCGTCACGCCTCCCGTCCACCGGCTCCCGTTGCGCTCCAGGATCTCCAGCAACGTTCCGCGCAGATCGTACGTCAGATTCCACTCCGCAAAGTGCGCCCGAAACTTCCCGACATCACTGATCCACCAGATGTGATCGCCAATACGATTCGACTCCGCATACCTCCAGCTGAGCTTCCTGCCCGCCAGATCCTCGCACTCCGCGATCGCCTCCAGCATCGAGCAGTTGCTGAAACGACCCCCGCCAATGTTGTACACTTCCCCCGGACGCGGCGCGCGGAAGAAGTGGAAGAACGCGTTCACCAGATCGTAACTGTGAATATTGTCGCGAACCTGCTTCCCCTTGTACCCGAACACGGTGTACCGCGCCCCCATCACCACGCACTTCATCAGGTACGACAGAAACCCGTGCAGCTCCGCACCCGAGTGATTCGGGCCCGTGATGCAACCCGCTCGAAAGCAGGCTGTCTTCATCCCGAAATAACGCCCGTACTCCTGCACCAGCACGTCCGCCGCCAGCTTCGACGCGCCGAATAACGAATGCCGCGCGTCATCCACGCTCATCGACTCGTCGATGCCCGGCTGATACGGATGCGAAGGATCGATCTCCCACCTCGTCTCCAGCTCGATCAACGGAAGCCGATTCGGCCGGTCCCCGTACACCTTGTTCGTCGAGGTGAATATGAAAACCGCCTCCGGACAGAAACACCGCGTGCATTCCAGCAGGTTCAGGGTCCCGTTGGCGTTGACCGTGAAATCAGTCACCGGGTCCCGCGCAGCCCAGTCGTGGGACGGCTGCGCTGCCGTGTGAATCACCAGCGCGATGTCCGAGCTGTACTCGCCGAATATCGCATCGACCGCACGGCGGTCGCGCACGTCCACGTCGTGGTGAACGTAGTTCGAATAGGCGCTCAGCAGGCGATCGCGCTGCCAGCGCGTCGACGCCGCCTCGCCGAAGAAGTAGCGACGCATGTCGTTGTCCAGCCCCACGACCGCGTATCCCCTCTCACAGAAAAACGCCGCCGCGTCGGAGCCCACCAGACCGGCCGAGCCCGTGATCAGCACGATCGACATGGCAACCCCGCCCATCCCGAACGTCCGCGCGTCGCGGATTTCCCTGCGAGCGTCCCCATGAGGTCAATGGCGTGAAGCGGCGAGCGGATACCCTGGCCGGAAGCACGGCCGGCGACATCTCCGCCACGAAGCACTCGAAGCCCCTTGCCCTACTTCACGGCGTGGGCGTAAAGGAATACCCCCCAACGCCGGGCGAGAAAGGCGGTGAAGCGCTCCGGCACGTGATGGATCACGAAAGGCTTGAGCCTGTGCGGAACCGGGTACACGTCCGTGGGCTGGGACAAAATCCGCGTCTTCACCGCGCTGAAATCCTTCATGAGATCCACGAGCTCCTGGCGAACGAAGAACCGGGCGATCCGCCCATCCGAGTAGTGATTCGCCAGCTCGCTGGGCGACCCGTGCAAGAGCCCGCCCAGCATCACCCCGCGCACGAGCATGATGCTGATCCAGTACGCCACGGAGCTGCGGTGATAGACCATCACACACGCCTCTCCACCCGGCCTCAATACCCGGTGCATCTCCTGGATCGCTCTGTCCGTGCGCGGCGTGTGATGAATCACCCCCCAGGACCAGACGAGATCGAAGCTCCTGTCGGTGAAGGGCAGACGCTCCGCGTCACCCTGAAGAACCTCCACCCTCAGGTCGAAAAGCTCAGAGCGCTGCTTCGTCAACCAGGTGGCCCTGCCCGTGATATCCATCGCGGTCACTGCCGCGCCGGCCCGCGCCAGTTGCGCCGCGTGCGCGCCCGAGCCGCACCCCACCTCCAGCACGCGCTTCCCTCGCCATCTCTCGTAGTCGATCAGCGCGCCGAACGGGGTGCCCCCAGGTCCGTGCATGAAGCGCGCGCCGGCCCAGAGGCGGGCGTCCACCTCCTCGTAGAACTCACGGGTGCCGACTGGAGCGCGGAGAGTCCGCTGCCAGTCGTAGAGCATGGGGTTCTCCTGCCACCAGCGGACGACTTCGCGTTTCAACCAGCTCACATCTTTCTCCTGAGAGGCTCCCATCACGTTTCCTCCCCTTGAACGACCACCCGCTCGAGTAATCCCGCCAGCGCCTCCGTGGCAGCCCGACGCGTGAAACGCGACAGGTCGACGCTGCCGGGGTTCCAGCCCCCAGACACTACCCTTTCAAGGAAATCCTCGAGAGCGCGCGCCACTTCCCCGGGGTCCTCTCCCACCGCCACCACCCCGGCCTCCGCCATTTCGATCACCCTCGCCGCTTCGCCACCCGGAACGGCGAGGCCGAATACCGGACGCCTCGACCCCAGGTACTCGAAGAGCTTCCCGGGCAACTCCGATGGATGCCTGCCGGTCAGGAGCAACAGGGCGGACGCCCCCAGCATCATCGAGAGCGCAGTTCGGTGGTCCACATGACCCCAGAACCGAACCACATCACCCACACCGATCTCCGCCGCCAGCCTCGGATAATCCGCCCGGACGCGGCCCACAAAGACCACCTGAAACCGCTCCAGCAGCTCCCGTCGCCTCATTCGCAGGAGGGCGAGCGCGCGGAAAAACACCTCGGGATTCCTCCGATCCTCCACATACCCGGTATGCAGCAGCGTCGGCCTGTCGAACCGGAACGGCTTCACCTCTTTGAAGTCGTCCTCGTCGAAACCGTTGTTCAGCACCACGAGCTTCTCGCGCCAGATCGGATACTTGCGCGCATAATCGCACGCCATCACGGACTGCTGGCAGATCACATACCGGGCGCGCCGAAAAACAAGGCGTTCCAGCTTCCCTTCCAGCCAGTAGCGCAGCGCATTCCCCGGCTTGCCCGAGCCCCGGTAAAAAGGCTCTACCGTCCAGCCGTCACGAAAATCGATCACCAGAGGAAGAGAGAGCAGGCGACTCACGACCGCTCCGATCACCGCCACCGAGGACGGAGGCGCTGACGCGAGCACGACCCCCGGACGATGCCGCCGCCTCGCCCGCACGGACGCCAAAACGGCGAACGGGAGCCAGGTCACGTAAACGTCCGGAATCACCAGTACGTTGAGCCGCCGGACCACGCGCGCCATGGCGCGCCGGCGCCTGTCGCCCTGCGCCGCGGAGCCCATAGCCGACGGGTCCAGCCAATCCCGTACCGCCCTGGCCAACCCGGGGAAGCGCGTGCGGTACACCACAATCTCTCGAGGGATCTCTTCCGCAAGGCCCGCATCGAGAAAGGGATAGGCGTCCTGGGAGGGCGTCACCACCACCGACCGCCACCCGAGGAGACCCAGGTACTTCACGAACTTGAGGGTGCGATAGACCCCGCTCTCCGCGCTTGGTGGGAAGGCCGGAGCGAGAATAAGCACTTCCGAATCCAATCGTCGCTCCCGTGGCCGCCGCCTGCGCGCCGCCCCCTCCAACGCCCGAACCCGACTCAAGCCGATGCGCGGGCGGACGCCTCCCGCCCCTCCGTTCCCCCGTACTCAGCCTCCGGCTTCACGATGGCGAAGCGACCGCGCTTCACGTCCATGTAAATCGCCTCCTGGATGCCGACCAGGATCCAGAAGAAAAACGCCGGAACCGCACCCTGAAACGTCGTGCCGAGAAAATTGAGAACGACGGCCGCCAGCAGGCCGCCCTGCATTCCCACCACCACGGCCCAGCTCAGTCGATCCAGCGGCTGCCTTCTAAGCCAGGCGCCGTGCCGCCAGATGACCCACATGGCCACGAAGAAGGGTATCAGAAACGCCAGCCCCATGTACCGCCCCGTGCCCAGGAAGTAGCTGTGGCTCGTACCGACACTGCTGCCCCAGAGAGGATTCTTCGCGAACGCCTCCCACGCACTCAGCCAGTACGCGAGTCGCCCCGTCTCGATCCCGACCTCCAGATCCTGCCGCGTCTTCCACAGCACGTGAGCCCAGGTCTCCGAATACACCGCTGCCCCGAAGACGACAATGAGCCCCAGCACCGAAAGGATCGGGAGGAGCCGGGCCCGCTCCCGGGCCGGCAGCACGGTCAGCAGAAAGGCGGCGCCCAACACCAGACCCACGATCCCCGTGCGCGTCGCGGACAACGCCAGCCAGATCACCGACGATAGAAGCCCCAGAACGAACACCGACCGCACGATCCTGTCCCGAAGCATGGCCGGTATCACAAGCAGGAGCGGCAATAACATGCTCCGCCACGCCGACTCCGTCGTGGCGGCCGAATCCAGCCACAGCTCCTCCTGTCGAATCGCACCCAGCACGCTCCCTGCCCGGAACGAGAAGATGGTCAACACGATGTCGATCACGTTCCGGCCCACGAGCGCCACTCCGAATACCAGCAGACACCACCACATCTGCCGGCGCTCTCGGATCAAATGATAGGTCAGGAAGAACAACACCAGCGCCTCGCTCAGGATGTACGGCGTGTTGAAGCCGCAGACCGCGCACCCGTACACCGGCCCGTACCGCATGGCGTTCAGCCAAGCCACCAGCGCCGCCATCCCGGCGGGAATCAGAATCCGGGAGAGCCTCAGCTCGTGAGGGCGCAAGGCGAGCCACGCAGCCAACGCGAAGAGCGAGCCCCCGATCATCATCGAGCTCGGCGACAGCTTGGACACGCGCCAGTGGAACGGCAGGTAGATCGCGGTGAAGAAGAACGCGTAGAGGCCTAGCCGCGGGTTCCAGAACACCAGCGCCACCATCACGGCTATCGCCAGCAGGGATACCTTCACGTAATTCCCGAGGGACACGTCCTGTCCCACGTAGAACGCCAACAACAGGACCGTCACCAGAGCCAGAACTTCACGAATCGGCACGGGCACTATCTGCATCGATCGCACGAGTCGCGTTCTCCCCAGCTCACCTACCGTCCATAGCTGACCCGCTTCCGCACCGCCAAGCCCGCCGCCTCATTCCTCTCTGATCCAGCTTTCACGCCCCCCTCCTCATCCCTGATCGCATAAATCGTGAACGGCGACGCCTTGCTCCAGCCCAGCACCCGGCTCTGCACCGTCCGCGCTTCTGGATTCGAATAGACCGCCAACAGGGCGCCCTCCTCGATCAGCGCCCGAAAAGGCTCACCCCCCGGCGGCACCTGACCCTTCGCCAGGACGATGTACTCCCGCACGTTCTCCAGGGCGCCCGCATCCACCACCACATGCGTGAACCCCCCATCCACGAGTCTTCGCAGCAATTCTCTCGGCTGCTCGAACCCCGCGTAATCCAAAAAACCCTGATAGTACGCCGCGCCCACCACGTACTCACGGTCGAGATAGTAGTAGCTCGCCAGCGGCAGGTACAACAGCTTGCTGCCCGCCGGAAGGTGCCGATTCAGCCACTGGATGTCGTCGTAGTACCAGACCTGCGAACGGAGAAAACTGTCACGCGGCTCGAGCCCGAAGACCACCGCCGTGAACGGCCTCGCGGCCAGGAGCGCCAGCGGAATGACGCCTGCGAACACGCTCAGGAAACACAGAACCCCGGCCGCGCGCAGCCACGCCCCGCGGCGAAATACCAGAGACGCTCCGCTGCCCGCCAGAATGCTGAGCAGAGGGAACACGTAGATGACGTAATCCGTGTTCGTATAGAAGAAGACCCACTGGGCATAGTAGACGGAGAGCGCGAACACGAGCCAGCCCGCTGCACCCCGCATGGGCTGCGGAAGATCCCGCCAGAACCAGAAGACCGCTGGAACAAAGGCCAGGAAATGCGGCGACACGAACTTCCGCACATCGTCGAAATCCGCGAATCTCGCCGTCTCCACGGTCAGGTACCACGGCGTCGTCAGGAACGCCAGCAGATCGTTGCCCACTCCCTTGTCCCAGGCCATCCACCGGGCATGAATCGTCGCGTTCCAGAAATCCCCGTGGAACAGCCCGTACCCGAAGGGCCAGAACGGATCCCCGCTCGCAAGCCAGTTCCGCCCGTACAGCGGCAACGCGAAGAGGACGGCCATGATCGAGAAGACCAGCATGTTCCCGAGCGGCGGACCTGCGTGCCGTCCGCTCCGGAGAACGGAGGCCACGCCCACCCACAGGCCCAGAATGGGGAGGACCGGCAACCCGTGAAGCTTCGTGAAGGCCGCCATGCCCGCGAATGCCCCGCACAGCGCCAGCCAGGCCAACCGGCCGTTCCTCGACCAGTAGCAGCACAGCGCCACCGCTGCCGTAATGTAGAAGGTCACGGGCATTTCCGGCTTCGGGATCGACATGGGCTGTAGGATCACCGGCATCGCCACGAACGTGCCCACGGCCAGCAAGCCCGCCTTGCCCGAGCCGTGCGCCCGGCAGAACCCTAACATCAACAGACAGACCAGGACCGCATACCCGTAGCTGACCAGCGTCGGGACCACATCGCTGCCCAGGAGCATTCCCCACATGAACAGCATCTCGGACAGCGCGGAGACGTTCCACCAGAACACCGGCTGGAACCCCACCTCGCCGGCACGAATGTAATACTTCGGCACCGCCATCGAGTGACGAAGGCTGTCGGAGAAGGTCGGCGGCGCCAGACTGCTGATCAGGCTCAGCAGGAAGTACACGAGGAGCCCCGCGACAAGGAGCCGCCACGCCCAGCCCATCTGCGTCACATACGCCTTCAGCCGCGCCCTGCGTCTCACCAGATCCCGCACGACCCCTCCCATCTCCCGGAGCGACAGTGACGCGGGAAGCGCCACGGCGATGACGGCCGTCCACGCGCTCACCAGCCCGAAGGAGCCCGCCAGATACAGAGCATAGGCGATCAGGGCCAACCCCGTCCCGGCCGCGAAGGACACATCCTCCGCGAACGAGGGGAACTGCACGCTGAGGATCCGGTGCAGCCTCCGCCCCAAGGCCACGGCGACCAGGAGCAACACCGCCACATAGAACAGGCCGACCGCTGCGCTCACCGGCACCATACGTCGCTCACAGCAGCATGCGGATCGCCTGGCGGACCAGGTCCAGGTGATCGAGGAACTGGAGGAAGAAAAAGAGATAGACGATCACCAGCCAGGCCAGGAATACCGAATCCCGCACCGGCGATCTGCGCCGCGAATCCGGCGCATCACCGCCACCGCCATTCCCGGGCGACGAGGACGACATTCGTGCCTTCTGCATGCGGCCTGCCTCTAGCTCAGGCATCGGGGCTAGCCGGCTCGGGCCCGCCCCAGCGGGCGCGCAGCCATCCCCACAGCCCCGTGGGCAGCACCACCAGCAGCGTCAGGACGTGCAGCGCGAACGCGCTGGCGATCGCCGGCTCTCGCTCCAGACCGACCAGCATGAGTCCCGCCACCCACCCGCTCTCCACGATCCCGAAGCCCGCGAGCGATATCCACGGGACCGCCATGGCAAAGATGGACAACGTGGACGCGATCACCGCCTGCCACACCGGAAGAAAAACGCCGATCGCCAGCAACAGAAACTGGTACATCCCGAAGTATGCAAGCCATACGAGCAAGGTTTCCCCGCCCACGACAACAAGAGCCCGCCGCATCCTCAGCACGGAAAACGCGCCCATCGACTCGAGCGCCGCGTCCCGAAATCGCCGCACCGCGCCGCTCCCGAGAGCCATCCGCGGCACGACCCGCATCAGTCGATCCAGATGCTCCCGACGAGCGCGGGCCAGCACGACGGTCGCGAGCAACGCGGGCAAGAGAAGCAGGGTCGTGCCCGCCACCACGACCCTCGCCCCCGGAGCCAGGTCGTCAAGGCGCGGAAAAGACACGCCCACAAAAACCACCATCAACCCCAGATAGTCAAGCAGGCGCATCACGATCAGCGTCCCCACCCCCCGGGCCAACGGCGATCCGAACGTCATCCTCGCCAGCAACACGAAGGAAAGCTCCCCCACCCGCGCCGGTAACACGTTGTTCAACATGCTCTGTGCGAACGCCACCGCCGTGAGATCCGTCAGCCGCCTGACCGGCACCTCCAGAATCAGGCCGAACCGCGCTGCCCGGATCACCGTCGCCACCACGTAGAACCCGCCCGCCACCACCAGCAGCCCCGGGGACGCGCCCTTCAGCACCGCCGTCACATCCGCGACGGAGATCTGCGAAAACAAGAACCATAGCAGCACCCCCGACACCCCGCCTGCCACCGCCACCCGCCCCCACGACCACCCCCGTTGCACGTCCGTGAACCCTGCCCACCACCCGCCCCGCGCACCGCCAACGCTCCCCGAGAGCCGGCGCCCGCCCCACGAACTGCCCACGCTCACCCGCCATCGGCCACAGCGAGCTCTCCGCTCCCCACCCCATCCCGCCGCTCACAGAGGACCATGACCCACGGCAACGGGAACCTCACTTCCACAACCCGGAAATGGCGGCCCACCACGCGAAGGAACGCCCGTCCGCTCCAATGCTGAATGTGGCCCGGCGTATTGCCGAGCTCCGTCAGATAGGCCCCGCGAAGCACGTTGAGAAACCTCCAGATCGGCTCCCGCGGCACGCTCAGCACAGAGTACCTCCGGGTGACACGCGCGATCTCGCCGAGGAACTCCTCCGGCCGCGACACGTGCTCGAGAACCTCGCAGGCCACCACGAGATCGAAGCTGCCGGCGCGGTACGGCAGATGGTGTCCGTCCGCCACCGCGAACCCGACCTGCGGACACCTCCGCCTCGCCTCGCACAGCACCTCGCGATCCACATCCACTGCCTCGATCGACGCCGCCGTAGTCCCACTCAAGAACTCGTCGATGTATCCCTCCCCGCACCCCACCTCGAGGATTCTCGCGACACGAAGCGGCGTGACCAGATCCCGCAGATCGTCCTTGTATCTTGCCATCAGATGCCGAACAATCGGATTGCGGGAATTGAACTTGTCGTAGACGTTTCCCGCCGGACCGGCAGCTCCAGGGTTCGCCACGGGACCGACGCCCTTCGCTCCCACCCTACCGGGAATCGGGGCGGTTCCCGGGGCGAGAAAACGCCTCGCGCCTCAGGTAATACAGCGTTTCTTCCTGCAGGTGGCGGTTGAGGCTGAAAATGTCAGCGAGCAAGCCGATCAGGAAGATCAGGAACCCGATGACCAGAGAGACAGAGCCCACCACCACGGATTGGATATGCGCCCCGCGCGGCGGGTGCGTGAAGACCAGCAACCCTAGATAGCGCAGGCAGAGCCCGAGTCCCACGACGAAGAACGGAAGACTCACATACGCGAACGTACGGAACGGCTCGTAGAGCGCGAACAACCGCAGGATCGTCGTCGCGGAACGCACCACATAGCCACCCGTGCTCCGGATGAGTCGCGATTCGCGTGATGGGGGGTTCGTCTCGATCGGTATATACGCGATCTTCAGGTTCTTCTTCCCGGCCTGCACGATGGTATCGAGCGTGTACGTGTAGCCGGTCACCACATTCATCCGCAGCGCGGCCTCTCGCGAGAACGCTCGGAACCCGCTGGGCGCGTCGGGCACACGCGTCCCCGAGACGTAGCGCACGGCCGCGCTGCCCACGCGCTGCAAAAGCTTCTTCCTCCACGAAAAGTGCCGTATCCGCTCGATCTGCCGGTCCCCGATCACGATATCCGCGTTGCCCGCCAGAATCGGTGCCACGAGGGCCGCAATATATCTTCCGGGATACTGGTTATCTCCATCCGCGTTCACGATGATATCCGCGCCCAATTCCAGACACGCGCCCAGGCCCGTCTGGAATGCCGCCGCCAGGCCCTTGTTGTAGTTGTGCCGCACGATATGCTCGACCCCGTGGCTGCGTGCCACCTCCACGGTGCGATCCGTACTTCCGTCATCGATGACGACTCTTTCAATGCAGTCGATCCCCCGAATCTCCGTGGGGAGATCCGCCAGTGCCTGCGGCAGCGTGCGCTCCTCGTTGAGACACGGGATCTGGATGATGAGCTTCACGGCGCCGCGCCCCCTGGAAGCGGCCTGACCTCGCAGACGATCATGGACGCGCTTCTATATATGATCGGCCAGTGCGCCCCACAGAGGCCGCGAAGCGTATCCTCGAGCCAGTTGCTCGGCTCATAGGCGGTCGAGTGCCGCGGCTCGGGCCACAACACCACGTAGTTCGAGCCCAGCCGCTGAACCTGCTCCGCCACGTACCTCGGGTCGCGCAGCCGTTCGGGCCGCGTCTCGCGCTTTGCCAGCAGATCGTAGCGGTCGTAGTCGTACCGGAGATAGTAGCCGCGCGAGTCGTACAGGAGCAGCCGCGAGCCCGCTGGAAGCCTGGCGTTGAGCGCCTGATAATCGTCGTACCAGAAGAAGTGTACGTCAGGCTGCGCGAGTCGCGCCGAAAGGGATCTCGCCTCCTCCGCCCAGCCCAGCACCACCGGGGCTGCCCAGCCGTGGAATCGCCACGCAACGCCGACGCCCAGAAGAAGCCATGCCAGGACGAACCCGAGGATGGCCGCCCGCCCCCAGGCCGGGAGGATGACCGCATGGAAGATGCGCCAGAGCAGATACCCGACGACGACGGAGAGCAGGCCGACCCCCGCAACGTAGGCCCGCAGTCTCGGATAGCTCACGTACCAGAGCGGGGCAAGGACCGCGGAGGCCGCCAGCGCCCACCCCACCCGCTGAGGCAGACGGATCAGGAATGCGAACGGCAGGGTCGCCAGAATCAGCGGCCCCATGACCCCGCTGTGAAACCGCTCCGGGGCCATCACCAGGTCCCACGGCGCGGTCACCATGCGCCCCGGGGAAAGCCACTGGCCGACCCCCCGCTCCTCGCCCTGGATCCCCAGAACGTACGCCTGCGCGTCCGGCGTCCAGTCCCGCGCCCCGAAGACGCCCATGAGGAGAGGCCACGTGGGACTTCCGGTCTGCACGTAGCTCTTCACGTACCACGGTGCCACCGCCAGGAACGCGACGAAGCCCACCCCCAGACCGCGGGCGAGGGCCGACGAGAAGCGCCACCCTCGCCGGCGCCAGCCGTAGACCACCACCAGGATCGCCAGGCTCACGGCGCCGTACGCGCCCTGCAGGCGAGCTCCCGCCGCAAACAGCCCCGCAAGCACCCCCGCCAGTACGAGCCAGCGGCCTACCCCCGTCTCCAGCCATTCGAGCCAGGCAAGCACCGCCAGCAACAGGAACAGCCCATTCGCGAGATCGGGAGAGGCGCGACCGGAAAGAACAAGGACGTCGCTGTAGCAGTAGAAGATCGCCCCCGCCAGGAGCGCCCAGACGAGCGGCATATCCCGGCGGCCGAGATCCACCAGAGCCACCACGAGCAAGAGACCCATCCCCCATTGCACCACCTGGGCCGTCGAGTGGGAGCCCAGGCTCATCCCCCAGAGCTGGATCATCTGCACCTGCTGCGGCTGCTGATGCAGCCACATGGACGGGAGGTAGTAGAGCCGCTCGTGCCGGAGATAGAGATCGGCCGCGGCCACCCGATAGATGAGCTCGTCGACCCCGATCACCGGCGCCAGCGCGGCCAGAAGATTGATCCCCGCCAGCACGCCGAGAAACGCCAGGAGCGCCCCCTCCGGCCACGACCGCCGGCGGAGCCTTCGCCATGCCTCCTTCCCCTCGACCCGGCCAGCCCGCCAGAAACGCCACCATCCCGCGAGCCCCATCACCAGACCGAGAAGGAAGGCCCCGGCGATCACCTCTCGCCGGAGCACTGCCGCGAGGCCCAGGACGAACGTCACGTAGCCCAGAAGCCCCAATCCGAGCCCGCCCGCGAAAAGGGCGTGCCGGATACGGCCGGACGCCCGCAGCCGTAAGCCCTCCAGCGCCCACAGGCCGCAACCACTCGCGGCCACGAAGAGCCCCCACACCAGGGCCAGGTCGTACAGCCGCGCGATCACTGAAACGCAGCGAGCAACCGCCGAGAGATCCGCCCGAGCTCCGCTGCGCGCTCCGCGAACAACTGCCAGTAGAAGATCGCGTTCACGGCCACGAACCAGGCCAGCGCCAGCCAGAGCCCAAACCGCTCCCGGCGCGTCGGCCGTGCCGGCTCACTGGAGAGCATAGAGGCACTGACCACCGGCGCAGATCAGCTCCCGTAGATGCTTCTTCTGAAACTCCGCCTGCGCGAACCACGCACCTTCGATCTTGCGAACCCGAATCGTGAAGTCGTCGGTGAACGCATGCGTGATCCCGGCGGCACGCATCTGGGCCACGAACTGCTCTGGATCGGGGAAGTCCTCGGTTTGCCGCCGCCCGCGCGTCGTCAGGAAGTAGCTGTAAAACGGCCGCTCCACGTAGAGGCTGTTGCCCCCCGCCAGGGCAGCGATCCGTGCGCTGGCCGGGACGTGCTCACGCACGTAGGCGACGATGGCGTAATTGGGATGCCACGGGGATTTCGGCAGATTCGCCGCCAGGTATCCGTCCAGGTCCTGCCGGCCCAGAACGTACGGCATCCGCTCGAACGCCACGAAGTTGATGTAGCCCCAGGTGCCCAGGTTGAGGCCCAGGGACGCTACCATGAGCGCCACCAGCAATCGTCCGAACCAACGCCGCTGCGCGAGCAGCCGCGTCACCACGTAGCCCGCCAGGAGCGCCAGCAGCCCGAGCGTGGGCAGAAGGTGGCGGGCCCTCTGGACCCCGTGGAACCACAGCACCAGCATCAGCGCGCAGAACGCCAGCACGTGCCAGACCCGGCGGTCGATCCGGCGCAAGAGCAGGAGCAGTGGCACCGTCGCCAGCATGGTCGGTCCGATCGACTTCCCCACCGGCCCCTCCGTGGACGGCAGATTGCCCAGCATGGACATGTGCCACACCGTGCGGAAGAAGCCGATCACCCCATGATCGTTGACCAGCCGCTCTCCCGTCTCCGCCGGCGCTCCGGTCATCAGATACGTACGCACCACCCAGATCAGCGCCAGCGCCGCCGGCAAGCCGATGGCGGCGTACGCCGCCACCCAGGCGGTCGGCCGGCGGCGGCCGTCCTGCCACAAGCGTACCGCCATCCCGACCCCGAGGGGAATCGCCATGAACGCGCTCACCTGTTTGACGCCGCCGGCCAGGCCGAGGAAGAACCCCGCCACCACCAGCCAGCGCCAATCCCGTGCTGAACCTTCGAAGAAGTACCACCGGCCGAAAGACAGCAGCCCCAACAGGTCGAACGCCGCCCACGCCAGATCGATCTTGCCGGACGCAGCCAGGTACGCGACGGAGTACATCCCGTACCACGTCACCAGGGCTACCACCACCGCTTCGCGCGAAAACCACGCCCTGCCCATGGCGTAGATCGCCCCCACGGCGAGGAGCCCCGTCAACCAGACGACCAGGAGCTGCCCGAGAATCTGCCCGCCGAGCAGGTAGCCGAGCGTCGAGAGCATCTGCCCGTTGAGGGGCAGGGTATTCGTGTAGGCGTAGTCCACGGACACGATCCTGCCCCGCCGCGCGTACTCCCGCGCGAGCAGCAGGTAGGTCGCCGTCGAGTCGCCCTCCAGCGTCGGCGCCAGCGCCACGGCCGTGTAGCCCACGAAGTAGGCGAGCCCCACCGTCGCCAGCGCCTTTACGGGCCAGGACAGTGCGCCGCATTCGCCTTCTCCCGCATCCCAGGCCGTCCATCCCGGATGGCGCCACCAGCCCCAGCCGCCCAGCACCGCCAGAACGGTCAGGAGCCCCCACGCCGTCGCCGGCCGGAACAGGCCGGCGAATCCCAGCAGAGCCATCCCGTAGACCACGACCCCGAAGCCGAGGCCGGCGGAGAGCACGACCGCTTCGTAGCGACGCACGCCACCCGGCCGCAGCCCCAGCAGGAGCGTTCGCCCGGCGGCCACGCACACGAGGGCGACAACCCCCGCGAGCAGGAGGTTCACGACGGAATTCATCGACTGCCCATCAGCTCGATCAGCTTCGGGATGATGATGCGGAGATGGAGGACGATGTAGCTCCCGAACACCAGCGCGGCCCACGCGCCGGCCAGCGCCATCGTTAGCAGGCCCTTGCGCACCTCCGGACCCGATGTCGGCCGCTCCGCGTCCCTCACCGGCGATCGCCCGCGACCGGAGGCGGCCACGACGTCCGCGGACCTCCCGCTCCCGGTGATCCCCGCTCTCACCGCCCGTCGCCTCCCAGCGACGCCGGCTTCAGCCACCAGGCCACCGCGCCCATGAGCCCGCCCGCAACGTAGAACGTGGCGAAGATGAGAAGGGACAGACCCAGAGCCGCCTCCGGCAGCACCCCCAGCGCGCTCAGGTAGGCGACCATGGCCGCCTCTCGTGTGCCGAGGCCGGAGATCGAAACGGGCAAGAGCGTCACCAGGCTTCCGAGAGCGACCGCGTAGCTCACCGGGATGAAGCCCACCCGGATGCCCACCGCCAGCGCGAGCAGGTAGCACTGACCGAAAAAGATGGCGTACGCGGCCGCCGTCCACCCCGTCGCCACCAGCAGGCGCGGCCATGCCAGCTCGCGCAGGCTCGCCCGCAGATCCTCCAGCCAGCTCCCGGAACCCAAGAGCCGCCGAACCGCGTCACCGGCGCGACCCGGGAAACCCGGGAGCCGCCGCAGGAAACCGAAAGTCCTGTCGTTGAGAAGAAGACCCAGAGGCACCGCCACCAGCAGCGCCGAGCCTGCCAGCGCGAGAACCGCGGTTCCCCGAACCGTCACCGCCCAGAGCGCCGCCCCTCCCACCACCACCAGCGCGCAGAAATCGAACAGGCGGTCCGCCAGCACGCTCGAGAACGCTCGCGCCGATGACACGTGACAGTCCCGGTACACATGCACCGCCTTCACGAAGTCGCCAACCCGCCCCGGCGTGGCAAAGCCCACGAAAAGGCTCCCCAGGTAGGCGAGAAAGGCAGGCCCCGCGCCGAGCTCCACCGCCTGCGACCGCAGGATCCCCCGCCAGCGTACGGCCTTCACCAGGATCAACGGCAGCACGGCCACGATCGCCACCCCGACCAGCGGGAGGTTCGCGTCCCGGATCACCGCATAGATCCGCCCCCGATCCAGACCCGCCACGAGCCCTCCGAGCAGCAGCACCCCCAGCAATCTCGGCGCCCAAACCACGGGCCTTCCCCGAGCCCCGCTCACCGCGGCGTGCCTCAGAGCTTCCGACATACGAGCATCCGGCGCAGCCCGATCCACGGCATCAACGTGTTCTTCGTGCGTTTCTCCACCCACTCACCCAGCTTCACCAGCGGCTCCGGACCCGCGGCCACCAGGACCGTCGTCTCCGCCCGCTCGATCGCGAACCCCGCCCCTTCGATCATTCGCCGGAGACGCCGGTAGCGAATGAAACGATGCGGACCCTCCGAGTGATGAAGCTTGAGAATCGCCGCCAGGGCGTGGATCGGCTCCCAAAGCACATTCGGCGTGCTCACGATCAGCGTGCCGCCGCGCTTCGTCACCCGGCCCAGCTCGGCCAGCAACCGCTCGGGCTCGGGAAAATGCTCCACCGTCTCGAAGCAGAGCACCGCGTCGAACTCGCCGTCCGCGTGAGGCAGCGTGTACCCCGAGAGCTGAATCCAGGTGAAGTTCCGGAAACCGTTTTCCTCGAGGCGCTGCCTGCAGATCACACCCATCCGCGGCGATACATCCGCGCACACCGCCGAGCCGATCTTCCCGTGCCGGTAGAAATACAGCGTCCCGTGCCCCGTGCGCGCGCACACGTCGAGCACGCGAGCGCCGTCCGGAATGTTGCTCAGGCGCAGGCCATCCACGAAACGGCGCCAGTATGAGTACGTGTTCTGGTTGATCCCGTCGTAGTCCTCGACCCGGTCCCAGTGCTCCGTCACCTCCGAGATGGTCCACCTCCGCCGCAACCAGTAGCCCATTTCGTTCAACGCCCTACCCCACAGGTTGTCCGTCATCGCTTCCAGGCTCGCCGTTCGTCCTCTATCTTCCATCAGCCCGCCCACCGTATACGTCGAAGGCCGCGCTCCCCAGTCCCTTCCTCTTGCCCGGCTTGGTGGCTCGCTTCCAGATCCTCCGCAGCACCTCGAACAGCGGGCCGACCATGGACAGCGGCAGAAGCTCCACGAGCCGTCTGGCCGGCCTCGTCGCACACAACCAGAAGAGACCTGCGATCACCACCTCGATCATCTTCCTCGTCACCGGGATCGCGCTGGGGCGATACCCGTAGTCCGGTACCGGCTTCCCCATCGCCGCCAGCCATCCGATCCGTATGAACGAGCCGCGCTTCTTGAAATCCAGCATGTGCCCGTGCATGGACAGGGCTTCGTCACGAGTGATCTCCTCCAGGCTCAAGAGTCCCTTCGCCTGCATGGAGGACAGGACATCCTCGCCTTTTTCCGAGCGGACGATCACCGCCGAGAACCCGTCTCGTTGCTTCTCGAAGCGCGGGTGCCACGCGTCGCCCACGGAGATGTCGCTCAGCTCATTCGTGAAATCCACGGAGAGCAGGCTGCTGCGCGTGATGTAGAAGGGAATCAGGTAGTTGTAGTAGAACTTCGCGGCCCTCAGCACCTGCCCCGAGCGCGTCTTGACCTGCAGATAGCCCGGCCACTCGCCCTCCCGGTAGCGCAGCTCCGTCACCTCCTCCAGGCTCGAGATCCCGTTGGACCGCAGATAGCTCTCCAGAGCCGCCACGTACACGCTCGTGCCCACGTAGGGACCCAGCACGTATTCGATCTTCCGGGCGCTCGGATTGCCCAACTGCTGCAAACGGCGAAGAGACGCGACCTGATCGGGCAGGCCCACGTAGGCGAACCGGCCATCCATACACGACAGCTCCCGCAGAATCACGTTGACGGGAACCGGCACGTACACGCTCTGGCTCCCGCCCAGCACCTCGTCCGCGGACCGCGCAATGACCGGCTCGGCCTGCCACGCCGTCGGCCAGCCCTGGCGCACCACGATGGCGCCATCGACCAGGCCGCTTTCGAGGAGATAGACGACGATCTGTGTGATCACGCCGCCCGATGCGCCGCCCCTCCGGATGCTCGGCACGCAGGAGTAGCCCACATACAGTCCGCGATAGCAGCCGAAAAGCCAGCTGTTCGGCTGCTCTCCGAACACCGACGTGCACAGCTCGGGGTAGTTCAGACCCCGGCCCGGACACGCCAGGTAGGCGGCGGGCGACACGTCTGCCCCACCGGGGCCACCCGGGCCGCCGGGCGAGGCCGCCGCCGGGATCGGCCCCCACGGCGTCAGCTTCATTTCCAGCGCGCCGTTCGATAGTCCCACGCAGGTGCCGCAATGCGTGCACAACCCCGGCCCGATGACTTCCTCCTTCAGTCGCTCGAATACGAGGCGGCCGTCTCGCCGCGCGTCGCTGCTCACGAGAGACCCTTTTTCATCCCCTATCGCCCCGCTCACGGTGGGCTCATCTTCCGTCTGTCCCACGGGACGGCCCGTCTTCTCTGCCCGCCGGGACCCCCGAGCCCACAACTCACCCACGCGCCGTCGGCTCCGCCACGAGCACCGAGTACGCCCCCATGAAGCTCGGAAAATTGAACTTCCCCGCGAGCATCGCGATCGGTCTCGGCATCCGGTTCGGCGTCACGAAACCCATGCTCTGCCATGCCACCACCTGGAGCCCGGCCTGTCGCGCGATCGCCAGAAGGAATGACGGCGAGAACCGCAGGCTCCGCCGCTCCTCCCGCTTCAGGATCCCCAGCGCGAGAATCGCCGGATTGTTCCGATTCGATTCGTGGATGACCACGTATTTGGCGCTCACCCGCTTCATCTCGCCGACCACAGCCACCGGGTCGCTCACGTGATGAAGGAGGTTCGAGCAGAACACCAGGTCGAATGCGCGATCCCGAAACGGCAGCCCGAACGCCGTTCCCTGCACGAGCCTCGGACACGGATTCTGGGTGAGCATACTCCGCGCGAAGTCCACGCCCACCGTCCGCCCCAGCCGCTCGAGGTAGTAGGTGAAGAACCCGTTGCCACAGCCCACGTCCAGGATGCGCGACGAATCACCGAGCTCCACGTGTTTCAACACGAAATCCAGCTTCGGCTCCGCGAACGCCGCGATGATGGGATCGGAAGGAGCACGACGCTCTTGCTGGTTCTCCCAATATCGCCGTTCCGCCTGTGACTCCGACGTATCCTTCGCCACCGACGACTCACTCATCAGGCCACCGCCCTGCCGCTCGTGCTCCCGCAGAGCGCCGCGCGCGCCTCATGGCCACCGCTCACTTCCCCTCACCGGTTCCCGCTGGAGATCAAGATCTTCCACTCGCCCTGCTGTGCATCGGCCATGGCTCTGCGAATCACCAGTCGCTCACCCGCGTTCAGGCGCTCGAGAGGCGCCGCATCGATGGTATGCCCGCGCGCATCGAGCTCCTGGCTCTGGAAAAACCGGCTCTGCGGCACGAACCGCACGTAGAACTCGTCCCCGACCCTCAGACTCGTGAACCGGCAGCGCCTCTCCACCTGCACCTCGTCGTGCACCTCCATCTCGCCGCCCTGCACCCGGAAGCGCCGGCGGAAACGCACGGGCACCGCGCGTTCCCGCAGAATCAGAACCTTGCGAATGTAACCCTTCAGCAGATGCGACAGGCGCGGGCTCCAGCCCACGGCCACGAGCGTGGCGCGAAACAGAAGGTTCTTGAGCGGAGTGAACAGCTTGTGAGTCGGAACCGCCATGAAGAAGCCGCTCACCGTCCACCCGCCCTCCGCCTCCCCGCGCTCGTAGATCGCGCTCACCCCTTGCGAGCTCACGACCCGGCCGTCCGTCAGTTGCCCGATCAGCCCGCAATCGTTCAGGAGCGCGCGGCGACGGTGCCGGTCGAACACTTTCAGCACCCCGCCCTTCGCCAGATTCGCGACCACGTAGTAATCGCCCTCGACCGCCACGTAGATTCCCGCCGCCGGAAAATACTTCCGGAACGGACCACGCTCGTACGGCAGCGGCGGCAGCGAGGCCGGCCGCGGCGTATAGTCCAGATACGCCTGCAACAGCTCGGGAACCCTGTACACCACGTAGCGGTCGGACATGATCTCCGGAGGAACCAGCTTCCCTTCGCCCAGCTCCCGGAGCATGTTCTCGGCGATCGCCGCCGCCAGGGGGATCTTGCCCGCCACGATCTCGAACCCGTGGGGATAGAAGTGCCCGGTGTTGCGGCTGCCCAGGCTCCCCGCGTAGAAGCCGTTCGGGTACACGAAGGGGCCGCAGAACTCCACGCAGCGCTGCAGCACCTCGAAGATCTCGGGGTCCGGATTCGTCTGATAGATCTTCCCGAGGAAGGACACCACTGCGGACAGATAGCCGGGATCCACGCCGTCGTACTCCTTGCACCACCCCTCGGCCGCATGGTGATACTGAAGGAACCCCTTCCATAGCCGCGCGAAGCCCTCCTTCAGCTCCCCGTCACCCAGCAGCTCGTACGCCTTCCAGACCGCCAGGCAGCCCATGGCGTGATGATTCGCAAGATGGTCCTCCTCGGATTGCCCCCGGGCGATGAAGCGGGCTGCCCGCCGGATCGCCGTGCCGACCCGCGCGGCCGCAGGGGCCGGCACCTCGTCCTGAATGAGGCGAAACGCCTCGATGATCGCATACGTCGTGAACCCCGTCGGCCCGACCCAGCCACGCTCGTACGGGTAGAACTCGTCGAAAGACCCTTCCCGGTGCTGGATCTGGGCCCAGAAGCTCAGCCCCGCAGTCGTCCACTCCAGCATCTTGGGCTGGCCCTTGTAGAAATTGCCCGGAAAATCGTGCCGGTAGACCAGCGCCAGCGCATGCACGCCGAACTGGCGAACCGCGTCCGGAAAATCCGACGTCTTGTACAGCCAGTAATCCCGATGAAGACACCCGTAGGTCGGCGAGTAGGCGTCGCGATCCTGGTTCCCCAGAAGCCGCGAGACCTGGCTCAGCGCCCGGCGCGCGTAGATGTCCCTCGAGGCGTACACGGCGACTATGCTTCTTCGCGGTTCAGGCCCGGCAGCCGCCGGTTGATGAGCTCCGCCAGGAGACCCATCATGCCCACCTGGAGCGCGGCCACCCCGATGATCAGTGTGCTCACGTCCGCGAGCTGACCGAGCACCAGCTTCGAGAACATGGCCCATGCCAGGCCGAGGAGCAGCAGAAAGCCGCTCAGCGTCAGGAAGATCTTCAGCGGCGCGAAGTACAGCGCGATGGACAGGATCAAGCGGATGAAGTTCAACGTGTCGTGGATCGGCCGGATCATCGAACGGCCGATCCGGGCGTGATACGCGATGGGCGTGTAGCCGATGAGATAGCCGTTGCTGAGCATCGCCAGCGTGATCGTCGTCGTGAAGGAGAAGCCGTCCGGGAGATAGTTGAAGAACCGCAGCGCCACGTCCCGCCAGAACACGCGCAGCCCCGAGTTCAGGTCCGGGATCGGCTCCCCGGCCACCAGCTTCGCCAGCCAGCCGAGCACCCACTTCGCGGGCCGCCGCGCCCACGGGATCGCCGCATCGCGGCCCACGCGCGCGCCCACGATCATATCGCACCCGTTCGCGGTCAGCTCCTCCACGAGCTGCGGAATGGACTCCACGGGGTAGCTGCCGTCGGCGTCCGTGATGCAGATCAACGGATAGCGAGCGTGGCGGATGCCCGTCTTGATCGCGGCGCCGTAGCCGCGGTTCCCAAGGTGATGCAGCACGCGGACGCCCGCCGCTTCCGCACGCCCGCGTGTGCTGTCCGTCGAGCCGTCGTCCACCACCAGGATCTCGGTCTGCAAGCCAGAGGCCGCCATCGCCTCGGAGAGCCGGGACAGCACGACCGTGACCCCGCGCTCCTCGTTATAGGCAGGGATGACGAGCGAAACCCCGGTCCCCACGTTCTCTCGGCCACGCATCGCGATCGCCGACTGCCTCCTCTTCCTCGCTCTCCCCACGCTCTCCGACAATGACGTCCCGCCCTACGACCCCGGGAGAGCCGCGCTCAGCGGAACACGGGACCCACGTCACCGTCCGCGCCGGTGATGAACCAGTTCTTCCGGCCCAGGAGCAGAGCTCGCGCCTCGCCCCCGAGTCTCGTGCCCACGATGAACGTCACGCCGGGCCCCGACCTCACGAAGCCGTGCGCCCGCAACCGACGCCGCAGGGCGGGGTGCAGGGCAAACGTCTCCACCGCCGCGACACCCTCCGCCCGCAGCTCCTCGAGGGCGCGCGCGATCAGAAGATCCAGGCTGGCGCCGTCGTCCGGGGCACCCAGCAAATCGCTCAGGAAACCCCTGCCGCCCCCTTCCACGATCCGGTACACGAGATAGCCCGTGGACAAAGGCCCGCGTCGCACCACGAGTATACGGCAGAAATCGCGACTCGCGGTGTACCGCCAGTTGAGAAACGTGGCGTCCCGCTTCGTCATGACCCGGTAATGGCCCCTCACGCGTTCCCACAGCTCGTCCGCCCACGCCCCGAAGCTCTCCGCACGCTCCACCTCCACTCCTCTCGCAGACGCCACGGCCGCGCGGCGTCCCGAGCGCCAGTCCCAGGCCCGGACGAGCGCCGCCCCGGCCATACGCCCGGCCATGCGCCCCAGGAGGCCCGCCTTCAGCGCCAGCCGGCCGGGATCGCAGACGCGCACGAGCCGCGGAACAAAGCCCATCCAGGCAAACCCCAGCTTCGCATAGATCCTGCGGGACGCGGGGCTCGAATCCAGGGTCAGGAAAATGTCCGCTTCCCGGTGCACGCTCTCCATGAGCCGGGAGCCCACGCCGGACCCCTGGTAGTCCGGATGCACGAGAAAGTCGCTCGCCCAGTGGGCGTCGTAGTACTCGTCGCCGATCTTGAGGACCGTGGGCATCGTGGGACGCTGCCCGACAATGGCGCCCCCGATCCGCGCCACCCACGTGCACAGCTCCGGCCCCTGTTGTCTCGGGTTCTCCAGGTACTGCCAGCGCCACCGCTCCGGAGACAGCTTCGTCTCCCGGCCCGCATAGCCCTGCTCGAGCAGAGGCAAGAGAGAGGGGTATTCGTCGCTCTTCAGCCTGGTCACCTCGATCCCGTCAATCCGGCTCATCGCTCTGGCTGCCGCGCACAGGTTCGAGGGTTCCCGGTCCCCTACTCTCGCCCTGCCGTCAATTCTTACCCGCCCGGCGGGAGACGAACGGATGGTCTCGGCTGCGGCCCCGCGCCGAACCGCTCTCGACCACCGCGTCGTAGACCCGCTCTAGCTTCTCGGTCTCGATCTCTATGTTGTAATGCCGCTCCACGTGGGCCCGCCCCGCCATCCCCAGGTTCCGCCACCGCTCCGGATGGGTCGCCAGGTCGAGCAACGCCAGAGACAACCCGTCCACGTCGCCCTCCGGCACCAGCACTCCGGATTCGCCATCCTGGACGACCTCGGGAATATCGGCGTGATGCGTCGAGAGCACCGGCAAGCCCGTAGCCTGGGCCTCGATGAGCACCGTCGGAGCGCCACCCTCGCTGTCCCCCGTCACCGGGTCCGTCAGGCTCGGCGCCAGAAGGACATGGCTCTCCAGGAGATGCCGCCGAAACCCGGAATGGGTGACGCCGCCCAGCAGCCTGACCTGCCGCTCCAGCGTCAGCTCACGGATCAGCCGCAACACTTCGTCATACAGCTCCCCGTAGCCGATCACGCGAAATTCGAAGTCCAGAGCGGCCTCGCGCAACCGCGCCACAGCCTGTAAGGCATGCGCAAGTCCTTTCTTGCGCACGAAGCGCCCGCAGAACAGCAGGACAAGACGATCGCCCCGCTGGAGCCTGCGCTCCACGTAGGGAAAGCGCTGCACGTCGGCCCCCACGTGCACAGTGCTGATCCGTTCCGGGGGACCACCCAGACGGATCAGCGTTCCTCGCGCGTGGCTGCCCTCCACGACGAAGTGCTCGCCTTCCCCGAAGAGCCCGCTTCGCACGTATATGTCCTCCCAGCCACGGGACCGGGGCACCGCGGACATATCCACGCCGTAGAACGAGGTCACCATCGGAAGCCCCGTCTCCCGCTTCACGGGCATGAGGTAGACCCCGCTCAGACCGAAATGGCAATGGATCAGATGCGCCCGGGCCGCCCGCAGCGCCCGCTTGTAGAACCGCTCGTAGGCGAGCTGGCGGCGCCACAGGCTCACGCCGATGCGATTGATCCACGCGTCCAGCGGACCGAGATCCCGCCTCGAGATCAACGACGGCACGGGGAACAGCTCCGAGTTCTGCGAGTGCGTCGTGATGACCGTCGGCCGATACCTGCGCAGGTGAACGATGTAGTTGTGGACGAACGTGGCGGCCAACCCCAGGAATGGATTCTTGACATGTGCCACCCGGCGCCCGTCGACGTCGCCTTCCGGACTCACGCGTATTCGCCGCTCATTGGGTTATCCGGGCTGCGTTCGTAGACGCGCAGCACGTCGTCGGTATACAAGCCAGATTCCGCGCGTTTCGCCTTCGAACTCGGCGTCGAGCACGGCCCGTGCCCCCGCCGGTGCCGACGTGGCTCCGTCGCTCGCCACCGGGGGAAACAATCGCTGCGCCGTGCCCTCTCTCAGGAGTATGAGCGTGGCCTCCTCGAGCTGGGCCACGAGCTGGTCCTCCGTTGCTTCCAGTGGGAAGGTCCGTACCGTCTCCACCCGATATCCCTGGGCCTCCGCGGCCGCCGTCCGCCGGTACACCGCCCGCGCATTCACGTGGGTCCACCTGTGACGGAGGTCCGGCTCATAATGCTCCTCCTCGTAACCCATCCGCCGGACGTGATAATTGATCGTATGGAGATAGCCGTAGCTGCCGATGGCCACCGTGCCCCCGTTCGCCCGCAGCGCCGCGGCCACCGCCGATTCCAGCGGCTCGTCCCACCCCCTCGTGTTCACGGTGTGCCAGTCCAGGCGCGCGTAGCTTCCCAGGAACACGAGCACCAGGCCGCCGAGCGCCAGCCTGCGAGCCGGCAACCACCCGCCCTCCCACGTCCGCGCGCCCACACCGGCGAGGTCGTACATCGCCCTGCACGCCAGAATGACCACGGGAATGACCACGTACAGGTAGCGGTAGCTGAACGCATTGCTCGCGAAGTTCGCCAGGAAGAACACCAGACTGTGGATCAGCAAGAGGAGGTCCTCGCCGCGCTCCCGTATGACCGCCAGGCTTCGCCATGCCGCCAGGCCCAGCAATACGGGGGTCAGCACCCAGAAGAGCGGATGCCAGGCGCCCACCGCGTCCACCAGGACCTTGACCTCGGCACCCAGGCTCGTGAGTCCGCCGCCCGCCGGAGGGCTCCACACGGCCTGTGTGGTCCACACGAAGCTCTCCACCGTTACATTGTCGGCGAAGACGAAGGGCAACGGGTAGATGAGCAGGGCGACCAGAAGGCCGCGGCGTGCACCACGCACGAGGTGGACAACGGACCGATCGGCGATGGCGAGATAGAGGAGCCCGCTCAGCACGCCCAGCACCATGTACTCCTTCGTCCACAGTCCCAGCGCCGCCACCATGCCGGCGCCCGCGAACCACGCGATCGACTCGCGCTCCCGCCCGATCAGGAGACAGAGGTAGAAGAGCCACAGCCAGCACAGAATCATCGTCTCGGTCAGGACAATGCGACTGATGAGGACCAGCAGCGGAAGCAGGCAGGTCCACGCGCCGACCAGCAGCGTCACGCTCCGCTGACGATACAGGCGATGCGCGAGGACCATCGTCAGCGGGATCAGCAGGATTCCGAAGCCAGCAGCCACCAGCCGCCCGCTCAACAGCTCGTCCACTCCGAGGGCCTCCAGCCCCGCGATGCTCAGAATGAAGAGGAACCGCGTGGCCCCGGAGGCGTCGTGCGGCGGCAGAATCGGGCCCTTCAAAAACTCGAGACCCATGCGCGTGTACTGCGCTTCATCGGACAGCGCCGCCATGTAGAGCGGGCGGTACAGGCGGAGAAACGAGCCGATCGCCAGGATCAGCAGTACTGCTCCCCAGAAGAGATACTGCCCTCGGACGCCGCGTGGCCCGCCTATCCACTGCGCCGCGCCCGCTCCCCAGGAAGCGGATTCACGTGGGCTCACCGGGGCCGTCGCGCCTCAGCCACGATCCAGAATCCCCAGCGCCGCCCGATGCCGCTCCATCGCAGAAGCCCGCTGTAGCTCTTCGCGAGCCACGAGCCGTTGACCGCTCGCGGCTGACAGACGCGCAGGCGCAGGTCGCCAAACTGGCCCAGCATCTGCCGAACTTCGCCCAGGGCATAGGCTCGGCCCAGCGGGTTTGCGACGCCGTCGTATCGCCGCACGACCTCCGCCGCGTCGGTGAATCCCCGCGGCACCGGCTGAGCCTGCAGGGCTCGCTTCGCGGCCAGCAGATAGGGCTCCACCATCACGTGCCACGATCTCCTGTGGTACAGCATCACCATAAAGATGCCGCCGGGCCGGAGTACGCGATAACACTCGCCAATCGCCGCCCGCGTATCAGGCGTGTGATGCAGCACGCCAAACGAGTAGACGACATCGAAGCACGCATCCGCGAAAGGCAGGTGCTCGCAGTCGCTCTGGAGGAAGTGCCCTGCGCTGTCGAAGATCCGGAAGTGCTCGCGCGCCAGGGCAACACTCCTCCGCGAGAGATCCACGCCGATGACGCGCGCACCACCTGCGGCGAACTGCCGCAGGTCGGTGCCCAGGCCGCACCCCACCTCCAACAGACGCTGGCCGGCGAAGCGCTCGAAGCCCGCGAGTTCGCGCATGAAGGGCTGTGCGCGGTAGCGGTAGCGCGCGATCTGCTCGAAGAACCGGCGGGTCCCCGGCGGCTCGCCGCTCGAGAAGCTGCCGCAGGGGCGACGGTCCCAGAACTCGGCTACCCGCGACTTCAGTTCTGTTGCACCCGTCACCTGCATCTATCCCGATCGCCCCGCGCCTCGCCTCGCCCCGCGCTCCAGCAGCTCGTCGTAGATCGACTCGATGGCCCGGACGTGCTGCTCGAGCGTGAACTGCGCTTCCACCCGCCGCCGACCCGCGCGCCCCATGCGCGCCCGCCGCTCTGCATCGGTCAGGAGAGACGTGAGAGCCCCGGCCAGAGTCCCCGCGTCGCCGGGGGGGACCAGCAGGCCGGCCTCGTCCCCCAGGATTTCACGGCTCGGGCCGATGTCGCTCGCGACCACGGGGCGGCCCATGGCCATGGCTTCGATCAGCGGCCGCCCGAACCCCTCCGCGGCCAGCGTGGGGAACGCCAGCACGTCCATCGCCGCGATCACGGGTCCCACGTCCTGCCGGAAGCCAGCGAAACGGAAGCGCTCCGCCAGCCCGAGCTCCGCCACGCGCTGCCGTAGTCGTTCCCGGGCGTCCAGAGGCAGCCCCAATCGGCGCTTCAGCCGCCCCCGCCAGCTCCCGGCGTAACCCTCCGCCACGCCGCCTCCGACCACCAGAAAGACGGCTTGCGGCACCGCCGCAAGAACCAGCCGGGCCGCCTCCGCGAAGACGAAGTGACCCTTCACGGCCTGCACCGAGCCGATGATCCCGACCACCGGCGCGTCGGGCGCGATGCCCAGTTCGTTTCGCAGCGCCCCTTGCCGGCCCGCGGCCCGGTCACCGAACCGGTTCAGGTCGATGGCGTTGTGGACGCGGACCACCGGGCAGGGGCGGCCCCGGAACCCGTCGGCCACCACCTGCGAGTTCGCGACCACACAGTCGGCAAGGCGGGCGATCCAGTTGGATTCCAGCCGCCCGACCGGGCTCCCGTTGTTCACCACCTCCCGTACGTGCCAGACCACGGGCACGCGCTCGCGCCTTACACCGATGGCCACGGGAATCAGCACGCTCGTGTTCAGATGCACCAGCTCGGGGCGCTCCGCACGCACCAGCGCCTGCGCCCCCCGCACCGTCGGCCAGAAGTGGACCAGAAAGGGGACGACCGTGCGGGCGCGCAGGGGCACGTGCGCGCTGCGGAAGAACACGCTGCGAAGCGGTACGACGCGCGCCGGCACCGCCAGCTCGCGGGCAAAGTCCAGGATCGGGCCGGCCCTCGTGAAAACGACCCGAGGCGCGTAGCGCCCGTGGTCGAGCGCCGCCGCCAGGTGCAGCATGCTCACCGACGCACCCCCGATGGCGCCGCCATGATGGATGAAGAGGACGCGCGCCGCGCCCACGCCTCAAGGCCTCCAGCCACGGAGCAGGCCGACCGTCGAGGTGCGCAGCGACACGCCCTCCAGCCGGGCCGCAAACGCGGCCAGAGGCTCTTCCTCGACCTTGATCCGATCCAGAGCCGTCACCTCCGATTCGGGTCCCACCCACCCCCCGCCGGCGGCCAGCAGCGAGTCGTATCCCAGGTCCAGCGCGAGCCGCCGGGCCATCTCCGTGTAGTGGCGCGACTCCCCGAAGGGGTAGGCCAGAGGGAAAGCCGAACCATCCGCCCAGGGAGCCACCGCCTCCCGGCTCTGGCGCAGCTCTTCCTCCTGTTCCGCCTCGGAAAGCACGGCGAAGGCCGTATGCGTAGCACCGTGACAACCGAAAGCGATTCCCTGAGCCCGCATGGACGCGATCTCGTCGCGGCTGAGATAAAGCCCCGCCCGTTGCGGCGCTTCCTCGGGGCTCACCCGGAGCGCGTCACACAACCGGTCCAACAGGCGGTCGCGAGCGAGCGGCGCCATGCGGCAAGTCATCCTCTCCCTCAGGTTGCGCACGGCAGCGTCCGGGCCAAGTCCTTGGACCAATGTTTCCCCGAGGGCGCTCCCCGCGGCGCGCAACACGCACTCGGCCCCGCACGTGTTGCCCAAGTACGCAAGCCGGTGCATCCAGAGCACCGACTTGTTGTCGATGGCGTCCGCCACCAGGAACATCGTCGCCGGAAGCCCGCGCTCTCGCAGCATGGGCAGCGCAGTACGGTACGTGTCCGCAAAACCGTCATCGAACGTTATGACCACGACCCGCTCCCCCAACGTGCCGCGAGCGAGCCGCTCCACCAGCTCCGCCAGGCTCACCACCTCGTAGTGGCGGCACAGATAGTCCAACTGCTTCGCGAACGTGGCCGGCTTGACCGTGACCCCCAGCCCCCGCGTATAAGGGCTTTCCTCGGGCGCGACGCTGTGGTAGAGGATGATCCTCGCGTAGCGACGGTTGCGATTGCGCGCTCTCGCCACCGCGCCACTGCGGAGCAGCACGACATACGGCCAGGTCCCGCGGTCTGTCGGCCTGCTGGACTCTTCCCGCACCTCCCGGCGTGCCACATCCTGCTCGGACAGCAGCCGCTCGTACAGATCTTCCAACTGTCGCACCGCGTTCCGGATGTCATAACTGGCCTCTATGTGCGCGCGCCCGGCCCGGCCCATCTCTGGCCAGCGCTCCGCTTCCTCCAGCGCGCGCTTCACGCACCGCGCTAAGTCCTCCACGTCTCCCTCGGCCGCCAGGAACGCGCCGACCCCGTCGGGAGCTGCCTCGGGAATATCGGCGTGCCGCGTCGATACCACGGGCATCCCCGTGGCCTGAGCCTCCAGGATCACCGTGGGCGAGCCACCCTCGGTTTCCCCGGACCGGGGATCCGTCCGGCTAGGGGCCAGCAGAACGTGGTTCCGCTGACATTCCCTCAGGAACTCCTGATGCGTCACAATGCCCAGGAACGTCACACGATCGCTCAGCTCCAGCTCCCGAACCAGAGACCTCACCGCGCCCTCGTCCGGTCCGGCGCCGGCGACGCGCAGCTCGAAGTCGTATCCCGCCCGGCGTACCTCCGCCAGCGCCTGCAGCGCGGGCAGGAGCCCCTTCTTCGGCACCAATCGGCCGCAGAAGAAGAGCCGCGGCCTCTCGCCTCCTTGAAGCCGGCGTGGCACGAACGCGAATTGCTCCAGGTCGACGCCGACGTGAAGGATATGCGCTTTCTCCGGCGGACAGCCCAGATCGAGCAGACACCGACGCGCGAAGGTCCCTTCCACCGTGAACGCCTCGCCGCGCTCGAACAACCCGTTGCGCCGGTAGATATCGTGCCCCATCGCCCGCGGAAGCTGCGACAGGTCGTAGCCGTAGAATGAGACAACCATGGGCAGCCCGACCCGTCGCTTCACGTCCAGGAGCATGAGGCCCGGCGCGCCGAAATGAACGTGCATCAGGGCTGCCCCCGACACCCGCAGTGCCCGCGCATACGGTCGCGCCATCAGGATTTCCCGCTGGACGTATTTCGCCACGTACAAGCGCGTGAACGCCAGCGGCCTTTCGAACCAGCCGGCGTGGCGTCGCAGCCGCACGATCTCCCGTACGGGATAGCGCTCCTCGTTGATCGTGTACTCCGTCACGACCACCGGTTCGAACCCTGTGAGATGGCGGATGTAGTTGTGGATGAAGGTTTCGGAGTAGCCCAGAAACGGCGTCTTGATATGCGCCACCCGCAGGCGCCCCATCTCACCCACGGCCTTCACGAGCCGCGCTCGTGGCTTACCAGCAGCCGTTGTCACCGTCCGCGTCCCCGCGACCGAGGAACCAGTTGTCCGCCTTGGACAGTATCTCCGCCAGACCCCGCACCCGAGTCACATCGACCATCACTCGCTGCCCGAGCCCGCCCGAACGGAATCCCGTCTCCCGGAGGCTCGCCCCGAGCGCCGGGCAGGTCGTGTTGCAGGACATGATCGCCATCCCGACGCGCCGAAACTGCGCCTCGGCCGCCCCGAGGAGCGCGCGCCGCGCCTCCCCATCGGTCTTGCGGGTCAGCAGCTCCAGAACCACGCCCATGGGAAGAACCCCGCGGAACCGCGACTCGGCCAGCACGGCGTAGCCCGCCGGATCTCCGTCCCGGTACGCCGCCAGGATGCGGTAGCGGGTCCCCGGCTTCTCCAGATACCGCCACTTCAGATAGGCAACCGAGCGCGCCGCCAGAACACCATAGTCGCGGCCGACTTCGTCGAGCCACGGTCCGAATCGCTCATCAATCGACGGCACAGGTTCCGCCCGTACGGCGGACGTGGCCCGACCCGCCCGCCACGCCCTCGAGCCGCCGGACGCGAGATCGAGGGCCGCCCCGGCCAGCGACGTGATCGGCGCCAGTCGAGAATACGTCGCGAGCAGCGGCTTCCAGCGCAGCACCCGCCACCAGAAGCTCGACTCGCCCAGGTCCGCCCACTTCAGGCCCCGGAAGATCCGCTCCGCCGCATCCGTCATTCCCAGCGCCATGCACAGCGGAAAGTCCTCGCCGGCACGGCGCAGCAGCAACGCACCCAGCGCCCGATTGCGGTATTCCGGGCGCACCATGAAATCCACCAGCCAGCACGCGTCCACCCGCTCGGCTCCGACGCACAGCTCCACCTGAATCGTGCCCAACTGGCCCAGGATCACGCCCTCGTGCACGGCCACGTAGTGGCGATAGCCGTGGGCACCCGGGTTCGTCTCGTACTGCCACGCGAGCTGGACGCGCAGCCGATCCCTGTGCTCGCGCTCCGGCCAGCAGGCAGCGTAGAAATCGCAGAGCGCCGGCCAGTCGACCGCCGGCTCGTAAAGCCGAATATCCAGTGCGGATCCTCGCTCAGATCAGGACGCCGCGCCCGCGCAGCACGGCCTTCGCCGCCGCAACATCCTTCATCTCCACGATCTCGAGGGTGGTCAGCCGGATTGCGAATGCAGACTCCATCGCCAGGGCGAAGCTCAGATGAGATAGCGAATCCCAGCCGGAGATGGTCTCGGGCGAATCCGTATCCCTCAAGCCGTTGATCTCCGCATCGAAGGCCGTGCTCATGACTTCGCAAAGCCGCTGCTCGTTCCGGGCGCGCTCGCTCGTCATTCCACGCTGTCCCTTCGTTCCTCTCGGGCCCGTCGCTCCGGTCGGTCCGGTCGGTCCCGCGCACCTGGCTGCGGCATGCCCTCGCTCACCTCGAGCCGGATGTGCGGCGGAACGCCCAGCGGGTGGCCCGGCCGGCCGAGGTCATCGAAACTCAGTTCCCACACGGCGCGGCCGTCGGGACCCTGCTGCCGCGGCCGGAACCCGCGCTGCGGGAAGAAGTCGGCCACCAGCCCGTTCTTCCCTGACGGGATCCACTCGCCCACCAGGAGCTCCGCCCCCGCGCCCCACACATCGCTGGCCACCGCCGCCAGGAATGCGGTCTCGACCCCCCGGCCAATGACCCGGCAACTGAGAAGAAGCGTGTCGATCCGCCAGCAGGTGCTTTCACTCTCCCGCATCACCACGGCGCACCCCACGGTGCCGCTGTCCCCGAAGCGATCGCGCAACCGCAGGCTGTAGAGGCGCACCGAAGGATCCGACGCCAGGGACTCCATGTCGGCGAGCGAGTAGCGCCGCGTCGTCAGGTTGAACTGGTTCGTGCGCTGGGTGAGCTGCGCCAAGCGCGGCAGTACGAACTCCGTCGCGCGCGCCACCTCCGCCACCGTCTCCAGCCCGGCCAGATACTCGTCCAGCGAGGCCGCCACCGACTCGAACTCGCGGCGCGCCCGCAGGCGCGCATAGTCGCGGCCCCGCTCCATGTCCTCGGATGTCAGCACGAGCGTCGAGAAGTCGTTCAGGCTCGCGAGCATCTGCGGGAACAGCGCGGGATCGTCCGGAAGATCCGGCACCAGCACCTCCGGCAGCGCCGCACGCACCACGTAGCGCTCCGCGGGGTTGTCGTCGAAGAAGACCAGGCTGTCCAGGCCGATATTGATCTCCCGGGCGATCCCCCGGAGGTTCGTCACCTTATCGCCCCAGTTGATGCGCCACGCCGCGAAGTGCTCCGGCTTGAGCACCATGTGCGGGTGCTCCCGCAGAACGCGCAGCGCCTCGGCTTCGTCGTTCTTGCTGCAGATGGCCAGGATGACGCCCCGCCGGTGCAGCGCCAGCAGCATCTTCTGAAAATCGACGAACGCCTGCCCGAGCCCTTCCGGCCCGAGCATAAGGCCACCCATTCCGTCCTCACCCACGATGCCGCCCCACAGCGTGTTGTCCAGATCCAGAACGATGCATTTCCGGGTGAGGCCGAGCAGCGCCTTCACGTAACCCATGTACGCGTCCGCCACCATGGGCAGGAATCCCTCTGCGTACGCCATGCGCGCCAGGTAGCGCAGACGCGGGTCGCTCGCGCGCGCCGATCCATGCCACGCCACGAGCCCGTCCATGTCGAGAACGAACGCCCGCGGATCCTCGCGGCACAGCTCGCTCAGCCGCTCGTTCAGCTCTCGATACCACGGGCCGAGCCCCCCCGGATGGCGGTCATCCAGCAGAGCGTACGGCGACCAGGAAGGGCGCACGAAGTTGTGGACCACCAGGAGCGCGCGGCTGTGCTCGGAGAACCGGCGGCGCAGGACGTCCACGCCATCGACCGCCCGCTCCAGCGCGTCCCGGCGCGCCTGCACGTCCAGGAACGGCAGCTCGGACAGCCCGCGCACCAGCGCGTCCAGCTCCAGCGAGAGAAAGACGATTTCCGGCGCGGAGCGATACAGCTCGCTGTCGCCCGCGAGGAGCTGCTGCTGGAACCGCCCGTACGGTGCCACGAAGATCTCCGGGCGGAGTCCGGCCTTGTGGCAGCGAACCGTGAGGTGCGGGGCCAGCGGCTCCACCGTGAAGGATCCCACCAGCGCCAGACGGACGGGGCGCAGGCCCCCACCGGGCGCCAGGCGCTGGAGCGTCCGCGCGAGGCGCTCCACCTCCGCCTGCGTGGACGCGCGCTCCACCCTGGCCAGCACCTCCCCGTAGCTCTCCTCCACGGCCTCACGCTGCGGTACGGGCGGTACCGTGCGCACATCATCGCTCATCGACGCTCTCGCCCTCTGAGCCACGCCGATACTCGACCAGCTCCACCAGGACTCCGCGGGTGCTCGCCGGGTGCAGGAAGGCGACCTTCATTCCCGGCTTCGCACCCTTCTGCGGATGGGCGTCCACGAAGACCATGCCCGCCGCCCGCAGGCGCTCCATCTCCGCCTCCAGATCATCCACCTCCAGGGCGATGTGATGCAGCCCTTCCCCCCGGCGCTCGAGAAACGAGCTCACGCTGCTCCCGGGCCCGGCGGGGAAGACCAACTCGAGCTCGACGTTCGCGTGGGATAGGAACTGGCAGTGCGTGGCGTACGCGGGGGCCAGACCACGGGCGCCCACCGTGAAGCCGAGCTTCTCCCACAGCGGCAACAGCGGCTCCGCATCCCGGACGGCGATGCCCAAGTGATCGACCCGCAGGATCATGGGTTCAGGCCCCGCAGTACGACTTTCCAAATGCCGTATCCCGGCCGCGGCATCCCTCCGGTCTCTCTCAGGGGCCCCGTCGATCTGCGGCACCGCCACCGGCCGCCCCGTCCTCCACGATTCGATGGCGGCCCAGCAGGCCGCGACCGTGCGCGCCCCGTCCCGCGCCGCGACGAGCGGCTCCGTCCGCCCGCGAACGCAGTCCACGAAGTGGCTGATCTGCGCGCGAAAATCGGGGGCGCCACGATACTCCCGCGCGCCCAGCGGCCTGCTCTCCACCCGTGAGCCGTTGTCGAGGAAGACCGTCCCGTCGTGGATCGAGCCCCTGGTGCCATAGATCCGGATGGGATGAAACTCCGTGGGCACGCGCGGGCCGAAGGTCGTCAGCACCTGACACACGGCACCGCTTCTCAGGCGCATAGCCGTCACGTAGGTATCGTCGGCCGGATAGTCGGGGAGAGCTTTGTGACAGCCGAGCGTGTGCGCCTCGTCGATTTCCCCCGCGAGCCACCGGATCAGATCGATATGATGACAGCCGCCGAAGATCGGATGCTGGAACTGCCGCGGGTCCAGCCGCCAACGGCTGAACTCCGTGACCCGATGGCGCATGTCGTGGATATAGCCCGTCTCCGCGTAGAAGACCTCGCCCAGCGCGCCCGAGTCGATCAGCCGTTTGATCGCCACGTTCCGGGGCACGAAGCGCATCTGCTGAAAGACCAGGAACACGGTGGACGCCCCGTCCGCCGCACGGATGATCCGCTCGCAGTCCTCGAGCGTCGTGCACATCGGCTTCTCGCAAAGGACGTGCTTGCCCGCCTCCAGGGCTGCCACCACGTAGTCGGCGTGGGTGTGATCGGGCGTGCACACGGAGATGAGATCGATATCGGGCCGACGCAGCACCTCCTGGAGATCCGTGGTCCGCAGCACGCGCCGGTCCATGTACGGGAACCGCTTGTCGAGATCCGCGAACCGGCGCCCGCTCGGGTCGAAGACCGCCCGCACATCGGTTTCGAGGTGCCAGAGGTAGTGGGAGGTATGCATGAGGCCGCCGCCGCCACAGCCCAGCACGCCGACACCCAGCAGCGGACGGCCCGACCTCCGCTTCCACGCGTAACGGGCGGCGACCTCGATAGCGAACGGATTGTATCGGAAGAACTTGAGCCAGCGCAGCAAAGCCACCGCCTACACCCTGTACCGACCCAGCATCACCAGCACGGACCCGCGCCCGCAGCGTGAGAGGAGCGCTTCGCGGGCCGCCACGAATCGCTCCGCGACCGTCGGCCGGGCGTACGTCCGCGTCAGGACGGGCGGGAAATAGCCTCCCAGATAGAGGGGGCGCACTCCCGCGCGCCTCACCAGGGCGGCGAGCCCGCGCGACGTCGGATACGTCTGCTTCGGCAATGCGTAATGGAGCGGTGTCTCCCCGCGCCCGCGCAGTCGGCGGGCCGTGCCCCACAGGGTCCGCCGCCAGTTGTCCACCTCGTTCCCCAGCTCCACGAACAGGAAGCCCCCGGGCCGCAGCTTCCGGATCGCCGAACGCAGGAACGCCTGGGGATCCTCCACCATGTGAAGGAGGTGGAGGATCGTGAGCAGATCGACCGAGCCGTCGGCAACCAGCTTCCCCACCCCCTGCCACGAACCCGGTAGGACCTCGACGGACAGCTCCCGGCCCGCGAACTCGACGAAGAGCGGATTCGGATCGATACCCAGCGTCTGCCAGCCCATCTCCCGAAACGCGGCCAGCAGGTACCCGGGGCCACACCCGATGTCCAGGACCCTACCTCCCCGGACCCGCCCCGCCAGCCAGCGGGCGCGGGCCGCGCCCAGACTCCGGTAGCGCGCCCGGCTCCGGGGATCTTCGAGCTGCGCGCGCTGGGCATCCGTTCGCGGCACCGAGGCGCTGAAGAAGCGCTCCAGCCAGCCGGGCGGCGCCGGAGGGTACAGGAACTGGGAGCGACACGTCGGGCAGCGATAGACGACGGGGACGTAGTCCGGCGCCACTAGCGAAGCCGTGGAGCCCATCGGCACCCGCGCGCACGCAGGACCTCCGCACAGCCGGCACTCCACGCCGGAGACCATGGCCCTATTGGCCTCATCGTCTCCGGACACGATCACCTCCGCCACTCTCGCCGCGTCTCTCACCTGCGCTGCACCTCTGCAGCGAGAGGCGCCGGCTGCTCGGCCCGCACTCGCGCCGTGATCGCCCGTTGAATGAGCGAGGCGGTTAGCCCCGAAGCGGTGCCGCCCAGCGCCGGCATCTCCGCGGCAACGAATGCTCGCTGCTTTCGCCGCCATTCGGCGGCGAAACCCTGGTCGCCCAGGAGCTGGCGGACCTTCGCCGCCATTTCGCTCCGGCTCGTCACCACGGGCAGCAGGCCAGCTTCTTCGAGCCTGCGGCTCAGCGACCACGGAGGATCGGCAAACCAGCGGTGCCAGGACAGCGTCTCCAGGAGCGCCGGGCGCCCCAGCACGACGCTCTCGAGGGCGACCGTCGACCAGGGCGCGATGGCCAGGTCCGTGATGGCGAGCAGCCGTGGCATAGGGAACTGCCGGTCGATGACCCGGCCTCGGAGCCCGCTCGCCCGCATCAGCTCCTCGACATCGCCCCGACTCAGAGTCGCATCCGAAGGATGGGGCTTCACCATCAGGAAGACGCCACCCAGATCCGCAAGGATCTCGACCAGAGCCCTCAGGAAACGCCGCCGCGTCTCGGCCGTGCAGCCGAGGTACCTCCACGGTTTCATCACCGCGCAAAGCACTACCTTCTCCGACGGCCGAATCCCCAGGGCGGCTGTGACGGCCTCGGGCGGCGTCATCTCCGCATCCGGGCATAGTTGGTCCAGCCGGGGGAAACCCACGGCTCCGATGCGCTCGGCGTCGATCCCCAGGCCCACGAACCGGTCCCGCACCCGCCGCGTCTCCACGGCCAGTCGATCCACGTACAGATCCCAGGTTACCGCCCCGTCCCGGCCCACCCCCTTCACCTTCGCCACGTGGCGGAAGATCGCTTCGCCTACGTTGCCGCCGTCCATCCGGATCGTCGGCACCCCGCCACGTTCCGCCGCCCTGACCAGCGGATGGCCGCGCGGGTTCTGGTCGGCGCTCACCATCACGCGGCGTGGCCGGACCGCCGCCAGCATCTCACGGTAGGCAAAAAGGTAGAACAGGCTCTCGCGCATGACCTCGGGAAGGCCGCGTCGCAGCCAGCGGCGAAACTCCTCTTCAAGGGCGAGCCCCTGATGCCGGATCGGACCCGGCGCCCTCGAGCGCAGCACCCGCATGGCGCGAGGCAGGAGCTGGCCCATCGCCTCCGCCACACGCTCCCCGATATCCGCCGGCACAAAGTCCTCGAGATAGAGCACGCCGTTCGAAGGAGGTACCTGTGCCGTCACTTCTGGCCCCCAGGCGCGGGCAAGCAGAAACGCCACTACCTCGCCCCGCTCGGCGAGGCATCGCGCAACTGGAAGGTACGCGCCCACGACGCTGGGCGACTGAGGGGCGAACAGGATCGGGTTCGCAGGACTCGGAGGCCGGTCCCCGCGCTCGTGCCGCGCCAGGGGAAGCGCCGCCGACTTCGCCGCCCACAGGGCGCGCACGCGGCGTAGCGCCGCTTCCGCCGGCATCGGCATCAAATACCGGACCGAAGCAGGCCGATGACGCCGCAGCAGTTCACGCGCCACCCCCTGCATCGTACCGCGGTGCTCGAGGATCACCCTTCGCGGCCGCTGCCGCTCGAAGAGCGACTCCAGTGCGACTGTCGTGTTGATGCTCTCGATGAAATACACCACCAGCCCCTCGTAGTGGGCCTCCAGAACCGACATCCCGTCGAACTCGAACGCCGCGGCGATCGCCTCCCGGCCCTCGCCCTTGAACCAGGACGTCGCCAGGATCGCCGCCTCCCGGGTCACCACTTCCGTATCCACGTCCCGCAGTTGCTGGAGCAGAGAGACGACATCGACGCCGGGTAACGCCGCCTGCAAGCTCGCAACAGCCTCGCCATCCCGCGCGACCACCAGCAGCTCCGCCCCCTCACCCGCGGCGCGCCGCAAGCCACGCAGCACCCACCCGCGGTAGAGCCCGTCCGCCCATGACTGCGAAGCGCCCGTTCGCTGCAACCGATAACCGTCCAGCAGGGCTAGCGTCTTCCGCTCCGAACGAAACTTGCGCAGCCGGTCCACACCACGCCCTCGCTCAACGACACCGCTCTGTCCCTCGGTGCGCGCGCCCGAGTGCCATCAGGTGCCGGCGGCCGAGTTGCAGATGACGTCGATCACGCGCTGCTGGTCCGCGGCGCTGAGGCCCACCGAGGACGGCAGACTCAACGCCTGCCGGTTCAACCGCTCGGCAACGGAGCAGTCTGTGGCCTGAGCCCCGGCGTGGACCTTGCTCAGATGCAACGGCTGCCACAGCGGTCGCGCCTGGATCCCCGCCTCCCCCAGACGCCTCAGCAGCACGCGGCTGTCCATCCCGTACTGGCTCTCATCCACCAGGATCGTGTACAGCCAGAAGATGCTTAGCGCCCAGGGCGCTTCCCGCATGGAGTCGATGCCGCACAGCTCCCGGAACGCCTCCCTGTACCTGGCGGCGATCCTCCGCTTCTCCACCATATACGCGTCGAGCTGCTCCAACTGCGCGCAGCCCAGCGCCGCCTGAAGGTTCGTCAGCCTGTAGTTGTAGCCGATCTCGTGATGCACGTACTCCACCGGGTCGTCCTTCGCCTGCGTCGTCAGGTACTTCGCCTTGCGGGCCCAGTCCTCGTTGTCGGTGACGACCACACCTCCGCCCCCGGCCGTCACGATCTTGTTACCGTTGAAGCTGAAGCAGCCGATATCCCCGAGATGCCCGACGCTCCGCCCCTTGTACCTCGCCCCGTGGCTCTCCGCCGCATCCTCGATCACCGCCAGGTCGTATTTGCGGGCAGCCTCCAGGATGGGATCCACATCACATGGATGACCAAGCACGTGCACGGGCAGAATCGCCTTCAGCCGCCGCCCCGAGACCTTGTTATACAACGCACCGCGCCGCCACTCGCATCCTTTCTCCAGGAAATCCACCGCCTTCTCCGGGTCCATCTGCCAGTATTCGGGTTCCGCGTCCACGAACACGGGCCACGCCCCTGCGTAGCGGACGGCATTTGCGGGTGCGATGAACGAAAGCGTCGAGACCAGCACCTCGTCATCCGCAGCGATCCCGGCCAGCAGCACAGCCACGTGCAGGGCCGCGGTGCCGCTGTCCGTCGCCACGGCGTACCTCGCTCCCACGAGTTCCGCCACCTTGCGCTCGAACACCTCGACGAACGGGCCCACCGACGACACCCAGTTCGAGTCCAGGCACTCCTTCACGTACTCCCACTCTTTGCCGCGAATCTCCGGCACACACAGCGGAATGATCCCGTCGCCTCTCGCCGTCATATCCGGCCCGACAATATGCTTGCTCACTCCCACGACCTCAGTTCCGGTAGCACGGATTATCGGGATCCGTGATCACACCCTGCTCGATGGCGTCCCTGATCTCGCGAATCCCGTCCGCGACGCTGCGCGTGACCTTGAAGCCGAGCTCACGCTCGATCTTCTCGAACGACACCCGATAGTCTCGCGGATCCTCGTCCTTGTGGACGTACTCCACCTCCAGATCACCGGCGACCTCCGCGCGGATCATGGCCACGATCTCGGCCTTCTTGTAGTTCTGACCCGTGTCCCCCACGTTGAACACCCGTCCGTCGATCTTCTCCGCCGGCGCCCCGAGTACCGCCGCGATGGCGCGCGCGCCATCGCGAACATGGATGTACGGCCGACAGAACTGCTCTCCATAGACCGTCAACTTCCGCTTCGTCACCAGCTCTTTCGTGAAGTCGTTCACCGTGAGATCGAAACGCATGCGCGGCGACAGGCCGAAAACCGTCGCCAACCGGAGAATCGTCACGATCGGTCCGTCGCCCGCAGGCATCCCGAGCAACGCCTTCTCGAACGCCACCTTCGTCTCTGCATAGTGAGATACTGGACGGAGCTCGGAATCCTCCGTCACATAGCCGGAAGAATCGAGCATTCTGCCGTAGTTGCTGCACGTCGAGACGAAGATGAACCGCGCTACCCCTCTCTGCCGGGTCAGCTCGAGCAACTGGAGGGAGGCCGCCAGGTTCACCTCGGTGGCGAGCTCCGGCTGTCGCGCGCACGCCGGATCCCCCACGATGGCAGCGAGATGAATCACCGCGTCCACTCCATCCAGCGCGGACCCCACCGCGGCGCTCGAACGCACGTCGCCACGCAGGAAGCTGAAACCGGTATCGGGATAGAGGCTGAGGAGCGCGTGTCCCCCGTGCAGCAGGGAGTCGAGCACCGTGACCTCGTGCCGCTGGGCGAGCAACAAGCGCGCCGTCACCGATCCTATATAGCCGGCGCCGCCGGTGATGAGTAGCCTCATGATGGACCCTCAGAGCCCCCTTTCCTCCACATCGCGCAGCCTGCACGGGTGATCCTCATCCATGTCCCTGTCGAGCGACCCCGTCGATACGCGCAGGCCGACGGCCAGCATACGTTCGCGATGCGTCATGACCCCTCCGCCCCTCGCAGGACGCGCGCTGGCACCCCCGCCACCACCACCCCGTCCGGAACATCATCGACCACGGCCGCCCCGGCGCCCACCACCGCGTTCTCGCCGATGCGGATCCCTTGCCGGACCGACGCGCCCAGCCCCACGTGAGCCCCCGTCCCGACGCGAACCGCTCCGGCCAGGCAGGCGCCCGTGGCTATGTGCACATGGTCGCCGACCACGCAGTCATGCTCCACGATCGCCCCGGTGTTCACGATCACGTTTGCCCCCAACCACGTGTCCGCGTTGATAACCGCCCCGGCCATGATCGTGGGCCCGGCACCTAGCCTCGCCGACGACGCGATCACCGCTCGCGGATGGACCGCCGCGACCATCTCGAACCCCTGCCGCCGAGCCTCCTCGTACAGCCGCCGCCTCGTCTTCGTATCGCCGGTCGTGCCCACTCCGATGAACGCGTGACGCAATCCCTGCCCATGGAGCTCGCACAGCAAGCTGTCGTCCCCCAGCACCGGAACTCCCATCACCGCCGTGCCCCACAGCTCCCGCTTCGCATCCAGCAGCCCCACCAGCTCGTGCCCGCCCGTGAGCCGCAGGATCTCCATCACGACTTTCGCATGCCCACCCGCTCCGATCCCGATGACCCGCATCGCTCACATCTCGTGGAAACGCTTGCGCACCAGCCCGTCACCGAGCTCCACGGTCTTCAGTGTGCTCACGATGCGTTCCGCCGCCCGCCCGTCGCCGTACGGGTTCACGAGATCGCGAAGACATTCCCGGAACTCCTTGGAAATCGCTTGCTCGATGGCCCGGCGAATCTCGTCACGCCCGTAACCCACGTCGATCACGTTCCGGCCCCGCAGGCGGCCGTCCTGCCGGGTGCCGATGTTCACGACCGGCAGCTTGAACGACGCGGCCTCGATGATCCCGCTCGAAGAGTTTCCCACCATTGCCGCCGCGACGTTCATCAGGCTGAAGTAATCCGGCGTCCCCAGGCTGACCACGAGCTTCGTCCGGGGGTGACGCGCCACGAACTCGCGAACCATCCCGATGATGGCGCGGCTGCCCGTGTCCGCGCTCGGATAGGTGAACACGGCCGGCATGCCCACCTGCTCCAGTGCCTCCACCAGCTCCGCCATCTGCGTCTCGGTTCGCTCCCATTCCCGCGTCACCGGATGGTACGTCACGAGCAGGAAAGGATCTCTCGCGGGAACGCTGTGCTTCGCCTCCAGCTCCTCCCGGCTCAGGAGCCGGACGCTGGCCAGGTTGTCCAGGCTCGGCGCACCGCTCACCACGACCCGCCACGGCTCCTCGCCCATCTGCACCACCCGCCGCGCATAGAGCTCCGTGGAGACGAAGTGGAGGTGGCTCATCTTCGTGATGGAGTGCCGCAGCGCGTCGTCGATGGCTCCCTCCGTGCATTCTCCGCCGTGGATGTGCGCCACCGGGATGTTGAACGGCAGCGACGCCGTCACCGCCGCGTGCGTCTCGAATCGGTCGCCGAGCACCAGGAGGACGTCCGGCCGGCAGCGCGCATAGGACTGCGCGAAGCCCAGCGTCCCCAGCCCCATGGACTTCGCGATCGCTTCCGGGGCATCCGAGGACAGGAGCATCTCGACGCGATCGCCCACGGTGAACCCGTCCCTCTCGATCCCTTCCACCGTCGACCCGAACTCCGATGCCAGGTGGGTGCCGCTCACGATCAGGTGCAGTCTCAGCTCCGGATCGCTCTGTATGCGACGCAGGATCGGCATGTATATGCCGTAGTCGGAGCGGCTCACGGTGACGACGCCGATCGTCCTCATTCCAGGTCGGTCCAGGCAATCAACTGCCCAGCGGCCAGTGGTCGTCTGACCCTCCGGCCCACCACCTGATCCACGAACGTGGGTGCGATGCCGCTCGCCGGCCGGAGCGCCCGCAACATGCGCGCCTCCAGCACCTCGCCCGCCGCCACGTCCACGGCCGCCGTCAGGCTCCGGCGAACCAGCATTCGGTTGCCCAGCTCGCTCGGCGCCGGCCGCTTGATCCCGTCACCGAGCGAGCGCTCCACCGTCCTCACCCCCGTCACCAGTGCCCGAAGCTCCGCCGGCTCGAGCGACGCCCGGTGATCCGGGCCGGCGAGGCTACGATCCAGGGTCAGGTGCTTCTCGATCACGCACGCCCCCAGCGCCGCCGCGGCGAGGGCGACCTCAACGCCGGGGGTATGATCCGAAAAGCCGACCGGCACCTGGAACGCGGCCTCCAGCGTCCGCATCGCCCGCAGGTTGCAGTGCCTTGGATCGGCGGGATAATCGGACACGCAGTGCAGCAGGACGAGCTCGGTACAGCCCGCCGTAGTGAGAGTGCGTACCGCCTCGTCCACCTCGCTCAGATACGACATACCGGTGGAGAGGATGATCGGCCGGCCCTTGGCTGCCACGTGTTCGAGGAACGGCCGGTTCGTGAGCTCGCCCGATCCGATCTTGAAGATCGGAACGCCCAGCTCCTCCAGAAGATCGGCGCTCTGCTCATCGAACGGAGTGGACAAGAACAGGATCCCCCGACTCCCGCTGTGGGCTTGAAGCTCGCGATGCGCCGCCGGCGAGAGCTCCAGCCGCCGGAGCATCTCCACCTGCGACTCGTCCGCGTCCGTGACTTTGAGCTGATAGTCGGCCTTCGGCGCCCTCGAGCTCGCGACTCGATCGGCCCGGAACGTCTGGAACTTGATGGCATCCGCCCCGGCCTCCGCCGCCGCGTCCACCAGCTCCCTGGCCAGCGCCAGGTCGCCGTTGTGGTTCACACCAGCCTCGGCGATCAGGAAACAGGGGTGGCCCGGACCGACCGGGCGCCTGCCGATGCTAACCGCGCTCACGCCCCCGACGCTCTTCGAGGATTAGCTCCGCCAGGTGAAGATCCCACGGCGTGTCGATGTCCAGGGACCGCTCGGCCGGCATGAGGTACGCGTAGGTGCGATCCGTGTAGAACGTCCGCCGTCCCATGAGAACGTCCCGGCGTACCAGGTAGATCGCTCCGTTCACGACGTGGACCGGCGGTAGGCTCTGGCGCCGCAGATACCGCCGCGGCCTGGGCCCGAACGGCCGCAGCCGGCCGGATGGTGTGACCCGCATGACCAGATACGGGTGCGATCGCGCCTCACAGACGCTCACGACGCTAGCAGCCCGCTTCTCGAAAGCCATCTGGATGGCGCCGTCGATATCTTCCGCCGAGCGAAGGGGGGAAGTCGGCTGGAGCAGTAGCACGTACTTGGGCGGCGCGCCCTGACGCTCCAGCCACTCGACCGCATGGATGACCACCGGCACGTGTGGCGAATCATCCCGCGCCAGCTCGCGAGGCCGCAGGAAAGGCACTTCCGCGCCCCAGCGTCGTGCGACCTCCGCGATCTCCGCGTCGTCCGTCGAGAGGATGACACGGCCGAGGAGCTCCGACCGCAGCGCCGCCTCGATCGTCCAGGCGATCAGCGGCTTCCCGGCCAGGGGCGCGAGATTCTTCCTGGGGATGGACTTGGATCCGCCACGGGCCGTGATGACCCCCACGACCTCCGTGCCCACGATCCTGCCACCCTCCCGCAGTCCGCCGCCTGGCCAGTTAGGCCTGCGGCCGACCAGCCACCTCGGCGATGCGCCCGGCAAGGGATTCGCCATCCAGCCTGTGGTAGCGCAGAACCTCGCCCGGCGCGCCGCACGCGGGGTAACCTTCGACCGCGAACTTGTGGAAGCGCCCGGCGCCCGTACGCCCGCACCGCACCAGCAGCGGCAGGAGATGATCCCCCAGGCCGCCCACCGGCGCGTGATCCTCGAGCACGAAGACGAAAGGCGAGTCCAGTACTGCCTCTGCCAGCCAGTCCCCATCGACCCGGTTCAGCCACGGCAGGTTGACCACCCGCAGGAGGAGCCCCTGGCCCGCCAGGATCTCCGCCGCCGTGAGTGCCTCGTGCAGCATCACCGGGCCGTACGCGAACAGGACGGCTTCGTCCCCCTCCACCAGCGTGACGCCTCGCCCCCGCGTCAGCCGGTACCCGGCCGGCAATTCGATGGCCCGGGGAGAAGGGCCGATCACCAGGCGGAGCACACAGTTCTCCGTCGCCTCATTCACGCAGTGCTCGATGGCCATACGGGTCTCCAGCGCGTTGCAGGGCTGGAGCACCAGGCAGTTCGGCAATGCTGAGAATAGGGAGATGTCCCGGATACTCTGGTGCGATTTGCCCGGGCCCGCGGGGATCAGCCCCGCGTAGTGGCAGGCGTAGATGACCCGCGTCCCCTCGCTGGCGTTGTTGTAGATCTGCTCGTTGGCGCGGGAGGCGAGGAAACTGGCGAACGTGTTCACCACAGGAAGCAGCCCCTGACGAGCGAGACCCCCCGCCATGGAGACCATGTCCTGCTCCGCGATCCCGTTCTCGATGAAGCGCTCGGGGTAGGCGCGCTCGAACGCGCGGATGCGGCAGTCTGCCGCCAGATCCCCGTCCAGCACCACCAGATCCGGGCGCTCGGCCGCCACCTCCACCAGGGCCTCTCCGAACGCCTCCGCCACATACTCGCGCGAGACCCCACTGACGCTGTCCCCCCGGGGAGTGACGTCCTTGAGCGTGAGGGGTGCGAGACCCGCGTGCGCCAGCCGATCGTTCAGCCGGCCCACGATCTCGGCAAAGCCCGCCCGGAACGACGCATCGTCCGGCGCCCCCGCGTGCCAGCGATAGAGCCCGCCACCCGCCGCCAGCGCCGCCGGGCCCTCCATGAACGAGACGCCCCGGCCTTTGATCGTATCCGCGATCAGAATCTTCGGCCGATCGGCGACGGATCGCAGATCCCGGAAAGTGCGCTCGAGCTGGCGATAATCGTGGCCGTCACAGCGTGCCACGTGCCACCCAAAGCTCCGGAATTTCACCTCGAGATCGCCCAGCGCGATGATCTCGTCCACCGGCTTGTCCGACTGCAGCTTGTTGTGGTCTACGATGACGGTCAGGTTCAGCCGCTGGTGAGCCGCCGTCTGCAACGCTTCGTAGATCTGCCCCTCCTGAAGCTCGCCGTCCCCGGTCATGACGAACACCCTGCCGCCATTCCCATGGTAGCGCTTGGCCCAGGCCATCCCCTTCGCCTTCGAGATCCCCATGCCCAGCGAGCCGCTGTTCGCCTCCACGCCTGGGACCCCCACGTCGGGATGACCGTCCAGCCCGCCGAGGCGGCGAAGCTTGAGCAGCTTCTCCTCAGGCAGCACCTCCAGGGAGAAAAGCACCGCATAGAGACCGGGAGCATCATGGCCCTTCGACGAGAAGTAGATATCGCGGTCCGGATCGCCGAGCCCGACGCGCACCGTATTCATCTCCTCATGGTAGAGCCACACCACGATGTCCATCGCGCTGAAGCTCGTGCCGAGATGCCCCGATCCCGCTCGCTTCACTGCCGCCAGCGTGTTGGCCCTGCACATGTCGGCCAGCAGGTCGAGCTTCGTCAGGCGCTCGATCGGCGCCTCGCGGATGCGCCGAAACTCCGCCAGCGGGATCAGGTGAATCTCAACGGCCATCGGGAGCCTTGGCAGGTCGCCGAAGAACGGCTAGCTGGTCCCTCAAGTACTGTCGCAGGTCTGCTAGCCCTGATCCGGCGAAACGGGAACCACCAGCTCTTCGGAGAGCCGCATGACATCAGGAGTTCCAAGGGGCTTCTGCAGTGGTTTCATACACACCACGCGGGGGCGGTCCGAAAAAGTGGCCGTGATCCTCCGGAATTCGGTCCCGGCGCGGCTTCCCAGCGATTCTTGGCAGACGCCATCTTCCGGTTGGGGCTAGGGCTGGAGATACGGAGGTCGCGGCACGGGCGGCAGCCGGCCCTCACCGCTCGCCACCAGCTCTTCCGCGACCCGCCAGTCGAGCGGGCGGTTCACGTCGAACCCTTCGTAGCCCTGCGTGAAGAACGGCATCAGCACGTTCCCGGCGATGGTGCGGCCGTCGAAGACCACCCGGGTCCAGG
>JACQVF010000049.1 GCA_016209885.1 Gemmatimonadota bacterium | reverse complement strand
GACCTGCCTGCCCCGGTCGTCGCCTTCGAGGCGGAGATCCGCGTGCTGGGGCCCAACGGGGAGCGCGTCATCCCGGCGGCCGAGCTGTTCACCGGGATGCTCTCGACGGCGCTGGGGCCCGACGAGGTGATCAGCGAGATCCGCGTGCCGGCCCCGCCCGCGGGGAGCGCCAGCGCGTACGCGAAGTTCCCGCACCCGGCCTCCCGCTTCGCCGTCGTGGGCGCCGCCGCGCTCCTGACCCTGCAGGACGGCGTCTGCCGCCGCGCGCGCGTCGCGCTCACCGGGGCGGCGGACAAGGCCGTGCGCGCCCGGGCCGTGGAGGCGGCGCTGGAGGGTGGGCCGCTGACGCCCGAGCGGATCGCTGCGGCCGCCTCGAAGGCGGCCGAGGGGCTGGAGTGCCTGGGCGACCTGGTGGCCTCCCCCGAGTACCGAGCCCACCTGGCGCAGGTCTATGTCCGCCGGGCCCTGACCGTGGCGGCCGAGCGGGCCCGCGCCTCGCGGTGACCGCGGCCCCCGAGAGGGGCCCGACGAGAGGCGGCGGAGCCCTGCGGCCACGTGAACCCGGGCGGCCCTCCGCCCGCTTATGCTGCAGGAGGGCTAGATAACCAAGTGGCCGAAGGAGCCGCCGGGAGTTCCAATCCGTTTGGGGACAAGGAGATAGGGCCCCCGGGTCCCTCTGTTCGATGGTCTTCGCACCATGTGGTCATCATGTTAGACTGCGGCCTTGTCAGGGTTGGCGTGACTAGGCCGGTCGGCCTAATGCACGTTGATTAGGCCTAACGTGGAGATCTTGTGGGCGTCGAACGTCTGAAAGGAAAGGTTTGTACGCGCATCTACGAGCACCACTATCCCAGGAACTTCATGTTCGAGTTCAGGGAAGCGAACCTCAGCGTGGACTGTCTGTGGCGCATCAAGGCTGATTGCCGGATCGTGCCTGCCTCACTCGACCATGGTCAACAATTCGGCCTGCCGACGCCGCAACACCCCTCTGAGTCGTCCAGACTCCAAGGAGGCCACCCGTGAACGAGATTTTCAGGTTCGTCGTCTCTCGACCCGTCCAGCGTGCTGGCCCGGGCGACAAGCGCATCAATAGAGCAATGGCGTACGCGCGGACCGGCCCGAGCCCGTTCGCCTCCCGCGTGGTCACGCTCGCCGACCCGAAGGCGCTTGTCACGGCATCGGAAGAGCGGCTCGCCGCGATCCGCCGCGGAAGTGACGTGCCTGACAGCCTTCGCGCCGAGCACGAGCACGTCGCCTTGCTTCTGGCGCTGCTCGAGCGTCAGGATCGGGCCACCCAGGAAAGGACCATTCGTGAGCTCGCCAAGGCGCTGACGAAGCCCGCGCGCTCCGGCGAGCCGCGCCTGTTTGCGCGACCCGAGGAACGCGAGGCCCTTCGCGTGCGCACGCAGGAGCTCGCCGACGAGCTGCTGGCGTCGGTTGCGATCGGAAAGAGCGGCAACGGCAACGGGCGCGAGCGGGCGGCGCTGATCGGACAGCTGCGTCTGGCGGACGTGATCGAGCGGCTGCTGGGCGGCGAAGCGGAAAAGGCGACGCCCGCGGAGATTCGCCGGTGGCTGCGCGCGAGAATCGTTCTTCCCAGCCTCTCCATCCGCCGGGTGGCGTTGCCCGCGGCCATCGAGGGCAAGAAGCCGGACGACCGACCGCCGCACTTCCTTGAAGCGACATCGCCAGGTGACGCGGGCCCGTCGCTGGCCGAGCTGGTGGCCGCGAAAGCCGAGCTGTCAAGTGTTTCAGCGAAGATCGCGAGTGTCCGTGCATCGCGTGCATCGCGCGTCATGAGCGAGCGTGCACGGCCATCATGGTGGGCGCTATGGGCCAGCGCGGCGAAGGAACCTCCTGTACCTCCCGCCGTTCAGTGGCGCGATCAAGTCTCCGCGAAGACGGCGGCCGCTCTTGCCGCTCTCGGAAAGGACGTACAAACCCTAGATCTCTCCGAGGCCATGATCGGCCTCGAGCTCGACATCGCCCGTCGCAGCAGCCCGGAGCCAGCGATCGAGCCGGAGT
>JACQVF010000051.1 GCA_016209885.1 Gemmatimonadota bacterium | reverse complement strand
TTGTGGAGCCTGGCTCGAACGGAACCGGGTGAAGTCGACCCTACCGCGCCCCAAGCCCTGTACGTGGTGCCAACGCGCCCGCGCGACTCCCTAAGTGCGCGCCTACACGCCACTTACAAATCGCAACTGTCGAAGACGGGCCATGCCGTTCGGAGGCAAGCTCACCATTGAGACGGCGAACGTCGAATTGGACGAGGAGTATGCCCGACACCATGTCGAGGCCAGCGTGGGCCCCCACGTGATGGCGGCCGTGAGCGACACGGGCCAGGGGATGGACGAACAAGCCCGGTCGCACATCTTCGAGCCGTTCTTCACGACCAAAGAGAGGGGGCCCGCCTCGGGCTGGCCATGGTGTTTGGCATTGTGAAGCAGAGTGGTGGGACGATCGAAGTGTATAGCGAGCTCGGGCACGGCACCACGTTCAAGATCTACGTTCCCCGAGTGGAGGAGCCTGCCGACGAGCCCGGAGCCGCGTTACCACCGGTGACCGACCTCTCGGGCTCGGAGACCATTCTTCTCGTCGAGGATTCCGAGGCCGTGCGGAAGATGGCGATGCGGATCCTCGAGAGTCACGGTTACACCGTCCTGGCGGACCCCTCAGAGACCGTCCGGATCTGCCAGGGGCACGAGAACCCCATTCATCTCCTGCTCACGGACGTGGTGCTTCCCGAGATGGACGGGAGAACGCTCGGCGAGCGCGTCAAGTTGCTCCACCCCGAGACGGCAGTCCTCTATATGTCCGGCTATCTCAACCTCGCGATCGCGCAGCACGAGATCCTCGATCCGCCGGTCTCCCTGCTTCAGAAGCCCTTCACCCCGCGGGCGCTACTGCAGCAGGTCCGGCAGGTTCTGGACCGCGGGCGGTCGGGCCCCTGAACGGATAACCGCCACGGAGTTGGTCTACGCCGGGGGTCGAGCGAAAGCGTACCGGGTGGTGTTGGTGCGCGCGCTCACGTTTGGGAGGATTTCTCCCGTTCGAGCAGTGCGCGCACCATCTGAATCGCGCGATAGACCTTCTGCTTCACTGCGGCTTCCGTGCTGCCGGTGATCTCGGCGATGTCGGCGTAGCTGAACCCCTCGTACTTGCTGAGCAGGAGCGCCTGACGTTGCTCGTCGGGGAGCGGGGCCAGGAGGTGCTGGAGTTCGTCCCGGTGGACCACGCGTTCTGCGTAGCCTGGCTCTGGCGCCAGCGCTTCAGCGCCGGTACCGGCCGCCGCCTCCAGGGACCGCTCGGCCCGCGCCTGACGGAGGGTGTCCACGCAGACGCGCTGCGCGATCGTAAAGAGCCAGCTCCGGAAACGCTCCCGCGGCTCGTACGCCTCACGGGCAGCGACGACGCGCTTGAACACTTCCTGGAATGTGTCCGCGGCGGCGTCCGCGTCTCCGAGGTAGCGGAGGCAGAAGCCGTAGAGCGCGCGCTCGTAGCGGGCGTAAAGCTGCTCGAAGGCGCGCAGGTCGCCCTGCGCGTATTGCGCCATCAAGGCGTCGTCCGATATCGCCGCTTGCTCGTGCGGGGCGCTCACAACGTATCTCCCATCGGGGCTGCTCTCCGCCTGGCCGGGCTTGTGGCGTTACCTCCCGAAACCGCAGTGGGCCTAAAATGTTCACGTTCGGTTCAGGTTTGGCGAGGGTCGCGGGGAGCCATTCCTCGCGCGTGAGTGGCTGCGCACCCCGCTTCCGTTACCTTCGGGCGACTCCGTCCGTTTACGTTGATGAAGCGCGGCTCCGAGACGGCCACGCAACCACAGTTACGTGCGATCGGGGTCGAGAGTTCGTACGGGAAGAGAAAATTGAGGAGAAAAGGGTCGCGGCGATGAGTGCTTCGGTGTTCGAGCGCTGGAGGGAGCTGCTCACCGGCACGGTGCCTGTGGCGGTCATGGGGACGCTGGTCTGCTGCGCTCTGCCCATCGCCCTGGTGTCCGTGGGGGCCGGCTCCGTCGTTGCATCGCTCGTCTCGACGGCGCCCTGGCTGGTGAGCCTCAGTCGGCACAAGGAATGGGTCTTCCTGGGGTCCGGCCTGCTTCTCGCCGCCAATTACTGGGCGCTCTACCGCTCGGGCGGCGCCGCCTGCCGGCCGGGCGGCGTCTGCCATCCGTCGCATCCGCTGGGGCGCTGGATGCGGCGCGTCTACTGGAGCTCGGTGACCCTGTACGCGGTCGGCTTCGCCGCAGCCTATCTGTCCCTGCCCATCGCGAAGGTCCTCGGGTACTGATCGAGATGAATAGCCTGCAGGTCAAGATCGGCGGCATGAGCTGCTCGTTTTGCGCTGAATCCATCCGTAAGGCGCTGGGGCGCCAGCCGGGCGTCGAGGAGGTGCATGTCTCGCTGGCGCATGAGGAGGCGCTCGTGCGCTTCCGGCCGGAGGCGACGAGCGAGACCAGGATCAAGGATACATTGCGGGCGCTCGGCTACTCGCTTCGCGACCTATTCAGGAGGGATCCGTGGCGAACGATACGACGATCCTCGATGACTGCATCCAGATGTTGCGCGAGTGCACCCAGAAGTGTGACGGCTGGAAGAACCAGGCAGCGAGTCCGGCGGCGAAAGTGGTGCTGACGTGCTGTGCATTCGTGCTGCGACGCGATGGCGAGGTCGTGCCAGGAAGTACGGGGAAAATCTGATGCTGGCCGCCCCGGCCCGACAGACCGGCAGGGGCGGCAGTACACCACTGCAATCCAGCGCGGAGGAAAAATTGGAGACGAGGACGATCAAGATCGAGGGGATGCACTGCGACGGCTGCGCAGGTCGGGTGAAGCGCGTGCTGGAAAGGGAACCGGGCGTCCGCCAGGCGGACGTCTCCTACCAGGCCGGAGAGGCTCGGGTGACATACAATGAGCAGACCGTTTCTCCCGACCAATTGGGCGAGCTGATCGAGGGCGCAGGCTACACGGCCGAGGACGCGCCGTGAGGCTCGTCCTCGAGAGCGAAACGCGCGCCCGCCTGGAGATGTCGGGAGATGGGCTCGAGATCGCCTCCGAGGGTGCATCGATCTCCCCTTATCACCTGCTAGCGGGCTCCCTCTCCACCTGCACCGCGCTAACGCTCCAGCGTGGTCGGCGGGCGTCGAGGTCGACATGGCGCCCCTCACGATTCACGTCACGTGGGAGCACGCGGAGGAGCGGCCCCGCGCGCATCAGGCGCATCGAGATGGAGCTCCGGTGCCCAGGCTTCCCGGAGGAGCGCAAGGCGACCGCGGAGCGCGTGGCGGACCTTTGCCCCATTCACGCGACGCTCACGAGGGCCGCCGAAGTATCGCGCCGCATCGTGGTGCTCACGAGAAAGGACTGAATGGGAACGGACCTTTGGGCTCTCGTTCTCCTGCCGTTCGGCCTCGGCCTGCTGGGCTTCGTCGAGCCGTGCACGGTGGGCTCCAGCCTGCTTTTCGTGAAGTATCTGGAGGGCAAGGAAGCCGCGGCCAAGTTGCTTGAGACCGGAGTCTTCGCCGTCACCCGCGCACTCTTCATCGGTGCGCTTGGAGCGGCGGCGGCCCTGATTGGCTCCGCATTCCTGGATGTGCAGCGTTGGTTCTGGATTCTGCTCGGCACCGCCTACGCTTTACTCGGGCTGCTCTATCTGGCCGGCGAGCACTGGCGGCTCATTCGGGTGCTCGGGCCGAAGCTCACGCAGGCGCGCACTGCGAAAGGGGCAGCCATACTCGGCGTATTATTCGGGCTTAACATCCCCGCGTGCGCCGCGCCGCTGCTCGCCGCGCTATTTGCGGCTAGCCTCGGGACTGCAAGCGTGACGCAGGGTTTGGGGGTGATGGCGATCTTCGGCCTCGCACTCTCGCTCCCTCTCATTGTGGCGGTCTTCTGGCGGCGTGCGCGTAACTGGCTCGACCGCCTGGCAGGGTTGTCGAACCGGATCCCTTTCTGGACTGGGGTTGTGTTCGTACTGCTCGGCCTGTGGTCTATCTACTTCGGAGTGACCGCATGAGGGGTGACGTCATTCCGGCGAAGCCGGAATCCAGAGCCACGGGTCCAGAACCTTGTCGGGCACCGGATGCCGGCTTTCGCCGGCATGACGAACAATCTAAAACGGCGCCTACCCACTTTAGCCGTCGACGGTAAAGCGCGCTGGACAGAGGAGACCTAGAATGAAGTCAATTCACGTATGGGCGATGGCGGTGCCGATGGTCCTGGCCGTTGCCGCCTGCGATCTACGAGAGCAGCCAGCCGGAATGGACGCCGGTGGGCCGGTGATCCCCTCGGTCAGGGGCTATGCCGAGGGGGAGGAGATCCTATTCATCCACACGGAGGCCTCGGATCGGCAGATCGCTGACACGCTGACGGCGATGATGCGGTCACGCGTGCTGGTCGTTCCCGAACTGGCCGACGTGCCGCAGGCGGCGCTAGCCAATGTTTACGTCTTCACTAACGGCATTCAGCCCCGGCGCGCGCGAGGACCGCTCGAATATCAGGCTGACATCTTCGACGCGCCGCCCGGAACGCCGGAGTACCGACCGCTGCGCGCGGTGAACCTGGTCACCTGGGTGAACTCGGCAGAGGCGCGTCTGCTCACCTCGGCGACCGAGATTCAGCAGGCGGAGGCAACAGGGCAGGTCACCATCGAGCGGCCGGGGGTGGTCGTGAACATGCCTTTCCTCACCTGGCCGGGTGGGGGCGAGCGATAGGAGTTCGATATGCCAGCAGTACGCGAGGCGGACCCACCGGAAGCGAACGGGCTGTCAACCCTCCAGATCAAAGTGGGGGGGATGAGCTGCTCCTTCTGCTCCGAGTCGATTCGCAAGGCGATTGGACGGCAGCAGGGGGTGGACGAGGTCCACGTATCCCTCGCGCATGAGGAGGCGCTGGTTCGCTATCATCCGGACCGGCTCACGGAAACCCAGATCCATGACACGCTGCGGGGGCTGGGCTACACTGTGCGTGATCCCCGCAAGGTGCAGAGCTTCGAGGAGCAGGAAGTAATCATGCGCCACGAGCGGAGGAACCTGTTCACGGCGGCGTTCTTCGCGATCTCGCTGTTCTTCATGATGTCGGGTATGTGGCTGGATCTGTGGCAGATGCGGCCCTGGCACATCTACACGGCGTTTGGCGCCGCCACCTACGTCTTCTTCTGGACAGGGCGCCATATCCTTCGTATGGCCTGGGGCGCCGCGCGGCGGGGGATCACCAACCAGCACGTCCTGCTCACCGCCGGCGCGATCGCGGGTTACATCGGAGGCCTTATGGGCTCTCCGATCCCGTTCACGAACTGGAACGGCTTCTACGGCTTCCCGCCCGTGGACTTCTACGGCGTCGTCGTCTTCCTGACGACGTATCACCTCTTGTCGGGCTTCGTTTCACTCAAGGTGCGGACGCGGGCCTCCCAGAGCGTGCGCAAGCTCCTCGACATGCAGCCGCCAACCGCGCGCGTCGTCCGTGACGGCCGCGAAGAGGAGGTTGCCATCGAGGAGGTCCAGATAGGCGACCGGGTTCGAATCCGGCCAGGGGAGAAGGTACCCGTGGACGGGGAAGTAGTCGAAGGTGGGAGCGCGGTCGACGAAGCGCTGGTCACCGGGGAGCCGATTCCCGCCGAAAAGGAAGTGGGGGGCGAAGTAATCGGTGGGAGCGTGAACCAGACGGGGACGTTGCTGGTGCGGGTCACCCGGGTGGGCGAGGAGAGTTTCCTGCGCCAAGTCGCCCGCCACGTGGAGGAGGCGAAGGCCTTGAAGCCGGGGATCATCGAGCTGGTGGACCGGGTGCTCAAGTACTACGTGCCCGTCGTGCTGATGCTCTCGCTCGGCGCCTACCTGTTCTGGGTCGGCGTGCCCCTGCTTCTGGGCGCGGGGCCACTGTATTCGCGGGCGATCTACGCCGCGGTCACGGTGCTGGTTATGGGCTATCCCTGTGCATTAGGCATGGCCACGCCCTTGGCGTTGATCCGCGGTGGGGGGATGGCCGCCGAGCGCGGCATTCTGATGCGCTCGGGCGAGGCCTTCCAGATCCTGAAGGACGTCCGGGTGATCGTCCTGGACAAAACAGGTACGGTCACACAGGGGGAGCCGCAGGTCGTGAAGGTGTTTCCTTTGGGGGGCTATGTGCGGGAGGAGGTCCTCCATTACGCCGGGAGTGCCGAGGGCCCCTCAGAGCACCCGCTGGCCCGCACGATCGTGGAGTGCGCCGAGGAGGAAGAGGTCGGGATGAGCCCGTCCGAGGAATTCGACGCCATCACCGGCGGCGGCGTACAGGCGATAGTGGACGGTCGGCCCGTCCTGATCGGCGCTCCGCGCCTGCTCACCGAGCGCGGGCTTTCGATCGCCGATGCCGAGGATGTCCTCCCGGGCGAGCAAGAGAAAGGCCGCACCACTGTGCTCGTGGCCGTGGGCGGAGAGCTGGCCGGCATCATCTCCATCGCCGATGCGCTGAAGCCGGATGCAAGGGAGGCGATCGCATCCATCCGGGCGCTGGGGATCCGTCCAGTAATGCTTACTGGGGACGCCGAGCGTACCGCGCGCGCGGTCGCGGCGGAGGTGGGGATCGAGGAGGTGCGGGCCCGCGTGCTACCCCAGGAGAAGGCGGAGCGCGTCCGGGAGCTGCAGCGGGAGGGCGTGCGGGTGGCCTTCGTGGGCGACGGGATCAACGACGCGCCAGCGCTGATGCAGGCGGATGTCGGCATCGCCATCGGCGCCGGCACCGACATCGCCATCGAGTCCAGCGACGTGATCCTGATCGGCGAGCGGCTCGGCGCAGTCGTGGACGCGTACCACATCGGACGGAAGAGCTACGGCAAGACGGTGCAGAACCTCGTCTTCGCCTTCGCTTTCAATGCGGTCGGAGTGCCGCTCGCTACGACCGGGGTCGTGCACCCGGTCTGGGCGATGATCGCCATGGCGGCCAGCGTAACGACAGTGCTGCTGAACAGCTTCGGAGGCCGGCTCCTCCCGAAGGAGCAACTGCCGCAGAAGGTGGCGGAAGCGGCCGTGCGGCGGGAGGAAGTCTCCCCGACCGAGGCCGAAATGGACCTGGCGGCGATGGAGCAGTCCTCTCCGGGAGCGCCAGCGGAAGTGGTCCTGGAGGTCCCGGACATCCACTGTGCCGGATGCGAGCAGAACATTGAGACGCTGCTGGGCGACCGGGAGGGGATAAACGCGGTGGAAGCTGATGCGAAAACTCACCGGGTGCGCCTGGCGTACCGGCCAGAGCGGATCGCCCTGCATGAGATCGAGGAAGCGGTGACCTCGCTCGGTTACCGCGTTCACCGCGCGTACGCGGTCGGAGGAGACGATGCGTGAGGTCGCTGGACCAGCCGGCGCGCGTCAGGAGGACGGAATCTGCCGCTGCCGGCGCTCTGGTTTGTTCCCTGCCCAAGGAGAACCCGTGCGATCGGTCCTGAAGCTTGTCTCTGTCCTCGCGATGCTCGGTACCGGGCTCGGCCTGCTCAGAGCGCCGACTGAGAGTCAGCTGCGGGGCCAGATCACCATCCGGGTACCGGGTGTCCCGGGGCCGTACTGCGTCTACGGAATCGAGAAGCGCCTGACGGAGTTGCCGGAGGTCGCCGACGTGCAGCTGCTCTGGGAGGAAGACCAGATCCGTGTAAACCTGCGGGAGGGTGCCGCCGCAAGTCGGGAGCGGATAAAGGCGGCGATCGAGGGGGCGGAGTACCCGTACGCCTATACGATCGATCTGTGAGGCGATTCATCGTGGGGCTGGCCATTGCGGTGGCTGCATTCCTTGGAGTCTATGGAGGGGCGTATCTCTACTACCATGCGGGCTCGCTGCGCGAGAACTGCCGGAGAATCGCAGCTTGGGGCGGAGGCGGAGATGCCGGGCTGAATCACCCGATGCAGCTCGCCTGGGGCGAGGGGCTCCTCCACGTGGCCGACACGGAAGACGGTGCCGTGAAGCAGTACCGGCCAGACGGCTCGCTCGTGGCCCGGTGGACTGGCTTCGATCGCCCGGTCGCGTTGGCCGTGGCGAAGCGCGCCGTCTACGTGGCCGACTTCCTTGCGGACCAAGTGGTGAAGCTCTCTCCGGAGGGTGAAGTCCTAGACCGGTGGGGCCAGCACGGTACGGGACTTGGCCAGTTCGACGCGCCAGCGGGAGTCGCCGTGGACCAGCAGGGTAACGTCTACGCTTCCGATTTCTATAACCACCGGATCCAGAAGTTCGATGCCGCCGGACGCGTCCTGGCCGAATGGGGCGATAAGGGCCGCACGCGCGGGCGCTTCCGTTATCCGACCGGTATCGCCGTGAGCGACCGCGGCGAGGTGTTCGTCGCCGATGCCTTTAACCATCGGGTGCAGGTGTTTACGCCTGAGGGGGAGTACCTGCGCGAGTGGGGCGGGATCGGATTTGGTATCGGTGGGAGCTGGCCGGGGTGGTTCTTTCTCGCCAAGGAGATTGCGTTGGATCCCCGCGGCGACGTGTGGGTGGTGGACGCCTTCAATCGCCGACTCCAGAAGTTCACCCCGGAGGGGGATCTGCTCGCGATCTGGAATCCGGACGACCCCGATTTCGCGTACCCCTCGGGCGTGGCGGTCGGACCCGAGGGCTCGGTATTCATCAGCGAGTTCTACACGAGCCGCATCCATGCGCTGCAGTGTCGTTGAGCACGCCTTCTCGCCGCCGGCTTCCGCTAATTCAGGCTTGGCGGAGATTGGCGCGTTCCGCCAGACTCTAGTATGCCCAGGCCGCGACGACACCAAAGACGATGTGATCGAAGATGCTCACCCAGTGAGTCGCCTTCGTGGGCGATGGAATCTACGATGCGCCGGCGCTCATGCAGGCGGACGTGGGCATCGCGATCGGGGCGGGCACCGACATTGCCATCGAGTCGAGCGACGTCATCCTCATCGGTGAGCGGCTCTCCGCCGTGGTGGACGCCTACCACATTGGCCGTGAGAGTTACCGCAAGACCGTCCAGAACCTTTGGGTCGCGTTCTTCTTCAATGGCTTGGGTGTCCCGCTCGCCGCCAGCGGAGTCCTCCATCCGGTCTGGGCCATGGCGGCCATGGCGGCCAGCGTAACCACGGTGCTGGTGAACTCGTTCGGCGGACGTTTACTCCCTGGCGCTGGAGGGGCTCGGGAGGCAGCGCTGCCCTCCGCCGCCCCCGCGGCGCATCAGGCTAACCATCGTGGCAGGCCCCTGAAGGTGGATGGGCATCGTGGGCTCCCAGGAGACGGCCGTTACGTTCCGGGGCGTTCAGCCGTTTACGTATTGAGAAGTACGGAAACCGAGACCGTTCCCAGCGAGGATGGACATCGTATGCCGCAGTGCGCCGAGATCAGGCTGGAGTTCGCGGAACTGCTGAGCGGTCATCTTGCCTCAGTGAAGGAGACGGCCGTTTTAGAGCACGTGGGCGGATGTCCAGGGTGCCAGGTCGAGCTCCGCGCTCTGCGGAAGGCCTGGGAAGCGCTACCGGCTAGCATTGACGCCGGGCCGCCGGCCGCGGTTCGCAAGCGGGTTATCGCGTACGCCGGTGACGCCGTGGCCGTGCCGGGTGGCGTCTTCGCGGCCCTCTGGACCGCCGTGCGCGACGTGGCAGCACCGGTGGCTCTGGGGACGGCGGCAGCGCTCCTCATCGTGCTCCTTATGCAGGTGCGAGGAGCGGCGGTGCCGCTCGACCGGACGGGCGTGGCTACCCTCAGCCTCTCGCTCTCCGCCGCTCTGGCGATGGTCGCCGGGGGGATCATGAGAAGCTCGACGCCGCGAACGGTGCGAGCCGTGCTTCTGGGTGCCGTCGCTGCACTGGGCGGTTACGTGGCCCTCACTCTGGTGCTCCCGCTTCCCGCGACGTTCGAGATATGTCGGCTGGCCCTCTTCCGTGGCGCCGCGATGCCGTTGAGTCAGGTCTGCTTGGTTTACCTGGCGATTGCGGCCATCTACGCGGGAATCCCGCTCGGCGTGGCCGCCTACGTCTGGTCCGGTGCTGGGGCTCGCTGGGTCATGGGGATGGCGGAAGCCGTGCTGTTCACGGTCCTGGCCGCTCCCGTGCTCGTGCTGCAGGCCGGCTTCGAGGAGATCATGATCACCGGGACGGTCGTGCTCGGCCTGCTGCTCGGCTCCCTCGCGGGGGGCGCGGCGGGCACCTGGGCGCGGGCTCAGCGGCTCGTCCGCGCTCGCGTGTAACGCAGCGGACGAGCGCTTCGGGCGCCGGCGGCGAGCAGACCGGCGGCAGCTCGAATTCGCGTAAGCGAGTCTGAAGTCGAATTTGGGCAACGAGTCTGAGAAAGGAGTCACACTCATGTTGCGAACAGGAATCTCGGGAATCGCGCTGGCACTACTCTTCAGTGCCTCGGCGCACGCTGGGCAGGCAGACGTTCATCGTTCGGCGACGGCGACTGTGCCTGTGCCCGCCGCGCCGCAGCGGATCGCGCTGCAGGTGACCGGCCTCTCGTGTCCCCTCTGCGCTTATGGGCTGGAGAAGAAGCTGAAGGCGTTGGAGGGAGTCGAGCGCGTGGCCATCGACCTGAAGACCGGACAGGTTGTGCTGGACGTGGGCGATGGCGCTGCGCTGAGCGACGCGCGACTCCGGAACGTCGTGAAGGAAGCCGGCTTCGCCGTGACCGACATCAAGCGTTCAACCGCCGGCGCAGCGCCGTCTGGGAAGCGGACGCCCGGCGTGCCGCGTTCGGGCGCCTCGAGCGGGGAGTGAGTGACATGCCCGTACGCGGCATTGCAGCGGCGCTCTGTGCGCTTCTCCTCATCTCGGCGCGGCCCTCGCCCGGCCGTGCCCAGGGCATGCCCGTCCACATGCCGACGGCGCTCCCCCTCCCGCTCACCGAGAGCGGTGTGCGCTTGCTCTATCAGCACTTCGAGATGGGCTCACTCCTCCGGAACGGACGCGTGGTTGGAAACGCTGACGGACTCCGGGTCGGTGTCGATGCACTGGCGCTCATGGTTCCCTACGGGGTGACCCCGCAGACCATCCTGATGGCCGGTATTCCCTACGTCCGGAAGACGGTTGAGGGTTCGGGCAGCCGCCGGACGAACGCCGGCTTGGGCGACGCGTTCCTGCTGGTGAAGCAGGAACTCAGCGCGAGGGACTTCGTGGCGGGTAACCGCCGGCTGGCCCTGTTTGCCGGGCTCGGGCTGCCGACGGGCGAGACGGAGGCAGACGGTGACCTCCTGCCGGTGCCGCTGCGCCTGGGCGGCGGTACCGTGGATCTCACCGGCCAGCTCGTCTATAGCTACGTGAACGACCGGACCGGCGTCCACGGAGCGGCGGCCTACGCCACGGCCACGTCCGCGGTGGGCGAGGTGCGGGTCGGCGACCGGTTCCGCTACGATCTGGCGTTCGGGTACCGGATCTTTCCCTCCGTTTACCGGAGCCTGCGCGACCTCTCCTTGGCCGTTTATCTGGAACTGAATGGCACGGTCGAGGCGGTCGCCACGCAGCGGCACCAAACGTTGCCGGACAGCGGAGGGCACACGGTCATGCTCTCGCCGGGTCTTCAGCTCCTCCCTCTCCCAAATTGGGCGATTGATGCATCGCTCCAGTTGCCTCTCCTGCGCGATCTGCATGGCACGCAGTTGGGCCAGGACTGGTCGATCGCTGTAGGGGTCCGCACGGTTTTCTTCCCCTTCGGTCCGTGACGTTCCTTACCCACGTGCGCAGGTGAGCGACCGTCGGTCCCATAATATCCGGAGGAGACGAATGAGCGGCCGCAGGTGGGCGATCCGGGTCGGAGCTCTCGGGGTGGCTGGGCTGGCGCTCCGGCAGCGTTCACCATCGGATTTTGCGCATCGAGGGGCAGAACGGCATCATCGTCGCGCGCCCGCTCTGAGGCTCGTGTTGGGGGCAGCGGGCCGGTACGAATGCTCTCTAGGCAACGGAAGGTCGGCCGGAGACGTCAATGGCTTCCCCGGTCACCGTCGCGTACAGCACATCAGGATCGAGGTCCGCCCCATTAGGCCAAACAATCGTCCCGAACTCCGGGTGCACGGAGACTTCGCGGAAACGCTCGGGATCGCGCAAGGGCTCGAAGACGCCCCTGAATTCTATCATCTCCTCGAGATCCACGTCGCCTTCCACGCCATTCGCGAAGCGGAGGTGGATGCGATAGGGCTCGAGCGGCCGCGCCGCCACGACATCGATCAGCATCGCATCATTCCAAGGGTTCAATCGCCTGCAGCGGCTGCTCCGACTGGGCCCGCTGCCAGTCCGCTAGCAACTCCCCGCGGTGCATTGCTGCCCACTCTGTCACCAGTCCGAGCACACGCGGCGGCAGGTCGCCGCGGAGAACGACCAGCGTTGTGCGAAGCAACTGCTCCGCTTTCTCGCCCAGCCGACAGAACTCGCGCACCTGCCGCGAGCTTCAGAACCACACTATACCGGCTTGCACCTCCATCGCGACCCCGCGCAGCGGATCAGCGTGCAAAGCTCAACCGATCCCCCTCCCTCACCGCAGAAGGCTGCCCCGTGCTCCGCGCGTTACCGGTCAGAGATCGGGAATTCGTCCTCCGGGCGGAGGGGACTGCGCCCCGCGCCACCGGGTCAAGGCGCAGCGTTCAGTCTCTCGCGTTCCTGGGCCGACAGAACCTCCTCGTCGCCGGCCAGGTGCACGACGACATCCTCGACCTGGTAACCCTCTCGAGGGTCCACGTAATAGTCGATGTCGAATACGGTGCCGTCCGGCGCCCGATAATCGACGCAGGCAACTTGTCGCCCGCCTGCTGTCCCCTCGACGCCGTCGTGCACGTAGTCGAACGCGAGGATAAGCGGCTGACCGGTGCGGGGATCGTTCACCGTGAGCTGGTCATCATTCGCGCGGATGTGCGCGGTGATGGCGGCGCGCACTGCCTCTGCGGTGGCCTGCTGCTCCGGTGAGCCGCACGCCATGACCATGACGCCCAGGGCGGCGACCGTGAGCATGGAAATGGAGCGGTGCATAGAGTCTCCTCGGTCGTGGGGTGAAAGGGATCGAATCTATCGAGGTCCCACGCGCCCGTAGTCCCTTACCAGCACCGCCACGTCGGTCGGCGAGGTGGTGGGAGGCGCGCAGGTCTGGCCCACGCAGACATATGCGCGCGGCGTCGGATCGCTGCCGAACACTCGTGCGGCACCCGCCACGGCGGGCGGCAGCTCCTCGAGCGACAGCGTGCCGGGATCGTAGACGGCGACGAGGCGGCCCGGCCGGTACGTCCGCCAGGCGGCTCGCGCGAGCGCTTCGGTCCGCGGATCATCGCGGCCGCCGATCACCACCGTCTGCGCGGGCTTGTTCAGGTGAAGATCCAGGGCGAGTGCGTACGTGGCGGCTCCCGTTCCCATCTGCGCGGCGGCCGCCGCGAACGCCGCGAGCGTCTCTTCCGCGCGACGCTGCCAATGATCGCCGCTCGTGAGGAGGTAGAGCTTCTCGAGGACGGTGGCCGCGACGGCGTTGTCACCGGGCAGCGGTGCATCGATGAAGTCCTTCTTGCGGTCCACCAGTAAAGCCGGCGCATCGGGCTCCGCCTGACGATCAAAGAATCCACCCCTCGCATCGTCCCAGAACAGAGTCACCGCCCGTTCCATGACCTTCTGCGCCACGTCCAGGTAGGCTCCGCGTCCCGAGACCATATAGGCTTGCAGCAGCGCGTTGCCGAGGTTGGCGTAATCGGCCATGAAACCCGGAACGTAGCTTTCCCCGTCGGCCGTGGCGTGAAGCACGGAGCCGTCCGACTCGACGGCGTTGCCGAGCAGATAGTCGAGAGACTTGAGCGCGAAGTCGCGGGCTTCCTCATCGCCAAGCGATTCATGAGCCTCGAGGTAGGCCGAGATCATCATTGCGTTGCGATTCGTGAACTTCGTCTGCTCGACGAGCGGCGCCGGTCCCTGTTGGCGGGCGGCGAGCAGCGCGCTCCGGCCGCTCTCGAGGAGCGCCAGAGCGTGGCTCTCGGGCATCCCCAGCTCCCGCGCCACCGCTGCCGGCGATCGCACTTCTCGAAGCACGTTCTGCCGGGGATCCTCGCGCATCTCACCCTGCTCTTCGATCCCGTAGAACAGCCTGAGCGCGCCGGCCCGCTCGGCGGTCGTTGCTGCGGCCTCGATCTGCGTGACGCTCCACGTGTAGTACGAGCCGTCGTCGTCCAGCGAGATATCGGCGTCCTGGTGCGCGTAAAAGCCGCCATTGACGCGGTCCGAGAGCGTAGAGTCCACGTACCGCATGATGTCCCTCGCGACCGACGCGAACAGGGAGTCGCCGGTCATCCGGAAGGCGTCCAGGTACGCGCGGAGCAGTTCCGACTGGACATAGTCCATCTTCTCGAAGTGGGGTACCGTCAGCTCACGGTTCGTGCTGTATCGATAGAAGCCTCCGTTCACGTAGTCCCGGAGGCCGCTCCTCGCGTAGGCCCGCAACGTCTCGAGCGCGGCCACACGGAGCGGTTCCGACTCGGTGAGAAAGCCGCGCGCCAGGGCGAGTCGGATCGCCTCGCTGCCGGGGAACTTCGGCCCCGGGCTCGCACCGAACCCCCCGAACTCCTTGTCGAAGGCGCTGCCCACGCGCTCGGTCACGGCCTGTACGACGGCCGGCTCGAGAGACCCGGCGGCCGACTCGCCGGCTCCGAGCTGCGCCAAGTGGTTTTGAACCTGCTGTGCAACCTGCAGCACATCCTGGTGCTGCTCGCGGTACACGGTGGCGATTTGCGGAGCCACCTGCCGAAGCCCGGGTAGTCCGCCGCGACTGTCAGGCGGAAAGTAGGTTCCACCCGCGAACGGCCGTCCGTCGGGCGTCAGGAACATGGTGAGGGGCCAGCCTCCGCCTTGCCCGGTCAGCGCGGCGTGCGCGGCCTGGTAGCGGCCATCAATGTCCGGCCTCTCGTCGCGGTCGACTTTGACCGGGACGAAGCCCTCGTTGATCAGCGCCGCGATCTCGGGGTCCTCATAGCTCTCACGATCCATCACGTGGCACCAATGACACCAGATGGCGCCGATATCGAGCCAGATCGGCCGGTCAAGTCGAGCCGCAAGCTCGAACGCCTCCGGCCCCCACTGCTGCCAGGCAACCGGCTGCTGGGCGGCGGACCGGAGATACGGACTCCTCGCGTCGGCCAGCTCGTTCCTCAGTTCGGGAGGGCGCCGCAGCCCACTGAGACGCGCGATGTTGGAAAGATGGTCCGTTCGGGTCGCGAAGATCGCCGCACCCGTGACGAAAGTGCCAATGCCGAGCACCCCCGCTCCCCAAGGCAGCCAGCGACGGGCACTCGACGGCCTCACTTCGCTCATCGTCGATCCCTGACTTCGTATCTCATTGGAGCCCACTTCGAAGTGCCAGCCGTTCCTCGACGAGTTGCCGTACCTGATCGTACGGGACACTGCCCGCGAAGGCGGCATTGTCCACCAGGAACGTCGGCGTGGAGCGCACACCGATCTGCGCGGCCATCGCCGCGGAGCGCTGGACGGCGGCCAGCGTGCGATCCGACGCCATGCAGCGCCGGAACTCGGCGGCATCGGCGCCGATCCGCTGCGCGTAGCGCGCGAACAGCTCGAGCGGGTCCGCCTCACTCGACCATTCCGGCTGATTCTCGAACAGCTCGTCATGCATGGCCCAGTACCGTTCCTGCTGGCCTGCGCAGCGCGCAGCTTCGGCTGCGTGCACGGCGTTCGGATGGACGGTTGTCAGCGGAATGTCGAAGAACACGAAGCGTACCTGGCCACGGCTGACGTACTCCTCACGCAGCGCCTTCATCGCGTGTGAGAACTCGCCGCAGGCCGGGCACTGGTAGTCGGCGAACTCCCGCACGACGACGGGAGCTTCCGCCGGACCGATCGATACGCCCAGCGAATCGAGTTGAGCCGGAAATCCCCGCTCCTGCGGACTCGCAGGCGGTGGCGCGGCGTCCGCAACGCCGGCGTCCGGCCGCGAACTGCCGGTCACGCCGAGAACGCCTAGAACCACGCCCACCAGAGCCAGGGCTCCCATCGCCCAGTGGTACGTGCTCCCCGAGGTCCCTCTTTTCCGATCGATCACTAGAATTATCCTCGAATCGTCCTCGTTACATGTAGGCATCCACCACGGCGGCGAGGTCCGCCCCGGTTTGCGGGCCGATGAGTCGGCGCCGAATCCGTCCCTCACGGTCCACGATCAACGTGACCGGCAGTCCGAACACCTCAAAGTGCCGGCGGACCCACCGTTGGTTCGCCGTCACGATGGTATAGGTCATGTCGTGCTCGGCTGCGAACGCGCGGATGTCGGCCGGATCTCCGGAATCAACCGCTACCCCCACGACCTCCACGCTATGCCCGGACCTCTCGCGATGCAGCCTCACGAACTCCGGGATCTCCTGTAGGCAGGGCACGCACCAGGTTGCCCAGAAGTTGAGGACGGTCACCTGATCGTCCGAGGACCGAAGCGGCGTCGGCCGCCCGTTCAGGTCGGACAACCGTTCGTCGGGCAGCACGGAATTCTCAGGCCGCCCGGGGATAGACTCACGAGCTGCGCCGCCCCGATCCGCTGCGTCCCCGTCACCGGTGGCCTCGGCGGTTTGCTCTCCCCCGGCCCAGCCACACCCGGCGACCAGCAGAACGACCGGCAGGATGAGAGCCTGGGCTCGACTTCTGGCGGAGAGAAACGAGACGACCCCCGCGATCAACGCGGCAACGACTGAGATTTCGATCATCGGGCTACTACGGTCTCGTATGAGGGGAGCGCAACGTGTGCCTGGTGCTGGCAGAAGATGGCCAACTCGGTCAGGCGCGCTTCCGGCAGGTCTCCCACGAGCGCATGGATCATCCCCGCGTTGCGCCACGCCACGACCTTGAAACCCGCTTCCGTACCATGTTGGAACGCGGAAGGATCGATCGCGGCGCTCTCGGGGGAGTCGTCCGGCATGAGGTAATACGAGACGGACCGGCCGTCCACGCGATAGCGGAGTACGGCCCCTCGTTCGCCACCCAGCAGACAGAGCCGGGCTCCCAGGAGGGAAGCATCCGGCAGGTCCGGAATCTCGACGGCAAAGGGAATCCGCTCCGCCAACCATTCGCGGACCTCCGCGCGGTCGGGGCTGTCAATCTCCGCATGCTGGAGCGTCCGGATGTGATCTTCGGCGATGGCGCTCAGGAGGAGCGTCGGGGCCGTCGTAGACCGCTCGCCGAGCGAGAGCCACAGCGCCACCGAAGCCGCCGCTGCCGCACCAACGCCCGCGAAGCCCAGCCACCAGCGGCGCCGCGAAGAGGTACCCGTGGTTCGGAGGCGCTCGCGTGCGAGGGCGCCGAGAATCCGTTCCTTCACAGCTGCCGGAGCGCCAACGCGAGGTGCCAGATCGTTGATCTGGCCGGCGATCAGAGTCATTTCGTCGACGAACCGATGGCACGCCGCGCACTCCTGCAGATGGACGTGCGCCTGCTGCGCCTCACCTGCCACGATTTGTGGCTGGTCCATGGCCGAGAAGAAGCGACGAACTCGTGCACACTTCCGGCTCATGAGCTCTTCCTCCGGTTCCGCTCTCGCTCGGATCCCGCGAGCGCGTCACGCAATCTCTGTCGGCCCCGGTGGAGACGCGACGCGACTGTTCCTGCCGGAACTTCCAGCATCTCTGCGACTTCCCGCTGCTTGAACCCTTCCACGCAGGAAAGCCAGACCACAGTGCGCACCTCTGGGGCCAGACCATCGAGCGCGGCGAGCAACCGGTCCCGCAGCGACTCGTGCGAAAAGACTTGCTCCGGCGTTTCCGAGGGCTTCCAGTTCGCCAGAGCCTCCTCGAACTCGGGCTCATCCAGATCACCGGCTAAGGTCTCGCGGCGCCGCTGTTGCGCTCGAACCCGGTTCAGGTACGTGCGCGACAGAATGGTGAACAGCCATGACCGGCCCGCCTGGGGATCCCGGAGGTCCGCGAAACCCTGGTACGCTCGCAGCAGAGAATCCTGAAGCAGGTCTTCAGCATCGGCCTCGCGACCGTCCGCAAATCGGAGCGCGGCGCTCCAAAGGGCGTCCAGGTGCTCTCTGACAAGATCCTCGAACATTCGACTGCGGCACCTCGCTCCGTGGTCGTTTCCGCTAAATTCGGCCGCTCAGGCTGGCCAGGGCTTCGGGGTCTTTGCCTCCACAGTAAGAGACACCAGAACCAGCGGTTTTCATCCAGGCTCGTGGTTATGAGGCGGCTGCGGATCAACCGTCCTCCCAGCAAGGGGCGGTGACGAAATAAGTGCTATCTCCGTTCCGTCACTCGCCGAGCCTCCCGATACGACCGAGCTCAGGGGCCGTCGTGCAGAAGATGAGCGTCATGATGACCGCAGACACAACGCACCACTGGCACCAGGCACGGATCACGAAGGCTTCCAGGTAAGTCAGGTATGCGCTGAAGAGAACCCCGACTACAGAGCCCATCACCAGGAGGAGCGGAAGCCAGACCGCGGAGGCGAAGGCGGGCTGGAGACCCAGCAGTGCCAGCGCAAATAGGAGCACGTAGCCGATGAGACCAACCGCGGAAACCGGAATGCCCGCGATTCGGCTGTACTGACTGGCCTGCACGGTCGCGCAATCCCCGACTCCGCAGGCAACCGATCCCGTCAGCCCAAGATTGCCGAACAGCAGGTAGGTCGCCACGAGTACCCCCAGAAAGGAAAGAATCGTGATGCCCATCCGGTTCCCCGGTGGCGACCACTCCGTGTCCGTCCTGCTCTCAGTGGCGGGACCTTCGATGACCTTCCCAGTCTCCACGATGTATCCAGTTCGTCAGTGCCAGTGCTGATGCGCGGGCGACCAGACGCGCCCGTCGGATCTGGGCACCGAGTCGCCGAAGATCGCCACCGCCGCGAACATGAGGGCGACGGCCAGGACAAACAGCAAGAATACCTTCCAAGGAGCGATGCCCTTCTTCTGACGGCTCTGTTCACGCTCGCGACGCATCCGGTCGCGCCGGACCTGCTTCTTCGTCGACACGTCGGCCCTCGCGCTTGCCTCGAATTGAACGCTTCACCCTGATGGATCGACAGGCCAGAGTCGCGACCCGGCTTGGCACACGTCTCCTTTCTTGGGACACCGGCAACACCGACTTTCTTTCCCTTAGTCCGTGCCGGCCGTCTCGAAGAGCTCGATGCTACGCCAGATCGTCTGCTCGACCCAGGCACGCGGGACCACGGAGTCATCCAGCGAAATCGGCGGACCTCCGGCTCCTTCAGCAGGTGGTGTAACTTCTCCACGTCCTCCGGCCCAAACGGCCGAAGGGCCAAACGCGGGGTCTCCAATTCGAATCGACTCGTTTCGAACACGCTTGTTTGGGGCTCCGGCGGCGTGAGATCCTCACGAGCTCTACTGCGGCTGCGGCACGATCCGGATGTAGGGCAGCGGCGACCGCCAGCCTTCCGGGTACTTCTGGGTGGCCTGCTCCGCGGACACCGTCGGAAGGATGATGACGTCGTCGCCCTGCCTCCAGTTCACCGGAGTCGCCACCATCTGCGCCGCCGTGAGCTGGCAGGAATCCAGCAGCCGTAGGATCTCGTCGAAGTTGCGGCCGGTGCTCATCGGATACGTGAGGCTCGCCTTGATTTTCTTGTCGGGCCCGATGACGAACACCGACCGGGCCGTCGCGTTGTCGGCCGGGGTCCGGCCGACACACGTGTCGCCTTCATCCGCCGGCAGCATGTCGTATAGCTTGACGATCTTAAGCTCGGGGTCCCCGATCAAGGGATAGTTGATGGCGTGGCCCTGCGAGACCTCGATGTCCTTGGACCACTTCGCGTGGTCGCTGACCCCGTCCACGCTGATGCCGATGATCCTGCGGTGGCGCCTTTCAAACTCGGGCTTGAGCCCCGCCATGTAGCCGAGTTCGGTGGTGCAGACCGGCGTGAAATCCTTGGGGTGCGAAAACAGGATCGCCCATCCGTCGCCGATCCACTCGTGGAAGTTGATCTGTCCTTCCGTGGTTTCCGCGGTGAAGTCCGGTGCTTTGTCGTTGATTCTCAGGGCCATGGTGTCCTCCAGTTGCTGATCGGTTGAGATTGCGTCAGGCGCGCCCGCCGGCCCCGCCGGCGTGGCTTCAGACTGGACTCGGCGATCTGCCGTTCGCCGCCGGGCGGCTCAGATTGTCACGACCCTTTGGTAGTCGCTGCCGTGGAAGTCGTCACACAGGTCACGGCAGGCTCGGAACCGCTCCATGAACTCGGCAGTCCGCTTCCATGTGTCGCGCTCGGCCGGATTCTTCCATTCTGCAAACGAGACGAAGTGCGTCTCGTCCTGCTCGTCCTGGATCAGGCTCGCCGCGACCAGCGCCGGCTGCGTCTTGCGGGTCCACCGCAAGAACTCGTTCCAGCGCTCGACGAGTTCTCGCTCCTTGCCTTTCGTGACACGCCAATTGCCGGATGCGAAGTTCTGCGCCACTGGATCCTCCTTTGAACAGGTCGTTACGGTCGTGACTGCGTCCGGTACGGAGCCTACAAAGCGGCCGTTCCCCCAGCGTTCCCCGCCGGTCGTGGACACGAGACGATCCCCTTGCACGTGCCCGACACCGTCCTCAGGTTGGTCAGGAAGCAAAATGGCGACATGTGAGATCAGGCTGATGGGCACGTTCGGCGTACGGATTGACGGGCGTGCCGTGCCGCAGCGTGCCTGGAGGCACCGCCGGGCCACGGAGCTCGTCAAGATGCTCGCGCTCGCGGACCGCCACCGGCTGCACCGTGAGCAGCTCATGGACGCGATGTGGCCCGACCTCGAAGCCGAGGCGGCGGCCGCCAACCTCCGCAAGGCACTGCATTACGCGCGCCGGGCATTCGGCTCCGACGACGCGCTGACGACGGCGACCGAGATGATCGAGCTGTGGCCGGCGGGTGACCTCTCGGTCGACGCGGCGCGGTTCGAAGAGGCTGCGCGCGCCGCCCTGGATTCCGGTGATCGGGAGGCAAGCGCTGAAGCCGCCGGCCTGTACGCCGGCGAGCTGCTGCCCGAGGATCGCTACGCATCCTGGGCGGACGAACCCCGCGGGCGCCTGCGGTTGCGCCTCCTGGAACTCCTCAGGCGCGCCGAACGGTGGGAGCAGATTCTCGAGATCGATCCCGCGGACGAGACGGCGCACCGCGCGCTGATGCAGCGGGCCATCGAAGCCGGCGATCGGCGGGCGGCCGTGCGGCAGTTCGAACAGTTGCGCGGGCGCCTGCGCACCGACCTCGGCATGGGTCCGGACGAAGCCTCGGTCGCCCTGTACGAGAGGGCGCTGGGGATGGAAGGACAGGAGCCTCCCAGCGTGGCCGAACGCACCCAAGCGTTGCTCGCGCGTGGACTCGTCCACCTGAACAGCGGGGACTTCGACGCGGCCGAGCGAACAGCGGAGGAGGCCCGCGCGCTCGCGATCGATGCCAGCCTGGGGCGCGAGATCGGGGAGGCGAGCGGACTGCTCGGCATCCTCGCGCACATGCGGGGACGCTGGCAGGACCTGTTCCGCGCCGAATTCATGGCGTCGGTCCGCCGGTCGCCGGAGATCGCCGCGTTCGTCTTCGACGCGCACCTGTGCCTCGCCGAATTCTGCCTGTGCGGCCCGACCGGCCATGAAGAGATCGTCGGATACGCGCACGAGCTCCTGGCGGTCGCCCAGGAGGCTGGATCAGTTCAAGGGCGCGCGCTGGCCGAGTTGCTGCTCGGCGAAGCGGCGCTCTTCTCGGATCGACTTGCCCCGGCGGAAACGCATCTTACGCGAGCGGCGGCGCTCCACGAGCAGGCGCAGGCGAAGGCCGGGCATGCGATCGCGACTCAGCGGCTCGCCGAGACGGCGATCGTCAAAGGACAGCGCTGGCGCGCGAGACGACTCCTGCTCCGCGCGCTCCGCATCGCCGAGGGGGCTATGCTTGCTCCACATCTCGTCGTGCGGATGCATGGGGCTTTGGTCGAGGCGGCCCGCGACGTGGCGGCCGCGGCCGAGGCCGTGGAGCTGGCCGACTCGGCCCTGGCCAGCCAGGTCGTGTGTCCGCCGTGCTCGATGGGCTTTCGCGTGGCGGCCTCGATGGTACTCGCCCGCAGCGGACGCCTCGACGAGGCGCGCCAGCGGCTGGACGAAGCCGAGCGGACTGCCGGGATGTGGCCCGGCGGCCCGTGGCATGCCGCCGTCTGGGAGGCGCGCGGGGTGCTCCGCCACGCGGAAGGAGAGCGCGATCAAGCCGCCGCACTGTTCAGGGAGGCGGGCGAGCGCTTCACCGGGGTCGGCAGACCGCGTGACGCGGCGCGCTGCCGGGCCGCCGCCGAGGCGTGAGGCGGCGTGAGGCGATGCATCTGGTTGACGTAGCGTGTTTCCACCAGCGCTCGCAGGCGGACGCGCCAATCCTGGCGCTGTTCCTCGACGGGTTGTACAAGCCGCTGCGGCGGCACGGGTGCAGCCACTTGTTAGGCCGCGCGCCGTGAGCTCACCAGAGGGAATTGACGATTCGAGCTGCAGGCAGTCCTGTCACCTTGCATTTCTCGAGCCATTTGCCAAGTGCCGGAAAGTCCTTCCAACCGCCCATTGCCTGTGCGAAGTGGTCAGTTACACCAGCATCGCTCTCGTACACCTCGCTCAGGATGAAGCAAATGGTGCCGGCACCAGTGTCCTGTCGCGGGATCTCGATACGTGCGGGTGGCCTGTTTTAGGCCTTGAGCGGAGCCTCCGCACGACTCTGAGGTGTGGCTGCGCCCCGCGCATCCGTCGGCCGAGCCCCTCACGGAAGCTCGGAGAACGTGACGTGCCGTTTGACGTTCGGGTGCGGCCGGCCGTCGACTTCGGCATACGGCCCGGCCAGGAACAAGACGCGAGCATCGCGCTGCGGCGGCGCGAGTAAGATATCTCGGCCAACGGACCAGGCGATGTGGTTGGTTTCCAGCGCGCCGAACAGGCCGTGCTTCCCGTACTTGCACGCGCAGGAAGCGTCCGCCGGGACCCAGCCCAGGCCCGGCGCGAAGAACTCTACCCAACAGTGATAGCCGCAGAGCTCGCACGCCTTCTCGCCCGGAGCTGGAGCCTCGAGTGCCTGGCCGAGAATCAGCCGGGCGGGGATGCCCAGCGAGCGGTGAGCGACATGAACAGGGCGTGGATGTCATTGCAGTTGCCCACCGAGCAGACCAGGGCGTGCTCGGTGCTCCCCTTCCAGGACTGCTGTGCCGCGTCGTAGGCCATCGTGCGGGTCACATGGTCGTAGAGGAGACGGGCAGGAACGAGAATGTTCTTCTCCGTCCCGACGATGTCCCGAGCCAGTGCGCGGATCCTGTCGTCCACGTCCACGAACCGCTCCGCACTCAGGGCGCGGGAGAACAGAAGCGGCGTGGCCGTCGCCCCCACGAGTTCACTGTCCAGACGATATTCCACGGGCATGCGTTCGACGACGTAGCCGAGATGCAGCTCTGCCGCGCTTCGCGCCGGCACGGCTGACCGGCTGTGCAAGATGACGTTGCCCAGCTCCGCTTCGTGCTGGATCTGCCACGAGCCGGGAGCTGTCACCTCGATGTCGAGGATACGTTGCGACGGTGTATCCGGGATTACGGGGCTCCAGATGTCGAGCACCCCGGACGGATCAGGGGCCCCTACCCTTGCGTGATCGTGGATCTCGTAGCGCCGCCTTTCCAACAGCAACGGATGTGCAAGTCTTGGCTGCTCGGCCGAGGTCTGCGCGAACCGCTGGAGTCCGGTGGTCATCTCTGCCTCCAGCTCGTGGTTAGCGGCCCGTGTCGGAATCAATTCTTCCCTCTGTCATCCTGAGACACCGGCAACGTCGATTTCCTTCCTGAGCCGCGCCGGCAAGCCCCCAACGCCTGGGCCGCACGACAGGCGAGAAGCCATCCCGCCGCGCTCCGGAGGGAATCGGGGACTCGCCCCGCGCACGTGCTGCCGAAGCGGACTGCGGATCAACCTGGTCCCCTCGGTCCCTCTGGTAGATGCGGTGGCCGCAGAGAACAACGGGTTTTATAGTGCCACTGGTGCCAGGTGATCTACCATCGGTCAGATAGTATACGGAGGAGACAAAATGAGCGGCCGCAGGTGGGCGATCCGCGTCGGAGTTCTGGGCGTGGCTGTGCTGGCGCTCTGGCAGCGTTCACCATCGGGGCAGGCGGAGCGGCATGCAACCGCGGAAGGCGAAGTTCACGCTCAAGCGGCCGAGGTGCGGACAGGCCAGGCCGGGGCCGGAGCGGGACCCGCGGCACCGGCGTACGGCGAACGTGCTCAGGTGGGTCCCACGGACCGCGAGGCCGACAGACGGATCTTCGAGGACACCATGGACCGGGCATTGCTAGAGCGGTTGGACACGCTTCCGATCGGCGATCGCATGGTTCGGTTTGGGCGCTGGTTCCTCGGTACGGAGTACGTTCCGAAGACGCTCGAGGTGGCGGGACCGGAGCGCCTGGTCGTGAACCTGCGCCAACTCGACTGTGTCACCTACCTCGAGAACCTGCTCGCGATGGCTCGGGTGCTCGGCTCCGACAATCCTTCCTTCGAGGCGTTCCTGGCGGAGCTCCAGCGGATTCGCTATCGCGGCGGCGTGATCAACGGGTACGCGAGCCGCTTGCACTACTTCAGCGAGTGGATCGCCGACAACGAGTCCCGGGGCCTCCTCCGGGACGTCACGCGCGAGATCGGCGGCGTGGCACTCGACGAGCCGATCGACTTCATGTCGACGCATTCCGATGCCTATCGCCAACTGGAATCTCCGGAACAGCTCGCGCGCATCCGGGAGATCGAGGGTACGCTGAGCGCGCGGACGCGTCACTACGTCCCGGAGCGGCGCATCGCCGAGGTCGAGAGCCGGATCCGGGACGGCGACATCATCGCCGCGACGAGCACGATCACCGGTCTGGACATCGCACACACCGGAATGGCGGTCTGGATCGATGGCCGCCTGCACCTCATGCACGCTCCGCTCGTCGGCAAGGACGTACAGATCAGCGAACTGCCGCTGGTGGAGCGGATTTTACGCATCGAGGGGCAGGACGGCATCATGGTCGCCCGCCCGCGGTGAGGTAATGCCCGATCCCGCGTGTACGCAGCCACCTCGTTGGTGACAAGTCAACTGCGCACGCTCACCGTGGAGGACGATTCGAAGGGGGCCGAGGTCGGTCGCGGGAGCGGCCCGTGACGTGGAACCCCGCGCCTACCGCCGCACTTGCAGCTCAGCGGACAGATCTCGCCGCCGGTACATGCAGATCCCGTTCACGTCCTCGCAGACGTAGTAGAGGGCGTAGCCGGAGAGGGTTGCGGATCGACCCCGCGGCTCCGCAGGCGCCAGTAGCTCCACCTCGACCGTGCGCGTCTCCTGCGTGGCGACCTCCGGCGGAATGGGATGCGTGCGGAGCTGCCGCTCGACCACCCATCCGGGCGGTGGGTTGATCCAGACCACCGTCTCCCCCGCTTCGTTGTTCCAGTGGGCTTTGGTCTCGACGCGGGGCTGGAAGACGAAGTGCACGCGCGTGGCTGCGCCCGGGGCCACCCGGGGCGGCACCACGATCACCTCCACGTTGATGAACTCGCCCTCGTCCCGCAGCACGCGGCCCCCAGGGTCCGGCTCGGCGCCGGAATCCACCGAGGTCACGAACTCCTGCGCGGGTGCGGCGAACTCGGAGCCCCTGGGCTCGACGACGAGGGGCGATGGCTCCTCGCCGCGGGCGCGGATCTCGTCTCGCGCCTGCGCCACCCAGTCGTAAAAGGGGTATGGCTTGTCCAGGCGCGGACCGTACTGCTGGATGCGCCGTCTCCAGATGTACTGATTGGGGTCCAGATCGAGGGCGACGGACCAGTGGTCGACGGCCTGCTGGAAGTCGCCGGGCCGAGGTGTCGGACCGTCGTAGCGCGCACGGTAGGCAACGCCCAGCCGGAAATGCGCGTTGTTGTCCCGAGGGTTCAGCTCGACCACTCGGCCGTACGCTTCAATGGCCTGATCCAACCGTCCCTCACCGCCCCACACAGCGATGGCGTCCGCGTACGCTTTCCACGCCGCGGGCGTCTGATGCGACCGAGCTCGCTCGTAGAGGGCGGACATGTTCGGTCCGGCGGCCGGCGGGGCGTTCTCGGGCTCGGTGACCCCTTCACCGAAGGTCTCCACCAGAAAATCCTCACCGAGCTCGCCTTCCGGAGGTGCCGCAAGCACACTACGGATGACGCCTCGCTCGTCCAAAGCGAGGGTCACGGGAACGACGGGAATCTCGAGGAGGTTGTAGGCGTCCACGAGGATCGGCCACCCCATCTGCTTCCACTGCATGAAGAGGCGGGCGCGGTCGGGATGCTGCTCCTGGATGATCCCGACCATCCGGATCCGGCCGTCCTCCTGCAGTCGTCTGGTTGCGTCGTGCCACCCGGGCACGTGTCGCCGGCAGCCCGCTCACCAGGAGGCAAATACGTGCAGAATGACCTTGTTGCCCCTGAAGTCGGCGATAGAACGGGGCCGCCTATCCTCGAGCGCTGGAAACGCAAGGGTCGGGAACGACTGGCCCACCGCGAAGCCGGGAATACTACGCGGGTTCTGTGCCGACACGTCTAGGGGCAGCGAGGTGACGACGAGCGGAGTCAGAGTGGCAATGATCCGTGGGACGATGCGCGTCATGGTCGCCTCCAGCGAGCGGGACCCGCTGCAAGAGCGGGCATGGTCGGCCGCGGGCGAGCGTCGAGCGGGCAGACAAGGGAGCGGCGCCGCCGGTCCGTCAGGCGCCTCCTCGGGCGCCCTGCACCCCCCGCGCCCACGCGGCCTAATCGAAAGTCTAGGGCGGTGCCCGTCGGAGCGAAAGACCTCGAGGCGGCTGTCTGATCGCTTACCTCCTCAGCAGTCGGCGTAAGCCGCACACGCCCGCCGGCTCAGCGCGTTCCAGCTACGCCAGGCGGACGAAAGCGGAAACATGTTCCAGTTCAAGCGAGACTTCACAAGCGTCTACGCCGGCCATCGCAGCACCGAGGAGAGCCGCCGGCTCAATCCGGAGCTGAAGACGTTCAAGCAGTGGCTCGGCGAGAACGCGGCCAGGATTCCTTTGGCGGAATGAGGGCCGCGATTCGTGAAGCCGTCCGAGTTGGGGACGGGTCAACTCCGCGCGCGAGGGATCAATCCTCGGCGTGATGGTGCGGCAACAGCTCACCGGGCAGTCCATGATCGCTCAGCCCGCCGGCTTCCAACCACGACATCGTGCTCGCGTACGCCCGCTGGATGAGCTCCGCCCCGTGGGAAAAGTCATAGCCGTTCACGTCCAGAGGGCAGAGTGGTGGTACGACCACAAGCTCGACCACCCCCGAGAAACGCTCGACGTCCACCACGAGCTGCCGCAACGCGAGCAAATTGAGCGCATGCATGGCCATACCGACGACACTCTTCGGAGGCTCCTTGACCGCGCAGGAGTGGCCGGTCACCAACACGATGATGCGGGTCGCGCCCAGCGAAACAGCGGCGGAGATCGGTGTGTGATTGGCGACCGCCCCGTCCATGAGGTCTCGCCCGTTGATCGTGACGGGCGGAAACAAGCCTGGCACAGCCGCAGTCGCGCAGAGAACCGGCACCGCCTCGCCCGCCGATAAGCACACTTCCTGGCCCGCCAGCGCGTCGGTTGCGATGACATGCAACGGAATACGGGCATCCTCCAGGCGCTGGATCGACAGGTTGCGCTCGAACAAGGATGCCAGTGACTTGGGGTCCAGAACGGGTCCCCGCCCGCGTACGAGCGCCATCAGGGCCGCGAGCCGCGCGCGCGGAAAGACATCATGAGCGCGCAGCCCGCACCAGATCCGCTCGAGCTGCGCGATCCCCTCCGCGCTCGGATCCGCTGCATACTGCGCACCGTTAATCGCGCCCACCGAGGCGCCGACGACGAGGTCGGCACGCACGCCATGCGCGGCCAGCGCCTTGAGCATCCCCACCTGGACCGCGCCCAAACTGCCGCCACCAGCGAGCACAAATGCGGTTGTTGACACGGCGTTCGCTCCCTATTTCCGTACACCAAACCGCCGGTCGCACGCAGTGGTTCCTCGGTCGTTCGAACCGCGTCTCGCGTCGGTGAATAGTAGAAGCTCCCTGGTACCAATCATTGTCCCGAGGGGGAGTCCTTTCCCGTGGCTCTACGGCCGTGGCCGCACGGGCAGCGCCGTAGACCCTGCGCCGCCCGCGCGACAAGCACCATAGTGGTCCGCCGCAGCGCTAACGACAAGCACTCAGCGCCACGATACGCGCGCAGACCGGTCGCTCTCGTGTGGCGGACCACTGTATAGGAGCCTGTCCTAGTAACGGGGTGCGGCTCGCACCATTACTCGGACAGGCTCCTGGGCTCACGCAGCGGCCGGCTCCCAGGCGAACGCCTCGAGCTGCCTGTCCAGCGGCGTCCGCGCGATATGGTTCGTATAGTTGCTGAGCGTCTTCATCGCCACGCCCACGAGGACCTCGAGTATCTGGTCCTTCCGGTAACCGGCGTCCAGAAAAGCTCGGAGATCCACTTCGTCCACGTGACCTCGAGTTTCCACGACCGCGAGTGTGAAGCGCTGGAGCGCCTGCAGCTGCGGGTCCGCGAGCATCCGGCCCTCACGCGCGGCCTCGATCTGGTCAGCGCCCAGGCCCGCGGCCTTGAGACCGCCCGAGTGCGCCGCCACGCAGTAGCGGCAGCCGTTGGCGACGCTGACCGTGAGCAAAACGAGCTGTTGCTCCACAGTCGTCAACGACGTCTGCTCCAGAAGCTGGCCCAGCGTCGCATATGCCTTCACGGCAGACGGCGCCGCCGCCAGCTCGCCGATCAGATTCGGCACGAACCCGAACTTCTGTTGGATGGCCTGCACGGTCTCGCGCGACCCGGCGGGTGCCGACTCGATGGTGTGAATCGTGAACTCCGACATCTCACGCCTCCTCCGTTCTGGTTGGGTGCACCACGATTCCGGAACGAACGTTCCGAAATCTCATCCACAGAATCGCCGGCGGAGCCGAGCGGTTCCCTACCCGCCGGTGAGGACCTCGCTTGAGTGCCGAGGGGGGTCGGCCGGAACATTAGGGATGCGCGGATGCGTTCATTGGGTGGGTACGAATTCTCAACGCGGGGCGAGGGTCTCTTCGCCGCGCCGCCCGGTCATTCGCGCAGGCGGCGGGCGCGTTACAACAAATCGCCGAGCCCAACGGAAGGGACATGGGACGTAAAGCACGTTTTGTCCAATTGCTGGGTTTCTACCTGATCAGCGGGACGGTGGTGTACGGGCTCGTCCGATTTCTGCCGTCGCTGCGAGCCGTGCTGGAGCCCAGCGGCACGCTGGCGGAGGCGACCCGGCAGATCGGCGCGGCATTCGGTGAGGCGGGCCAGGCAGGTGGGGTGGGCCCCAGCGATCCGCCGACCTGGGCAGTCGCCCTGGCGGCGATGTTGGGCAGCCTCCTCTTCGCGGCGCCGGTCGCGTGGACGTACGTCGTGACCCGGGGCGCCGAGGGCACGGGCAGGTCCGTCGTTCAGATGATCGTGATGCTGCCGGTGGCTGTGGCCGCCGTCGTGCTGGTCGTCTTCGGCGATCTCGCCCTGGCTTTCGCCCTCGCCGGGATCGTGGCCGCCGTTCGCTTTCGCACCACGCTCAAAGACGTGCAAGACGCCGTCTTCGCGTTCGTCGCCATCGGCATCGGCATCGCGGCCGGAACGCAGGCCTGGCTGCTCGCTGGACTTCTCTCCGTGGTGTTCAACCTGCTGGCAGTGGCGCTGTGGCAACTGGACACGCGTCGCGGCTCGGGCCACTCGGGCTCGTCGGCGCTGACCCTCGGCCAGGTGCTGGCGCCGGGCGGCGCCGACCTCTCGGTGACGGCGGGCGAGCCGGCGTTGGTCGCGCCGCTGCGACAGGTCGAACTCGACACCCTACCATCGCTGACGGAGCGACTGGCGCAGTACATCAAGGCTGAGGCGTTACGTCCTCAGGGGCGCTATCGGCAGCTCCTCCTGCTTCACGCAAGTCGCGTTGTCGACGTAGAACGGGCGGTTGAGGGCGTTCTCACGGAATACGCGCGACGCTGGCGGCTCGTGGACACGTTCCCGGGTCGAGACGGCGCGTCGACGCTGGCGTACCTGGTTCGCCTCAAGAGGAAGGCCGAAGTCGGGGAGTTCCTCGAGCGCCTGAAGGCGCAGAGGGGCGTGCGAGCGCTCGAAATCACGCCGCTCGCACTGCGGCGCCGTTCGTGAGGCGGAGGAACCGGCGGGGTGCCGGCATGCTCCTCGTACTGCTGGGAATCGGCACGGCGTGCGTGCCCAACGGGCGCCGGCCGACCGCCGCTCCGGCGCCGGAGGCGCCACCGGACAGCGTCGACACCCATCTGTTCCTGATCGGCGACGCCGGAGCACCCGCGGTCCCGTTCGAGCCGGTGCTCGAGGCGTTGCGGCAGAGCGCCGGCCGTCATCCGGACCGCTCGGTCGTGGTGTTCCTCGGTGACAACATCTATCCGGCGGGCCTGCCCGACTCCGCCGCTGAGAATCGTGCGGAAGCGGAGCGCCGCCTGGACGCGCAGCTCGCCGCCGTCCGTCGGAGCGGAGCGACCGCCATCCTGCTGCCGGGCAATCACGACTGGGACGACCATCGGGCCGAAGGATGGAGCGCGATCCTCCGCCAGCAGGCGTACATCGCGGAGCACGCCTCGGAGTGGGCGCGTATGCTGCCCAGAGGCGGGTGTCCCGGTCCGGCCGTCGAGGACGTGGGCCGCTGGGTGCGGCTCCTCTTCCTGGACACGCAGTGGTGGCTGCACGAGCACACGAGGCCCAGCCACCCGGGCTCCTCCTGCGGGGCGGACGCGCCGGGTGAGGTGACGGACTCGATCCGCACGGCCCTCCGTACGGCGGGCGAACGCCGAGTGATCGCGCTCGCCCACCATCCGCTGAAGTCGGGCGGGCCGCACAACGGCTACCTCTCGTGGCGGGACCACCTCTTCCCGTTGCGGCGGGTGCACCCGTGGCTGTGGATCCCTCTCCCGGTCGTGGGCTCCGCCTATTCTCTGACGCGACGGCTTGGCGCGATTCGCCAGGACTTATCATCGGCGCCGTATCGAACGCTCCGGGACTCGCTCACGAGCGCGTTCGAGACCGCGCCGCCACTGGTGTACGCGGCCGGGCACGAGCATAACCTCCAGGTGATCACGGACCCGACCGTCGCGTACCTCCTGGTGAGCGGGGCGGGCATCCACGGCCACCATGCGCTAGCCTGGCCGATTCGCGGTACCCTGTACGCGGCGAGGCGCGCCGGCTTCATGCGCCTGGATGTCACCCAGGACGGCCGCGTGCGACTGGCCGTACTCGTGGTCGACAAAAACGCGCAGGCCCGAGAAGCGTATGCCCGCTGGATCCGCTAGCCGAGCAGCGGTCTCGCTGGCGCTCGCGATGCTGTTCGCCGCGCATCCCGCGAGGGCGCAGACGCGTGGGGCCACGAAACCGACCGACCGCGATCGTGTGATGGTGGCTCCGAGCCCGCGTTATGCGGCCGGTGGGCTACATGCGCTGCTGTTCGGTGGGCGGTACCGGAGTCTCTGGACGACCCCCGTACCCGTTGCAGTGTTGAACCTCGACACCCTGGGCGGCTTGCGCGTCGTGCGGCCCGGCGGGTTCGGTCAAACGATGTCTCTGCACTTCGCGGACCGCAACGGGCTGAGCTATGTCTTCCGCTCGGTCGACAAGGACCCGAGCCGCGGACTGCCGGAGGAGCTGCGGGGCACGGTCGTGGAATCCGTCCAGCAGGATCAGGTCAGCGCGCTCCATCCCTACGCCGCGCTCGTCGTGGCTCCGCTGTTAGCGGCCACCGGCATCCTGCATGCCAGCCCGCAGCTCCTCCTCATGCCTGACGACGAGCGACTGGGACTATACGGTGACGAGTTCGCGGGCATGCTCGGCCTCTTCGAGGCGCGCCCCGACGAGGGCCCCGCCGACTCTCCGGGTTTCCAGGAGTTCGACAAGATCGTCAGCACGGAAAACCTCTTCGAGCGGCTCGAGCCCTCGCCGCGGCAGCGTGTGCACGCCCGCGCCTTCCTGGCCGCGCGGCTCATGGATGTCTACCTGGGCGACCGGGACCGGCACACGGACCAGTGGCGCTGGGCCGGGGTCACCCACGCCGATGGGGTGCTCTGGGAACCTATTCCGCGCGACCGGGATCAGGCGTTCGTGGGCTTTGCCGGACTGATGATGACGCTCGTCCGGACATACCGGCCGCAATTCGTGCCCTTCGGCGAGGACTACACGAACATCAACGGGGCGATCCAGAACGCTTGGGCGCTGGATCGGCGGCTGCTGGCCGAGCTAGACGCAGCCGTGTGGGACTCGGTGGCGGCGGCGCTCCAGACGGCGCTCACCGACAGCGTGATCGAGGGCGCCGTGCGGGCGCAGCCGGAGCCGGCGTACCGCCTGAACGGTGCGGCGCTCGCGCGCGCCCTACAGCGGCGTCGTGACACGCTGCGCGACATGGCCGCACGGTATTATCGCATCCTGGCCGAGTACCCGGACGTACACGCCACCGACGAGGACGAAATCGCGAGGATCGAGCGCCTCGAAGATGGCGCAGTTCGGCTCATGATCGCGACGGTGCGCGACCCGGAGAGGCCGTATTTCGAACGCACGTTTCACCCGCGCGAGACGCGCGAGATCCGCATCTTTCTCCAGGGCGGCGACGACCGCGTGGTCGTCGCCGGGATGGATGCCCCGAGCATCCGAGTACGGGTGATTGGTGGAGGCGGCGACGATACGCTCGTAGGCGGTCCCGTCGACTTCTACCAGGGACGCAACCACGACAGCGCGGACGAGCGCTTCGCGCCGCCACCTCTGCCTAGCGCCTTCGCGCCGCCCCACCGCAACTGGGGAAGCTGGTCGCATCCGGTCGTATGGCTGAGCAGCGATCCCGATCTCGGGCTCACGATCGGCGGGGGGGTGGCGTGGCACCGCTACGCATTTCGCAAACCGCCGTACGAATATCGGCTGAGCATCCTAGCGGCGTACGCGACCAGTAAGGGTTTGCCGCGCGTAAGCGCCGACCTGCGGCTGCCGGCGCTCGCGCCGGACCTCGAGGGCCGCGTGCGCCTCCGGGCGCCCGGGATCGGCGTCACCCGATTCCACGGATTCGGCAACGAGTCGCCAGCCGGCGCTCCGGACGCGTTCGATATCGACCAACTCCAGTTCGAGCTGGCGCCCTCGGTGGCCTGGCGCGTGGCGCCGAACGTGCGACTGAACGCCGGAATGGTCGCGAAGGTCGTGCATACCGACTCGCTTTCCGCCACGGTGCTGGACAGTTTCCCCCCGTACGGCGCCGGCACCTTCAAGCAGCTCGGCGGTCAGGTCGGCCTCGAGCTGGACACGCGGGACCAGCCCATCGCACCACTGCGGGGCGCCGTGCTCGACATCTCGCTCACGGGATTCCCGGCCATCCTGAGCGCCGACGCCGGGTTCTTCCGCTTATCCGGCCAAGCAGCGGGTTATGTGACGGCGGCGGACCTCCCCGGCCGGCCCACGCTGGCGCTGCACGCAGGCGGCGAGCGGGTCTGGGGCGACTTCCCGTTTTTCGAGGCGGCGTTCGTGGGCGGCGACAACACCGCGCGCGGATATCCGCGGGACCGGTTCGCCGGAACCGCGTCGCTCTACGGCAACGCCGAGGTACGGCTGTTCCTCGGCCGCGTGCTCTGGATCCTGCCCACGGATGTCGGCGTGTTCGGCCTCGGCGATGCCGGGCGGGTGTTCTTCCCGGGCGAAAATTCCGACCGCTGGCACGGGGCGCTGGGCACCGGCATCTGGATCGCGCCGATCGAGCGAGCGAACACGTTCAGTCTGGCGGTCGCGCGGGGCCACGAGGGCACAGCGGTGTACGCGCGTGCGGCATTCATGTATTAGGCGGGTTTCGCAGGAGCAATGAGTTGGATGCAGTTCTGAGACTGGCTGTGCACAGCCGAGAGGAGCTCGATGAGATCGAGAGCGCTGCGCTCCCGCTGGCGCTCCGCTCGTCGTCCGTGAGCGCGCGCTTCCACCGTGATCTGTACTTCGACACGCCCGATCAGGCGCTCGAACGGCGCGGCGTCACGTGCCGGATCCGCCTGTGCATGGACGGCTGGCGCGGGCTCATTGTCACCCTCCGGGAGCGCGGCGGAGACGTGAGTTTCGGCCATCGCGCGCGCTACACGGCCCAGGTGACGGATGCGGATCCGCCCGCTGCACTCGGTGGGCCATCCGAGCCTGCGCGCATCTTGCAGGCCATCGTCGATCCGGCGCGCCTCTCCGCCATTATCGAGATGGAGACGGAGCGCCGCGTCCGCGTCGCACGTCGGGGGTGGATTTGGCGCAGCTCGTTCGAGATCCATTACGACGACGTGACGGTGCGCAGCGGCGGCGCAGCGGTACGTTTCCAAGAAATCCACATCCACTGGCTCCGCAGGGGGCATCCCACGTTGGACGAACTGTCGGGCGCCCTGCGGCGGCAGTGGCGACTCACGCCCATCCTTGCCGACCGGTTAGCCCGAGCGCAGCGCCTGATCGACGAGCGGGAAGCCGCTATCCTCGAACACGGCATCCGCGAGAGCCGCGAGGTCGCGGTCATCCCCTTCGACTTCGGCCGGCTCGGCTTCATGTGCGAGGGGGACGTCTGCAAGGTGCCAACCGGGGAGGGGACGGGTGAGAAGGCCGCGCGCGCCGTGCTCGAGTCGCGGTTCGGCACCGGCCAGGCGCAGATACGACTGCTCGGCTCAGCACCCGCCGCCGGCCTGCGACCGCAACTGGAAGTCTGGCTCGCGCGGCGAATTCCGGACGTGCACAGTGAAAGTCCCACCGCGGCGGAGTGGCTCGGGCTAGACGAGGCGATCGCGCGCGTGGGCACTCCGGCGCTGCGCGATCCGCGCACGCTGGCGGCGCTGCACGTGGCCGTGCGCTCGAACCTCATGATCGAGCGCGACGTCTGGCGCAGCAAGACGGCTGTGCAGATGCCGTCCTGGATCCGTGATCCGGAGCTCGAGGAACCTTGCCTGGACCCGGACTGCGGCGACCCGCGGCATTTCATCAATGAAAACCTCAGCCTCCTCGCGTTTCACGCCCGCGTGCTGGCGATGGCCGAGGATCCGAGCCTCCCACTGCTCGAGCGGCTCCGGTTCCTCGCCATCTTCTCTGCGAACATGGACGAGTTCTTCATGATCGCCGTTGGCAAGCGCAAGCGCGCCATCGCCGAGGGCCGCCACCAGCCTACCGAAGACGGGATGACTCCCGTCGAAGAGCTCGATGCCATCGCGGTGCTGGCGCGGCGGCTGTTCGCGCAAGCGTACCGTTGTCTGGGGAACGACCTGGCGCCGGCGCTTGCGGAACAGGGCATTCGCATCCTCCAGTGGTCCGAGCTCTCGGCGGAGCAGCGACGTCAGGCGTGGCGCATCTTCCGCGACGAGATCTATCCGCTCCTCACGCCCCTGGCCGCGAGCCCGGCTCATCCGTTCCCGCATATCCCGAACCTGCGGCTGTCCCTGCTGGCGCTCACGCGCGATCCGCGCAGCGGCATCGAGCACCTCCTCGCCGTCCCGACTCCAGAGGGACTGCCACGCTTCATCCGGCTGCCGAATACTCGAGACTTCATCCCGAGCGAGGCGCTGATCAGCGCCAACCTCTCGGCGATCACGTCAGGAATGGAGGTGCTGCGCGTCCATTGGTTCCGCGTCACGCGTTCGGGGGACATTCGCTATCACGAGGATCGGGTCCGTGACCTGCTGCAAGAGATCGAGGAAGAGGTGGAACGGCGACCGTACGCGCCCGTATTGCGCGTCGAGATCGAACCCGCGCTGCCACAGGAAATGCGCGAGCTGCTCGTTCAGGAGTTCCGCTTCGAGTCACGCGACGAACCCAGCACCCTGGCGGAATCGGATCTGTATGAGGTGGATTGGCTGCCGGACATGGCCGGCCTGAAGGAGATCGCGG
>JACQVF010000004.1 GCA_016209885.1 Gemmatimonadota bacterium | reverse complement strand
GGCCGGTGCGTGCGCGTGACGAAGTCCTCCTCGCGCGTGTACATCGTCTTGACCGGACGCCCGGTGATCTTGGCCAGAATCGCCGTGTGCACCTCGGCCAGGTCGATGCCGGAACGGTAGCCGTAGCCGGAGCCCATGTACCCCGTCTGGACCACACGGACGCGGTTGGCCGGGAGCTTCAGGGCCTGCGACAGACCGGCCCGCGACCCGTGCGCGTGCTGGTTCGTGTAGTACGCCACCAGGCGATCCTGATCCCAGTACATCAGCGAGTTGGTCAGCTCCAGCGCCGCGTGCTGCTCGGTGGACTTCGTGAGGACGGCGTCGATCGTCGTGTCAGCACGCGCGGTATCCGGGTCGCCGCGGACCAGAGGGGGGGTCACGTTGACGATGGTCCCATCCAGCGTGTTGTCCCACTGCTTGAGCGCGGTGGCTCGGGTGCCCTCCATCATGTCCACCGTGGCGGGCAGGACTTCGTATTCGACGTCGATCAGGTGGATCGCCTCATCGGCGATGTGCTCGCTTTCCGCCGCGACCACGGCGGTGGGCGCCCCGACCTCGAAGACCTCTTCGTTGAAGAGAAAGCGGTCCGGCGGTGAGCTGCCCAGCGTGACGTCCCGGTACTCGGCCGGCAGGTTGCCACGATGCAGCACGGCCACGACGCCGGCCAATGCCTCCGCCCGCTTGGTGTCGACGCGCGCGACCCTGGCATGGGGGTGCGGGCTCCGCAGCGTTCGCGTGTGGAGCATCCCGGGCATGCGGATGTTCTGGGTGTATTGGCCGAGGTTCGTGACGATCCCCAGGCCGTGCAGGCGAGGTACGCGCTTGCCGACCACCTGGAACTGCTCCGGTTGCGCTGGGGCGGCCGCTGGCTCGGCCTGGACTGCCCGTGGAGCGGGGATGCCCAGCTTGTCGCGGTAGCGCGCAACCACCGCGGCGACCATCTCGTGGAATTCGCCGACCAGCTCGTTCCATGTCGGGTCGAGGGCCAGCGTCTGCCAGTCCGCGTCGGTCAGGCCGGCCGCGTACGCTGGGTCCTGAACGACGCGCAGCGCATCGACTCTTTCACCCATGTCGTTCCTCCTTCACCCCTATGGCCCCTATGGCCTGACCGCGTGGCCTGAGTCCGCGAGAATCCGGCGCACCGCGGCTTCGTCGAGCCTGGCGGGATCCCAGACAAGCGTGATCGTGCGCTCCGAACCGGACACCCCGAGGATGCCGGGTCGCTGCCTCAGCTCGAGTGCCAGTTCGTCGAACTGCTCGATGGTGCCCAGCGGCGTCACGAACACGAACTGCCTGGAGCCGGACTCCGCGACGGGCGCCGCCGAAGGTGCGGCCCCTTCGGCGGCGATGAGCGGGGCGGTGTAGCTGACCCTCTCGCCCCGCAGCTCCGCGCCCGCCTTCTTCACCGCGCTGAGGATCTTGGGGTACTCGCCGCAGCGGCAGATGTTGCCGGCCAGCGCTTCTTTGATCTGGGCATCGCTCGGGTTCTTGGTGGTTTCAAGCAGGGCGTAGGCGGACATCACGAAGCCGCGCGTGCAGATGCCGCACTGGAAGCCGCCCTCGAGCCAGAAGGCACGTTGAACCGGGTGCAGGCCCTCGGGTCCCGGGCCGAGGGCGATGCCGGCAACCGTCAGGATCTTCTGGCCGCGGCCAAGCCGGGCGGTCAGGACGGAACAGCCGTTGACGGGCTTGCCGTCCACCAGCACCGTGCAGGCGCCGCACTGGGCGCGGTCGCATCCGAGGTTGCAGTTCGAGAGGCCGAGCTGGTAGTTCAGCGTCTCCCACAGGCTCTCGCGCACATCGACGGTGACGTCGTACTTCTTGCCGTCGATGCCCAGCGCCACCCGGCGCATCGTCGCGCCGGCGGCTAAAGGCGAGGGCTGAGCGCCCGTGGATGGTTCGGCTGCATCTCGGGCGCGGGCCCAGGCCAGACTGGCGGCGAAGCCCGTGCCGGTCATGACGCCAACCGCTACGGCCGCGGCATTGCTCCGCATGAGAAAGTCGCGCCGCGTGACCGGCGGGCGTGCCTCGGGTGTGCCCGAATCCGGCTCATCCTGTTCGGTTCGTTCGGGCGGGAGGAACTTCTCGCCTTCTGCCATGGGGATCTCCCTGATCCAGAACTGGGCCGGCGGGTCCTGCGCCCGCGAAGCAGCTACTCGGCGATCACATTCAGCGTGGCCCCAGCCACCCTCGCCGAGGGGCCGCCCCGGACGCGCATCCTAGAGGAGGAAGATATGTTACGTGGCTCTCGCAGGGCTTGTAAAGACCGGTGCGCAGCGTACCGTAGCGCTGAAATACAAATGTCCGCGTTGATGGCAGTAGAAAGGGTTCAGCGGCTGGTGTTCGCTCCGCTGGGATCGAACGGCCTGCGCAGGAGATGCTGACCTTGGTCTGAAGCGTCGAGATCGTCTGGTGGTGCTGCGCCAGCTCGGTGACGGTCCCTGCGCGCGGGTGGCGGCGCCGATCGGTAGCGGGTGTCGCGCCGGCGTTTACGGCGACCCTTAATGCCAGGCGCCGCCGTTCGTCTCCCGCTCCAGGAGCACGCCCACCTCGTTCGGCTCGAGCGGCTGGGAGTAGAGGAAGCCCTGGGCGTGCTCGCAGTTCAGGTCGAGGAGCGTCGCCAACTGCTCGCTGGTCTCGACCCCTTCCGCGACCACGTGAATCCCCAGGTGCCGGGCCAGCGTGATGAAGGCCTGGACGAGTGCCGTTCGGTCGCCGGAGCCGTTGAGCTCGCGAATGAAAGAGCGGTCGATCTTCAGCGTCTCGATGCGGAAGCGGCTGAGGTAGCTCAGCGACGAGGCGCTGGCCCCGAAGTCATCGATCTGCACCTGGACGCCCAGGTTCCGCAGCCGCTGCACCGTGGGCTCGGCGAAGTCGGGGTCGTCCAGCAGCGCGCTCTCTGCGATCTCCAGACGCAAGCGGTTCGGCTCGAGGCCTCCTTCCCGCAGCGCCTCCCGCACCTGGTCCACGATGTCCGGCTGCTTGAGCTGCTTGGCCGAGAGGTTCACGCTCACCGATAGATCCCGTAGCACGGGGAACCGCCGGGTCCACTCCGCCATCTGCAGGCAGGCTCGCCGTAGCGCCCACCGTCCCATGGACACCATGAGTCCGGTCTCCTCGGCGACCGGAACGAAGACCTCGGCGGGGACCTCACCTCGCTTCGGATGCTCCCAGCGCATGAGGGCCTCGAAGCTCGTGACCCGTTTCGTGTCCAGCGACACGACCGGCTGGTAGACGAGCCTGAGCTGCCCGCCGCGAAGCGCCTCGCGCAACTCCTTCTCCATATTGAGGAGCGCGATCGCGCGCTCGTGCATCCCTCGGTCGTAGAGCTCGAAGCGCGCCTTCCCCTCGGCCTTCGCCCGGTACATCGCCGAGTCGGCGTTGCGGATGAGCTGCTCCGGATCCTCGACACCGGGCCCGCTCACCGCGATCCCGATGCTCGCGCTCACGGCCACCTCCCGGCCGTCCACGGGAATGGGCGTGTCCAGGACCTGCTGGATGCGCTCGGCCACGCGGCTCGCGTCGCGGCTGTCCTTGAGATCATCCAGCAGGATCAGAAACTCGTCGCCGGACAGCCGCGCGATGACGTCGCCGGGGCGCAGGCAGCGCTGGAACCTGCGCCCCGCCTCGATGAGCAGCCGGTCGCCAGCCGCGTGACCGAGGCCATCGTTGACGGACTTGAAGCGGTCCAGATCCACGAAGAGCACGGCGAACGCATACCCCTTGCGGCGCTTCATCCGCAGGTGACAGCGATTCAGGATATCCGTGAGGAACGCGCGGTTGGGCAGGCCCGTGAGCTTGTCGTAGAGCGCCTCCTGGGCAAGCTGTTCCTCCACGCCCTTCTGCTTCGTGATATCGGTGAGCGAGCCGGCGATCCGATACGGCTTGCCGTCGGGACGGCGCTCCGCGATCCCCCGCGCCAGGACCCACCGGTAGCTGCCGTCGCTGTGGAGGACCCGGTGCTCGACCTCGAAACTGGGAGACCGGTCCGCGCGGTGGGCCTCGAGCTCGGCCGTGACCCGGGCGACATCGTCGGCGTGGACCCGCTCGAGCCACTCTGACGGCGCATTCCCGATCTCCCCCTCGCCGTAGCCCAACATCGCCTTCCATCGCGAGGAGTAGTGGACCTCCCCCGTCTCGAGGTTCCAATCCCAGAGGCCATCGTTGCCGCCGCGCACCGCGAGGGCGTATCGCTGTTCGCTCTCGTGAAGCGCGCGCTCCGCCAGCCTCCGCTGCGTGATGTCCTCGCACGTCGTCACGATGCCGATGGGATTCCCGTCGCTATCCCGGACCACGTCCGACATGAGCTGGACCGGGAAGGTGCTGCCGTCCTTGTGAACGTTTGTGGACTCGCGGCGCCACGTCCCGATCCGGGCGATCTGCTCGGGTGTCATCCGCTTGGCGGTGCCCGGTACCGCGAAGATACGCACGTCCTTCCCGATCAGCTCCTCGCGCGCGTACCCGTGCATCTCGGCTTCCGCCGGGTTCATGTAGACGATGCGGCCATCCAGATCCGTGACGGTCACACCGAGCTGCATGGTCTCGACCGCTTTCTCCAGCCGCCGGAACGCCGCCTCCACCTGCATGCGTCGCGTGATGTCTCGGAAGATGACGAACGCGGCGGCCGGCTCCCCGGGAACGCGCACGGGCGCGCCGAGCACGGACACGTCAATCGGGGTTCCGTCCTTCCGGCGCCGCACCGACTCCAGCTCGACCGCGTCCCCCGCGATCATGCGCCGCGTCGCCGCCCGCGCGCTGCGCAACTGGTCGGTAAAGGCGAGGAGATCGTCGAGGGGCGCGCCCTCGACCTCCCGGGCTCCATGGCCGAAGAGCTCCGTGAACGCGCCGTTGATCCGGAGGATGCAGCCGCCGTGGTCCACGAGAACGATGGCGTCCGTGGAGCTCTCCAGGAGGTCCTCCAGGTACGCCTTCTGGATCTCCAGATGCCGCTCCACGTGCCGCTGCCGCGCCACGATGCGGTCGAGAAGGTAGAGCGCGAGGATCGCCAGTGCGCCCGTGGCCAGCGCAGCCACGCTATCCAGCAGGGCCGCACGCCCCCCAACCACGTCAGCGGTTGGCACCAACTGCCGGGCCGCCGTCCCCAGGGCGACCGCCGCCACCACCAGCGCCAGGGCGCGCCGATAGCCGTCGCCGCTCTTCACCGACAAGAGCAGCGCCCAGACGCCCGCCGCCAGCAGCGCGGCGAACGACAGCGGCAGGAATGGGGACATGAAACAAGCCTCCCTGAGTTCGCTCGAAGACTCTCCGCAGTCGCGGGCAGCCCGCGCAGATCCCGCCGGGAACCTCATGGCACCCTTGACCGGCTCGCCTCAACCAGTCGGCCGCCTTTAGCTCAGTGCGGCCCGACTGCGCCGGAGAAAGGAAAGGATCAGGACCGGGGGCTGGTCGGGTCCCTGAGCCTCGGGCAACGCCAGATTGCTAACCCGAAGTCACCGGGGAACTTCGGGCTAATGCGCGCCGGCCGTCCGGCTCCTGGCGCTCTCGCGCTCCGCGAGGGGATAGGATTAGCAATGGCCGTGCCAGGTGCGAGCCAATGCCATAACACTAATTTTGTCAGTAAGTTAGCTCACACGGCCCCCAGGGCATGCGTGATCCGTGCGAGCCTGATCGGTCAGGATGACCGAGCTTGACCGGTCAGCGTTACCGACTCTAGGCCGAAGTTCCAGGTGGGTTTTCCCCTCCCTCATCACCGAACAGCCCGGCCTGCTCGGGGGGCGGTGACGGGTAGGTGAGGCGCCCGTCGGCGAGCACGCACGCATGCGGGTTGAGGCTGTGAGGTTCGGTGCGCCCGGGTCCCACGACATGGATCACGCCGAGGCCACGGGCCACGAGGGCGTCTGCGATGAGCTGGCGGTGGCAGCGCCAGGGCGTGACCTCCGCACACATGATCGTAGTGAGCTGGCGAGGGGCGTCTGCGACGAGCCGATCGAGTGCGGCGCGGAACGCAGGGGAATCCATGTGGTCGGCGTAGCCCTGGAAGCCGCGGCTGCGCCATGCGCCATTGGGCGAGTCCTCGCGGGGAGTTCGCCAGCCGCCCATGTCGGGCTCGTGGCGGTAGCCGATGCCGGCCTTCCCCAGCGCGCCGGCGAGCGGCTCGCGCGCGAAGTGCGGGTAGCGGCGCGAAGTTGGGAAACGGCGCACATCCACGAGCATGCGGATGCCGTGCTCGTGGAGCAGCGCCACGAGCTCCTCGAGGCTTCGCGTCGAGTGGCCGATGGTGTAGAGCCGCGACTCCGTGTGGCAAGCTCCCGCGCTGTGTGGTAGTGTGCTGGGACACTACCCGCCGTGTCGTGTGCACCCGACTCGCCGGCGCGCTCAGCCGGCGCGTCCGCGCCCGACGGTCGCATCATCAGCGCTTCCATGTTATCCTGCGTCCGCGCCGCAGCCCCGTGCAACCCGGGCGGGCTTTCTTGGAGCCCCTCCATCGCCCTATACTACGCGTACGACGAAGCGACCCGGCCCCATGAATCGACCCGAGGAGGAGGCGTCATGTTGACGATCAGCGCCATCAAGGCCGATGTCGGAGGTATTGGCGGCCACACGCGGCCTTCGACGCGCATGCTGCAAGCCGCGCGGGACGCGCTTCGCGAGGCCGTCCAACGAGGTCTCATCACGGACTACGATGTCACGCACACGGGCGATGACATCTGCCTGCTCATGGTCCACGGCCACGGGAACGACAATCCCGAGATCCACGAGCTGGCGTGGAGCGTCTTCAAGACGGCGACGAAGATCGCCCAGGAGCAGGCGTTGTACGGCGCGGGGCAGGATCTGCTCAAAGACGCACCGTCCGGCAACGTGCGCGGCGCCGGTCCCGGCGCAGCCGAGATCAGCTTCGACCCGAACGCGAAGGAGCGCCGTGCCGAGACGATCATGGTGTTCACGGCGGACAAATGCGGGCCCGGCGCGTTCAACTTCCCGCTCTGGACGGTGTTCACGAGTCCTCTCTTCTGCGCGGGCCTCATGATGCCCTCCATGAAGGTGGGCTTCCGCTTCACTGTGATCGACATGGAACACGCGGGCGCCGACCGGATCATCGAGCTCGATGTCCCGGAGCACCACATCGATCTGGCGATCCTCCTGCGCGACGAGAACCGCTTCGGGATCAAGGCGATTCACTCGCGCAAGCATCCCCACCAGCAGGTGGTTTCCGTGTCCACGGACCGACTGCATACGATCGCGGGTGAGTACAAGGGCAAGGACGATCCCGTGGCGCTCCTCCGCACCCAGAACATCTTCCCCGCGCCCGAGGAGGTCGTGAGCCCCTACTTTACCGCGCACTATGTGGCGGGCGACGCCCGCGGGAGCCACCACATGCCGCTCATGCCCGCCCCCATCAACACGGCGATCACGGGCGTGTACTGCCTGCCCATCGTCGCCTGCATGGCCTACTCCGTGACGGCGGACGGCAAGCTGTCCGAGAGCGTGGACGTGTTCGACAACCCCGTGTGGGAGGCGACGCGGCTCAAGGCTCAGCACAAGGCCGACGAGATTCGGCGTCAGGGCTTCGTGGGCCCGGCCATGCTCCCGGTCCAGGAGCTCGAGTACAGCGCGTTCCGCGACTCCCTCGCCGAGCTCGAGGAGCGGTTCCACATCGTGGAGAGGGCGGCGGCGCAGTACCAGCCCGCGGACTGAAGCGACGAGCGGGAGAGCGGGTGAGCGGACTGCGCGTTCCCCGACCCCGGAAGCGGACAGGGCCCCGGCCGAAACTGACCGGGGCTCTGTGCTTGTGGCGGTCCCGTCACTGCGTCCCGGGCATCGCCGGGCGCGCGGGTGATCGGGGCGGCGCACCCGTGGCCATCGCGCACGGGCGAGGTGATCGCGCGCTCTGGTGGCCGCATCGGCAGGAGCCGACCG
>JACQVF010000057.1 GCA_016209885.1 Gemmatimonadota bacterium | reverse complement strand
GGTGTTCGTGTGGTCGTACCTCTCGGACGGCGATCCGGCCTACACGCTGGTGCAGGTCTCGGTGAACGACCTCATCATGCTCGTCGCCTTCGCGCCGGTCGTGAAGCTCCTGGTGTCGGGGGCGTCCGGGCTGCACGTACCATTCGAGGTGTTGCTGTACTCGGTGATCATCTTCGTGGTGATCCCGCTCGCCGCCGGATCGATCAGCCGGCGCGCGCTGATCGCGCGCAGAGGCGTGGAGTGGTTCAGCACCCGCTACGTCGCGTTCTTCGCGCCGATCACGGTGCTCGCGCTGCTCACCACGCTCGTGCTCATCTTCGCCTTCCAGGCCGAGAACATCACGACGCGCTGGTTCCACGTGGTGTTGATCGCGATCCCGATCCTCATTCAGGTGTACTTCAACTCGTCGCTCACCTACGGGTTGATGCGGCTGTTCCGGGTGAACTACGCGGTGGCGGCCCCCGGGGCGTTGATCGGCGCGTCCAATTTCTTCGAGCTGGCGGTGGCCACGGCCATTGCCTTGTACGGGGCCGATTCCGGAGCGGCGCTGGCGACGGTGGTGGGTGTGCTGGTCCAGGTGCCGGTGATGCTCTCGGTGTGCCGCGTCTGTGTCGCGACCCAGCATTGGTTCGACAGCGTCGAACCGCAGGTCAGCGTCGTGACCACAGGTGTTGGAGACAGCCTCGGTGGCCCGCAGCGCCCTCTCTCCAACACACCGGGCGCCGGGGCCCCCTCGCGAGACAGAGCGTCTCGGAGCGGCGCTCCGCAAAGAGGCCTTGACAGGGTATATCGACTATTCTATTGATTAGTCGAATACGCGGCCCATCCGGTGCCTATGCGTGCACGCGACTTCAAGGACGCCGTCTTCGACCAGTTCGCCCGCATGGCCGGGGCGTTCGGCAGTCCCAAGCGGATTGAGCTGATCGACCTCCTGGCTCAGGGGGAGCGCCACGTCGAGGCGCTCGCCCGGGAGGCGGGCCTCACCGTGGCGAACACGTCCCGGCACCTCCAGATCCTCAAGGCCGCGAGGCTCGTGGCCGCGCGCAAAGATGGGCTCCAGGTGTTCTACCGGCTCGCCGACGAACACGTCCTGCACGGCTACCGCGCGCTGCAGCGGCTCGCGGAGGCACGGCTGGCCGAGATCGGGCGCCTCGTGGAAGACTACTTCTCGAACGCGGACGGACTCGAGCCCATGGAGCCGGCGGAGCTCCTCCGCCGCGCGCGAAGCCGCGAGGTGGTGGTGATTGACGTGCGCCCACCCGAGGAGTACGCCGCCGGGCACATCGCCGGTGCGCTCTCGGTCCCGCTGGCCCAGCTGGAGCGACGCCTCGCGAAGCTGCCGCGGGGCAAACGCATTGTGGCGTACTGCCGGGGCCCCTACTGCGTGCTTGCGGCGGAAGCGGTGCGGCGGCTGCGCACCCGTGGGCGTGACGCCGTGCGCCTCAAGGACGGCTACCCGGAGTGGCGCGACGCCGGGCTTCCCGTCGACCTCGGCCACTCCCCGCATCGCGCCAAGCAGTCCTGACCATGCACATCCTGATGATCCTGAACGACCCGCCGTACGGCACGGAGCGGACGTACAACGGCCTCCGGCTCGCGCTCAATCTCCTCCACAAGGCCGAGGGCGCGTCGGTCACCGTGTTCCTGATGGCGGACGCGGCGGCGGCCGCGAAGCGCGGACAGCACACACCCAAGGGCTACTACAACCTCGAGCGGATGCTGCGCGGCATCCTCGCCCGGCAGGGGGAAGTCCTCCTCTGCGGAAGCTGCATGGACGCGCGCGGCATCCGCGACGACGACATCGTCGAGAGCAGCCGGCGGAGCAGCCTTGACGAGCTGACCACGCTCACCGCCTCGGCGGACAAGGTGCTGGTATTCTGAGGCCTCACAGAGGAGACAGGATGCGTGGACAGACGGTTCTCATTCTTGGCGGCGGCGTGGGCGGCGTGGGCGGCGTGGTGGCGGCAAACGCGCTGCGCCGGCGCCTCGACCGGCGCCACCGGATCGTCGTAGTGGACCGGGAACCCACATTCGCCCTCGCCGCCTCGTTCCTCCCGGACCACCAGATCACGCGAGCCGAAGTCGGCCGGGTGACGTTCACCGACGGGACCACCGTGGATTTCGACCTCCTGGTGCACGTGCCACCCATCGCGCCCCCGCTGGCCCTGCGGGGCTCGCGAGTCGTGGATGAGACCGGTTGGGTGCGCGTTGACCGGCATAGCCTCGAGACGGCATACCCTGGTGTCTACGCGGTCGGCGACGTGACGCTCATCCCGCTGGCGATGGGGAAACCGCTGCCACGGGCCGGCGTGTTCGCCCATGCGCAGGCCGAGGCGGTCGCCCGCAACATCGCCGCGAGCGTCGCGGGCAAGGAGCGGGCGGCGCGGTTCGACGGGCGCGGCGCTTGCTTCGTCGAGACAGGTGACGGTCGCGCCGGGTTCGGGAGCGGCGATTTCTACGCGGAGCCACGACCGGCGGTCCGCATGCGCCGGCCAGCGTGGTACTGGCACGCGGGCAAGGTGCTGTTCGAGAAGCAGGTGATGTGGGGGTGGCTGTAGACATTGCCTTCGATCCTGCCGCATACGGAGCGTGGTTCGACTCGCCCCTCGGCCGCCGGGTGTGGGTCGATGAGGAGCGCGCGTTGTTCGGCGTACTCCAGCCCAAGGCCGGGTGGCACGTGCTCGACGCCGGCTGTGGAGATGGCCGCCTGCTCCTGAGTCTCGCGCGCCACGGCGTGCGCGCCGTCGGCGTAGACGCGAGCGCGGCGATGCTCCGCGCCGCGCGCGACCGCGCGTGTGCCGCCGGGCTGCCGGTCCAGCTGGCGCGCGCGGACGTCCGGGCGCTTCCGTTCGCGGACGAGTCGTTCGACGCCGTCGCCGCCGTCACGGTGCTCTGCTTCGTGGCGGATTCGCTGGCGGCGCTGCGCGAGGTGGCACGCACGGTCCGGCGAGGGGGCCGAGTGGCCATTGGCGAGCTCGGGCGCTGGAGTTCGTGGGCCGCGCGGCGCCGAAGCCAGGGTCGGCGGCACGGCGGGCCCTGGAGCGTGGCGAGGTTCTGGTCGGCACGGGGGCTGAGGCGTCTCTTGCGTGCTGCGGGGCTCGTTTCGCGCCGTGTGCGCGGCGCCGTGTTCTACCCGAGAAGCGCCGCGGCCGCGCGCGCCTTCGCGCCCCTCGACGCCGGGCTCGGCGCCATCACCACGGTGGGAGCTGCGTTCATCGCGCTCGCGGCGGACAAGCCAGCGGCGGATGCCGCGCCGCTCGCCGACGCGGTGGGCCGGGGGAGGTAGCTCGGATGGCTGATCGCTACGATGGCGTCGCGTTTGGGGCCCACCCGGACGATCCGGAAGTGGTCATGGGCGGCACCGCTCGCCTCCGCACCTCCGCGCCTCAGGACGCCACGCGCGCTTCAGGTCGCGCCGTTTTAACTTTCTTGGCGCCCGGGCGCTCTAATGCTGCGACGGTAGGGCACCTCGATAGGGGGATTTGTTATGGGCGTTCATGGTTGGATTCGCTGGAGTGCCGCTCTCGCGGCGGCGCTGGCAGTGGCCGCGTGCGCCAACGATTCCACGGCCCCGGCCCCGGAATCGCCCGCAACGGAGACCATCGATCTTGCAGCCCTGGGCGCGGAACTCGGGCTCCCCGGGCTGGTCGCGGAGCACACCGCCCGGGCCGCCGGCGGTCGCGGCGATTGCACGTACAACCAGTCCACCGGCTGGTTCGAGTGCCCGCCGCTGACCCGGAACGGGCTCACGATCAACCGCTCGTTCGCGCTGTACGACGGCAAGGGGAACCCGCAGTCGAAGTACGATGCCGTGACCACCGCCTCCACCCGGATCCGCACCAGCGTCAACGGCAAGACGCTTACGCGTGACAACACCGGGAGCATGACCGTGAACCGCTCCGGCGACATGACGATCAGCGGGATGGAGGGCGAGGAGACGCGGCGGACCCATAACGGTACGGAGGGCGGGACCGTGGTCACGGAGGGCACCCGCAACGGTGTCAAGATCAGGTCCACCAGCACCGTCGCCGACGCGACCTCGAACGTGGTGATCCCTCTACGCAATAGCGGGAACAAATGGCCGCTTTCGGGCACGGTCACGCACTCGGGCACGACCACCGTGACAAGGGAGGACACCGGCGAGTCGCGGACGTTCACCCAGCGCAGGGTGACCACCTACAACGGCTCGAACCTCGTGCCGGTGGAGATCACACGGAACGGTACCACTAGGAGCTGCACGCTGGATCTGGAGGCTCGCAAGCTGAGCTGCTCGTAGACGGCGGCGCGCCAGCCGTACATGCCGGGCCGCGGGCGTTCGCGCTCGTGGCCCCGCACAGCTTCGCGGGTCCCTCCGGCCCCCAGGGGCGCGGGGGCCGGATACGGACGGTTGACCCGATTCGGGCGCCGTCCCTTCAGTCGTTACACCTATCCCCCACTCCACGTCGAGCTCCGCCCCTTGACACCCTCACGGCAGAGATTTATCTTAGTGATAAGATTATGAGCACTGAGCTAAACGCCGGCCGTGGCCCGGCACGCGCCGGGCGGACCGTAACCGCCGTGACCCGGAGCGAGGAGCAGGCCCTCGCGCTGAAGCTGTGGGTCGTGCTCTCCCGGGCCTACGCGGCCGTGGCCGGGCACGCCCGGGCGGACATCGCGCGGCATGGGCTTACGGTAGCGGAGTTCGGCGTGCTGGAGGCCCTCCACCACAAGGGGCCGCTGCTCCTGGGGGAAGTCCAGCGGAAGCTTCTGGTATCGAGCGGCGGGATCACGTACCTGGTGGATCGACTGGAGAAGAGGGGTCTGGTGGAGCGCCGGGCGTGCCCGCGGGACCGCCGGGCCAGCTACGCAGCGCTGACACAAGAGGGGAAGACGCTGATTCGTCGCATCTTCCCCGATCATGCGCGCCGCATCGAGCGGGCGCTCTCGGGACTGAAGCGCAGGGAGAAGGAGGAGGCGATCCGGCTGCTGCGCAGGCTGGGCCACGCGGCGGCCGGGTTGGAGGGTGGGGATTCCACCACGCCGTAGCATGTTTTCAGCCTCGAATCTCACTGCTGATCCGCTGAATGTTGAGGCACCCGGTGGGCCCGCGGGCCGGCCGCCGGTGTGTGCGAGAACCGGCGCGCAACGTGGACAATTGGAGAGGAACTGGAGGCAGCATGACGACGGCAGAGAGGAGTGGGGTGGCAGCGGAGCGGAGCCTTTGGCAGATCGATTCCGCGCACACGAACGTGGAGTTTGCGGTCAAGCACATGATGATCGCGAAGACGAAGGGTCGCTTCGCCGGGGTGAGCGGGACGCTTGTCCTCGATGAGGAGGATCTCGCGCGCTCGGAGGTTGATGTGACGATCGACGCAGCGAGCATCGACACCCGGCAGGAGCAGCGGGAAGAGCATCTGCGCTCGCCCGACTTCCTGGACGCTGCGAGCTATCCTGCGATCACGTTCCGCAGCCGTCGCATCGAGGCGGTGGAGGACGGGCGTTTCCGCGTGGTGGGTGATCTGACGATTCGCGGCGTGACCCGGGAAGCGGTGCTGGACGCGACCTATGAGGGCCGGGTGAGGGACCCGTGGGGGAACGAGCGCACCGGCTTCAGTGCCGAGACGGTGATTGACCGCCGCGACTTCGGGCTCACCTGGAACCAGGTACTCGAGGCGGGCGGGGTTGCCGTGGGCAACCGAATCGAGATTTCGTTGCAGGTGGAGGCGCTCAAGGTGGCGGCCCAGGCGGCCGCCTGAGCGCTGCCCGCCGGCATCCTCTCTCCCGCCCGCGGACGGCGCGGGCGGGGGGAGTCCCACCGCTAGCCATCGAAACAGCGCCCGTTGCGCCCTTACCCCGAGAATACCGAGAATGCGGCAGGCGTCTCGGTCTCCGCGGCGCACGAGGACGTGCCCCGGGGGGTAGAAGATCACGGATCGTGCTGGGAGGCACCGTCGTGCGGATTCTCGTCGTAGAAGATGACAAGAAGGTAGCCAGCTTCCTGGAGCGGGGGCTGCGCGAGGACGGCTATTCGGTGGACGTGGCGCTCGATGGCGTGGACGGCGCCATGAAGGCCCACGTCTACGACTACGATCTCCTGGTCCTGGACGTGATGCTGCCCGGGAAGAGCGGCTTCGAGATCGTGCACGACCTCCGCAAGGAGGGGAGCCAGGTGCCGATCCTGCTGCTGACGGCGCGGGACACCACGGAGGACGTGGTGCGGGGGCTCAACCTGGGGGCGGATGATTATCTCACGAAGCCGTTCAGCTTCGAGGAGCTGCTGGCGCGAGCGCGGGCGCTCCTTCGCCGGGGCGGCGCGAGCCGCGGCGAGCTCCTCGCCTATGACGATGTGGAGCTCGACCGCATCCGCCACGTGGCGAGCCGGCGCGGCGATCGCCTCGACCTCACGCCCAAGGAGTTCCAGCTCCTGGAGTACTTCCTGCTGCACGCGGAGGAGGTCGTGCGGCGCACGGAGCTGCTCGAGAAGGTGTGGGATCTCCACTTCGATCCCATGAGCAACGTAGTGGACGTGCACGTGGGGAATCTGCGGCGCAAGCTGCAGAAGGGTGGGCGTCCGGCGCTCCTTCACACGATCCGCGGGGTGGGGTACGTGTTCCAGCGGGAGCCGCCCGCGTGACCCGTCCGGCACCGGCGACCCGCAACAGATCCCGCAACAGATCATGATCCGGTCGTTTCGCGCCCAGCTCGCGCTCCGTTTCGCGGTGACGATGACCGCCGCCATCGTCGCGGTTTCGGGGCTCAGCCTTCTGGCGATCCGAGAGGCGCTGGACCGACAGATCGACGCAAGCCTCCTGAATGTCGCGTCCATCCAGGCGGCGTCCCTCACGGATTCGCCGGACGGCCAGATGCACTTTCACGAGTGGGAGCTCACGCCGGAGGAGGCCGCGTCCATCCGGGAGCTGAATCGCTACGCGCAGGTGTGGAGCCAGGACGGTGCATCGCTCCTGCGGACCCGCTATATCGTCGCGGATCTTCCCCTGGACGGCTTCGCTCTCCGCCGTGCGGCCGGCGGCGAGCTGGTGTGGGCGCAGGGCCGGTTCCAGGGCGGACCGATTCGCTCGCTCTACTATCCGCTCGGCCGTCTCGGCGCCAGCCACGAACAGCACGTACTGCAGGTCGCGGCGCCGCTGGAAGCGCGGAACCGCACGCTCCGCAGCGTGGCGCTGCTCCTGGTCGGCATCGTCCTTCTCGTTTCGGGCGGCAGCTTCGCGGGAAGCTGGTGGCTGGCGGAACGCGCGGTCCGTCCCGTGAGCGAGATCATTGACAAGGCCGAGGCCATCGGTGCGGGCTCGCTCCAGGAGCGGATCGCCGCTTACGCGGACACCCGCGAATACCAGCGCCTCGTCCAGGTGCTCAACCGCATGCTGGAGCGGCTCCAGGGCGCCTTCGAGGCGCAGCGCCGGTTCACGGCGGACGCGAGTCACGAGCTGCGCTCGCCCCTCACCGCGCTGCGCGGCGAGCTGGAGCTCGCGCGCCGGCGCGACCGCAGCCCAGCGGAATACCGCCGCGTGATCGACAGCGCGCTGGAGGAAGTGGAGCGGCTCTCCGCGCTCACGGAGAACCTGCTCACGCTCGCGCGCTCCGACGCCGGGGTCATGGAGCCGCGGCTGCGGCGTACGGACCTGGCGGAGCGCGCGGACCACGTGCTCCAGCGTCTACGGCCGAAAGCCGGCGAGAAGAAGATCCGCCTCGAGCTCTTGCGACAGGGCGACACCAGCGGCCGGTTCGACCCCGACCTCCTCGAGCGCCTCGTATGGAACCTGGTGGACAATGCCATCAAGTTCACGACGCCGGGCGGAAGGGTGGAGGTCAGCGTCGAGGGCACGGACGGCGCTGCGCGGATCCGGGTCGCCGACACGGGGCCGGGCCTCCGCGAGCAGGCGCTCCCCAAGATCTTCGACCGCTTCTACCGCGGTGACGCCTCCCGGACGCCTTCCAGCCACACGTCCGGGACCGGGCTCGGGCTTGCCATCGTCCGGGCCATCGCCGAGGCGCACCGCGGGCGCGTGAGCGCCGGGAACCGGGCGGAGGGGGGTGCCGTCTTCACCGTCGAGCTCCCACGCGCGCCGGCGTAAGCGCAGGACCGAGGACTGGAACCGGCTTTCCATCCGCGAGACGGAGGAAATGGCGCCGCGCGCCCCGATGCTGGCGAGGTGGTCAGCTCACCCGCGCCGGCATCTCTGGAGGTCGCCCCTGGTCGGGCGGCTCATGTCGTGGGGAGTCCGACACGGCGCAGGACGGTCCCGAAGCGCGGGTCCTCGCGGAGCGGATCGAGGCGTGGCCACATGTTCAGGAACACGAGCCACGGATCACAGATCTCGAGGGCGCGCTCCAGCCAGGCGAAGGCGGAATCGATCTCGCCGAGCCGCGCGTATACGCGGGCCACACACACGGGCGGCACGTAGCCCGACGCAGGCGGATCCACCAGCTCTCGCAGGAGCCGGCGAGCGTCGTCCAGCCGGCCCGCACCCGCGAGCGCGTGGGCGAGACATCCCTTGAACACAGCGCCACGACCCAAGCGCTCCGCGCGTTCCAGGGCGGCAACCGCCTCGTGCTTCCGGCCGAGTAGCTCGTGCGCGATGCCCTCGAGCCAGTGCGCGTTCGCGAAGCCTGGATCCAGCTCGAGCAGGCTCCGCGCCCGTTCGAGGGCGGCGTCCGCCTTGCCATGGGCCAGAGCCAGCGCACCTTCCGCGAGATTGAGCCCGAAGGACAGCGGATCCACCTCGCGGGCAAGGCCCAGCTCGGCCTCCGCCTCGTCGAGTCTGTCGAGCACGATGAGCGTGTGCGCGAGTGCCCAATGCGGCTCTGAGAGACTCGGACTCAAGGCGATGCTCCTGCGGAAGCTCGCTTCGGAAGCCGCAAAATCCCGGTCGTATACCAGTTCTGAGTACGCTTGTGCCGTGTACGCCTCGGCCACGGTTGCGTCCAGCGCCAGCGCTCGCGCCGCGGCCTGGCGGGCCGCGGGGAAAGCCACCCCAGGCGGCAGCGCGCACCAGTGGCCGAGGTTCGCATAGACGTAGGCCAGGATCGCGTGCGCCAGCGCGAAATCCGGCGCCAGCTCGATCGCCCGGTGAAACTCCCCGATCGCCCTGGAGCAGTCCTCCGGCGTGAACCGGTGCCAGTGGTAGCGGCCCCGCAGGTACGCTTCCTGGGCCGCGTGCGGCACTGCTCCGCCGGCAAGTACCCGCCGTTCCGTCTCGGGCTTGAGCACCACCTGCACTTGCCTCGCGATGGTACGCGCCAGCTCTCCCTGCAGTGCGAACACGTCTCCGACGTCGCGCTCGAACGAGTCAGCCCAGAGGTGACCCTCGGGCGCCGCACGGATCAGCTGCGCGGTGAGGCGGACCCGGTCGCCATAGCGCAGCACCGTGCCCTCGACGACCGCATCCGCGTTCAACTCCCTGGCGATCTGCGGGATGGGTTTGACAGCGCTCCGGTACTGCATCGCGGTCGTACGCGAGATCACCGATAGGCCGGGAATCTGTGCCAGTCTCGTGATCAGCAGGTCCGTCATGCCTTCCGCGAAGTAGAGTTGGTCGGCTCGACCGGAAAGGTCCGCGAGTGGAAGCACGGCCAAAGTGCGAATGCCGGTTTGCGGGCTCGTCTCCGCGGCGCTCGCCGGCAGCGCGAGCGGTGCGTCGCGACCGCGCACTTCCTCGATCAGCGCGCGCGTCTCCGGTGACGGCTCGAGCTCCAGATCCTCGGAGAGGCGCCGCGCCAATTCGTCATGAGCGACGATGGCGGCCGCCCGATCCCCGTCGCGATCCAGCAGCCTGATCAGGCGCCGCCACCCGGCCTCGTCGTACGGCGCCAGCTGGACCGCTCGTCGCGCGTAGCGCCGCGCGGCTTGGGGGTCACCCGCCGTTTCCGCCCGCTCCACCAGAAGCGAGGCCGCCCGCACGGCGTCGCGGCAGAAGCTCTGTCGCGTGTCGTCGACCCAACGCTGGAACTCCAGGCTACCCGAGAGGTGCAGCCCTGCCAGGAAATCACCGTGATACAGCGCGAGAGCACGGTCCGCCTGGCTCCCAGCGAGCGCGGCGCGAAAGGCGACGGCGTCACACCAGAGCCGCTGGGACGCGACCGCGACGCCGCCGTGCCCCATGCTAATGATGGTGTCCGGCTCCAGCAGTCTTCGCAGGAAGAAGAGCGTCTGGCGCAGGGCACGCCGGGCGCGCAGTTCGTCCAGCTCCGGCCAGAACATGGCCAACAGAGGGTCGCGACGTGTGACGGCCCCGCCCACAGCGAGGTAGGCGAGGAGAGCGAGTCGCTTTGGCTGGGAAACCAGCGCTCGAGCCCTCGGCTGGTCGGTCCCGGCTAGAGCGACGGTGCCGAACGTCTGGAGTCGGAGCATGCGCTGGCTCTGTACGATGGCACCACGTAACGGCTGGACGACGACGGCGCAGACGGCCAGGCAACGCGCTAGTGGCAATATATATAGGCTGATATTCACGGACAACCAAGTCCGAGATCCCGAGATCCGGGAGATCCAGACGATCCATGCTCCGCCGCTCCTGTTTCCGCCCCCTGCATCCGGGCTCGCTCCTCGGGGAGCTCCTGTTCGGCGTGCTCATCGGCGCCTGCGGCGACGCAAGCGGGCCGGCCGCGCCGCCTGAAGCGCCGACGGAACCACCGCCTGAGCCACCGCAGGCCACCTGCATACCCTCAGGTGACCAGAGCGCCATCACCCAGGTCCTCACGCGCGTGGGCGCTCACGCAGTGCTGTGCCCGGGCGCGGTGTTCGGGTTGAAGGGGCCGGTCGTCTTCACGGCTGACTCGCAACGGGTCTATACCGAGGGGCTCCCCACGGACGGCAGGCGCGCGATCCTGAGAATCGCAGAGGACTCGGTGTGGTGGGCCGTGGACATGACCAGGTCCTCGTACGCGGTGCTGAGCAACGTGATCGTGGATGGCAACCGGCCGCAGCTTGGCCGCTACACGGGACCGGGAGACCAGGGGCGCGGCACTGGCGGGATGATCACTGCCGGCCTATACACGACCGGGCAGATCATCCGGCAAATCAAGGCGTTCGAATCACGGGATTGGACGGTGCTGCATTTCATCGTCGACGAGCTCTGCTCGAACGCGCTGGTCGAGGAGAACGAGATCGGCCCCTCGGGAATCCCTGGTGGCGAATGGTCGGACGGGATCTCGTTCGGCTGCAACGACAGCGTGGTGCGCAAGAACACCGTCACGGATGCCACGGATGTCGGGATCGTGATCTTCGGCGCGAAAGGCTCCGTCATCGAAGACAACGTCGTCCGCGCACGCACGCGCACGCTGCTCACGGGGATCGGCATGGCTGACATCCTCGGTTACGGTGGCAACTTCACCAATACGCGGGTGCGCCGGAACGTGATCGACGCGCAGGGCGACACGATTCGAGTGGGTATGTTGATGGGGCGCCGGGTGTTCGAATGCATACCGGAGGAGATGGTCGCGGAGGAACCGCGTCTCTATGGCGCCATCATCACCGACAATCGGCTGGAAGGCGATTACATGCAGTACGGCTTCGCTGTCGATGGCGTGCGAGATTGGACTGTGACGGGCAACATCGACAACGCCAGGCATTCGGGTGCTCCGGCTGACGGGTGCAACGGCCAGATGCCTTCGCCGCCGGCCGGTTTTCAGAAGTACTCTCCACGCGCGGACGGCCAGTTCCAGGCCGAGTTCAAGGAAGCCTACCTCCACGGTGCTCTGCACTCGGTCATGCCGCTGCGTCTACCCTGCATACCGTCAGGTGACCAGAGCGCCATTAACCAGGTCCTGACGCGCGTGGGCGCTCACGCAGTGCTCTGCCCCGGGGCAGTGTTCGAGCTGAAGGGGCCGGTTGTATTCACGTCTGATTCGCAACAGGTCTACACCGAGGGGCTCCCCACGGACGACAGGCGCGCGATCCTGAGAATCGCAGAGGACTCGGTGTGGATGGCCGTGGATATGACCAGGGCCTCGCACGCGGTACTGAGCAACGTGATCGTGGATGGCAACCGGCCGCAGCTTGGCCGTTACACCGGACCGGGAGACCAGTTTGGCAACACGCACGGAATGATCGTCGCCGGCGTGAGCCCCACGACCGGGCAGATCATCCGGCAAATCAAGGCGCTCGAATCACGTGATTGGACCGTGCTGCATGTCATCGGCGGCTGCACGAACGCGCTGATCGAGGAGAATGAGATCGGCCCCTCGGGAGTCGCTGGTGGCGAATGGTCGGACGGCATCGCGCACGGCTGCAACGACAGCGTCGTGCGCAAGAACACCGTCACGGATGCGACGGATGTCGGGATCGTGATCTTCGGCGCCGAGGGCTCCGTCATCGAAGACAACGTCATCCGCGCCCGCACCCGCACGCTGCTCACGGGGATCGGCATGGCTGACATCCTCGGCTACGGCGGCAACTTCACCAATGTGCGGGTGCGCCGGAACGTGATCGATGCGCAGGGCGACACCATTCGAGTGGGTATGTTGATGGGGCGCCGAGTATTCGTCTGCATACCGGAGGAGAGGGTCGCGGAGGAGCCGCGCCTCTATGGCGCCATCATCACCGACAATCGGCTGGAAGGCGATTACATGCAGTACGGCTTTGCTGTCGATGGCGTGCGAGACTGGACTGTAACCGGCAATATCGACAATGCCAGGCACTCGGGCACACCGAGCCTCGCCTGCAACGGCCAGATGCCTTCGCCGCCGGCCGGTTTTCAGAAGTACTCCCCACGCGCGGACGGCCAGTTCCAGGCCGAGTTCAAGGAAGCCTACCTCCACGGCGCTCTGCACTCGGTCATGCCGCCGCGTCCGTGATGCCCCGCCCGCCACCGACGTAGCGCGTCGCGCAGCCACACGTTCGGAGGCGTACATGTGAGTCACTCTGATCGTGGGCGCATTCTGTGCCCTGATGTTAAGCGCGTGCCAGGGTCCTCAAGCCCCGTAAGCGTCGCTGCGCTACCCCGCAGCCGCGGCGGACGTAGTCGAGGTCGGCACCACTGTGGGCGCCGAGCTGGCCGGCTTTAGCGTGTATGTCCTCGCGGCCGGCACGCCCGTGCTGGACGGCACCATCGGCGCTGGCGAGTGGTCGGCCGCCCAGCAGTTCACCTTCACCGCCCAGCTCAACGGGGGCGGCACCGCGCCCGGCACGCTGTACGTGATGAACGACGGCTCGGAGATCTTCGTGGGCGTTCGCTTCGCGCAAAGCGCGCTCCCGAGCGACCTGAACCTCTGGGTGGGCTTCGACCCGGACAAGAACGGGCTCGACGATGGCGATGACGCGGTGGACATCTGGCTGAACTCGGGCGGCAACGTCTACTTCCGCGACCGGTACCAGGCTGCGGGCACGGATCACCTCGACGTGGACGACATCGGCCGCGACAACGGCCGGGCCGCCGTAAAGAACGCTGGGGGCTACACCGCCATCGAGCTGGCGCATCCGTTCGACGACCGGGATGGCGACCACGATCTGCTGACCGCACCCGACCAGACCCTGTGCCTCAACATCACGCTGTACCTGGGCAGCACCATGACCCCCATCGCGGGTTCCACCGCGGCCTGCACCTTCCAGATCGAGCTGGCCGCCACCCCACCGAAGCCCGTGACCACCACGACCTTGGGCCCGCCGGCAGGCTTGCACGTCGTCGGCCAGCCGCTCAGTGTCAGCGCCGCGCCTCTGGGCATTCCCAGCTTCTTCGGCGTGATCTCGACTGCGGCGCTGCCGATCGAGGGATTCATCGTCTGGGAAGGCGTGGCGAGCGGCGTCAGCGACCAGATCTGCCTGGACAACTTCAAGCTCGCGAACGTGCGCTTCTGACGCGGCAGCGTCCCCCGCAGAAGGGCGTTCCGCCGCCAAGCTCCGCGGAGCCGCTCCCGCACGATCATCACGCGGGGCGCTCCGCGGACCAGCGTCCCGCCCGCAACGCCTTCGAGCGCTACGCGGAGCTGCGAGCCCAGTTCGACGGGATCCTGAAGGAGCTCGACACGCTGGCGGCGGGACCGGGACAGGCGAGCGCGCGGTAGCGCCGGCCCTGGCGGAGCCTTGTGCGCGCGCGGGCCCCGGCAAGCTGGCGGGACGGGGCGGAGGCCGACTACCTTGATGGCCAGCAGGACGGCCCTATCCCGGAAACGGCCTGTGATGAGCCCGCCCGGCACCACTCCAGCTCACACCACTCCTCGCGCCGCGATGGATGCGGCGCTTGTGCGCCTGAGCCGTTCTCCCGACCGCTGGATCACGCTTCCCCTCGAGAACAAGGTCCTGCTCCTCGAGCGCGTGCTCCGTGATCTCCGTGCCGTGGCACAGCCCTGGGCGAACGCCTGCGCCGACGCCAAGGGGTTGGATCGGCAGTCGCCCGCGGCCGGAGAGGAGTGGATGGCCGTGGCCTTCCTCCTCAAGGGAGTCGCCATGCTGAGGCGCTCGCTGCAGGAGGTCGCGGCCGGTCGCCCGCCGCGCATCCCGGGCCCGATCGGCACCACTCCCGACGGTGGGGTGAGCGTCCAGGTCTTCCCTGGGACGTACTACGACCGCCTCTTCTATCCGGGCATGACCGCTGCCATCTGGACCGAGCGCGGCGTCACGGAACGGACCGTTCGAGCCGCGCAGGCGTCGATCCACCCGGCTCCTGGGGGGCCCGGAAAGACGGTGCTCGTCCTGGGCGCCGGCAACGCCTCCTTGCTCGGCCCGAGCGACATTCTCGGCAAGCTATTTTGCGAAAACGCCGTGGTGGTCTACAAGACCCATCCGGTCACGGACTACCTCACGCCCCTCCTGGAGCACGCCCTGGGCGCCCTCATCCGCGGCGACTTCCTCCAGGTGGTCCGTGGGGGCGCCGAGGAAGGGGCCTACCTCGCCTCCCATCCGCTGGTGGACGAGCTCCACCTGACGGGCTCGGACAGGACCTACGATGCCCTCGTCTTCGGCGCCGGCGAAGAGGGAGCGCGCCGCAAGGCAGCCCGCAAGCGGCTGAACGAGAAACCGTTCACCTGCGAGCTGGGAAACGTCAGTCCGGTGATCGTCGTCCCGGGGCCGTGGTCGACCTCCGACCTCGCGTATCAGGCAGAGCACCTTGCAGGAATGCTGGTCATCAACGCGGGCTTCAACTGCCTCACCACGCGCGTCATCATCCAGCACGCCGGCTGGGCTCGGCGGCGTGCGCTGCTCGACGGCGTCCGCCGCGTCTTCGCCCGCACTCCCACGAGAGTCGCCTACTATCCCGGCGCCCGCGAGATCCACGTCGCCTTCACGCAGGCTCACCCGGAGGCGGAGTTTTTCGGGAGCACAGCCGAGGGCCAGCTCCCATGGACGCTGATCCCGGGCGTGGACGCCGCCCGGACGAACGACATCTGCTTCGCCCACGAAGGGTTCTGCTCCCTCTTCGCCGAGACCGCACTCGACGCCCCCGACGCTCCCACGTTCCTGGAGCGGGCGGTGCGCTTCGCCAACGACGTGCTGTGGGGCTCGCTTACCGCCACGATCCTTGTCCATCCCGCATCGCTCCGGGATCGTCGCGTGGCGGAGGCCGTGGAGCGCGCGGTGGCAGGCCTCCGCTACGGCACGGTGGGGGTGAACCTCTGGGGGATGCTGAACTACGCGACTATGGCGGGCTCCTGGGGAGCGTTCCCTGGGCACCCGTTCCACGATATCGGGTCCGGCCAGGGAACCGTGCACAACTACCTGATGATCCCGCGCCCGCAGAAGACCGTCATCAGGGGGCCCTTCCGGCAGTGGCCGAAGCCCGTCGTGTTCCCGAGCCACCGCACGCTCCTCGAGGTGGGTAGGCGCATGGTGGACTTCGAGGCCGCCCCGTCTCCACTCAAGCTGCCGGGAATCCTGCAGGCGGCGCTACGCGCGTGACGCCCGCGGCGACACCGCCGCCCACCCTGGTCGCAGGGGACCATGAGCATCCGCGTTCTACCACACGAACACGGCAGAAGCGCTCGAGCTGGGGGCCGGCTGTAGCACGCAGAAGAAGGACATGCGCCCGGTCATGCAGATCGCGCGGGGCAAGGCTTACTTCACGACGACCATGACCCTCGGGCGGTACATCATGATGGATTTGCTGCGCCGCAAGACGAAGAGCGTGGGCTGAGCTCATATAACGTCCGCGATGGGACGTCAGAAAGAGCTCAACACCCGAGGAAGAGCTGTCCGTGGTTGTTCGAGCGCGCCCCCCGGCCCGTAGCCTCGCTGTCGTAGTTGTCCACGAAGCTGACCTTCAGGCTCACGACGCTCGAGAGCTGGACACTAACACTAACGCTCGTGGTGGAGGCGAAGGTGAAGTTGCCGAACGAGTCCAACTCGGGGCGATAAGTCACGTCGGTCGTCAGCGTGACTCGGCCATCGCCGAGTGCGTGGCGGCCGCGGCCTCCCGCCTGCCACCGGGCGAAAGCTCTGCCGCGCCTTCCCACGCTCTCCGTCGTGACGACGTTTTCTGCCAGCAGGGCCAGGCTCAGGTCCGCCGTGGTCCGCTCCGTTCGTGCCAGCTTGAACTTGCTCCACAGGCCGCCGTTGTAGCGGGCATCGATCTTCTTTTCGAGACTGGACTCAACGCCGAGGTGGAGGAACGGGCTGGCCGCAGCGAACGGGCGATAGACCGTGTTGACCGCGACGGTGAGGGCGGCGGCCAGTCCGGCCAGACCCGCCCCGCAGATGGAAACACGCTCTCGAGATCGAGTCATCCGTCGCTTTCCGGCTGGGAACGAGTCGCCTCCTGGGAAAACGGAGCGCCAGGATGTCGAGATCGGTGACCGTACGGGCCTGACCTCCGCGGGAGGCCTCGAGCATGGGGTACTCTGCGACCGTGAAATATCCATTCACGTTCAGGTAGGCCTGGACGAGCGAGACGGCAAGATCCACGTTCGCACCTCAGCGCTCGGTCCGCATGTCCTATCCTCCTCGCTCTCACTTCACACCACAACGCGCCGCAACCGCAGCGCGTTGGTCACGACGGAAACCGAGCTGAAGCTCATGGCGGCAGCCGCGATGATCGGCGAGAGCAGCAGCCCGAAGAACGGGTAGAGCACCCCGGCGGCGATCGGCACGCCCGCCGCGTTGTAGAAGAACGCGAAGAACAGGTTCTGCTCGATGTTGCGCATTGTCCGCCGCGACAGGCGTCGCGCCCGGACGATGCCTCGCAGGTCGCCCCTCACGAGCGTCACCGGTGCGCTCTCCATGGCCACGTCGGTGCCGGTGCCCATGGCGATCCCGACCTGGGCCTGCGCCAGCGCGGGCGCGTCGTTGATGCCGTCGCCGGCCATCGCCACGAAGCGACCTTCGCCCTGGAGGCGCTTGACGACGTCCACCTTCTGGTCCGGCAGCACCTCGGCAATGAAGTCATCGATGCCGAGGTTGCGCGCGACCGCCTGCGCCGTCGTGCGGCTGTCGCCGGTGAGCATGACGAGGCGGATGCCCTCCCGGTGCAGCGCTCGGATCGCCTCGGGCGTGGTGTCTTTGATCGGATCGGCCACGCCGAGGATACCGCCGATCCGGCCGTCGACGACGACGAACATCGCGGTCTGTCCCTCGCTGCGAAGCGCCTCGGCCTTCTCCGCCCAGGGGCCGGGCTCGACGCCGATGTCGGTCAGGAGCGCCCGGTTGCCGAGTGCGACCGCGCGGCCTTCAACGGTGCCGCGAACCCCCTTGCCCGTAACGCTCTCGAACCGCTCGACGTCGGCAAGACGCACGCCGCGGTCCTCGGCGCCCTTGACAATCGCGGCCGCGAGTGGGTGCTCGCTACCGCGCTCGAGGCTTGCCGCCAGCCGCAGCAGTGTGGGCTCATCCACGGAGTCGCCCGGCAGGACGCTCACCAGGCGAGGCTTCCCTTCGGTGAGCGTGCCGGTCTTGTCCATCACGAGCGTGTCCACCTTGCGCATGACCTCGATCGCCTCGGCGTTGCGGAAGAGGACGCCGATCGTGGCTCCCTTGCCGGTGGCGACCATGATGGACATGGGTGTGGCCAGTCCGAGAGCGCAGGGGCACGCGATGATGAGCACCGCGACGGCGTTGATGAGCGCGTGCGCCATGCGCGGCTCCGGCCCGACCAGCCCCCAGACCACGAAGGTGATGGCGGCGATGACGACCACGATCGGCACGAAGTAACCGGACACCGCATCGGCGAGCTTCTGGATCGGCGCGCGGCTCCTTTGCGCCTCGGCCACCATGGCGACGATCCGCGAGAGCAAGGTCTCGGCGCCCACCTTTTCCGCACGCATGATGAGCGAGCCGGTGCCGTTGACGGTCGCGCCCACGATCCTGTCACCCGGCTGCTTCTGGACCGGGATGGGTTCACCGGTGACCATCGATTCGTCCACCGAGCTCGTGCCCTCGAGCACCACGCCATCCACGGGGATCTTCTCGCCCGGACGCACGCGAAGCCGGTCACCGACGCGCACGTCCTCGAGCGGCACGTCCTCCTCCCCGCCGTCATCGCGGATCCGCCGGGCCGACTTCGCGGCCATGCCGAGGAGCTTCCTGATGGCCGCGCCGGTCTGGCTGCGGGCGCGCAGCTCGAGCACTTGGCCGAGCAGGATCAGGGTCGTGATGACGTCGGCGGCCTCGAAGTAGACCGCGACCTCGCCACCTTCGCCGCGGAAGCTCGCGGGGAAGATACCCGGCAGGAGCGCAGCGATGACGCTGTAAACGTACGCGACGGACACGCCGAGCCCGATCAGCGTGAACATGTTGAGGCTCTTGTTCTTCACGGAGAGGACGGCGCGGACGTAGAACGGCCAGGCGGCCCAGACGCAGACCGGCGTCGCGAGCGCGAGCTCGAGGAACGCGCGCGTCCGCATGGATATGAGCGATGTAATGAGCCGCTCGACGGCCGGGACGTACGCGCCCATCGCGATCGCGACGAGCGGAACGGTGAAGGCGATCGCAAGCCAGAACCGGCGGGTCATGTCTCGCAGCTCGGGGTTCTCCTCCTCGGCCGCCGGCCTCCTGGGCTCGAGAGCCATCCCACAGATCGGGCAGGTGCCGGGTCGATCGCGGACGATCTCCGGGTGCATGGGGCACACCCACTCGGTCGGCCGCTCCGGCGGGGCGGCGGACACGGGCTCGAGTGCCATTCCGCACTTCGGGCAGGTACCCGGACCGCTCTGCCTCACGTCGGGGTGCATCGGGCAGGTGTACATTCGCGCCGCCTCCGTCGCAGCCGGCGGAGAGGCCGTCGCCGGGCTGCGCGGAAGGAAGGCGGATGGGTCACTCTGGAAGCGATCGCGGCACGTGGGACTGCAGAAGACGAGCTCGACGCCCTCGTGGGTCAGTCGGTGTGGACTCGTCGTCGGCACCCTCATCCCGCACACGGGGTCCGTGACCGCCTCGGCGCCGGCGTCGGGATCGCGCTCGGAATATTTGTGGTGCGTCAAGGCTCGGCAGACCACCTTTCTGCGAGCTGCCTCCTGCTACGATCCGCCGCTCGCTGCTCGAAGCAGCCCCCAGCCCCCCGGCCGGTGGCGAGCCGGGCCTCCAGCCGAGCGCGCTCTTCGCGTACCACGCGTACACCTGCCGCGACGCAATCCCGGCGGGCGGCGAAATCCAGGGTGTCGATCAACCGCGGGAACGTGGGCCGCAGCACGAGATCTGCGGTCTCGAATCGCAGGTGAGCGTGCTGCGCGTGACAGATCTCCATCGCCCGGACCACGATCTCGATCCCGTTCCGCGGCATCGCGCGCTCCGCCCGCTGGCCCGGGTCCACCGCGATCACCACATCGTAGCCGAGACTGCGGGCCACGTCCACAGGGGCCTGGTCCGTGTAGGCCCCATCGGCCAGTAGCAGCTCACCCGACGGCAGGGACGGCACGATCCCCGCGATG
>JACQVF010000047.1 GCA_016209885.1 Gemmatimonadota bacterium | reverse complement strand
GGTAGATGACGCGCATCGAGGGAAGTGCGCCGAACTCGATGGCCTCGTCCACCTCCCGCAGTAGCTGGGTCTCGTCGAAGAGCCTCAGCGTCCCGCCGAACAGCGCCAGCGTCTCCCCCTCCGTCGCACCCCACGAAGCTCGGAGCCGATGCCGCTCCGCGTTGTCTGAGGCCCGATAGCGCTCATAGTGGGGAGCGCCGACCACATGGACACGATCGGGATCGAGCCCCTGAACCTCCACCGCGTGGCGCAGGCTCTGCTCGCCCCACACCCCCATGAGCGTCGGGTGATGGTACACGAGCCCCTTGCTCGAAGGGTTGTCCCACCCAGCCACCAGCAACAGCGTCGGGATGCTCAGCTTGGCCGCGATCTGCAGCACGTCATCGGTGACGGCGTCCAGGAGAGCGGACGGGAGCACGAAGAAATCGGGACGCTCCCGCAGGGTCACGCTCAGGATCTCCGGGTGCAGCCCCATGCGCGCTTCCACGGCCTCCCGGTGTCTCTCGTAGACGCCGGGCCGCACCAGCTTCTCCAGCCGCGCGTACCGCTGCGGATCCTCTCGCGTGAGCTCCCGGTAGCGCACGCGGAACGAGGGGCTGCGATCCTGATAGAGAGCGCACGACACGTCGAACAGATCGCGCCAGCGCCGGAAACGCCCCGGATGGTACGCTACCCATTCCACTCGCCGGGGCCGCTCCCCCAGCAGCTCGCGCAGCAGCGGGACCGTCAGCAGGTCGCTGGGCTGGACCACGTAGATCAGCTCGTGCCCGGCCTCCAGCGCCGCGAAGGCATCGCTCGCAAGGAAGCGCAGGACGCTCTCCCTGCCGCTCACGAACACGAACCCCTTCATGCCGCCCTCGCCTGCGCACGCCGTCAAGACGCCGGCCCGTCGCCCAGAACCTCGAAAGACAGGTTCTCGTCTTCCGCGAGCGGCCGCAGCGTCACTTTCCCGATCACGTTCACGAGCTCGTACGGCGGCAGACCGTCGTTCGGCGATTTGATCGCGATGTCCTCACTCCGCAGGACGTGGTCTACCGGCAAGTCCCGTGCGGCCACCAGCTTCTTCCCCATCTTGTACAGCGGCCTCCCCTCGGACGGAAACGGCCGCTTCATCCCGTCCCCCAGGGCCGCCCGCGCGCGGCGCAGATCCCGCACCAGCTTCCGCATGCCGATCGGCTCGAGGGAGAAAGCCTGATCCGTCCCCTTCCACGCGCGATTCAACGTGAAGTGCTTCTCGATGACCCGCGCGCCCAGCAGGTATCCCACCAGCGCCATCGCGATCCCGTTCTGATGATCCGACAGCCCCACGGTCACATCCGGCAACCGCTCCCGGTAGCTGGCGATGACCCGCAGGTTCATTTCCTCCGGTTCCACCGGATAGCTCGCCGTGCACTGCATCAGGCAGAGCTGCGCGTTCACGGGCATGATCGTCTCGGACGCCCGCTCCACGTCCTCCATGTGGGCGCCGCCCGTGCTGACCAGCATCGGCTTCCCCATCTCCGCTACATACTTGAGGAGCGGCGTGTTCGTGAGGTCGCCGGAGGCGATCTTGAACGCCGGTACGTCCAGCTTGGCCAGAAAGTCGGCGCTCGGGAAGTCGAACGCCGTGGCAAACATCATGAGCCCCAACTCGCCCGCGTACTCCCTCAGCGCGACGTATTCATCCCAGCCGAATTCCAACGCCTCCCGATGCGCACCGTACGTCGGACCGTAGCTGCTCTCGTTGTCGTACGGCATGTCGTACATGGCGCGGGTATACAGAGCACGATTGTCACGCTTCTGCAGCTTGACCGCGCTGACGCCGCACTCCCGGGCCGCCCGGAACATCTCCCTGGCCTTCTCCAGGCTGCCTTGATGATTATGGCCGATCTCCGCGATGACGAAGCAGTCGCTCTCGTCAGAGATCCTGCACGGACCGATCGTCAGCTCCCGAGCCATGGCCTCCGCTCGCTCCTCCAGCGCCCGCCGGATCGCGTCATCCTTCGCCGACCAGATGCCGGTAGGGGTTGCCCTCCGACCGCAAGAGCCACCGCGGCATCCGCTGCACCAGGTGATACGGGCGGCCCCGGTTCTCCAGGGAATCCGTCAGTCGGATGAACCGCCCGTACGTGATGTTGTACCAGTCCCGCCGGTTCAGGCCGAACCGCACACCTCGCGGCTCCACACCCTTGAACAGCACTCGCCCCACTATCCGGCCAGTTCGCGCCTTGAGTCCATCCCTTAACGCCGACCTCGATACCCCATCGGCCAGGAAACGAAACTTCTCCCTGTAGATTCCCAGGTTCCGGGCCAGCGTAGCCTCCCGCGCGGACACACTCTCAGCGCGTCCGTTCCCCTCCCATCCACGGTGATGCAGCACGGCAATCCGCTTTGTCATCACTACCCATTTCCCCGTGCACAGCACGGATGCCGTCAGGTCCGGATCGATCGTGTAGCTCCTGTAGGCTTCGTTGAAGTATCCGACGGCCGCCAGAAGATCTTGCCGTAGAACCCCATGATTGCAGTTCAGAATCCCGAATGCCGACACCGCCCCCATGTACTCCCGGCCACTCCCCCACCCCACGGTATCCTTCATCTTCAGGCCCACCATCCCAATGGCCGGATCCGACTCAAGGATGCTCACGGCTAGATCCAGGCTACCCGGCGTGACCTCCGTATCGTCACTGAGCCAGCACGTGTACTTGCTGCGAACCCGTCTCCAAACCTCGTTATAGCAGCGGGCCGTGCCGAGTAGCCGCCCCTGGAACACCGGCGTAGCGCCACCGTGCGACCGCAAATACTCGATCGTCCCATCCGACGAGCCGCCGTCAATGACGAAGACCTCGTGGGAGCAACGCGCCCCCCCGCGGATGGACGCAAGGGTTCGCTTTAGCAACTCGAGTCTGTTGTACGTCGCGACCAGGATGGCCAGATGGTCGCCGCGCTCGTTCAACGGCTTCATCGGCCGTCAGGCGCTATCATCGGTAAGCCACATCTCCATCGGCTCTAACCGCCGCTGTTCCCAGCGGAAGTACCGTTGTTATAGAAATGCTAGTGCACGCCAATGGCGATGTACTCGGCAAACGGCGTATACTCATCGTGCGCCAGCATCCGCCAGCAGTCCACCACGGTGGGCCGTCCGTCCGAGTAATTCAGCATGTTCGGCTTGAGTCGGCTGAACTCTTCCCACGGTGTGGCCACGACCACCACGTGGGCCTGCCCGGCACATTCCTCCATCGAGGATGCAAACGTCACATCGCCGTCCAGTCGCGCTCGCGCGCCTTCCAAAGCTGCCGGATCGTATAGGACCACCGGGACCGCAACCGACAGAAGATGCCGCGCGAGCTGCAAGCCCTGGGCCTCCTCGACCACATCCGTGTTCGGCTTGTAGGCCAGGCCGAGAATGCCGACCGTGCCGCCCTTCGGTAGGCGAGCCAGAATCGTCTCGGCAATGCGAGGCACCTGCTGCCGGTTCACCTGATCGGTGGCCTCGGCAAGGACCGCGCGGACGCCCAGGCGACGGGCAAGACTTGCAAAGGCGAGATTGTCCCGCGGGAAACAGGGACCTCCGTAGCCCAACGCACCCTTCAGGTACTTCTGCCCAATGCGGCTGTCCAATCCCAGCGTCGACGTCACCACGTCAACATTCGCGCCGGGCACGCGCTCGCACACCTGCGCAAGCATGTTCGCGTACGAGATCTTCGTGGTGACGTACGTATTCACGGCCAACTTCGTCAACTCGGCATTTACGAAGTTCATCCGAGCTGCCGGGGCACCATTCTCGCACACGCCCTTCCAGAGAGCTTCAAGGAGATCTCCCGCTCCACGATGGGATTCTCCGATAAGCACGAGATCCGGATTCAACATGTCGCGTATGACTGTTCCCAGGGCAATGAACTCCGGCCCGTAGCAGAGACCGAAATCCGTACCGCAGCGTTTCCCCGAGAATGTCTCGAGGGCGGGCAACACCTCACCTTCCGTCGCGCCCGGCATGACCGTGCTCGTCAACACTACCAGATGATACGTGCCCTTCGCTCCCAGAGGCGCGCCGATGGCCTCGCACACCGCCAGCACGTATTCCAGCGAGAAACCGCCATCTCGGTTGCTCGGTGTCGGCACAACGATGAACGTGATGTCCGTCCCGGCGATCGCCTCGGCAAAATCGGTCGTCGCGGACAGGCGCCCTCCGGCTCGCTCGATCAGCTCCGGCAACCCCGGCTCGAATACGGGCGTGCGCCCCTGATTCATAAGAAGCACCGGCCGAGCGTCCACGTCGACGCCGATCACCGTATGACCCTTGTCCGCCAGCAGAGCGGCCAGGGGCGCCCCCAGCTTCCCCAAACCCACGACGGAGATTTTCATGCTGTCACCTGAGTTTGCTCGATAACCAGCGTCCACCTGCTACGCTCGTCTCCCACGTCCAACCACGGCTTCCACTCTCCTCCCGCACCTCACGCCCACGCGTCGCCACGAACTGTCTATGTGGACGTCCCATGTCCACGCCGGCCTCCATCCTCCGCAGAGCTGAATCCCGAAAGATGCGACGCCCCTCTGGATGCCACCCCCGCCACCAGGGTCGGACCCGCCGCGGGCTCCGCCATCGTGATCACAGACCCTAATGCGAGCCCTTCTCTCGCCACGCTGAAGCCGCCGATCAACACATTGATCAGCACCATCACTCCGTGCGTTCCAACGGCGTAGGCGAGAGCCACGCTCTTGTCCGTCACCCAGACCGAAAGCGCGAGCATCGCCATGTAGTGATAGACCCCGATGCTCCCGGGTGATGCGGGGATCGCCGCGCCCAGGTTGATCACCGCCAGGACGAAGAACCCCGCATACCAGGGAGCGCCGAGATGGAAGGCCTCCACCCAGAGCACCGTGCTGAGACCGGCCACCCCCCACGCCACCAGCGAGAGCACCGCCACCTGCACAAGCTGACGCCCATCCCTCAAGGCGCTCAACCCGAGCGCGAACCGTTGCACCAAGCCCGACAGCCGTTGGGTCACCCGCCACGGCAGAAACCTGGCCACGCGCGCCATGAGCGCGGCCACCTTCGTCCGCCCGACCGCCAGAGCCCACAGCACCGCCAGCGCTACCAGCGCAACCGCTGTCAGGCTCGTCATGCCCGCACGCACCAGGACGGGCACCGGAACCACGAACGAAAGGCCGGCCGCCAGCGACAGCACCGTGAGCGCGTCCAGCACCCGCTCCAGGACCACACTCCCCAGCACCAGACCGGTCCCGGCCCTGTACCGCCTCCCCATCAGCGCCGCACGCGCCAGGTCGCCGAGCCGGAACGGCAACACCGTATTCGTGAAGTAGCCGATCATGATGCAGGAGAACGTATCTCGCACGCGCACGCGCGCCGTGGCGGAGAGAAGCACCCGCCAGCGAATGGAGAACAGCACGAACGTGCCCAGCAGGAACACCGCACCCGCCGCCAGGATCAGCGGATCCGCTCCCTTGAGCGTCGCCGCGGTCCTTCCCCACTCCACCCGGCGCAGCGCCAGCGCCAGAAAGAGCAGGGTGACCACGAACCCCACGGCCCAGCGATACCCCTTCGCCCTCATGCGCCGCCTGGACACGCCCCGACTCGAAGCGCACCCTCACACACTCTACCCGTCACCCGCCGACCGTCAGAGCTCCCGGTTCGCGGCGTCGGCCAGCGCCCGCTGATAATCCTCCACCTGACCGATGTCGATCCAGTACTCGGAGATCGGAAAGCCGATGACGCGCCGCCCTTCTCCCAGCAGACGCGTAATCAGCTCGGGCATGTCATAGGGCTGGCCGCTGGGCACGAGCCGGCACACCCCCGGGTCCAGCAGATAGATCCCCGCGTTGATGAAGTGCCGGCTCACGGGCTTCTCCGCGATCCGCACGACGCTGACCCCGTCGATCTCCACAACGCCGTAGGGGATCCGAAAGCCGTGAGCGCGCACCGCGACCGTCATCTCCGCCTGCTGCTCCCGGTGAAAGTCGAGCATGGCCCGATAGTCGAGATCCGTCACGATGTCACCGTTGAGCACCAGGAGCGGCTCCGATGCCTCGCCCAACAGGCTCAGCCCTCCCGCGGTGCCGAGCGGCTGATCCTCCTCCACATAGCGGATCTCCACTCCGAAGTCGCTCCCGTCTCCGAAATGCTCCGAGATCACGTTGGCCTTGTAGTGCGTCGTTAGATGAACCCTCCGGATCCCCGCGTCGCGCAACCGCTCGATGGTCAGTTGCAGCAGCGGCCGGTCACGCAGGGGCAGCATAGGCTTTGGCAGCTCCTCGGTAAGCGGGCGCAGCCGGCTGCCGAACCCCCCGGCCATGACCACGGCGGTCAGAGGGAGCTCATATTCCGTAACCAGATCGCTCAGCAGCGCCACGTCCTGGACACGGTCCTCCGGGTCCAGGAGCGGGATGTGTCGAATCCTGTGGTGGTTCATCAGCCGGATGAGCTCCGCATGCGGAGTTCCCACCGGCGCCGTGATCGGCCCGGGATAGGACGAGGCCGCCCGTTGCTCCAGCACGAGCGCGACCGGCAAGTCGAGGCTCATCCCGCCCAGAATTGCGCGGCGAATGTCCCCGTCCGTCACAGTGCCCATGAGCCGCCGAGCCCGGTCCACCACCAGGACGATCCCTTTCGCGTTGCGATCGATGGAGGCCATGGCCTCACGGAGGGAGGCGTCCGGGCTCACGATAACGTTCGTCAGATCCACCATGGCTCACCCGCTCGCTCTAGGAGCCTGTCCGCAATCCCGCTACAACCACCCCTGTCGCCCGGCACGCCCCCGACCAAGGCCGCCGCACCACCGCGGACCACCGTGGCCGCGTTCCCTCGCTCCCGGACCGTCCTGCGCCCGACCCTCCAGGGAACCGCACCTCGCGCTCCCTCTCGCTCCTCAAAGCTCACACTTGCTCACCAGATAGTCGCCCAGCGCCAGCACCTGGAGACCCGACCGCTCGAACGTCTCGAGCGCATCGTCGGGGCTGCACACGATCGGGTCACCGTGCAGGTTGAACGACGTGTTCAGCACCGCGCCAACTCCCGTCGCAGCCTCGAAGCGCTTCAGCAGATCGTAGTAGTCTCGGTTCCGGCTCCGCTCCAGCAACTGTGGCCGCACCGTCAGATCATAGGGATGCATCGTCGCTGGCAGGTCTCTTCGTCCCTCGCCGTTCGTACGAAACGCCAGCAGCATCTCGGGCGCCCCGATGCCTTTCGGATTGCTGATGTACTCGCGCTGCCGTTCGTGCAGGATGGTCGGAGCAAAAGGCATCCAGAAATCCCGGTGCTTGATCGCGCTGTTCAGCTCCCGGACTCGACCCACGTTCCGCGGATCCATCAGAATGCTCCGGTTACCCAGAGCCCTCGCGCCCCATTCCATCCGCCCCCGGAACCACCCCGCGATGTGCCCGGACCCCAGCAGCCCGGCCACGACCTCCACCATGTTCGGACACGACCGTACGTGGTATTTGTTACCTCCAACGTGCCGTTCCAGCGATCTCTCAATCTCACTCCGACTGAACTCAGGACCCAGATACACGGACCCCAGCGGCTTCGCAGAAACCGCGCTCCCCAGGCGACGTACCCGCTCGCCGTACACCTTGTACGCCGCTCCAATCGAGATCGACTCGTCGCCGCATCCCGGGAACACGAACAGATCTTCCACCTCATCGAGATCCAGCAGAAGCATATTCGCCTTCACATTCATGAACACCCCGCCCGCGCAGGCCAGCCGACGGATGCCCGTAGCCCGAATCGCGTTCCTCGCCCAGCGGACCACCAGATCCTCCGTCATCCGCTGCACCGCGCCGGCGATCCAGTCGAAACGATGATTCTCGAGCTCCGTCCGGAGATAGGGATAGCAGTAGTTCGTCGAAAGATGGGTCCCCGCCTGAAACGCGAGCGCACCTTCGTCGAGCTGAACCAGCGGACGGAGCACCTCGTACGATCTCTCCACCCCGTCCGCATCCGCGTACGGCGCCAGCCCCATGATCTTGTACTCGTGCTCCCACGGCTTCATGCCCAGCAGGAACGTCACCCGCGAGTATACCTTCCCCAACGACGCGGCACTCTTCGTCTCTGCGATCCGCCGCAGCTCACCGCCCTCGCCGATGTTCACCGTCGCGCACACGCCATCCCCGGAACCGTCCAACGTCAGCACCAAGACCCTGCCGTCCGCGATCCACGGGCTGCCGTAATACGCGCTGGCGGCATGCGCCTCATGATGTTCCACCACCTCGATCTGTTCCTCACCTACCCCCAGGTGCTGAACGATCGCGTTCCTCCGCTCTCGCAGCCTCTCCTCGAGGAAATACCTCCGCCGCTGGGATTCGCTCCCCGCGTCTTTCGTCTGGTCCGAATATCCCTTGCGGTACCAATCCCAGCTCAGGAAGAACTCGCGATGGTGCATGAACCTCGTGCCCAGGGCGACGATCGTGATCTCGTCCGGAGTGCACCCCGCGATGCGCAGCACCTCCTCCACCGCCCTCCGCGGGTATCCAGGCTCGTTCTTATGCCGGCTCAGCCTCTCCTCACAAGCCGCCGCCACGATCTCGCCATCTCTCAGAACACATGCCGATGCGTTATGACCATCATGGATACCCAGAATGACGATTTCGTCCCGCATGCCGCGACCTCTCATATCGAGCCGCAAATTGTCGTGGGAGCTGGCGCCCAGTCCGTTACTCGAGCAGTCCCCCGCGACCGGATCGCGTGAACCGTGTGTGGCGTTGAAACAGGGAATGGAGCCCGAGCGGACAGGAGCCTGCCCTCCAGCGGCCGGGCGCTCCGCTCTTGGGCACTGAACATGCGTGTCCTCAGCCTTCCGCGCGCAGCAGCCTACGCAGGCGCACGATCTCCACGAAGTGCTTCCAGATCGTGGGGAGGTTGGTGACCTTCGATTCCCGCAGATCCGGCCGCGGGTGGAGCCCCACGGGGATCGTGACGATACGCGCGCCCCGGCGCCTCGCGCGAATCAGGAACTCCATGGTCGTCATGCCCGTGCTGCTCACGATGGTCATGCCGTCCATGACGCTGCGCCTGTACAGAAGAATCCCGTACAGAAGCGGGCACTCCCCAAGGACGACGCGCATCGTCAGCCGCCAACCTTTCGACAGAATTTGCCGGTACAGCGGCATGGGACGATTCGGCACGTAGCTGCTCACGACGTCGGCGTCCTGTACGGCATTCACAAAGTTAACCAGCTCCGTGGGATAAAACTCGCCGTCTGCGGTCAGGAACGTGACCAGATCCTTGCTGGCCGCCGTAAACCCCGACTTCAGCGCGCCCCCATATCCGCGATTCGCCGCGTGGTGTATGACCCGCACCCGCGCGTTCTCGGCGGACAGCGCATCGGCGATCCCGGATGTCGCGTCGTCGCTCGCGTCGTCCACGATGATCACTTCGTGGTCCGGCGACAGATCCTCGAGCACCTCGAGAGTCCACCGCACCACGCGTTCCAGCGTCTTCTCCTCGTTGAACGCAGGGATGACCACGGAGAGGCTGTTCAGGGCAGGCGGCACGCCCCCTCCCTCATGCCAACAGGAACTTGCGGCACCACCACTCGAAGCTCAGAAGTGACCAGATGAGAAGGCGGCGGTTCACGCGCCCCGAACAGTGCTCTTCGAGCACGCGCGACACATACTCCCGGGAGAGGAACTCGTACAGTCGCGCCTTCGGGTTGCTCAGGAGCTGGTTGATGTAATCGATGCTCTCCCCACGGAACCAGCTCGCGTCCGGGGCGCTGAACCCCTGCTTCGTACGCTCCGTGATCTCCGCTGGGATCAGACGCGTCATGGCCCTGCGCAGCACGGCCTTGCCCTCGCTCGTGCGTTGCCAGTAGAGCTCGCGTTTGCCCGGAAGGTTCTCATCGATCGGGATGACGCTATCGAGGTTTCGCAGCTTGTACGTCACCGGGATGCGAATGGCGAATTCCACGAGATCGTCATCGAGAAACGGGACACGGGTCTCCAGGGAATGCGCCATGCTGAGCTTGTCCTCCACAACGAGCAGCCCATGAAGGAACGTCTTCAGCTCGAAGTAGAGCGACGCCGCCACGTAGTCCGCATTGTTCCGGAACTCCCCCGGCCAGCCGTCGAACACGCTCCGAAAGCACTCGAAGGTCGAGTGGTCGCGTACGTGCCGGTAGGTCTCCGCGTTGAAGAGACGCGCCTTGTCTTCATCCGGGACCAGCCGCTGCCAGAACTGGTAATAGCGCCGGAAATAGTCCTGATCCCCGTCGCTGTTCATGCCCCGGTAGTACCGCCACGGGTATCCCGCAAACAGCTCGTCTCCGCCCGCGCCCGACAGCGCCACCTTCACGAACTTGCTGGCGAGGCGCGCGACGTAATAGTTGGGATAACACTGTCCGACCCGGAGATCCTCCAGATGCCAGATGAGATGCGGCAGCACCCATTCCATGTCGCCCGCATGCATGACGACTTCGTAGTGCTCGGTCTTGAACAGATTCGCCAGCATCTCCGCGCTCTGTCGCTCGTCGAACGCCAGCTCCAGTCCCGAGACCGACGTGAGGTCGAACCCTCCGGTGATCGTGGTCAGGCGGGGGAGGTGCCGCACGGCGACCGAGGTGATCGATCCGGTATCCATTCCCCCGCTCAGGAACGCCCCCACGGGCACGTCGCTCACGAGCTGTCGGGTCACCCCCTGGACGAACAGGTAATAGAGCTGGTCTACGCATTCCTGCTCGGAGATCGCCGCCGGAGTAGAGGCGCAGGAGTAGTCCCAGTACCTGCGGATCTCCGGACGCGCGCCCTCCCGCGTCTCCAGCACGAGCATGCAGCCTGCCGGCAGGAGCCGAATCCCCTCGAACAGGGTCAGGTCCGTGAAGATGTTCTGGAACGAAAAATACTCGTTTAGCGCCGGGTAGCAGATTCTCGCCGAGACGCGCGGATGCTCCAGGATCGCTTTGACCTCGGAGGCGAAAATGAACAGCCGGCCGTCGAAATACCAATACAGCGGCTTGATACCGTAGCGATCACGCGCCACGAACATCCGGCGATGACGGCGATCCCAGATGGCGAACGCGAACATGCCGTTGAAGCGGTGAACGCACTCTTCGCCCCATTCCTCGTAGGCGTAGATCACCACCTCCGTGTCCGTGCGCGAGCGAAACTGGTAGCCCCTCGCCTCCAGCTCAACCCTGAGCTTCTGGAAGTTGTAGATCTCGCCGTTGTAGGTGATCACGACGTCGCCCGCCCGATTCGCCATCGGCTGCTGACCGGCCGGAGACGGATCGATCACGGCCAGCCGACGATGACCCAGACCTACCGCGCCGTCCGCGTAGTGCCCCTCTCCGTCCGGGCCGCGATGCGCGATGAGGTCGGTCATCCGCTTGAGCAAGCGAGCGGAGACCGGCTCGCCACCCAGGTCGCAGATCCCTACGATCCCGCACATGACCGCGTGCCCGCTCCTACTCGTGCCGCACCATCTGGCGGATGCCCCGGCCCGGCGGGATCAGCTCCCCAAGGCGGAAGAGCTCGCGCAGCTTCGTGGTGTCGCCCACGACGTTCCAGGCGGTCCCGTCGCTGCGCTGCTCGAATATGGGTTCCTTGCCGAAGATCTCGGCGCCGATGCGAGCAATATCCGCGACGCTCACAACCTCCGGACCCGCCACGTTGACCACATGGCTGCCCGACAGCGACAGCGACTGCACGATCACCCGGACCAGATCGTCGATGTGAATCGGATTGACCCGCGGCTGGCCGCCGTTAACCAGCACCACAGGACGGCCGGCTTCGACGGCCCCCAGGATCTTTGGGATCATGCGATTCTGCTGACCGCGTCCATACGGAGTGAAGATTCGCAACACGCACGAGTCGAAGCATTCCCGGTACGCCCACAGGATCTGCTCGCTCACGCACTTCGTCAGCGCGTAGAAGTCCCGGGGCGAAATCGGGTCGTCTTCGCGAAGCGGCTCGGCACTCGCCCTGTAGACGGCGCCGGACGACGCGTACACGAAGTGGGACACACCCGCCTCGCGCGCATACGCGGCGAGCCACTGGGTGCTGGCTGCGTTCACCGCGAACAGCTCGTTCGCCGCGGAGGGAAACGGCACGTTCGCCTGGGCTAGATGGATGACCGCATCGGCCCGCTCCGGCAGCAGCGCCGTAAACCTTGGGCCCGCCAGATCCGCCTCCAGCGCCGCCAGGTTCGCCTGCCCCTCCAGCCGCGAGCGATCCCGTACGATGCATACTACTTCGGAGGTCGCCGGCAATGAAGCGAGCAGTCGGCGACCGACGAATCCCGTTGCCCCCGTGAGAACGATGCGCATCTGCCGACGACAATGAAGCCGCGACCGCGCCGCTGCCCGACCGTTCCGGCCTTCTACCGGCTCACCGCCACCACGTCCTGCCGCCGCCACTCGATCACCGAGCGCAGCCCCTCGTCGAGACCGACCTCCGCGCTGAAGCCGAGCATCTTCTCGGCCTTCACGGTGTCGGCCAACCGGTGCGTCACGAACGCCGTGGTCTCCGGCCGGTACTCGGGCTGGAGATCGCTCCCGGTCAGCTCCAGCAGCATGCCCACCAGCTCGCGGATCGTCGTCTTCTGGCCCGTGCCCACATTGAAGAACTCATCCGTCGCATCGCTCTTCGCGGCGAGGATGTTGGCGCGCGCCACGTCGCTCACGTGGATGAAGTCATAGGCCTGCGAGCCGTCCCCGAAGATGACCGGGGGACGACCTTGCTCGATGCGATCGAGCACTTTCATGATTACGCTCACGTACGCGCCCTTGTAGTCCATGCGCGGCCCGTAGACGTTCATGTACCGCAACCCCACGTAATCGAGCTGGCGCTGATCGTAGAACGCCCGCAGGAACTGCTCTCCGGCGATCTTCGTCGCCCCGTACATCGTCCTGTTGTTGAACGGATGCTCTTCCGTCATGGGCGTGAAGACGGCATCGCCGTACACCGATGCCGACGATGAGTACACGAGCTTCTTCACTCGTGCCTCACACGCGGCCTCGATCACGTTGAACGTCCCTACCACGTTGACGTCGAGGGCGGCCCGAGGCTGGTGTACGCACTCGTAGAGCCAGAGCGCGGCCAGGTGAAAGACGCAGTCCGCCTCTCGCACGAGGTCCCGAAGCAGCTCAAGGTCCCCGATACTTCCCTCGACGAGGCGCACCCGCGCGTCCGTCATGGCTTCGCGTAGATTCGTCCGGCTGCCGCGCACCAGGTTGTCCAGCACCACGATCTCGCGGACCGGCTCCTGAATCAGTTGGTCCACCAGATGGGAGCCGACGAACCCGGCTCCGCCGATGACCAGAACGCGACTGTCAGTGAGATTCATCTGCCCTCAAAGGGTTGAAGTTCGGGCCGCGCCAGAGTCTGGCACCGCGCTGGAACCTTTCCGGGCCGCGGCTGCATGCGCCTTGCTCATGCTACCGGGGAGCACGGGCATAAATCGCGAGCTTGCTGCCGTACGGCTCCCCCGACAGCTCGCCCACGTATCGCCAGCGCCCATCGGACTGCACCTGCTCCGCGATATACGCCGCCATGCCGTAGCTATAGTCCTCCATCCTGTCCGGCTTCTGCGCCGCATCCTTGAGCACAATAGCGACGTCCACGCTATCCACCGTCTTCGCGTATAGTTGGCGCTGGATCTCGGCCGCAGACGCGCCCGGGTAGTACCCGTCCCAGTAGGACTTCGTGTTGTGGAACAGCGTGTTTTTCGCCTCGCGGAACTTCCCGAACCTGTAGTGCGTCGCCAGGGACACAGGGATGCCCCAGTCCGCCGCCGCGTAGCTTTGCCAGGTGATGCCCGCCGGCAGCCCGGCCAGGGCAGCCGCCATCTCGAGCTGGGCCTGCCGCATCGCTGCACCCCGCCGCTCGACATGCGCCGCGGACTGCATGCTCATGGTCACGTTCCGCCCGAAGCTCGCCAGCCCGAAGACCATCATCGCGACGCCGACCGCTCGCCATCCTCGTCCGTTCCGCCCGTGGCTGACCGCCACCGGAGAGACTGCCACCAGCACGAACGCGGGCACCGCGTACATCATCTCCTTGGGCACGTCTGAGGTATAGCCCCTGACGAGCAGGAAGCCCAGAAAGCCGACGGCCCACCACAGGGCGCCGAGCTCGGGGCTGCCGATCCGCAGCCCCTGGCCCGGCCGTCGCCCCTGGCCCGCCTCCGCCCCTCGCCCGCCCGCACCCCCGCGTACCGCCCAGATCAACCCCAGGCCGAACAGAAGGAGACATACGAGAATCGCGGGTCGGCCCACGAATCCCACGACGATATTCCTCATGTTCGTTGCCGACACCGCGATCGTATGACCCAGCACCCAATTGAACGAGTAATACCAGAGCAGATCTCCGAGCTGCCAGAGGACCAGGAGCGCCGCCGGCGCAACGACCACCAGCACCGTGGCGAGCGTCCCGAGCGCCGCCCTCGCCTGTCGCCGCGCCCGGTACTCGTTCCACAGGTAGAGAAGCAGCATGGGACCGCACACGATGACGCCCACCGATGCCGCAGTGGTCCGCGCCAGCGCACCCAGGGACACGAGAATCGCGAATCTGAAGATCCACCGGCGATCCGGCTCCATCAGGGCATTGACCAGACAGAGCGCCGCCGCCGCGATGAACAACGACGCCTGAATGTCCGCGAATGCGGTCCCGATCCCTGTCCGCTCATTCGGCAGCCCCCGCAGCGAGAGATACAAGATCATCGCTCCCACTGCGTAGGCGAGGCTCCCCGCTCGTCGATAGACCGTCCAGCCGAAGAGCCCCAGGAAGATCGCGAACGCCGGCAGCACGAACAGAAAATGCGCGTACGGCCATCCGAGCAGAGACGGCGCCGCCAGCGTCAGAACGAGCGGCTGAAGAATGTGGCGACTCCGGAGGACTTCCAGCGCCGTGGCAAATCTGCCGTCGTGCTCCACCTGCGAGAGAAACTGAAGGCTCGGCCATTGCAGGTAATTCGCTTCCTCGACCCAGATCGGCTGATGCCCATAGTACGTCTGCGCAATGCGGCTCGCTGCCACTCCCACGATGATCGTGCAGAGCAATGCAGCCACTAGGAGCGCACTTCTGGGATCCCTGAGGCCTCGCACACCTGCGGAATGGGATCGCATTCCTCACGAGACCGCGCTCAGGCTCTCCGTCACCCAATCCAGCTTCGGCCTCACCACGCCCGGGAACGATCGTGTGGTCCGCTCGCGCGCTGAATCCGCCCCGAAGCTGTCGTGCACGTGAAAGCTGATCGCGTTCTCGACGAGCACCCCCTTCTGCGGCAGCCTGGTGAATCCGAAGAGTACGACTCGTATGACGAACAGGCCGTCGGACAGAAGGTTGCCCGGGATGCAGCACGTGCTCTTGTAGAGCCCCGGCGTCGGAAACGCGTTTTCCCAATCCGGCTCGTACTCGGCGTTCGAGTTGAAGATGATGACGCCGGCCTCGTTCTTCAGTTGAATGGAAGGAGTGAACCAGATCCTCGGCTTGACGACTTCATATTCGATCTCGATGAAGATGGGCTTGCGGATGTCGAACGACGGCGGAACGCATCCTCCTCCGTCGCAGGCCCGCACGCTGACCAGACGGACCACGTCGTTCGCCGGCGCCTCTTCCCTCTCCCAGCGCACCTCGCTCCCGGCCCTCACCGCGACCTGGATATATCGGGCGATGACTTCTTCCACGTCTCCGGCGGCGGCGATCTTTCCGTCGTCCAGCAGGATCGCGCGATCACACAGGCCGCTGACGGCCGGCATGTTGTGGGACACGAACAGCACGGTCCTGCCGCTGCGACCCACCTCCTGCATCTTGCCCAGGCATTTCTTCTGGAACTCCAGGTCACCCACGGCCAGCACCTCGTCCACCAGCAGGATATCGGGCTCGAGGTGAGCGGCCACGGCAAAGGCGAGGCGCAGGTACATCCCGCTGGAGTATCGCTTCACGGGCGTGTCAATGAATCTCTCCACACCCGAGAACTCGACGATCTCGTCGAACTTGCGCTCGATCTCCGGTCTGCGCATTCCCAGCACGGCCCCGTTCAGAAAGACGTTCTCGCGCCCCGTGAGCTCCGGGTGGAACCCCGTGCCCACCTCGAGGAGCGAGCCCACGCGGCCGCATACCACGGCCCGGCCCGCGGTCGGCTCGGTGATCCGGCACAGGATCTTGAGGAGCGTCGTCTTGCCGGCACCGTTCCGCCCGATGATCCCCAAAACCTCGCCCACGCCCACCTCGAGGGAGACGCCGCGCAGCGCCCAGATCACGTCCTCCGCCTCTTGCTCGTCGGCCCGGAAGTGCGTGAGCCGCCGCAGCCGGCGCAGGTTTCTCAGCGGCGCCGCAGTCAGGGCGGTGACCGCCCCGGCCAGCGTGTCGTGGCGTTCCTCCTTGGCGCCGATCCGATACCGCTTGAAGACCTGCTCCACGCGGATGGCGACGTCGGTCATCCTCGACCTCTCGTGGCTGAGACCCCGAAGACGTCAGACCACGTCCGCGAAAACACGCTCCACCCGCCGGAAATAGAACGCGCCGCCCAGCGCCACGACGATCGCTGAAACCGCCCCGATCCCGATCAGGTTCCACGGCATCGGACGAGCACCCAGCATGGCGGAGCGGAATCCCTCGATCACGCCCACCATGGGGTTGAGCGCATAGAGCGTCTGAAACCGCTCGGGCACCAGGCTCACCGGGTACACGACCGGAGCCGCGTACATGAGCAACTGAATTCCGAAGCTCGCCGCGTACTTCACGTCGCGGTACTGCACCGCCAGGGCGGTCAGCCAGAAGCCGAGGCCGGCGGCCGAGAGCACCATGAGAATGACCAGCACGGGCACCATCACGACCCCGGCCGTGGGAGCCGCCTTGAACCAAGCCATCAGTGCCATCAGCAGCACGAGTGCAATCCCGAAGTCCAGCAGCCTTGCCAGCACCGGCGTGAGCGGAATGATGAGTCGGGGGAAATACACCTTGGTGAGCATGCTGGACATGATCACCAGGCTATCGATCCCGCCCGTCAGCGCGTTCTGGAAGTATGTCCACGGCACCAACGCGACGAAGCTGAACAACGCGTACGGGACCCCGTCGGAGCTGACCCCCACGAGGTTCCCGAACACGACCGTGAACACCAGCATCGAGAAGACCGGCTGGATCACGGCCCATCCGACCCCCATGACCGACTGGGCGTACCGCACCTTGATCTCGCGCCAGACCAGAAAATACAGGAGGTCGCGATAGGCCCACAGCTCGCCCAGCGCCAGTGACGCCCAGCCCGTCGAGGGCTCGATCACTGACACCGGCGTCGGCGCCGCCGCCTTCTCCGGGGAACGAGGACCGGCGACAGAGGCCAGGTCTTCGGCAGTGCGCCGCCTCCCCACCGAAGCCAGCCTGGAACTCATGCCGCCTCTCCGGCCCTATGCCCGTACGCCGGAACCCGCGCCCGCCCGGTCTGCCGCCATCCCCGCCGGCCGGCCGGCGCGATGCACCGCGTCACGCACCGACTCCAGAACATAGGTTCGTTCCTCTTCGGACAGTTCCGGATAGATCGGCAGCCTGACGAGCGTGCTGCTGAGACGTTCCGTCCTCGGCAGGTCCCTGGCGCCGACGCCGAATCGCCGCCCATACGGCGAGGAGTGGAGGGGCACATAGTGGAAGCTCGCGCCGATGCCGCGCTCCCGCAGGCAGCCAAGGACGAAGTCCCGCTTCTCCTGGCTCGGCAGGTGGAAGTGGAAGATGTGGTAGTTGGACTCGGCGTAGGCGGGTATGCGCGGCAGGCGGATCAGCTCAGCATTCTCGAGATCGCGCAGTCCGTCGCGGTAGCACTCGTAGATCTCCCGGCGCGCGGCGTTGATCTCGTCCAGCCGGGAGAGCTGCGCCGGAAGGACAGCCGCGAGCAGGTCGGACAGGACGTAGCTGCTCCCGCGCTCAGTCCACGTGTATTTGTCCACCTCTCCGCGCAAAAAGGCCGAGCGGTTCGTCCCTTTCTCCCGCATCATCTCCGCGGCACGGAACCGTTCGGGGTCCTTCACGAGCAGGGCTCCGCCCTCCCCGCAGGTCACGTTCTTCGTCACGTGGAAGCTGTAGCAGCCCATGTGCCCGATGGTCCCGAGATAGACGCCCTTGTACCGGGCGCCCACGCCCTGGGCGGCATCCTCGACGACGTACAGCCCGCGCTCCTCCGCGATCGCAAGCAGCTCGTCCATCCGGCAGCTCACCCCCGCGTAATGGACGGGCATGATCACCTTCGAGCGAGGCGTGAGGCAACGTGCCACATCCTCCGGATCGATGGTCAGCGTGTCTTCTTCGACCTCCGCGAAGACGGGGGTCGCACGCTGGAGGCAGACCGCGTTCGCCGTGGAGGTGAACGTGAAGCTCGGCAGGATGACCTCGTCGCCGGGGCCGACTCCGAGGACCATCAGCGCGAGCTCCATCGCGTGCGTGCAGGATGGGGTGAGGAGCGCGTGAGAGGCGCCGAACTTCGCCTGCAGCCACTGCTCTACGCCTCGGCCGATCGGGCCGTTGCCGCCGATCTCTCCCGAGCGCAGGGCGGCGACGACCGCTTCGATCTCCCGCTCCCCGATCGTCGGCTTATGTGCGGGAATCCGCATTCAGACCTCCGACTCCTCCCGTACGCCTATCCCCGGAGCCGCCGATACGGCCATCGCGTTTCCATGCCCGGCCGGCAGCACAGGCTTCGCTGTCAGCTTGAGCTCGCACGCGCCGGTGAAGCGAACGAGCACCACCAGCTCCGGCGCGGGCTCGCGCACCCCGTAGGCCGGTGAGTGCCAGGCTGGACGCACCTCGTGCGTCCAGCGCTGCGCTTCCATGACCTCGACGTCGAGCTGGGCGCCGCCGGCACGGATGGACAGCCGCGCCTCGCCTTCCTCTACGGAGAGTTCGGTACCGGGCGGGAAGTGCCAGTGGGCCTCGGCCACATGGCTGCCCGTGCCCGAGAGCCGATCCTCCACCAGCCACGTCCGGCGCTCGCCCACGTACTCGACCGTGCGGCGGTGCGTGACCGGCGCGTCGAGCCGGGCATAGCCGTCGTGCTCGGCGCAGAGCCGGACGCGCTCTTCCTCGCTGTGCCACTCGAGGATCCGCACCCGGGCGTCTCGCCCGAGCCGGAAGGGCGCACCCGCCGGAATCCGGTTGATCTCCCGGCCGTCCACCTTGACCGTGTTGTGGGCCGCCGTGGAGCGGAACCAGTCTCGCGAGCCCGCGTCGCCCGTATAGCAATACGTGCCCCTCTCCACCAACACCGGCGCACCATCGATCCATAGCTCGAGCGACAGCGCGTCGTTATGACTGTGGCCCGTGGGCGCTTCGGGCGCCGGTGCGCCCGCCCGCACCACGGCGCAGTCGCGTCCGTCGGGCCCGCGAATGACGTAGAGCCCGCCACTCGCAAACGCCCGGCTGCCCAGGCTGGCGCGGCGCGCTTCCAGCGCGTCGAAGGCGGCGAGACCCTCCCGGCCCATGAACCAGAAGACCTCCTGGGCACGGTCGTTCGCCGCCGCCTTGAAATCCCCCCGCCCGAAGATCACCGCCGCGACCGCGAGCAAATCGCGGTAGTCCTGCCGAACCCGCCCCGGGTCGGAGAAGAGCAATGCGCGTCCGTCGTCGCCATCCCCGACCTGCGGGACGCAGCCGTCGGGTCGCGTGAGACCGAGGATGACCTCGCACATCTGCTCCAGCCGCCGCCGGTAGGCCCCGGACATCTCGTGTCCGTTCCGGCGGGCGAGGACCGCGGGAATCAGAAACAGTTCCAGCGCCAGGCCGTGATACGCCGTGGACGACTCGTAGAAGAAGCCGTCGGAAAGGATCTGCCGGTCAATCTCCTGTTCCAGCGCTCTCAGCCCGACCTGCCGCCAGCGCTCGGCCGCTGGAACCGCCGCGCAACAGAAGCCCAGGCAGGCAAGGCCGCAAGCGTTCGCCACGTAATGATTGCCCGCCACGAGCCGGCCGTTCCGCGCGCCGACCTCCAGGTTGCGCTCGATGTAGACTCCGTGCTGCCAGAGACTCAAGAGCAGGGCGAGCCTCCGCTCCGCCTTCCACCCGGGTGCGCCTTCCAGGAGCGCCGCCGCCCAGAGCAGATTCACGGCGCGGATGGATGCCTCCATGGGACTGGTCCAGTTGATGCCGTGCGGCCACGGGTTCGCGGCCAGCCAGCTCTCCCACTGGGCGAAGAACTCGTCCGCATAGCGCACCTCGCCGGTGAGGAGCCACGCCTGGCCGAGCGTCACCAGATGGTGGAGGCGGCTCAGCTCCCACGGCACCTTCACGTCCGCGCCGCTGCCGGGCATGAGCTCGCGATCCCGGTAGCTCGCATAGAACCCGGTCGGCCAGCGCCAGCCGCTCTTCACGTCCCGATGCCAGTCGATGGGGTCGCCCCAATCGGTGGGACCGCTGCCCAGGACGTCGAACACGTGATCACAGATCCGGTCGGCGGCAGCGCCGATGCGATGGGCAACGTCGGGGAACCGGGACGCCAGCCAGCGCGCTTCAGAGGCGGCGAAAGGCACCGGGGACGCGGCGTCCGCGCCCTCAGGCACGCCCGGCCCTTCCACCTCGAACCTCGGCCACGACAGGCGGCAGACCGAGCGGTAGAGGGTCGGCGGAAGCACCCGCCGCGCGGCGCGATCGCAAAGCAACGGCGCAGCCCGAGCGTCGAAAAGCCCGCGGTAGTGGCGCGCGAGCACCCGGAAATCGAGGAGCCGGCTCACGCTACGGCCGGCTCCTCTTCGATCCAGCGCCGATGCCAGAGGGCAAGGTTGAGGAGATTCCAGACCGCCATGGCCCCATCGCCGCCACCGGCCCGCTGCCCCGCGAGCAGCGGGCGAACAGCCTCCATGTTGAAGAGGCTGCGCAGCCAGTCGCAGCCCAGGACCGCTTCCTCAGCGTAATCGAGCAGCGGCCCGGCGACCATGTTCGCGGCACCGCCGCAGAATCCCCTCTTCGCCCGATCGATCACCTCATCGGGCAGGATCCCGCGAGCCGCTTGCTTGAGGATGTACTTCGTGCGGCCCCGGTGAACCTTCAGCGTGGACGGGATGCTCAGGGCGAAGCGCACCAGCTCGTGGTCCAGATAGGGGACGCGGGCCTCCACCGAGGCGGCCATGCTCATCTTGTCGACCCGCATGAGGAGAAGCTCGGGCAGCCGGTGCCTCAGCTCGAGATAGATCATGCGATCCAGGAATGGCCGCCCCGGACACTGCGCATCGAAGTGCGCATAGATCGCCGCCACAACTCGCCGGTACGTGTCCGGGCGCCCGTCACCACCGTCGCGCAGCAGCCGCCGCTTCGTCTCGTCGGAGAACACGGCCGCGCCGCCCCAGAAGAGCTCCTGGCCGGCTGCCGCGCGCCGCACGTACTCGGCGCGGCGGGCTGGCAACATGTACGGAGCCAGGCCAGCGATCGGTCGCTTGATCCAGGGCGGAAGCTGCGAGAACGGGCCGTAGAGGCGGCGGTGAAAATCCGCCAGGATACTGTAGCCCGGATAACCGGCGAACAGCTCGTCGGCGCCCTCTCCCACCTGGATCACGATCGTGCCGCACTCGCGAGCCAGCCTGCTCACGAAGTAGAGAGGCACGCACACGGGGTCGGCCAGCGGCTCGTCCTGATGACGCACCATCTTGGGAAGGAAATCCACGAAATCGCGGCGCCGGATCAGAACCTCGTGGTGGCTGGCCCCAAAGTGAGCCGCCACCGCCCGGGCATGCGACCGCTCGTCCGAAAGCGGATCCCCCTCGATAGCCACGGAAAACGTGTCCACCGGCCGATCCATGAGCTCGCTCATGAGTGCGACGTTCAGGCTCGAATCGACGCCGCCGCTCAGGAAAACTCCGAAGGGGACATCGCTCATCATCCGCAGGCGGATCGACTCTCTCAGCAACTCGCGAAGGCGCTCGATGATCCTCGGCTCTTCGCGCGCATCCACCGGAGGATCGTCGGGAAAGAGCGGCTCCCAGTACTGTTGCAGCTCCAGCCGCCCATCCCCGTGCACGGTCAGCGTGTGCCCGGGTGGCAGCTTGCGAATCCCGCGCATCATGGTCAGCGGCGCGGGCGTGGCCGACAGCGTCAGGTAATGGTGCAGCGCCTCCTCGTCCACCTCCCGCTCCATCCCGGGCCACGCGAGAATGCCCTTGATCTCCGAGGCGAACAGAAAGGTCTGAGCGTTGGCCAGGTAGTAAAGCGGCTTGATACCGATGCGATCCCGGGCGAGGAAAAGGCGCGGCGCGGAGCCTAGTGCCGCGACCGCAGCCGCGGCCCGCAGATCGCCGGCCCCCGTTCGCCCATCATAGATCGCAAACGCGAACATCCCCCGGAGGCGCTCCACACACCGCTCGCCCCACTCCTCGTAGGCGTGGAGAATGCTCTCCGTATCCGAACGGGTGCGATACCGGTGCCCTCGCCCTTCCAGCTCGCGCCGCAGCTCGCCGTGGTTGTAGACCTCACCGTTGTAGACGACCCAGACGCTGCCATCCTCGTTGCTCATCGGCTGGCGGCCACCCACCAGATCCACGATGCTCAGGCGGCGAAACCCGAAGCCCAGCCGCCGGTCCGGGCTCACGTACACCCCCTGATCATCGGGCCCGCGATGCACCATCGTGTCGGCCATGGCCTGCACGCGCTCGAAGGCGACGGGCGTGCGGCCGGTGAGGTCAAGAGCGCCGCAGATGCCGCACATGCGTCCGATAACCGGCTGGCGTCGCGGGCTCGCGGAGCACGGTCCGCGAGGCGGACCTCGATCGCCTCACGGGGCACCTGCCCCCGAGGGACGGGTCACGGGAAAGCGCGCTCCCTCCGCGGGCTGGGTCCCAAAACCCGTGACGGAATCACACCGGCACACGGCCCGCCAGCTTCGCGCGGCAGTCCACGATGATGTGCTCAAGCATCTCGGGCAGGTCCAGCGTCGGCCGATAGCCGATCAGCTCGGCGAGCTTCGAGATGTCCGGCACTCGCTGAGGAATGTCCTCGAACCCCGGAGCATAGGCCTCCTCGAAAGGAACGAAGACGATCTCGGACTCGCTCGCCGTCAGCTCCTTCACGATCTTCGCCAGGTCGCGGATCGTCACGTCCTTGGTGTGGCCCACGTTGAACACCTCACCCCGGGCGCCGGAGTGGCGCACCACGGCGATCATCGCATCGATCACGTCGCCGACCCACGTGAACGACCGGCGCTGCATCCCGTTCCCGTACACCGTGATCGGCTCACCCGAGAGCGCCTGCATCACGAAGCGGGGAACCACCATGCCGTACTGGCCCGTCTGCCTGGGACCGATGGTGTTGAAGATGCGGAGCACGGCTACCGGGAGGCCGAGCTCGCGCGCGTACGCCAGGGCCAGGAACTCATCGATCATCTTCGAGGCCGCGTAGCACCAGCGCGACCGCGAGGTCGGCCCCAGCACCACGTCGTCGTCCTCCAGGAACTTCCCGCCGTTGCGTTTGCCGTAGACCTCCGAGGTGGACGCGATGAGGACCGTCTTGTTCTTCTTCGACGCCAGCTCGAGCACGAGCTCCGTGGCCTTGATGTTCGTCTCGATGGTCCGGACCGGCTCCTCCACGATCAGCCGCACCCCCACGGCCGCCGCCAGATGAAAGACGGTGTCCGCCCGGTCCACCAGCTCCGCCATGAGCGGCCGATTCATCACCGTGTCGATGGTGTACGAAAACGTACGCCGCCCCTTGAGGTGCGCGATATTGTCGATGCTGCCCGTGGACAGATCATCGATCACGTGCGCTTCCCAGCCGCGATCGAGAAGCGCCTCCGTCAAGTGAGACCCGATGAAGCCCGCCCCGCCCGTGACGAGCGCCCGCTCAGTCATAAGCCCTCTCGGTCAGAAGCTCGAGGCCCGCGCGCCCGCACCCGGCGCGCGCGCATCCCCGCCGCTGTTCCGCCACCGTTCCGCCGCCGTTCCGCGTCACGCCTGCTGGCCTGCGCCGGCCGCCAGTTCCGGGATCCGCCCCGCCCGCGCCAGCTCCGATTCGATCCACAGGTAGGTTTCCCGCATCCCCTCCTCCAGCGGCGTCTGCGGCTCCCATGCGAGCACCTCCCGCAGCTTGCCGTTGTCGCTGTTGCGGCCGCGGACGCCCTGCGGCTTCGTAGCGTCGAACCGCTTGCGGATCGTCTTGTTCGCGATCCGCGCCACCAGGTCCACGAGATCGCTGACGGAAATGAGGCGGTCCGTGCCCAGGTTGATGGGGTGCCGGTACTCCGAGTGCATGATCCGGTCGATGCCCTCCACACAGTCGGCGACGTAGGTGAACGAGCGCGTCTGCTGCCCGTCACCCCACACCTCGATCTCGTCCCCGTCCTGCACCAGCGCGATCTTGCGGCTGATCGCCGCCGGAGCCTTCTCGCGCCCGCCCTCGTACGTGCCCAGGGGACCGTAGATGTTGTGGAACCGGGCGACCCGCGTCTCCAGCTTCCCCTCCTCCCCGTAGTACTGGCACAGCTTCTCGGCGTACAGTTTCTCCCACCCGTACCCTTCCTCGGGCTCCGCCGGATAGGCATCGTCTTCCGCTAGCGGGGCCACATCCGCGCTCCGCTGCCGGTACTGCGGATACACGCACGCCGACGACGAGAAGAAGTACCGCTCCACTCCGTTCACGTGCGCTGCCTCCAGCATGTGCGCGTTGATCAGGATGTTGTTCCGCGCTATGTCCGCGTGGTACGCCGTGATATAGCCGATGCCCCCCATGTCCGCAGCCAGATTGTAGACCTCGTCCACATCCCGGGTGGCGCCCACGCAGTTCTCCCAGCGCCGCAGGTCCAGAAGCTCGAACTCGTCCGCCGCCGTCTCCTCGTACTCCGGTGGCTTCAGGTCTGCGCCCCGCACCCAATGACCTTCGGCCTTCAGATACTTGACCATGTGGTGACCGATGAACCCCCCGGCCCCGGTTACCAGCGCTCTCTTTCTCATTGGACAGGTCCCTCAGAGGTGGTGTGTCGATGCGGCCGGACGTCGCAGACCTGACCACGGCGGCCGCCGTGCGTCACCGGCCCGGCCGGCGCGAGGCGCACCCGCGGCTCGCCCCGGCAGGTCGCTAAAGAACCACTGCGACCTGCTACAGCTCCCATACCTGGATCACTGAGCGAAGGCTCGGATCAATCTTCCGCTGGATCTCGCGGGCGTGCCGGAACGTCGTGATCACAACCGCATGCGGCTCCAACGTGTTGATCATTCCGGGGGGCTGGACCACCAGACGGTCCTTGAGCGACCCGTGCTTGCCAGGATCATCGTCCACGACCCCGATCACGGTCAGCCCCATCGTATGCGCCACCGGATAGGCAATCTCCATCACGTCGCCCGCACCGTAGAAGACCACGCGCTCGACCCCCTTCCTCTTCAGCTCGTCCAGCCGGGCGCTGATCCGCTGCTCCACGGCGCGCAAGCTCCCCACCACCGACTGATAATGCTCGAGAATCAACTTGCGGCGATAGCGCTTGCCGTTCGGCGTCACCTTGTAGGCGAACGGTCTCACGTCGCGATCCACGACCCGGACATACCCGCCCTCAGCCATCTCCTGGAGATGCCGGTTGAGCACACCGATCGCCATACCCAGACGGTCCGCAAGAGTCCGCTGGGACACGTTCGCGTTTCGTTCGAGCTCGTCCAGAATCAGGAGCTCACGGAAGTCGGCGCTGAGCCTTCGCGTGCGCGTTCCCAGGGGCAGTCCCCATCCTCTCAACAGGTCGCTCAACCACCACAGCGGGCAAGTCCGGCTGCGTCTCGGCGCGAACGACGCTCACGGGATGAGCGAGCGTTCCAAGCGCGAACACGGTGGACACAAAAAAAGGGGAGGCCTAAAGGATCACTCGGCGATCTCTCGCGTCGGGCAAGCGTCGTAGGGTGGTGACACGCGGACTCCTTCCCCGTCAGTTACAGGGGCGTATCTGACCTAGCCCTTTACGTGACAACGAGTTATAGATCCTTCGGCCGTCAGCCCGCCGCGTTCGCAGCCCGGCGCCCCTGGCGCCCCTGCGCCCAGGCGCTTCAGATCGCTGGCCCTCGCGACCCGCAGAGGACAGCGATCCGGGACGGCAGCGCCGAAGGAACGACAGCGTCCTGCAGGCTGCGCGGCTAGTATTTATGCGGAGTCTCGCCGTCGCGCAAGGAGGCAGCGAGATCCGAGCTTCCGCCGCCTCGACCGTCAGTGCACCGGACGCAGGACCTTCCGGGGCAGGGCGACACTCGCCGCCTGGCGGATGGCAGAGAGCTGGACCACGACGCGGGACCGCCCTCGTACTTCCACCAGCACGCCCCTCATGCCCTGGAAGGGCCCATCCACCACGGCCACCTCCTGGCCGATATCGAGAAAGTCGGTGAGCGAGGGCAGAACTCCAGCCCTGCTCGCCCCCTCCGCCAGGATGCGAACCGATTCGAGCTCCTCGTCCCGGACGGGAGCGGGATGCCCGCCATTGCGGACCACTGCGACCATGCCGGGCGCCCTCAATACGGCGCTCACCTCCGTCAGCTTGAACCGGACGAAGACGTAACCCGGGAAGAGCGGAAGCGAGACGCGCTTCCTGCGGTCTGCCCACTGCCGTAGCTGCTCCACAAGCGGAAGGTACGCCTCGATGCCCCACCTGGAGAGGAACCGATCCACCTGCTTCTCCGCGCGCGCGCGTGTCCGGCAGGCATACCACCGGGAGATACGGTAGAGGTCGGGGGGAACGCTCACGCGATGGCGCTTCTCCTCGAAACACGGGAATTCCAGCGCTGATCGCGGACCGGCCGCCATCCTCGAAACTCCAGTTCCTCCCCCGAGACCGCTCCACGCAGGCACCGGCTGGTCGGGGGGAATGCTCATCGTAGCGTTCGAAACGAGATCAGAATCCTGCTCCAGCCGCGCGGCCGCGGCCGGAATCGGCAGGGAGGAGCCAGCGCCCCTTCGAAGTGGGGTACCCGGGTCGATCCCCGGGCAACGGGTATGTGCAACTTAAGCGCGGCTGACGCAATCGCAAGTCCTTTGTTTCTCTTCCTTGTTTCTCTTCCCCTGCGCCGGTCAGTCGCCGCCCGGCGAGATGGGGGGCTCCGCGGATCAGGAGGCTGCCTCCCCCTGCCGGCCGACCTCCATCGTCGATGGCCGGAGCACCGGCTCTCCGGGACTCTCGGCCACGAGGCTCGCCGCCCGGTACAGCGACGACACCGTTCCGGCGTCCGTCCACCAGCCCTCGAGGATCTCGTACGTCATCTCGCGCCATTCGATGAAACGGTTGTTCACGTCTGTGATCTCCAGCTCGCCGCGCTCCGAGGGCTTCAGCGTCCTCACGATTTCGAAGACCCGGTGGTCGTACATGTAGCAGCCGGTCACGGCGTAGCGCGACGGCGGGTTCTTCGGCTTCTCGACGATCCGCACAACCCGGTCTCCGTCGAGCTCCACGACCCCGAAGCGCTGCGCGTCCTCGACCTCCTTGAGCAGGATCTTCGCGCCGCTGCCCTGGTGCCGGAAGCGCAGGACCGCATCGGCGATGGGATCCTGGAAGATATTATCCCCGAGGATCACCACGACGGGCTGGCCCTCGGCGAAGTGCTCGGCCAGGCCCAGCGCCTCCGCGATTCCGCCCTCGCCCTCCTGGTACGTGTAGTTCAAGTGCTTGAGGCCGAACGCCCGGCCGTTCCCCAGCAGCCGCAGGAAGTCCCCCGCGTTGTTGCCTCCCGTGACGATCAGGATGTCCATGACCCCGGCGTGCACGAGCTGCTGGACGGGATAGTAGATCATCGGCCGGTCGTAGACCGGCAGCAGGTGCTTGTTCGTGACCCGCGTCATAGGAAGGAGCCGGGTGCCCAGGCCGCCCGCCAGGATAACGCCCTTCATTCCTCGATCCTACCTCCCTCCTTAACCGGTCGCTTTGAGTCGTCCCCTCGTCCGGCGGTCCACCACCGGTCGCGCCCGGCGCCGCAGACCGCCTAGTATTCGCCGCCTACGCGCCGAGGTAACCGAGGTATCGTGCGAGCGAGGTCCGCCAGTGGGGCGCCGCACGCCCGAGCAGCGCATCCGTGTCGGCGGTATCGAGCACCGAGTAGCCGGGGCGGCGCGCCGGACGTGCGAGCTCGGCGGAGGAGATCGCCGCCACGGGCGTATTCATCCCCGCGCGCTCCAGGGTCGCCAGGGCCAGCTCGTACCACGAGGCATCGCCGGAGTCCGCCGCGTGAAGCACGCCCGCCGCGCCCGCGGCGACCAGGTCCAGGAGCGTTCCCGCCAGGCTGGCGGTCCACGTCGGCCGTCCCCGCTGGTCTGCGACCACCTCGATCCGCGGCCGCTCGCGCGCGAGCCGCAGAATCGTATCCACGAAGTTGCGCCCGCCCCTGCCGTACAGCCAGCTCGTCCTTACGATCAACCATCCTGCGCCCGATTCGCGAACGGCCACCTCGCCCGCCAGCTTGCTCCGGCCGTACGCGTTGATGGGATTCGGCTGGTCCCCCGGGCGGTACGGCCGGCTCCCGCCCCCGTCGAACACGTAGTCCGTGCTCACATACAGGATGCATGTTCCGGCCGCCGCAGAGGCGCACGCGACGTTCGCGGTCCCCGCCGCGTTCACCGCCATGGCCTGATCCGGCTCGGACTCCGCACCGTCCACGTCTGTGTAGCCGGCGCAGTGGATCACCCAGTCCGCGCGCGCCCCGACAATGACCCGCTCGGCCGCGGCGGCATCCGTGACGTCGAGCTCCTCGAGCGGAGGCCCGGTCACGTCCACGCCCCGCGCCCGAGCCTCGTCCATCACGGCGCTGCCCAGCATCCCCGCCGCGCCCGTTACGAGGACCCGCACGGCCTCTCCCCGACGGCGCCACCCCGCCACCCATCCAGCGCGGCACGCCGGACCCTGCCCAGGCCCGAGTCCGACTGTGTCCCCGTGGGTCCCAGGGTGTGCTCGACCGGGCCCGTCGGCGGATGTCGCGCGGGTCGCCTACCCGTCCGCGCCTCCACCGCTCTCCGGGCGGCCCCCGGCATCCTCGGACTCCGCCTGCTCCAAGATCTGATCGATCTCCTCGCCAACGTCCTCGCCCGTCGCCTCGCCCATCATCTTCGCGAAGCGGGCAACGCTCCTGGGGTCGTCCTCGTCCAGGTCGCCCCAGCGGCTCGGATCCGCCATCCGCTCCAGGCGCGACGCCTCCGACTCTACGACGGCCACCCGCGACATGAGCCGCGCGAGAGAGCGGCTTCCGCAGAACCTGCACTCCGGACTGAGCTCTGCGCCGATCCGCAGCGTCAGGAAGCTCTGCACCCTGCGGCAGTCCAGACAGCGATACTCATAGATCGGCATGGGATCGGGTGCTACGAAGTCTACACGAGCAACATGCGCATGGGCTGAAGCGTGCGCTTGAAGGGGTTCAGGACCAGGCCCAGCGTCTCGAGCGTCACGGTGCCCAGGAGCGCTTCATCGTCAGGCTCCCCCAGGATCACGGGGCTGTGGGCCTCCCCCTGAGGAAGCACGAAGTAGCATTCCGAAACCTCGCGCTCCACCGTCGTCCCGTCCGCGAGACTAAATGCCATCCTCCGTCGGGCCGCCAGTTCGATGGCCTGCCAGACGGCCTGCGGCAGCAGCGAATACGTTGCCCCACTGTCCACCAGGAAGCGGACCGACCGCTCTTTCCCGCCGGGTCCCCGCACGACCCCGTCGATGTACGTGATGCCCACAGTTTCGCCGCCGTCGCTCTCCGCCGACTCTCATCCAGGACAAGCCCGCCTGTCATGTTAAGGCTACCGCCAGGGCCCGTCCAGTTTTCGCAGACTTCTAGTAGCGGAAGTGCTCCGCCTCCGGCCTCGCCAGCCACTGCGCCAGGGTCTGAGCGTTGCCGTCGCGCTCGGAGAGGATCGGATCGCGGACGGGCCAGGCGATCCCCAGTTCGGGATCGTTCCACAGGATCCCGGACTCGGCCCCCCCGTTGTACGTGCCGGTACACAGGTACTCGATCTCGGCGTAGTCGGAGAGCACGCAGAACCCTCGTGCGAACCCCGCCGGCGCCCAGAGGAAGCGACGCTGCCGCGCGTCCACCTCGAGCCCGAACCACCGGCCGAGCGTGGGCGAGCCCTTGCGGATGTCCACGGCCACCAGGAACGCCCGACCCTGGAGCACGCGCATGAGCTTCGCCATCGGCGGGTCCCACTGGAAGTGCAGCCCCCGGACCACGTCGCGCACGGAACCGGAATGGTTGACCTGCAGGATGCTCAGAGGGAGGCCGGCTTCGCGGTAGATGTCCTCTCGGAAAGCCTCCATGAAGAAGCCGCGCTCGTCCTCGAAGACCTCGGGGACCAACAACAGCACCTCTTCGATGGGGGTTCGTTCGATGAACACTCTCATGGGGCGTCACGCCTCTGTTGGCGTAGGGCGTAGGCCATCCTTCCCCGAATGGCGGATAAGCTTCAGCTCTACAACTTCACGAGCCTCACACCGATGGAGCACCTCGGAATTCCAACAGCATTCACCTTCGCCAGCCACGTTCGATCGGTCGTCTGGATTCGCAACCAGGCCGGCTCACTCCCGATCCGCACGGCGCTCAGGCCCCTCCCAACCCCGCCGCCTTGAGCTCGCGCTCGTACAGGCTCACGATATCCCGCACCAGGCGCTCGACGCCGTACCGGGCCGTGGCCGATCGCTGCATCGCAGCGCGCAGGTCCGCGGTGGGCGGCCGCTCGAGGACCCGCTCGAGGCCGTCGGCGAAGCTCTGCGCATCCGCCGCAGCCACGAGGACGCCCCACCGTCCGCGCTCCAGGACCTCCGGCACGCCGCCGACGGAAGTGGCCACGACCGCTGTCCCGGAAGCCAACGCCTCGATCACCGCGACGGGTGTCCCCTCGTTCCGGGAGGTGAGCGCCAGAACATCCATCGCCGCGTAGAGTCCCGGCAGATCTCTCCGCCATGCGAGCCAGTGCACGCGCGACCGAAGGCCGATCTTGCCGCAGTACCGTTCCAGCGCCTCGCGCCGCTCCCCGTCGCCGACGACCAGAATGTGGATCCTGCGCGCGAGCCGCGCCTCAAGGGATCGCACGGCGTCGAACAGCAGCTCGTGCCGCTTCACCGCCGTCACCCGCCCCACCATCCCGATGACGGCCTCCTCCTCCGGGATCCCCAGCTCCCGGCGCATCGTCCGACCCGCCATCTCGCGGTCCACGCTCGCGAACGCACCCAGCTCCAGCCCCAGGGGCACCACCACGAACTTCTCGCGGGGCGCGACCCGCAGATCGCGCGACAGCTCCTCGGCCTGCCCCTCCGTGAGCACGACGATCCGCGTCGTGATGCGCGCGAGCAGCCGCTCGATGCGGTGGTACGTGCCCGTGGCCACGGGCGAGAAGTAGCCGCCGCGCAGCACGTGCCCGTGGAACGTGTGGATCCGGATCGGCACCCCCGTGGCTCGCGCCGCGAGTCGCCCCAGCGCCCCGGCCTTCGACGCGTGGGTGTGCACGATGGTGGGACGCTCGTCCCGGAAGAGACCATACAGCTTCCGGAGGGCGATCACATCGTCCCAAGGCTTCACCGGGCGCCCCAGCTCCGGGATCTCGAAGACCTCCACGCCGCGCTCCCGGGCGTAATAGCTCATGTCCCCCTCGCCCGCTCCAATCCGCCCGGCGATCAGTCGGGAGCGAAACCGCCCCGAATTCAGCGCCGCCGTGAGGTTCACGACGTGCATGGCGGGCCCTCCGATGTTGAGGCGGGTGAGGACGCGGTGGATGAGGATCGGAGTCACGCGTACCGGGCTGCGGCGAGGAGCACCGCCGGCAGACCAACGCCTGGAGGGTCAGCGGCCCGCAAACGTTAGCCCGCCGGCTCCCCGTCCTTCACGATCCAGCTCGTGGGGTGCGGCAGCCGCTCCCGGCCCAGCGCCCGGGCCGTGGCGTTCCGCGCGTCCACCAGGATCCCGGAAAACTCGAAGATGCGGCGGTAGTCGAAGGCCGTGTGATCCGTCACGATCACGGCGGCGTCCGCACTCCGGAGCGCCGCGTCCGTCAGCTCCGTGGACTTCCAGCGCATGCCGTCCTCGGAGAACTCGGGGACGTAGGGATCGTGATAGATGACCTCGGCGCCGTCCTTGAGGAGCAACTGCATGATGTCGACGGCGGGCGACTCCCGCACGTCGTTCGTGTCCCGCTTGTAGGCGACCCCGAGCACCAGGATCCGCGAACCGTTCACCGGCTTGCGTTTCCGGTTCAGCGCTTCCCGGATCTTGTCCGCCACGAACCGCGGCATCTCGGCGTTGATCTCGCTGGCCAGCTCGATGAAGCGGGTCTTGTAGTTGAGCGTCCGCATCTTCCAGGAGAGGTACTGCGGATCGATGGGAATGCAGTGCCCGCCGAGCCCGGGGCCCGGGCTGAACTTCATAAAGCCGAACGGCTTCGTCGCCGCCCCCTCGATGACCTCCCAGACATCCACGCCCAGCCGCTCACTGATCTGCGCCATCTCGTTCACCAGACCGATGTTCACGGCTCGGAACGTGTTCCCCAGGAGCTTCGTGAGCTCGGCGGCCTCGCACGACGACACGGACACCACGGTCTCAATGAAGCGCTCGTAGAGCGCGCGACCCACCTGCGTGCACCGGGGTGTGATTCCGCCGATCACCTTCGGCGTGTTGTGCACCTTCCAGACCTCGTTGCCGGGATCCACGCGCTCCGGCGAGAAACAGAGGAAGAAGTCTTCGCCCGCCGTGAGTCCCTTATCCCCGAGCTTGGGCAGCAGCACCTCGCGCGTCGTTCCCGGATACGTGGTGGACTCCAGCACCACGAGTTGCCCGGACCGCAGCGCCGCCGCGACGGAGTCCGTGGCCGCCAGAATGTAGGAGATGTCGGGGTCGCGAGTCTTGGAGAGGGGGGTAGGCACGCAGATGGAAATGGCGTCGCATTCCGCAAGTCGCGCCATCTCCATCGTCGCCTGAAGACGGCAGGCGCTCCTCAGCCGCGCGACCTCATCGTCCTTCACGTCCTGGATGTGGCTCCGGCCAGCGCTGACACCTTCCACCACGCCGGCGTTCACGTCGAAACCGACGACCCGCAGGCCGGAACGGGCGGCTTGCACGGCCAGGGGCAGACCCACGTACCCCAATCCGATCACCCCCAACACCGCGTCCCCGTTTCGGAACTTCTCGATCACGTGCTTGTGCATGCGTTCGGTCGCCAAAAAAGTGTGTGCCGGGCTTCCGCCGTGGAGCATCCGGCTCTTCCCCAGCCGACGTAGCGACGTAGCAATCTAGGGAAAACCGGAGCTTCCGGCCACACGCACGGCCGGAGGTGCCGGAGGTGCCGGAGGTGCCCAAGCTGGCAGGTCGCTGAGAAACTACAGCGGGCTGCGACGATCGCCTTCTCCCTCCACGGCGCTCGCAACGTCACCAGCCTGCTTGAACGACCCGCCTCGCTGCCCCTTCCCGGGCCCGTCCCGCCGGCGTCCACAGAGTCCGCTCGACCAGAGCCGTCGAGCCGACGTCCGGATCTCGGAGTTCACCCGCCGCCGGAGGGCGGGCACTCCTCCAGCCGCTCCGCATACGCAGTCATCTTGTACGCCGACGAGACGGCACGGAGCCGCTCGAGGATGCGGGCCTTCCACGCCGTCACCCGCATGCTCCGTTCGCGGACGTGCTCACCCTCATCCGCCGGCAAGCGGATCCCACCGCACCCGGGTCGGTCTGGACTGCCCTCGCGGCGACCGACGCTCGGACCGGCTCGGCCTGCACTGCGCTCCCGGTCACCGGTTGAAGTGGAGGGCTCTCCACCGGAAGCCCGGCGGCGTCGCCGCAGCGCTTCATACACCGCCAGCACCGGCCCGAACGGCGGCCCGAACGGGATCGTGAGCTCCAGCACCCGAAAGCCCTGCCGCGCCAGCAGGGTCCGCAGGCCAGTCGGCGTGAAGTGAACCAGGTGGAAGGGGAGATCCAGAATGTGCTCCCGCGCGCGACGCCCGTAGCGCATCTGCGCCGAATCCAGGTTCGGAACCTCCGCGATGAGAAGCCCGCCCGGCCGCAGGAGCTGCCACGCCTCGCTCAGCAGCCGCCTGGGCGCGGAGACATGCTCGAGGACATGGTACATGAGCACCACGTCGAACGACGCGGGGCCATACCCTGCCGCCGCGAGCTCCCCGTGGAACACGTCGAGGCCGAAGCGCTCCCTCGCCGCGGCTGCCGCCCACGCGCTGATTTCGCAGCCCCGCACGTCGAACCCCTCGTCGCGAAGCGCGGCGAGGAGGTAGCCCTCGCCCGTCCCGACCTCCAGGACCCGGGGTCCCGGAGCCCACGCGTCCACCACGCGCGCCCGTGCGCGGTGGTCCGGAAGGACATCCGAGTGCCGGATCCCATGCGTCTCGTAGTACGCCGGCTCGTCGTACATTCTCCGCAAGACCGCCTCGTCCGGCTCGGGCACCGTGACGCCGGTCCCGCAGGAGGAGCAGCGCACCACCGCCCAATCTCCAATGCGGTAGGAGGGCCGCAGGTCCGTGAGCGCCGCCCCGCACGCGGGGCAGCGGCGCTCTTCGTGGCCTGGGCGCCTCTCCGGACCGCCGCCCAGGCTCCTCGTTTCCCCCGCGCCGCCGGCCGTGGTCATTCTCGCCTGTCCTTCAAGGGGGCCGCCGTCCGTAGCGCCAGCCTGCGGGAGCGTGGCTCGATCACGGCAAGGCACGCAGTATGCACCGAGAGGATTCGCACGCTCCGCTTGGCCGAGCGAAAGCCGCTCCTGTATTATTGGGGCCGGGAACCCACAGGCAGAAGGCGGCGGGCGGACCCCCAGGAGCACGGGGGCCCGGTTGCGCCACCTCGCGTTCCGCCCCGGCCCTACGCAGAGAGGACAGCGTGAACCGCATCGTTTCCCGGGGCCCAGGCAGGCCGTCTTGAGCCGACCGACTGAGTCGCCGCGGCCCCTCGGCGCTTCGCCGCTGCGCCCCCCGCGGCCGCGGGTCAGCATCGTCGCTCCGGTCTATAACGAGGAGGAGGGGCTGGGCGAGTTCTACCGCCGGGTCGGCGCCGTGCTTCACCAGCTCGCCGTCGAGCACGAGTTCGTGCTCGTGAATGACGGGAGCACCGACGGTTCCCTCGAGCTCCTGGCGCGACTGGCCGGGGGCGACCCACGCGTGCGGGTGGTCGATCTCTCCCGCAACTTCGGGCACCAGACCGCGATCACCGCGGGCCTGGCCCACGCCACCGGTGACTGCGTCGTCGTGATGGATGCGGACCTGCAGGACGACCCCCAGGCGATCCCCCGCATGCTCGAGGAGTGGCGCACGGGGGCCGACGTCGTGTACGCGGTGCGGACCTCCCGGCAAGAGAGCTGGCCGTTGCGCATTGCCTTCAGACTGTTCTACCGCCTCTATCAGCGGCTGGCGTCCCTGGACGTGCCCCTCGACTCCGGCGACTTCTCCCTCATGGATCGGCGCGTCGTGCAAGAGCTCAACGCGCTCCCGGAGCGCAGCCGCTTCGTCCGCGGGCTCCGGAGCTGGATCGGCTTCCGGCAGGTCGGGATCCCGGTGCCGCGGGCGGCCCGTCACGCCGGCACCCCGAAGTACACACTCACGAAACTCGTGCGCCTGGCCCTCGACGGCATCTTCGCCTTCTCGCAGACGCCCCTGCGCCTCGCGTCGATCCTGGGCTTCGTCATCTCGGGCTTCGCTTTCGTGGCCATCACGGTCGTCCTCTACTGGAAGTACGTCCGCGACTCCATCGTTTCGGGCTTCGCTACCACGACGATCGCGCTCGCGGTGCTCTTTCTCGGCGGCATCCAGCTCCTCACCATCGGCATCCTGGGCGAGTACCTGGGGCGCGTCTACGAGGAGGTCAAGCGCCGCCCCCACTTCATCGTGCGGGGCCTCATCGGTTTCCCCCGCGCCGCATCAGCGGAGAAGGTCGGCGAGACAGCCGAGCGCACCGGCGGAGTGCCGGTCAACAGCGAGCCGCCGGTGCCGCCGGTGCCGGGCCCGATCTCCGGCCGACCCCGCTGACGCCCGCGCCTCCGGCCGCTCCTCGCCAGGCGCGCGACCCACTGTAGTTCTTCAGCGACCTGCTAGCCACGTCTCCAGCGTGAGCAGCGCCCAGAGCTGGTGTCCGTAGTCCGCCTCGGCCGCGAAATGCGCGTTGGCGATCCGCCGCACCGGCTCCCGCTCGAGCCACCGGTAGATCTTCGCGTCCCCGGAGAGCAGCCGCTCCTCGACCAGGCGGCGCCACTCACGGCGGAACCAGGTGGGAAGCGGGATACCGAACCCCATCTTCCCGCGCCGCCGGATCCGCTCGGGGAACAGCTCCCGGAACGCGTACCGCAGGAGGAACTTCGTGCGTCCGTTTCGCAGTCGCAGCCGGTCCGGAAGCGAGGCCGCGAACTCCATCACGGCGGTGTCCAGCAGGGGCGAGCGCAGCTCGAGCCCGTGCGCCATGCTGCACCGGTCCGCCTTCACCAGCAGATCATCCGGCAGGTACGTGCGGAAGTTGAGAAACAGCGCGCGCGCCAGAGGCGAGAGCGCGGCCGCCCGCGCCAGCGGCTCCCGGAAGCTGGCGGTCAGCTCGTCGGCTGTGCACGCCGCCCGTGCCTCCGGCTTGAGCAGGCTCTCCACCTGATCCGCAAAGAACCCGATCCAGCGGAGCATGCGGTCCTCCATGGACAGCGCCGCCGCGCGGAAGAAGCGGCTGAAGCGGCGGGACGAGCTCCGGAAATCCGGATCGTAGGGCAGTCGTCGGCCGACTACATCACCGAGCCGCACCAGCCAACGCGGCATGCGCTCGGCGATGATCGCACCGTAGAACCGCAGGTAGCCCGCGAACATCTCGTCGCCGCCGTCCCCGTTGAGCGCCACGGTCACGTGCCGGCGCGTGAGCTCGGACACCAGGTAGGTGGGGATCGCGGACGAGTCGCCGAACGGCTCGTCGTACGCGGCCACGAGACGGTCCACCAGATCGATGGACTGGGGACCGACGATGAACTCCGTGTGTCGCGCTCCGAAACGGTCCGCCGCCAGCCGCGCGTACCCCGTCTCGTCGTAATGGGGATCATCCGCGTAGCCTATGCTGAACGTGCGCACCGGCTCGTCCGCCAGCTCGCTCATGAGCCCCACCACCAGGGTCGAGTCGATGCCGCCCGAGAGGAAGGCACCCAGCGGCACGTCGGCAATGAGCCGCCGCGCCACCGCCGTGCGCACCAGCTCGCGCAGCCGCTCGGCCGCCTCCCCCTTCCCGATTCGCCGCGCCCGGAAATCCAGTTCCCAGTAGGACCACTGGCGCACGCTTCCGTTCGCCTCGACGGCGAGGCAGCAGGCGGGCGGCAGGGAGCGGACCGAGCGGTAGAAGGTGCCGGGCGTCGGCACGTAGCCGTAGACCAGGTAAAGCGGGATCGCCCGCGGATCGAGCTCATCGTCCATCCCGGGATGCGCCAGCACGGCCTTGATCTCGGAGCCGAATACCAGCTTGCGCTCGTCGCGCGCCACATAAAGCGGCTTCTTGCCCGCGCGATCGCGGGCGACGAGCAGCCGCCGCCGCCGCTCGTCCCACACCGCGAAGGCGAACATCCCGTCGAGCCGCTCCGCCAGCCCTTCCCCCCACGCCTCGTAGCCGTGGACGATCGCCTCGGTGTCGGAACGCGTGCGGAAGCGGTGACCGAGGCCCTCCAGCTCGCGACGAAGCTCCTGGAAGTTGTAGATCTCGCCGTTGAAGATGACCTGGACCGTGCCGTCCTCGTTCCCCATCGGCTGGTCGCCGGTCTCCAGATCGATGATGCTGAGCCGCGCGTGACCGAACGCACAGCGGCCCGACGGAGCGAGATAACTCGAGCGGCGGTCCGGGCCCCGGTGCCGGATGCGCTCCGCCATGGCCAGCGCCGCCGCTTCCGACGCGGGCTCGGCCCCCAGGCTCACGACTCCGGCGATTCCGCACATGGGGACCCACCTCGCGTGGCACCGCTGGAGGCCGCTGCGCCCCGTGTGCCTCCCCGGAGCCGGAGCACAGCCGCCAGGATGTCGGCGCCGACCTCCAGCGAGTACCGTTCCTCCACCAGCCTGCGACCTCTGCCGGCCATGCCGCGCCGCAGCCCTTCATCCATAAGCAGCCGCATCAGGTGGCCATGCCATTCCTCCGAGCCGCGCGCCAGGAACCCGGTCTGCCCCGGGATCACGATCTCGTTGAGGACGCCCACCGGCGATGCCACCACCGGAACCCCCGATGCCAGGAACAGCAGCGCCTTGAGGCCGCACTTACCGCGACCCCACTCGTCGTCCTCCAGGGGGTAGACGCCGACGGTCGCCTCGCGGTAGTAGCGCGCGTCGTCCTCGAGGCGCCAGGCGACTCCCTCCACCGCGAGCGAGCCGATGCGCTCTCGCGCTCCCTGGCTCACCAGCCGCACCTGCGCGCCCGTCGCCCGGCACACCTCGGAAAGCGGCCCTGCGATGCTTTCCACGTACCGCTCCGTCGTGTGGCTCCCTACCCAGACGATCACGGGGCGCTCCGGCGGCGCTTCCGCGGGCCGGAACACCGCCGTGTCGACCACGGTGGGCAGGACCTCAACAGGAACGCCGCGCCGCCGGGCGAACTCGGCCAGGAAGGGGTTCCCGGCCAGCACCGCCGCCGCGCGCCGGCAGAGGAGGTCCGTCTCGCGCCGAGCGCTACGCAGGAGGCGGGTGACGTGGCGGGCGCCCACGGCGGGAAGATAGATCGCATCATCGAAATCGTAGAAATACGGCACCCCGGTGGTCGCCAGGCGGTCGGCCAGCACCCCGTTGCCGTAGGGGGCGATCTCCCGGTGAACGAGCACCGCGTCGTACTGGCGGACGCGTCTCAGGTCCATGAGCCGGCGGAGGTACCCACGCAGCGTGGCGCGGACCGCCCTCTGCGCACTGGGGCCATAGATGTGCCGCGACTCCTGCGGCCCGAAGAAGCTCGCCAGCTCGAGTCCGATCCCGCGCCGCGCGAGTGGCTCCCTGTACTGGGCGACCCGGAATCGGACGCTCGCCACCGCTGCGGAGTGCGGCACGAGGGCGAGGACGCGCATCGTCAACGCGCCGGAACGCAGCGCCGGTTCCGGGCCCGTGACGAGCTCCGAGCCGCCATCGTGCCCAACGACGTCCGCCCGCTCACGCGGCGTTCCGAGCCGTGAGCCGCGCGTAGGTGCGCTCGTACACGGTCACCGCCGCTTCGAGCGAGAACTCCTGTTCCGCCAGCCGGCGCGCCGCGCGCCGCATCGCTTCGTGGTCCGCGGCCAGCAGTCGGGCCGCGCCCTCCGCCAGCGATGCCTCGTCCAGCCCATTCAGCACGATCCCCGCGCCCACCCGACCCACCAGCTCTCCCGTGTCCGCGACGCCCGCGTTCAACACCACCGGGAGCCCGCTGGCCAGGAACTCGCTCAGCTTGATAGGGCTCGACGCCGCCTTGGAAGGAAGCGCCTTCACGAACACGATCCCGGCGTCGGCCAACGCCAGCCAGCGCGGCACGTCCGCCGCGTCCACCGCCCGGATGACCACGGCCTCGTCCGGCAGACCCTGCTCCGCCGCAGCACCCCGTACCATCGCCTCGGAGCCGCGCGTCAAGATGAGCAGGCGGGCATCCGCCCGAAGCCGTCTCAGCGCTGCGAAGAACCGCAACATGTCACCCAGAAGATACCAGGTGCCCACCGACCCACTGTACGCCAGGACAAAGCGTCCGGACAGTCCGGTGCGCCGCGCCAGCTCATCGTCCCGAGGCCGCGGCGCGAAGACCTCCACGTCCACGGCCGTGCGCACGAGCACCAGCTCACCTCCGGTGGTGAATCGCTCGGGTGTCGCGCGGATCCGCTCGATCCCTGCCCGGCTCGACACCAGCACCGCGTCCGCGCCGTAGAACAGCGAGCGCTCGGCTCGGCGCGCGACCCGCGCCAGCACTCCATCCGCGCGCCACAGCCCGCCGTCCACGCGCTCGTCCACCCAGAAGCCTCGCATCTCGAACACGAAGGGAAGGCCCGCGCACCGCTTGACTGCCAGCGCCATGAGTCCGCCCACGTAGCTCCGGCCGTGCACGAGATCGAATCGGCGCCGCCAGGCGCGCCCCAGCGCCGCCGCGCTCCCCGCACAGATGTCCCAGGCCGTGGCGGGCGCCGTCGGGCGCTTGTGATAGCGGAGCGCAGTCCAGCCGATGCCTGACCCTGCCAGCTCCGCGTGCAGCGCCCCCTGCGCGCCGGCCCGCAGGTCCGCCGGCTTCTCGAACGAGAGAATCTCGATCTCGTGTCCGCGTCCGGCCAGCGCCCGGAAGTAGGGCAGCACCTGCGAGCGCCCGAGCGGCTCGAGCAGCCCGTCGTAGGAGATGAACAGGACGCGCACGCTCAGGCGCCGTACGCGGGCACCACGACGAAGAGCAGGATCGCCCCGTTCACGGCGGCGAGCCCGGCTACGACCGAAGCGGCCGCCCGCCGCCGCCGGCCCAGCAGCTCCCCCAGACCCGTGGCGAAAAGCAGCGCGAGCGGCAGCAGCGCCGGAAGCGCGTAGCGCCCCTGGGGCTGCGCCAGGCTCAGATTGTAGGTCACGATACTCGCGAGGAGTACCGCGAGCGCGACCGCGACCAGGGCGCCCGCGCGCCGCTCGACCTCACCGACGCGGCCACGCCACGCGCGCAGCGCGAGTCCCAGGGTCGTCGCCAACGTAAGCCCTATGAAAAGCCAGTACGCCTCCCCCAGGTGGATATTCATGTGACCGAATACGCCCCAGAGCGAGAAGAAGAGGGCCGGCGCGAAGGTGTGGATGAAATACGCCAGGCCCGGCTCGTGCAGCCGCTCCGCGAACAGCCGCCGGTTCAGCTCGAGGCCGAACGGATCCCCCGTCGGCAGGTAGCGCATGAACGCGGGCGACGCCACGAGCGCCGCGGCCGCGAGGAACAGCGCTCCGTCGGCGAGCGTACGCCACCCCGCGCGCCCCCGCGCCCGCTGGGCGAGCCAGAAAGCGAAGAGTGCCGCCGGAATCAGGAAGAGCAGCGTCATCTTCGCGAGCAGCCCGAGGCCCGCGAGGACGCCGAGCACGATCACCTCTCCACGTCCCGCGCGGCCGCGTGCGATCATGCGAATCATGAGCAGCAGGGCGGCCGCCGCGATCCCGTTCGCCAGCACGTCGTTCGTGACCGACCCCATGATGAATGTGAACTGCGGCTCGGTCGCAGCGAACCCGCCGGCCAGCAGGGCAATCGAGCGATCCTCCGGCCGCACCAGTCGAGCGCCGCCATACGCACCGACCACGACAAGGGCGCCCACCGGCAGGAAGAGCAGGCGCAGCGTTCGCGTCGCGCGCTCAACGTCCACCCAGGGGTAGCCGGGTTCGTCGTGTCGGTACACCGCGGCCTCCGTTCCTCCCTCCCGCGTGGACGCGGGGTTGCGCGGTGGGATCCCCACCGTGAGATCCCCCATTCCGGTGGCGCGCAGCGCCATCGCAGCCAGGAGGTAGTACAGGGGCGGTTGGTTTCCCTCCACCGGCACCTCGACTCCGCCCGAAGGCTCAAGCACCGGCAGCCGAGCTTCCCGCGCGACATGAGCCACGTACATCAGGTGAAACGCCTCATCCGGCGCCTCTCCCGGCGGTACGAGAACAGCCCATGAAGCCGCCAGCACCAGGTAGAGGGCAACGCAACCCGCGCCCTCGAGAGCGGCTCCCCGCACCGGTCTCACCCCTGCGGCCTTCCCGCGAACCGCCCACGGGGCGCCGGGAAACCGCGCCACCTCTCGCTTTTCGACGTCTCGACCTCGTCGAGTAGGGAGGCCAGCTCGCGCGCAAGGCGGTCGTAGCGATAGCGGCCGAGCACGTCGGCCACCGGGCGCTGCGCCGTCCGGCCGGAGCGCCACGCGTCAAGCGCGTCACGCAGCACCGCCTCGACCTCCGCCACACTCCCGCCCGTAATCCGGGCGTTGCCCGCGGACCGCAGTAGCGCCGCCGTCTCGCCGTCCGGCGGCACGATGGCGAGCACCGGGCGCTCGGCTGCGAGGTACTCGAAGACCTTCCCCGGGATGCAGCCCCGGAGCCGCGGGTTCGCCGGGTCCAGAAGCACCACCAGGAGGTCCGCCGACTTTTGCCGTGACACCGCCTCGTCGTGGCCGACGAACCCGGTGAACTCGACCAGGTCGCCCACCCCGGCGGCCGCCGCAAGCTCCCGGGCCCGGGCGTCCGCACGACCAACCATCTCCAGCCGCAACCGCGAGCGCTCCACCGCCCCTCTCGCGGCAACGGCGGCCAGCGCCCGGAACAGCGGCTCAGGATCCTGCGCCTCGCCGTACATCGTTCCGACGTAGACGATTCGGAAGCGCTCGGGATCCGCAGCGCCGCTCGCGGCCTCGAACTCCGCGGGCTCGTAACCGTTGGGGAGCACGCGGAACCTCCCGGGCGACGCGTCCGGATACTGCTCCATGAGCTCCCGGCACCATGTCTCCGTTACCGTCACGACCCTCGCTGCGCTCCGGACGATGGTCCGCTCGATCCGCTCGTCGATCCGCCGCCTTAGCCCCGGCGGCCGCGGACTGATGTGGTGCCGTGTCCACAGATCGCGGAACTCCGCGATCCACGGCACACCCGTGCGCCTGCTCACGAACAGCGCGGCCAGGTGCGCGGTGATCGGGAACGCGCTCGAGTACAGCGTAGACGCGCCGCCCTTCAACACCGCTCGCACCCCGGCACGGTACGCGAACGGCAGCCAACCGACCTGCGCATCCGGGACATAGAGCGCCTCGCGGACCCACCGGCGCAGGCGCTCCGCCCTCGCGCCCACGCGGAGCGGTTCGTGCTCGTCGTCTGCGGCCTCGACTCCCGGGAGCCGGCGCCCGAAGGCGCGCGCCAGGCGACTCAGCTCCACCGACCCCGTGCGCACCACGGTCACCGCGGTCGTCCGTTCGTCCCTGGCGGCCTGCGCACCCGCGGACGCTCGGGCCGAGTCCGCTCCGGTCGCCGGCACCCCGTCGGCGCCGCCACCGCCCTGCTCGGCCACACTCCGGCCACGGGGCTCTGGTGAGCCACCGCCCGCGCTGTCTCCCGGTTCCCGATAGTAGTGCCCACCGGCGGGCGTGATGACCACCGGCTGCCAGCCGCAGGCCTCCAGGTGACGCGTGAGCCCCACGGCACGTCGCGCGGCGATGCCGCCCAGCGGCGGGTAGAAGTAGTGGAAGCACACCACCCGTCCGCTCACGCGGTCTCTCCTGCTCGAACCCGCCCGCCCCCGGGCAACAGGCGTCCCAACGCCACTCGCTCTTCCGCCTCGAGGCCGACGCGGTACGCAGCCCACCCGTACGCGGACAGCAGCACCAACGCCGACGCGGCACGGAGCGCCAAGCTGTCCTCCAGGATCGCAACCATGCCCGCGCAGGCGGCGAGGCAAGCGCCCAGCACGGCGGGGCGGGCGAGCCCCGCGAGCACGGCCCGGGCAGCCCCGCTCGCAACCATGAGAAACACCGCCCCGGCCGCCTGCGCGCCGGTGAGCGCCAGCGCCGCGCCGACGACGCCCAGGCGCGGGCCCAGGAAGAGCGTACCGCCGACGTTCACGGCGGCCAGGATCGCAGTATAGACGACGAGCAGCGCCGGACGGCCCCCCCCGCGGGCAAGCTCGGTCACCGGGACAGCCACCACGCCGAAGCCGAACGCTACGATAAAGGCCTGGAGCACTGGCGCCGCCCCCTCCGCGAACGCCTCGCCCATCCAGAGCCGCAGAAACGGGGTCGCGAGCAGCAGCCCGCACACCACCACCGGCACCGTGAACAGGAAGAGGACGCGGGTGCCGCGGGCGCGGACCCCCAGGAGACGGTCGCGATCCCCCAGGGCCGCCATCTCCGCGACCAGGGGGAACAGCGCGTTTGCGACGCTGCTGCCTACCATCGCCAATCGCCGGTAGAGGCCGAAGGGAATCGAGTAGATGGGCAGCAGCCCGACCGCCACGAAGTGGCCCAGCGCAAGCTGACCGCCGCTCAAGAAGAGCTGAAAAAGGATCCCCGACAGCATGAGGAGCAGCCCGAACCGCCACATCTCGCGGAACGCGTCCCGGTCCAGTCGCGGACGCACCGCGAACTGCGGATACATGCGCCGCAGCAGCACGAGGTGCGCGCCGGCCCCCACCAAGGCCACCGCCAGGCTCCAGAGGACCACGTCGTCCACGTCGCCGCCGGTCAGCGCGATCGCCGCCGCGCCGGCCACCTGTGCCGTGGCGGCAGCACCCCGGAGGATATTGAGGATTCCGAACCGCTGGAACCCCGCCCACACCGCCCCGAGGAGGTTCGACTGGATCCCGACGAAGAAGAGCAGCGCGCCCAGCAACAGGACCCGCCGCCCCACCGCCACCAGCTCGCCCGGAACCTGGAAGTAGGATCGCACGAGGAGATCCGACGCGCCGGCTATCAGCAACGCGCCCAGGAGGCCCGAGATCAGGAACACGACCGCGGACGTGGATACGATCTTGCCCACCGTCTCGAACTCGCCCCGCGCGGCCGCCGCCGCCACGAACTTCGTCGTGGCGTGCCCGAACCCGAACTCGAGGACGAAGAGCTGCGCGGTGATCACCCCCACAACCGCGAAAAGTCCGTATTCGTCGGCACCCAGCCGATGGTAGATCACCGGCGTAGCCACCAGCGAGAGCGCGGCCAGCCAGACCTGCTGTACCAGGTTGAACGACGCGTTCCGCGCCAGGCGCCCGAGCGTCGAGCTCACGGCTGCCGCACCAGCACGTCGCTGAGGTAGCGGCGCCCCAGTCGCAGGTGCTCCCGCAACTGGTAGGCCGCCAGTTCACGGGCCTCCCGGCTCCGCGCCAGCGCCCCCAGGGCCGCCTCGAACGCCAGCCCTGACGCGCGGATCACCACAAAGGCCCACAGCGCCCAGCGCCCGCGGAAGCGAGCGAGGTAGCGCAGGTCGCCCTCCAGCGAAAGGGCGAGCCGCCGCCGTCCCAGCGCGGACTCGCTGCTGGCACGGCCCACGTGCAGCACCCGGGCGCCCCGCGCGTAGCCGATCCGCCAGCCGAGTCGCCGCAGCCGCGCGCACCATTCCAGCTCCTCACCGTACATGAAGATGGACTCATCGAAGCCGCCCGTCTCCTCAAACGCCTCCCGCCGCACGAGCAGGCACGCACCCGTCACCCAGTCCGGCTCCACCGCCTCGGCGCCCGACGCATGCTCGCCCAGCAGGACGAGTCCTCGCCGCCCCCGCGGCAGCAGGCGGTACAGGCGGAAGCGCTGCACGAGCTCACGCAGCGGCCCCGGAAACCGGCGCGCGGACGGCCGCGGCCGACCGTTCGGCGCCACGAGGCACGCGCCCACGAGCGCGGTCCGCCGGTCCGCGTCCATCCCCACCATGAGCTCGTCGACCGCTTCGCGGGTGAGCTCGACATCGCTGTTGACCAGAAGGAAGCGAGAGCCCGCCGCACGCCGCATCGCCTCGTTGTTCGCGGTCCCGTACCCGACGTTCTTCGCCTTCGCGATGAGCTGCACCCGAGGAAACTCGCCCTGCACCATCGCAGCCGTGCCGTCTCCCGACGCATTGTCCACCACCCACAGCTCGCCGCCCAGCGACGCAACCACGGCGCTCGCCGACTCGAGGCACCGTCGCGTCAGCTCCCGCGTGTTGTAGCTGACGACGATCACGGAGGGCGGCCTCTCACCCATCGAGGGCCAGCGGCGCCAGCGCGCGCTCCAGGCGGAGGGCCATCGCCCGCCACCCGTATTCCCGCTCCGCCCGCCCGCGCGCCTCCGCGCCCAGCGCCCGCCCCCGCCCCGGATCACTGAGCAGCGCCGCAATCGCCTCGGCCAGTGCCCCCGTGTCTCCGGGCGGCACGATCACGCCGGCCGCGGGCTCACCGCCCAGGATCTCCCGCGCATCGCCCACGGCAGTGGCCACGATCGGCGCGCCCAGCGCCATCGCCTGGAGCAGCTTCGCGGGAAGCTGATGCTCCGCGTACGCCGTCGCCCGCTGCGGTACCACGAAGGCGTCGGCAGCGGAGATGTACCAGCACGCCTCCTCGAACGACACGCTCGGTCGGAACTCGACGTCGGGTCCCGCCCCGCTCAGCACCTCTTCAGCCACGCGGGCGTCGCGCGGCGAGCCCACGACCCATAGCGCCGCGCTGCATGCACGCAGCCGCTGGTACGCCGCCAGCAGCTCCCCGAGCCCCTTGTGGACCTGCGGCGTGCCGAGGAACAGGATCAGCGGCATCCCGGGCGGCACGCCCAACCGCTCCCGCGCCGCCGGCCTCGGGAAGCGCGCGGGCGACACCCTCTCCGTGTCCACGCCCTGCGGCACGAGCGCGCCCCCGAAACGGCGCTGCAGCGCCCCGGTCGACACGGTGAGGACGTCCGCTCGCGGCACCAGGCTCTCCATCATGCGCACGTATGGCTCGCTGTTCAGACGATGGAGCGCTTTCGCCGCGTACCAGACCCGCCGCGCCCGCGAGACCCCGGTGAACCAACCCCCGTCCCAGTCGTCCAGGTGAAGGGCAAGCGGAATTCCGAGCCGCCGCCGCGCTCGAAGCCCGAGCCCCAGGCTCTGAGGCAACGCCTTGAACGCGTAGATCAGCCCCACACCCCCCGCCTCGCGCTCGAACGCCCGCCGCACCCGCGGCGACAGCGGGTTCGCCCCTGGAAGCACAGCATCCACCCGGCACTCGTCCCGCAGCGGCCTCCACACCTCGGGTGCCGCCGGCCCCACGACCCGCACCCGGTGCCTCGCCGACAACGCGCCCGCAAACTGATGCGCCGTGTACAGCGCACCACCGGCCAGGTCCGGGACCAGAAGCACAATCTCGGCCACCCTCAGCCCCCGGTCCTAGCCGGCGCCCAGCGCACGATCATAGAACGCCCGGACCCGCGCCAGGAAGCGCTCCCGTGTGTACTCCCCTTCGAAACGCGACCTCCCCGCCGCGCCCATCTCCCGCGCCCGCCGCGGGTCCGCCGCCAGCTCCGCCATCGCCCGCCGCACCGCCGCCCCATCAGCCGCCGGCACGAGCAACCCGGTCTGCCCCTCGATCACCGTCTCCGGAAACGCCCCGTAGCGGGTCGCGATCACGGGAAGCGCGAACGACATCGCCTCGATCGGCGCCATGCCGAACCCCTCGGCTCGCGATGGCAGCACCAGGGCGTCCGCCCGGGGATACAGCTCGCGGTATAGCACCGAGCGGTCCACCCACGGATGTGCCTCGAAGCCGTCCTCGCCCGCCAGCTCCCGAAACGACGGATCACCCGCCACCACGGCGCGCACGTTCAAACCCTGCGACCGCAGCGCGCGCACCGCCGCAATGAAAAGGTCCGCGCCCTTGCGCACCCGGTCGCGCCCCACAAACAGAAAGGTGAATCCCTCCGGCTCCGGCGGCCGCGCCGGCAGCGACGGCGTAGGGAACCCCGGAGGGATCACCTCGACGAGCCGCTCCGGCACGCCCATGCGTACCAGGTAGGACTTCGCGAAGGCCGAGCGCACAAAGATCCCGCGCAGCCGCCGCCACGCCACAAACTCGTTCGTGATCCCGAACGCCCGGAAGACGACGGCGGCGCGCCGATAGAGCGCCCGGACCCGCTCATCGGGCCATCCCAGGTAATCCCGCACGTAGTGGTAGTAGCTCCCACCGCCAAGGCTCATGACCACCGGCACCCTGTGCGGCGAGGAGACGCAGTGAGCGTAGTTGTGGACGTGAACGACGTCGAAGCGCTGGTCTACCCGGTACGCCCGCAGCCCGGTAAGCGGCCAGATCCACGGGTGCACCAGCCGGTTGAAAAGGATTTCGGCCACCCTGCGAGGGCGGGCCCCGGGAACGCTCTCGTGGTGTCGGAGCGCCAGCGCATACCGGACGCCCGGCGGCGGATCCGCGGCCAGGTCCCGCACGAAAAGCTCTTCCCCACCGCCCCCCGCCATGCCCACCAGCAGGCACTCAAGCACCGGCCGCCCGCCTCTTCGACCGGGACGCGGACCGGCGCAACCGCCACAGCTCGAGCCCGATGCCCGCGAAGATCAGCAGGAACATGACGATCTGTGCCCGATGCCGGTATGCGGTGCCCGCGTTCCCCTCGACCAGCGCGTAAATCGAGCCCGTGAGAATGACGAAGAGAACGATCGGCTCCACCAGGTGGAAGCGCTTGCGAACCAGGAACCACCCGCCGCTCACCACAAAGAAGAGAAGCGCGTACCACACCATCATCTCCGGAAGCGTCATCACGGAGAGCATGCTGCCGATCTGCCATGGAAACGGTGACAGCAGGAAAAACGCGACGCCAATGGGGAAATACTGCAGCCCCCGAATCGGCGTCGAGATGTCCACCTCGGGCTCGAACGCCGTCCCGCCCGTCGCCAGCGCCTGCCGTTGCTCGCTGATCGCCGAGAAGCTCGCGGACTCGATCCATCGCGATCCCAGCCCGAGCTGGTCGTACGCCAGCACCGCCAGCCCGAAGAGCACGAGCGCAAACACGAGGTTCGCGATCAGGCTGCGGGCCGGCGAGATCAGGAACGAACCTATGAGCGCAAAAACCACCATCACGGCCATGTAGTCCCGCAGGAGCGCCAGCACGAGCAGCGCGAGCCCCAGCGACACCAGCCCCCGCACCGACGGCTTCCGCCGCAGCCGCAGCGAAGACCATAACAGGAACGTGAGGACCAGCAGCGTCGGCGTGTCCCGCAGATTCTGAGAGGACCACAGCAGCAGCGAGGGGAAAAACATGGTCAGGATCGCCGCGTTCCTCGCACCCGGCTCGCCCGCCAGCTCGCCGCCGATCCGATACGCGACCAGCGACGCCCACACGCCGAAGAAGCAATTGAGCAGCTTCGGCACCAGGGGAACGAAGCCGAAGATCGCGAAAAGAAACGTGTTCCAGTAGAAGTAGCCGACCTCGAAGCTATTCCTGATTTGGCGCGGCGCGGAACCCACCCCCTTCACGTACAGAAGCGTCCGCCACCCCACGTCCTGGAACGTGAACTGGTCCGGCGCAAAGAAGCGCACCGGAAGCAGATAGTGTACGACCAGTGCCAGCCCCACCCGCAGCAGCACGCCCGCAAGCACGAGACGCACCAGGAATGCAAAATCCTGCGGCTCGGCCACACGCCGAAGCACCGCCCGCGTCCCCAGGGCACCCACCAGGGCGACGACTAGCGCTCCCACTAGGTCACCCGCACCCCGGGCCACCAGAAGCACCACCCCCACCAGGGTCAGTGCCCAGCCGCCCGCCATGCCCACCTCCACCACGCGCTGCCGCCAGTCGGGCCGCTTGCGGCGCCGGCGAAGCACTCCCCCCGCCGCACCGGGTGCCGCGGGCGGCAGCGTCCCCGACGGACGCCGCGGACCCCGCGGACCCCGCGGTATCCTACCCGACCTCCGTCGCATGGCTGTCGATCCCCGGCAGCGGGTCAGTCGGCGTTTGCCCCATCTTGGATTCCAAGATGGGTTTGCGGTTGCAGCATCTTCACAATATGCCGCATCCCGCCAGGGTTGGAAACAGGTGTTTGCTGCCCCGAACGCCCGTACCAGACGTATCAGACGCCCTGACGCCACCGAGGGGCGACGCGGGGCCATGGGATGGTCAGGCTCGGCCGGTGAAGAACTTGATGCAGGCCCGGACGAGCCCCGGAATCGTGTACTCCTCGGCGACCACGTCCACGCGGAACCCCAGCTCTCGCGCCGTCCCTGCGGTGACAGGCCCGATCGCGGCGACGCCGGCACCGCCGGTCGTGGTTCCCAGAACCGCGTGGTAGCTTCGCGCCGTCGAGGACGAAGTGAAGGTGACGAGATCGATCTCACCCGCCGCCAGGCGCGGGCGCAGGGCCTGCGCGCCCTCCGCATCCGGGAGGGTCCGATACGCCGCCACCTCGTCCACGAGCGCACCCCTGGCCGCGAGTCCCTCCGGCAGCTCCCGGCGCGCCACTGCAGCCCGCGGCAGGAGGACGTGCCGGCCTCGAAGCTCGTCGGCGGCGGCCAGCGCTTCCACCACGGCCTCGGCGATGTAGCGCTCGGGGACCACATCCGGTACGATCCCCACCGCCTCCAAGGCGCTTGACGTTGCGGGCCCGATGGCGCACACGCGTGCTTGGCGCAGCGCCCGGGCGTCGAGGGCCTCCGCACGGAGCGCCTTCCAGAACGCCGCAACCCCGTTGGCCGAGGTGAACACGACCCAGTGGTAGCGGCCGATCTGCCGCGCGGCCCGCTGGAGCGGCGCCGGATCCTCCGGGTTCTCGAAGCGGATGGCGGGAAACTCGATGACCTCCGCGCCTTCCTCCGCGAGTCGCCCGCTGAACTCTGGCGCCTGCTCGCGCGCGCGTGTCACCAGGATCGTACGGCCGAAGAGCGGCTTCCTCTCGAACCAGGTGAGCTGCCGCCGCCAGGAGACTGCGTCGCCGACCACGGCGATGGCGTCCCCCTGGGGTCCTGCTCGCGTAACCGCATCCGCGATCCCGATGAGCGAACTCACGACCGTGCGCCTGGGCACCCCGCGTCGCGAGGCGATGAGGGCCACAGGCGTGTCGGGCGACCGCCCCTCGGCCAGCAACCGGTCCGCCACGGCGGCCACCTCACCTGCACCGAGGCGGAACACGAGGGTGCCGCCCGGGGCCCACCCGCCCGAGCCTGGGATCGCATCCACATCCGCAGGCGGCGCTCCCGCGAGCAACGATACCCCCACCAAGCCCCCGGCCCCCGCAGCCTGCGCGGCCGGGATCCCCGCGTACGCCAGCGCGGCCGTCTCGACGGGAACCCCGGGAACCATCTCGAAGCGGATGCCCCGGGCACTCACCACCGCTGCCTCGTGGGCCGCCGAACCGAAGAGTAACGGATCGCCGTGCCACAGCCTCACGACCACCTGGATCCCGAAGGCCAGGTCCGCCAGCATGACGCCCACGGCCTCCGCGTCGCCCGCGGGTGGACGGCGTGCCTCGAGGGCCCCGGGCTCCCCACCCCAGGAGCCCGCGCCGCCGACCGGGACCTGGAGCACGCCGTCCCGCACCTCATCCAGGAGCCCCTCGGTCGCCGGGGCATCGTAGACCACCGCGTCAGCCCGGCGAAGCAGCTCCGCGCCCCGCACGGTGACCAGGCCCGGCGCCCCTGGACCCGCTCCCACGAAGTAGACGGTCCCCGCCATGCCTAGCACGGCGCTGAAGAGCTACAGCGGGCCGCGTTGCGAGACATCGACCCCTCCTCGTCGCGGTCTCGAGCGCGCAAGCCCCGGGGACCCGACCCACGGTCTCTTCCGCGACCCTGGCCAGAAAAGAGCACCAGGGAATACCAAAGAAAGAGCGGCGCCGCCGCTTCAGACGTCGCCGCTCTCCGCACGCGCACCCAGTACCAAGTCGCGGCGCCCCAAGGCGTGGCGCAGATCCGGCCCGCTACGCGCCCGCCCTCACCGTGCGCGCGGGCGCCTTGCGGATCTTCCCCCCGCGGATGCATGAGGTGCACACCCGAACCCGCCGCACCGCACCATCCGGGTCCACGATCCGCACCCGCTGCAGGTTCGGGAGCCAGCGTCGCTTCGTCCTGTTGTTCGCGTGGCTCACATTGTGCCCCGTCGAGGGCACCTTGCCACACACATAGCAGATCCGCGCCATGATTGCCCTACTGGCTCTGGTTCGCCTGACCTCCAGACTGCGCCCCACTCGCGCCCTCGCCGGCCGCTGGCGGGTTCCCCTTGACCTCCGCACGGTCCGCCTGGATGAATGTCGTCGCGAACTCCGCCTCCGCACGCTGCATGTCGTCCGCCAGCACCTGTCGCGCCTCCCAGTCATCCAGTACGCTGTCCGTCATCTTGTGGACCGTGCCCACGAGTCGCAGAACCTCGCCGCTCGCCACCGCGATGCCGCTCGCCACCAGCGCCGAGTCCAGGCGCACCAGGAACGGCGTCTCGTTGGGAAGCTGCGTCCAGAACGCTTGAGTCCCCAGCCGGCTCGCGACCTTGATGCTGTCGAACCGCACGCGCATCCCCACGTAGTTTTGCGGACCCGTGGCGAAGAGCGCAAAGTCCGTCGCGGGGACGGACGTGAACGCCGTGTCCGTCGGCACCTCCTCCTGAACCACCGCCACCGTGGTCGGCTGCGCCGTCACATACAGCCAGTACAGAAACGCACCAACGGATGCAACCGCCACGATCCCCAACGGCACCGTCAGCCGCCCTGCCCCTCCCCGCGTCTGCGCGCCCTCGGCCATGTCAATCAGTCTCCCGTCCTCTGGACCAGTTCGATGAGCGCCATCTCCGCCGCATCCCCGCGCCTGGCGCCCAGCTTCAGAATTCTTGTGTAGCCGCCGGGACGGCTCGCGAACCGGGGACCGACGTCGTCGAACAGCTTCGCGAGAACCTCCCGGTCCCCAAGCCGACGAGCCGCGAGCCGCCGCGCGTGAAGGTCGCCCCGCTTCGCCAGCGTGATCAGTCGCTCGGCGAACGGACGCAACTCCTTCGCCTTCGCCGTAGTCGTCTCGATCCGCTCGTGGCGGATAAGCGCCGTGGCGAGATTGCGCAGGAGTGCCCGCCGGTGACTCGCCGTGCGCGAAAGGGTCCGTCCCTTCTTACGGTGCCGCATCGGTCACAATCATCGAAGGTCCGCCGCTGCCAGAACGCGGGTCAATCGGCTTCCTGTGCCGTCTCCGCCGTCGTCTCCGCAGCCTTCCCCCCCTCATCCTCGATGAGGAAGAGCGTGCCATCCTCGGCAGCCCCCAGCTTCATGCCGAAGCGCAGGCTGTGCTCCTCCAGGAAGTCGGCGATCTCCTTGAGCGACTTCTTCCCGAAGTTGCTGATGTCGAGCATCTCCTGTTCGGTCTTCTGCACGAGCTCGCCCAGCGTACGGATGTTCTCCTTCTGGAGCGAGTTCCGGGACCGCACACTGAGCTCGGCCAGATCCTCAATGGGCCGGAAGAAAAGGTCGCGCATCCGCTCGGGAACCTCCACCGCCCCCGCCGGCAGCTTCGTCGGCGCGGCGTCCTCCCCGAGGACGAGCATGTACTCCAAGTGCTTGTGGAGCAGCGCCGCGGCATAGCGCACCGCCTGCTCCGCCGACACGGAACCGTTCGTCTCCACGTACAGGGTGAGACGGTCGAAGTCCGTGCGCTGGCCAACCCGCGTCTCCTCCACACTGAAGTTCGCGCGGAGCACCGGGTTATAGATCGAGTCGATGCGCACCAGGTCCACCGGCGCGTTCCGCGGCAGCGGATGCTGGTCCGCCAGCACGAAGCCACGCCCCTTGTTGACGTGCAGCTCGATATTGAGCTCCCGGTCCTCCTGAAGCGTCAGAAGGTGATGGTTCGGGGTCAGGATCCGCGCGGGTCCTGGCTTCTCGATCGCCGCTGGCGTGACCGGACCCGCCTTGCTCACGCGAATCGCGAGCTTCGCCTCCTCCGTAGCCTCATCCAGCACGAGAACGCACGACTTCAGGTTCTGGATCACCTGGTGCACGTCCTCGACCACGCCGAGGATCGTCTGATGCTCGTGCACAACGCCATCGACACGAAACGCCCAAACCGCCGAGCCCCGAAGCGACGAGAGCAGCACACGCCGCATCGAGTTTCCGAGCGTCTGACCATACCCCCGCTCTAGAGGCTCGAGCACGAACTCGGCGATGCTCCCGTCCTCCGAGCGCCTCCGGACTTCCACGCGCTCGGGAAGTACAAGTCCCGTAAGGTCTAGCGCCACGTCTCCCTCCGTATGAGTACCACTGCCTGCCAGCAATTCGCCACTCGCTTACTTCGAGTACAGCTCGACGATGAGCTGCTCCTGGACCGCCAGCGGGATGTCCTGCCGCGCTGGCCGGCGCACCATGCGCCCCACCCGGTTCTTGTCGTCCACCACCAGCCAGTCCACCGGCTCCGCTCGCGTCCGCGACTCGAGGCTGCCCTGAATCACCGCCAGGTCCTTGGACCCCGGCGCGACCGCGATCTCGTCCCCGGGCGCGAGCTCATAGCTCGGCACATCCACGATGCGTCCGTTCACCAGCACGTGCCGGTGCCGTACGAGCTGGCGTGCCTGCGCCCGGCTCCCGGCGAAGCCCAGCCGGAAGATGATGTTATCCAGCCGGGTCTCCAGCCCCACGAGCAGGTTCTCGCCGGTGACCCCCGACTGCTGTGCCGCCTGACCAAAGAGGTTGCGGAACTGCTTCTCGTGCAGCCCGTACATCCGCTTGACTTTCTGCTTCTCCCGCAGCCGCAGCGCGTAACCCGACATCTTGCGGCGTCTCGCCTGCGCCTGCCCGTGCTGGCCCGGCGGAAAGTTCCGCCGCTCGATGGGACACTTCTCCGTGTAGCACTTCGTCGCCTTCAGGAAAAGCTTCTGCCCTTCCCGCCGACACAGCTTGCAGACCGGACCCGTGTATCGTGCCATGTATCTCCGTCGCTTCCGTCGCGACTAGCGATTCGCCCAACCGGTCATCCAATCGCCAACCGCTGACCCGCTAAGCCGCTAAGCCGCTAACCCGCCAACCCGCTAATTGGCGAGGCTGGGAGAGCGGCGGCAACTACACCCTCCGCTTCTTCGGCGGCCGGCAGCCGTTGTGTGGAATGGGGGTGACGTCCCGGATCGACTTCACCGTCAGACCGGCCGTGGCCAGCGCCTGGATCGCCGACTCGCGGCCGGAACCCGGGCCCTGCACGTACACGTGGACGCGCTTCACGCCCACGTTCAGGGCCTCACGCGCGGCCTGCTCCGCGGCCACCGTCGCGGCAAACGGCGTCGACTTCTTGGAGCCCTTGAAGCCCGCCTTGCCACAGCTCGACCACGTGATCGTGTTGCCTCCCATGTCGGTGATGGTCACGATCGTGTTGTTGAACGTGGCCTTGACGTGCGCGATCGCTTCGGCTTCGACTACCCGCTTCGCGCGACCCTTCTTTCCTTTCACCACTCTCTGCCTCCAGGCTACTGGTGGGCCCGCCGCCGGAACGCCGGCGCCTCACCCATCCCGACCCTCACTTCTTCGCCGCCCGCTTCTTCCCGGCGATGGCACGCCGCGCACCTTTGTGCGTGCGGGCGTTCGTGTGCGTCCGCTGGCCGCGCACCGGGAGCCCGCGCCGGTGGCGGATCCCGCGGTAACAGTTGATATCCATGAGCCGCTTGACGTTCATGGACACCTCCGCCCGCAGCGCACCCTCCACCTTGTAGTTCCCTTCGATCTCGCGCCGCAGACGGTTCACCTCCTCGTCCGTCAGCGCGTGCACTCGCCGGTCCGGGTCCACCCCCGTCTTGTGGAGAATGTCCCTCGCCCGGGGACTGCCGATCCCATAGACGTACGTCAGCGCGATCTCGATCCGCTTGTCGCGCGGAAGGTCAACACCCGCAATGCGTGCCATGAGCTGCCCCCTGCTCCTTCGCTTCCCTTGGGACCCTTAGGACGCGCCTCAGCCCTGGCGCTGCTTGTGCCGCGGGTTCCGCTTGCAGAGGATCCGCACAACTCCCTTGCGCCGGATCACTTTGCAGTGCTCGCAGATCGGCTGCACGCTGCTGCGGACCTTCACGATTCCTCCCCGTCTCCGTTTATCGCCAAACTTGATAGTATAACCGCCTTGCCCCCACCTCTCAACCACTGCCGCCACCCCCCACGGCAAACCACCCCGAAATCAGCCCACCACCCTCTCGCCATACCCCCCTCAGCCCGACACCACGCTCCGCCTCACTGCCCTCTCCACCACCCGCGTCAGGATCCGGGGCTCCGGCGCCGTCACCGCCACCGTGTGTTCGTAGTGCGCGCTCAAGGAACGGTCCGCCGTGACCACGGTCCAGCGATCCTCCAGCGTGCTCACTCGGAAGGTCCCGGCGTTGATCATCGGCTCGATGGCCAGCACCATCCCTTCGCGTAGAAGCGGTCCCTGTCCCGCCCGGCCCACGTTCGGCACCTGGGGCTCCTCGTGGGGCTCGCGGCCGACCCCATGTCCCACCAGCTCGCGGACCACGCTGAAGCCCGCTTTCTCCGCGGTCTCTTGGATAGCCGCACCGATGTCGCCGATGCGATTCCCGGGCACGGCCGCCTCGATCCCCCGGCGCAACGCCTCCTGCGTAACCGTGAGGAGCCGGCGGGTCTCCGGGACGATTCCTCCCACCGGGTAAGTCATAGCCGCGTCCGCGTACCACGCGTCCAAGTAGACGCCCACGTCGATTTTCAGGATGTCGCCCTCCTCGAGCACCCGCGTCCGGCTAGGGATCCCGTGGACGACCTCCTCGTTCAGGGAAGTGCAGAGCGTGGCCGGGAAGCCGTACAGCCCTTTGAAAGCCGGCGCTGCACCCGGACGGCGGCGGATGAACGCCTCCGCGAAGGTGTCGAGCTCCGCCGTCGTCACCCCCGGCACAACCTCTTCCTCCAGTGCCCGCAGGAGTTCCCCCACGATCTCGCCCGCCCGGGCGATCGCTTCGATCTCCTTCGGACTCTTCAGCTGTATCACAGGTGGCCCGCCCGCCGGGAGCGCGCCGCCGCCGTGGAAGAGCCAGTGCGCCCGAGCGCCTCCCGGACGCGACAGCGCACTTCCTCCACCGTGCCGTCCGCTGCCACCCGCAGCACCTCCGCACCCCGTCGCTCGTAGTACGCGATGAGCGGCGCCGTCTCCTCGCGGTAGACGGCCAGGCGCCGGCGCACGGTCTCCGGCTCATCGTCGGAGCGGCGAGCGAGCTCGCTCCCGCAGCGCTCGCACCGCTCGTCCTCCCGGGGCGGCGCAAGGTACACGTTGTAGACAGCCCCGCATGACGGGCAGCTCCGGCGGCCGCTCAGCCGCCGCACCACCACCGGCTCCGGAGCCTCGAACACGAGCACCCGGTCCACCGGCCGGCGGAGTCCGTCGAGCACCTCGTCCAGCGCCGCGGCCTGGGCCTCCGTACGAGGGAACCCGTCGAAGACGACGCCGTCCGCGTCGGCGCCCGCCAGCGCCTCGCGCACCATGGCCACGATGAGCTCGTCCGGCACCAGCTCCCCGGCGTCCATGTAGCACTTCGCCCGCCGGCCAAGCTCCGTGCCGCCCCGCACCGCCACCCGCAGGAGATCGCCCGTGGCGATCCGCCGCCAACCCCGCTCCCCCGCAACAAGCTCCCCCTGGGTGCCCTTGCCGACCCCAGGGGGGCCTAGAAGTACCAGGATCATGAGACTGCGGGAGTCGCGCGCGCGCCGCTTCACATGTAGCGCTGGCGCCCGCGCAGCTTGACCCGCCCTTTCTTCATGAAGCCATCGTAGTGACGCAGGAGAAGGTGCTGCTGAGCCTGCTGCACCGTGTCCAGCGCCACTCCTACGACGATCAGGATCCCTGTGCCCCCGAAGTAGAAGGTCTGGACGTTGAAGACATCGAAGATCCAGAACGGGAGCAGCGCGATGACGCACAGGTAGGCGGCGCCCGGAAGCGTGATCCGCGTGAGAACCCGGTCGATGTACTCCGCCGTCCGCGCCCCGGGCTTCACCCCGGGTATGAACGCCCCCTGCTTCTTCAGGTTCTCCGCCAGGTCCACGGGATTGAAGATGATCGCCGTATAGAAGTACGTGAAGAAAAAGATCAGCAGCGAGTAGCCCGTGTAGTACAGCCAGTTGTTGGGCTGGAAGAGTTGTGCGATCTCCTGCAGGAGGCCCACGTTGCTGAAGGCTGCCGCAGTGCCCGGAACGATGATGATGGACTGGGCAAAGATAATCGGCATCACCCCCGCGGAGTTGATCCGGAGCGGGATGAAACTCTTCTGACCCTCCCGGATCCGCCCGCGCCCCACCACTTTCCGCGGAATCTGCACGGGCAGCTTCCGGGCGCCCATGGTCATGGCCACGACGCCCGCCGTCACACCGATGATCACCGCCACCAACGCGGCCAGCGCGATCGGCCGGATCTCGCCCAGCGCGAGCGCTTCCCATGTCCGCCCTACGGCCGCTGGGAAGCTCTCCACGATGGAGAAGAAGATGAGGAGCGACATCCCGTTGCCGATTCCCCGCTCCTGGATCTGCTCGCCCAACCACATCACGAACACGCCGCCGGCCGTGAGCGCCAAGACGGTGGTGAACATGAAGGGCGGCCCGGGCTCCCGCACCGCGCCTTCGAGGCTCTGGAGGAACACCGCGTAGCCGTAGCCCTGCAGGATGCACAGAACCACCGTGGCGTAGCGCGTCCACTGGGTCAGCTTCTTCCGTCCTTCCTCGCCCTCCTTCTGCATCTTCTCGATCGCGGGGAAGACCGCCGCCAGCAACTGAAACATGATGCTGGCGGAGATATAGGGCATGATCCCCAGGGCGAAAACCGTCGCCCGCGAGAGCCCACCCCCCACGAACATGTCGTAGACGCCGAACAGCGTGCCCTGGAGCTGCCCGAACTGCTCCCGCAACGCGCCGACGTCCAGCCCGGGAACCGTGATGTGCGCGCCGATGCGGTAGATGAGGAGGATGAGGAGCGTGTAGAGGATCTTCTCCTTCAGCTCCGGGATGCGAAACAGGTTGGGGATCGGATTCGCCATACGCCCCCGCGCCTCAGCTCGCCGCGCCGAACGCCACGGCCACCGTCTGCCCGCCCGCGGCCTCGATCTTCTCGCGCGCGCTCTTGCTGAACGCATGCGCGCGTACCACGAGCGCCTTCTCCAGGGAGCCGTCCCCCAGGATCTTCACCGGACTGTGGAGCGCCCTGATGAGCCCGTTCGCCTTCAGGACCTCGGGCGAGATCTCCGCCGCCTCCAGCCTGTCGAGGTCCCGCACGTTCACGATCTGGTACTCGATCCGCTTGAGCGGGTGGAAGCCGCGCTTCGGCACTCGCCGGTGCAGCGGCATCTGTCCACCCTCGAAGTGCGGATTCGTTTGTCCGCCGCTGCGCTGCTTGTGACCCTTATGCCCGCGCCCCGCCGTCTTGCCGTGTCCCGAACCGGGACCGCGCCCCACCCGCTTCCGCGCACGCCGGGACCCCGTCGGCGCCCTCAAGTCGTGCAGTTCGGCCATGGTCCGCTTACTCCTCCGTGATCTCCCGAACCTCGACCAGGTGCGGGATCCTCCCGATCATCCCACGGATCGCCGGTGTATCGTTGTGAACGACCGTCTGCTGGTGCCGCCGGAGACCCAGGGCATCCAGGATGCGCCGCTGCCGCGCCGGCCGGCCGATCCGGCTGCGCACCTGCGTAATCGCCAGCCTGGGCGCGTCGGTTTGCTTCTTCCTGGCCACGGTCACACCCCCAGGGCGTCCACCGGGACCCCCCGCTCCCGCGCCACCTGCTCTGGCGTCACGAGTTGCCGCAGCGCCTCCAAGGTGGCACGCACCACGTTTCTGGGATTGTTCGACCCCAGGCTCTTCGTGAGAATATCCGTGATTCCCGCCGCCTCGAGGACGGCCCGCACAGAGCCCCCGGCGATCACGCCCGTCCCGGCGCCCGCCGGCCGCAGGATCACGTATCCGGCCCCCCAATGCCCGATGACCTCGTGCGGGGTCGTCCCGTGGACGAGGGGGATCTCGAACATGTCCCGGCGCGCCGCCTCGATCGCCTTGCGGATCGCCTCCGAGACCTCGTTCGCCTTACCCAGGGCGACCCCTACGTTCCCGTTCTTGTCACCCACCGCGACAAGGGCCGTGAACGAGAAGCGGCGCCCTCCTTTCACGACCTTCGCCACGCGGTTGATGTAGATGACGTTCTCGACGAGCTCGGGCTCGCGACCGCGCGCCTGCCTGCGATCCCTGGCCATTAGAAGATCAACCCTCCCTCGCGGGCCCCGTCCGCGAACGCCTTGACCCGGCCGTGATACTGGTAGCCCGCCCGGTCGAACACCACCCGCTCGATCCCCTTCGTCCGGGCCCGCTCCGCGAGCAGCTTCCCCGCGGCCCGCGCTACGTCCGCCTTCTTCAGCGCGCTATCCTTCGCCCTCAGCTCCCGGAGCTCCGGCGCCCGCGTAGATACGCCCAGAAGCGTGTGGTGCCCCTGGTCGTCCACGAGCTGGCCCTCGACGTGCTTAAGCGAACGAAAGACCACGAGGCGCGGCCGCACGGCCGTGCCATGAACCCTCTTGCGGACCCGGAGATGGCGCCGCTGGCGCCGGTCTTCCCGGCTCCTGACCTTCCGCCTCACCAATGAGACCGACATCGCTCCATCCGCGCTCGAGTTCTCAAACTCACTGACTCCCCAGAGTCCCGTGCGGCTGACGCTGCCGCGAGGCCAGCGAGCCCCGCGCCTCCGTCCCACCTGCGCCTCGGCGACATCTCCCGTGGCGACGATGCGATCCGCAGGGGCACGACGGAAACTGGCCCCCAGGCGCCCCTCTCCGACCTTTACGCTCCCGGACCCGCCGCCGTCTTCCCCGCTTTCCTTCGCACCACCTCGCCCTGGTAGCGGATCCCCTTCCCCTTGTAGGGCTCCGGAGGACGGAACGCACGCAGCTCCGCGGCCACCTGACCCACGAGCTGCTTGTCCGCACCTTCCACGACGATCGTCGTCGGCGACGGCACTTCGATCTTGATCCCCGCCGGCGCCTTGTACTCGATGGGGTGAGAGTATCCTACGTTCAGTACGAGTCCGGACGCTCGCTTGTCCGCCCGGTACCCTACCCCCACGATCTCCAGCGTCTTGCGGAACCCTTCCGTCACACCCCGCACCATGTTCGCCACGAGCGAGCGCGTGAGCCCGTGGAGCGCCCTGTGCCGCCGATGGTCGGACGGCCGCTCGACCACGACCTGCGCGGGCTCCGCCCGGACCTCCATGTCCGGAGGAATGGGGAGCGCCATCTCCCCCCGCGGACCCTTTACTCGCACGACGCCGTCGGCCACCGCCACGCTCACGCCGGCGGGCACCTTGATGGGCTTCTTGCCAATCCGCGACATGGCCCGTTCTTCCTTCCCTGCGTCCTCTGGCGTCCCGGCGGCGAACCGACCTACCAGACGATGGCGACCAGTTCACCGCCCACGCGCTGCCGGCGCGCCGCGCGGTCCGAGAGCATCCCGCTCGAGGTGGAGAGAATTGCCATCCCCAGTCCGCTCCGGACCCGTGGAATCTCGTCCACGCGCACGTACTGGCGGCGCCCGGGCCGCGAGACGCGCCGGAGGTTCCGGATCACCGGCCGCCCCTCGTGATACTTCAGGTAGATGCGCAGGACGCCATGGCGCCCGTCATCGAGCACCTTGTAGTCGAAGACGTAGTGGTTCTCCTTGAGCAGCCGGGCAATCTCCGCCTTCTGCTTCGAGACCGGCAGCTCCACCCAACGGCGACCCGCCTGCAGACCGTTTCGCACGCGGGTCAGCATGTCGGCGATGGGATCCGTCATCATATCCTTATATCCTTCTTCGATCTCCTATTGCAGCTGGCAGCCCGATCCCCGATCCCCGATCCCCTCCACCCACTCGCCCGCGCACGAACGAGGAGCGGAGGCGCCGTGTGCGTCACCAGCTCGCCTTGCGGACCCCGGGGATCTCGCCCCGGAGCGCCATCTCCCGGAAGCAGATGCGGCAGATCCCGAAATGCCGAAGATACGCCCGCGCACGACCACACCGGTTGCAGCGGCTGCGCTTCCGCACCCCGTACTTCGGCGCCCTCTTCGACTTCTCGACCATCGCCTTTCTGGCCATGCATTCACTCCTCTGCGCCCGTGAGCTCCGTCCCGCTCACGACCACCGACGTCTCGCCGCGGAACGGGAAACCCATCTCCCGCAGCAAGGCGAAGGCGACATCATCCTTTCCCGCGGTCGTCACCACGGTGATGTCCAGGCCGTGGACCTTCTGCACCTTGTCGTAGTCGACTTCCGGGAAGACGAGCTGCTCCTTGAGCCCCAGCGTGTAGTTGCCCCGCCCATCGAAGGACCGGGTGGACAGGCCGCGGAAATCACGGATGCGCGGGACCGCTACGTTCAGCAGTCGATCCAGAAACTCGTACATCCGGTCGCGGCGCAGCGTCACCCGCACGCCCACGGGCATCCCGGCCCGCAAAGCGAAGTTCGAGATCGACTTCCGGGCTCGCGTCACCACCGGCTGCTGGCCTGTGACCGCCCGAATCTCCTCCACCACGCTGTCCAGGAGCTTCGGGTTCCGGGACCCCTCGCCGACCCCCACGTTCAGCACAACCTTCTCGACCGCCGGCACCTGGTGCGCATTCTTGAGCCCCAGCTCCCGCATGAGCTTCGGCCGCACCCGCTCCTCGTAGTGCTTTCTCAGACGGGGCCTCGGTCTCTTTGCTAGTAGCGCCTGCTCGGCCATGCCTCCCTCGTTCGTCCGCTCGCCGCTACCTGGGCTTCGGAATCGGATTCCCGGACTTCACCGCGATCCGTTCCTTCGTCCCGTCCGGCTCCGCGCGGCTACGCACGCGGCTGGGCTTGCCCGTGCTCGGGTCGATGAGCATCACATTCGAGATGTGGATCGGCGCCTCAAACGTGATGATCCCGCCTTCCGGGTTCGACGGCGTCGGTCGCTGATGCCGCTTCCGCTGGTTCACCCCCTCCACCACCACCCGGCCCGTCGCCACCATCACCCGCAGGACCGTGCCCTCCAGGTCCCGGTAGTTTCCCCGGATCACCCGCACCCGATCGCCCTTGACGATCTGGTACTTCGCGTGACTCCGCGGCTTCGCCTGCCTCGGCGCCCTCCCCTGCCTCGCCGCCATCACAGCACCTCCGGCGCCAGGGAGACGATCTTCATGAACTTCCGCTCCCGCAGCTCTCGACCCACGGGCCCGAAGATGCGCGTGCCCCGCGGCTCGCCTTGGTCGCTGATGAGCACGGCCGCGTTGTCGTCGAATCGGATGTAAGACCCGTCCTTGCGCCGCGTCTCCTTGCTCGTGCGCACGATGACGGCCTTCGCGATGTCCCCTTTCTTCACCGAGCCCTCGGGGATCGCATCTTTGATGGACACGACGATCACATCACCCACGCGCCCGTAGCGGCGGTGCGAACCACCCAGCACGCGGATGCACAGCGCCCGCTTCGCGCCTGTGTTGTCCGCAATCTTGATGATCGACTCCTGCTGGATCATATGCTCGACTCCGTGACCGGCGCCCCGCGCCGGGAACGCTTAGCGCGCGCGCTCGATCGCCTCGACGACCCGCCAACGCTTGAGCTTCGACAGGGGCCGCGTCTCTATGATCCGTACCACGTCACCGACGTGATACTGGTTCTTCTCGTCGTGAGCATAGTACTTCTTCGTCCGAGCAACTCGCTTGCCATAGAGCGCGTGCGCGACCTTCCGCTCCACCGCCACCACCACGCTCTTGTCCGGCTTGTCGCTCACCACCACGCCCACGCGCAGCTTCCGCAGCTTCCGCAGCGACCCGCCCTGCTTCCCTCGGTCTTCCATACCTTCCTCGCCCCGACCGTTCGCAGTCTGCGATCCAGGGTCCCTCCCCCGCGGTCAGTGATCTGCCCGTGATCCGCCTCGGCACTCACCCATTGCAAACCGCTAATTGCTGATCGTGAATCGCGAATGGCTCATCGCGAATCGCTACTTCCGTCCCGCCAGCTCCCGCTCGCGCGTGACCGTCTTCAACCGCGCCACGTCACGACGAAGGCGCCGGAGCAGCATCGGGTTCTCCAGCTGCTGGGTCGCGCTCCGGAGGCGGAGCCGGAATAGCTCCTCCTTGAGCTCGCTGACCTTCTCCCCGATCTCATCGTCCGTCATCTCGCGAATCTCGTCTGCTCGCATCGGCTACCCTCCCAGGAACTCGCTACGAACGACGAATCGCGTCTTCACCGGCAGCTTCGCGGCCGCCAAGCGCATGGCCTGATCCGCCACCGTCTCCGGCACGCCCTCCAGCTCGAACATGACCCGTCCCGGCTTGACCACGGCCACCCACGCCTCCGGGTTGCCCTTCCCCTTCCCCATGCGGGTTTCCGCCGGCTTCTGCGTGATCGGCTTGTCCGGAAAAATCCGGATCCACACTTTGCCGCCGCGCTTGATGTGCCGCGTCATGGCCACGCGCGCGGCCTCGATCTGCCGGCTCGTGATCCACGCCGCCTCCAGCGCCATGAGCCCATACTCCCCGAAGGCCACCGTGTTGCCCCGTGTGGCCTTCCCCCTCATCCGGCCCTTCTGGCGCTTGCGGTATTTGACCCTCTTCGGCGCTAGCATGATCCGCCTCTCCCCTCAGCACCCCAGCGGGCGAACCGGCGAACGGGCGAGCCCCGCGAGCCCCGGCATCGCCACCCCGGCTCCACCGTGACGCTGTCGCTCATTCGGCCATTCGGCGCCGGACACTGCTCCATAGCTGCGGACCTGCCGCGAAGCCAACTCCACCGACGGACCCCTCGCCCCCTCGCCCACTCACCCGCTCACCCGCTAAACTCCCGTCGAGTACGTCCGCCCCCGCCGGTCCTCGACCAGCTCGCCCTTGAAGATCCACGCCTTCACACCGACGGTGCCATAGGTGGTCTTCGCGGTGGCCTGCGCGTAGTCGATGTCCGCCCTCAGGGTGTGCAGCGGGACCCGACCCTCGTGATAGCCCTCCGAGCGAGCGATCTCGGCACCGCCCAGCCGACCGGAGCACTGGATCTTTATCCCTTCCGCCCCCGCCCGCATAGCCGCCTGCACCGCGCGCTTCATGGCGCGGCGGAACGAGATCCGCTGCCGGAGCTGATGGCAGACGTTCTCCGCCACCAGCTTCGCGTCCGTCTCCGGCCGCTTGATCTCCTCCACGTTCACCGCCACGTCGCTTCGCGTGAGCACCTTGAGCTCGTCCCGCAGCTTGTCAACCTCCGCGCCGCGCTTCCCGATGACGACTCCGGGACGCGCGGTATGGATCGTGACCACGATCTTCTGAGGCTTGCGCTCGATCTCCACGCCCGCCGCCGCCGCGTGAGCCAGACGCCGGAACAGGTACCTGCGGATCGTCTCGTCTTCCGCCAGGAGCTTCGGGAAGTCGCGCTCCGCATACCAGCGCGAGCACCAGGTCTTCAGGATCCCCAGCCGGAATCCGACGGGATGCGTCTTCTGGCCCATGCGGCGTTCAGCCCTCCTTCCTCTGCTGGCCGTCCTTCGTGCCGACCACGATCGTGATGTGGCTCGTGCGCTTGCGAATCGGCACCGCCCGGCCCATGGCTGCCGCGCGCCACCGCTTCAGCGTCGGGCCCTCGTTCACAAACGCCGCGCGTACCACCAGCTCGTCCACGTCCAGGAACTCTCCCTCCTGCGACGCTTTCTGCCGCGCATTCGCCACCGCAGAACGCAGCGCCTTGTCGATGGCCTCCGCCGCCCCCCTTTTCGAGAACTGAAGGACTGCATACGCCGCGTTCACCGGACGGCCGCGGATCTGATCGATCACGAGCCGCGCCTTCCGGGCGCTCATGCGCACGAACTTCGCCACCGCTCTGCCTTCCATACCGCCTCGTCAACGATTCGCGATTCGCGAATCCTCACTCCGTCACCTTCGCCCGCTTCTCCGACAACTTCCCGCCGTGGCCGCGGAACAGTCGCGTCGGCGCGAACTCGCCAAGCTTGTGGCCGACCATGTTCTCCGTGATGTAGACGGGAATGAACTTGTTCCCGTTGTGCACGGCGAGGGTGTGGCCGACGAACTCGGGTGGGATCGTGCAATCCCGCGCCCAGGTTTTGATCACGCGCTTCTCGCTCCGCGCGCCCATCCTCTGGATCTTCGCCAGAAGCTTCCCGTCGACGAAGGGTCCCTTCTTGAGGCTCCGTGCCATCGTTCTCCAAACTCGCTAGATCGGGCTTCGGCTCGATCGAATCCTGGCGCGCCGCGTTACTGCGTCGCCTTGCCGCGCCGGCGGCCGCGCACGATATACTGGTTGGACGGCTTCTTCGGATGCCGGGTCTTCTTCCCCTCGGGCTTGCCCCAGGGCGTGCAGGCTGGGCGGCCGCCCGAGCTCTTCCCCTCACCCCCGCCCAGGGGGTGATCCACGGGGTTCATGGCCACGCCCCGCACCTTCGGGCGGTGGCCCCGCCAGCGGTTCGCACCCGCCTTGCCAATGGACTCCAGCTCGTGCTCCACGTTGCCCACCTGGCCGATGGTCGCCCTGCACTCCTTCCGTACCATGCGCACCTCGGTGGACGGGAGCCGCAGCGTCACGTAGTTACCCTCCTTCGCCACGACCTGCACCCCGGCGCCCGCGGATCGCGCCAGCTGCGCGCCCTTCCCCGGGCTGAGCTCCACCGCGTGGACCACGCTGCCCAGGGGGATCCGCTCCAGGAGGAGCGCGTTCCCTACCCGGATATCCGCAGCGGGGCCCGACACAATGACGTCGCCCACCCTCAGGTCTCGGGGGTGAAGGATGTAGCGCTTCTCCCCATCCGTATAATGGATGAGCGCGATGTTCGCGGTGCGGTTCGGGTCGTATTCGATCTCCGCCACCCGCCCCGGCACCCCGAGCTTGTCCCGCTTGAAGTCGATGCGGCGGTAGAGCCGCTTGTGGCCGCCGCCTCGACGGCGTACCGTGATGTGGCCGTGGTGGTTCCGGCCACCCGTCGGGTGCAGCGGCTCGAGCAGCGAACGCTCCGGCTCCGTCCGCGTGATCTCCTCATACGCGACCACCGCCCGGAAGCGCGTCCCCGGCGTCGCTGGCTTGAACTTTCGGATGCCCATCGCTCCGTTCCTCAACCCACTTCGTACAGTTCGATCGAGTCGCCTGCCGCCAACCGGACCAGCGCCTTCTTGAAGGCCGGACGCCGCCCCACCTTCCGCGCCGCCCGCCCCAGCAGCCCCATGTGGCCGCGCCGGGCCTTCCCCGCGTAACGCATCGTGTTCACAGAGAGGACCTTCACGCCCCAGAGCTGCTCCACGGCCCGACGGATCTCCAGCTTGTTCGCGTCCGGGTTCACGATGAACGTGTAGACGTTCTCCTTCTCGGTCATCGCCGCCGACTTCTCGGTGACCACCGGCCGCAGGATCACTTCCCGCAAGTCACGCATCCTCGCTCACCTCCCCTTCGCCGGCGGAGCCGTCCGCCGCCGGTGCCGGAGCCCGCTCCAGCGCCGTGCGTTCGATCACGACGGTTCCCGCCCACAGCACGTCGTAGGCCGACTCCTCGCCGAACGGCCGGACCTCGACCCCGGGCAGGTTCCGCGCCGACAGGTATACGACCGGCTTCTGGCCGTCCGTGAGCACGAGTACGTTCCCTTCCGCCTCGATCGCGTTCAGGAGCTCGACGATCTGCTTCGTGCGCGGACGCTCCAGCTCCAGCGCCTCGATGAGAACGATCCGGTCGGCCTCCGCCCGAGCGTTGAACGCCGACGTACGGGCCAGATGGCGCAGCTTCCTCGGAATGCGCTGCCTCCAATCTCGGGGCACCGGCGGGTGCGCCACGCCCCCGCCTGGCCAGTGCGGCGCGCGGATCGAGCCCTGGCGCGCACGGCCCGTCCCCTTCTGGCGCCACGGCTTCCGGCCGCCACCCCTCACCTCGCTCCGCGTCTTCGCCGCCGCCGTCCCCTGACGCTGATTCGCCAGATAGGCGACCACGGCCCGGTGCATGGCAGCCTCGTTCACGACTCCGTCGAACAGCCACTCCGGCAGCGGCCGCGTTCGCCCCTTCTCACCGTCCGCCTTGTAATAGCGAGCTTTGTACATCGTCACTTCGTGATGTAGAGGTGACTGTTCCGCGCGCCCGGCACCGCCCCCCTCACGAACAGGAGGTTCCGCTCGGGATCTACCTTCACCACCAGAAGGTGCCGGACCGTGACGCGAGCGTCGCCCATGTGGCCCGGCAGCCGCTTCCCCTTGATCACCCGCGATGGGTTCGTGCCGGGCCCCACGGAACCCGGCACCCGCCGCTCCGGATGACCGTGCGAGCCCGGGCGCCCCGAGAAGCCATGGCGCTTCACCACGCCCTGGAAGCCCCGACCCTTCGACCTGCCCGTCACCTTCACGCGGTCCCCGGCGGAGAACTGAGCCACCGTGAGCCGCTGCCCGACCTCCACCGCCTCTTCGGGCGCCAGCGGAAACTCCCGAAGCACGCGCGGCGCCGTCTCGAGTCCCGCCTTGCGAGCGTGGCCGAGCTCCGCCCGTGCGCTGCGCTTCACCTTCTTCCCAGCGAACCCGAGCTGGACCGCCCGATAGCCGTTCCGCTCCTCGCTCAGCACCTGCACGACCGGGCAGGGACCGGCCTCGATGACGGTCACCGGAACGGGCAGACCCTCGGGGTCAAAGACCCGCGTCATCCCGATCTTGCGTCCGATGATCCCGGCCATCCCGATGCTCCCTGGATCTCCGTCAATCGACCTTGATCTCGACCTCAACACCGGCCGGAAGATCGAGCTTCGTAAGCGCATCGATCGTCTGCGGACGGCTGTCCACGATGTCGATGAGCCGCTTATGCGTCTTCAGCTCGAACTGCTCCCGGCTCTTCTTGTCGACGTGCGGTGAGCGCAGGACCGTGAGCAGCCGGCGCTTCGTCGGCAGCGGAATCGGGCCGCGCACATCCGCACCCGTCTTCTGCGCCGCCCGCACGATCTCGCCAGCGGCCTGGTCGAGCACCCAGTGGTCGAACGACTTGAGCCGAATCCTGATTCTTCCCGCCATGATCGTTGCTTCGCTCCCTCATTCACCATCCGCCGGCCTCGTCACCGACTCGGGCTGCACCGGCCCCGCGGGGTCTCTCCCCGTACGCCCGAGGACCGCCCCGGGAACCGGAGTCTGCCCGCGAACCGGCAAGAAAGCTGGGAACCGCGCTTTCTGCCGCGACCGTGATTCCGCAAGGGCCGCAAGGAGAGACACCCCGCGGGGTCACCTCGGCTACCTCCCTACTCCAGCACCTCGGTGACCACCCCCGCTCCCACCGTCCGACCTCCCTCCCGGATCGCAAAGCGCAACTCCTTCTCCATCGCGATGGGCGAGATCAGCTCGATCGCCATGTTCACGTTGTCCCCGGGCATCACCATCTC
>JACQVF010000046.1 GCA_016209885.1 Gemmatimonadota bacterium | reverse complement strand
CTCGCGCGCCTTGGGTTGGGTTGGCTCTGGCGGGCATCACTGCTGTGCTTCTCGCTCAACAGCGCCAGGCGGAGAGTGCGCGACTGCGCCGGCTGTCCTGGGACGCCTTGAGGCGCGCTATTTTCCGGCGGCACCAGTACAATGAGGGGAAAGCGTGCCTTCGTCGTGGGCGTCGGCAGGTTCGACGCGCTGGCGCTCGCCCGCCCCTTCATGCGCGAGCGGCGCTTCGGTACACGGCGGCAAAGGGCGCCTGGGAACGACCCCGTTTCTGCGTAGTAGCGAGAAGAGGCGCAGTCGCCCGCAGCGCCCTCGCCTCCTTTGCCGCCCACATGACCTTGAAACGCCGGAAGAGATCGGGGTCGAACATGTGACCCGCCTCGTCCCCCATGAGCTCCAGCGCCAGCTCCGGAGGATAGGCAGGCCGATAGCTACGCCGGGTAGTCAGGGCGTCGTAGACGTCGGCCACGCAGAGGACGCGGGCCGCCAACGGAATCTCCTCGCCGGCGAGGCCATCCGGATACCCGGTGCCGTCCCAGCGCTCATGATGGTGCCGCAGCATGGGGCGAATGTCCCAGGGGAACTCGATGCCGGCCAGGAGCTCGACCCCCGCCACCGTGTGGCGCTCCATGATCCGGCGCTCCTCGTCCGTCAGGCGGCCCGGCTTGTTCAGGATCTCCGAGGGGACGACCACCTTGCCCACGTCGTGGAGGAGCGCGCCCATGCGAAACCAGATGAGCGTGCTCTCTTCCAAGCCTGCGGCGCGGGCGAGGGCGCAGGCGTAGTCCGCGACGCGCTCGCAGTGGCCCTTGGTGTAGCGGTCCTTCGACTCGATAGACTCGCTCCAGCGGCACACGATCTCCAGGTATGTCTGCTCGAGGCGGGCGACGCGCCGGTCCACATCGGCCAGATCCCTCTGCGCCCGGAGTTCGGAGAACAGCCTGTGCGCGCGGTTCAGGCACTGGAGCGTATCGCGGTTGCGCTCCTCGCGGCGGTGGACCTCCGCCTGCTCGCGGGCCGTCTCGGCGGCCAGGAGCATGTCTTCGCGCTCCTCGGCGAAGCGTGCGGCGCGGGCGAGGTGTTCGTCGGCGAGCCGCAGCTTCCCGGACTCTCGGAAGATCACGCCGTAGTGCTTGTAGATGTCGCCCAGGGGTCGCTCGTCGCCGGCCTGGCGCGCCAGTTCGAGGGCCGCGTCGCAGGATTCGCGGGCGCGAACGAAGTCCCGTCGGGCGATCCACAGCTCCGTGCGGTTGACCTCCACCATGATCTGGGTGCTCATGTCGCCGATGACGCCGGCAATGTGGAGCGCCTCCGCGTAGGTGCGGCCGGCCTCGTGCCAGCGGCCCAGGTCGGTGTAAAGCATGCCCAGGTTGTTGAGGAGGGCGGCGATCCGCTCGGAGCTCCCGAGGGCGCGGTAGGTCTCCAGGCTGCGGCGGTAGTGCTCGAGCGCACCGATGAGGTTGCCGCGGATGGTCGCGATGGTACCCAAGTTGTGCTCGGTCATCGCCACGAGCTCAGCGTCACCTGCCGCCTCGGCGCCCGCTCGCGCCCGCAGGTACGACGTCTCCGCGCGATCCAGGAGGCCACGCCGGAGGAACACGGCGGCGATGCAGTTGATGGTGTTCGCGCGGCCCGAGAGGTCGCCGGTCGCCTCCGCCACGGCCAGCGCCGCCTGGAAGCAGTCGAGCGCCGCATCCAGGTCGGCGTCGTCCACGTAGGTGCGCCCGATCCAACGGAGAAGCGCAGCGGCGGTGGGTCCCTGCGAGGAGTGGTCAAGGCGGTGGAGCACCGCCTCGTAGCGACGGCGCGCCACCTCACGGCGGCCCTGGCGCTCGGAGGTGCGTGCCTCTTCGAGTAGCGCGTCGAGGGGCGGGGGGAGCGAGACGGCGCCGCCAGGGATCGCCCTCACGGCCCGCGTTCCTCCGCGGCGATTCCGGCCTCGATCCCGTAGCGGCGCAGCTTGCGAAGCAGAGTGGGCCGCGAGATGCCGAGGATGCGGGCGGCGGCGCTGCGGTTCCCACGCGTGAACCGCAGCGTGAGCGCGATGGCCTCGCGCTCGATCTCCGCCAGCGACCGGCCTCTCTCGAGGACGTGGATCTCCCCCGCGCCTGCCGCGGGAAGATCGGGAACGTGAGGAGGGAGCGGGCGGCGGTCCTGGACCCGGATGTGCTCCTCCCGGATCTCGTCCCCCTCACTCAGGATCGCAGCCCGCTCGATGACGTTCTTCAGCTCGCGCACGTTGCCCGGCCAGGGGTGGGCGCGCAGGATCGCCATGGCCTCCGGGGCGATGCGCTTCGGCTCGATCCCCTGCTCCTGGGCGACCTGGGTTAGGAAATGCTGGGCCAGAATCTCCATGTCGCCTTCCCGTGCGCGCAGCGGAGGAAGGACCAGGCGGAAGACGTTTAGGCGGTAGAACAGGTCATCGCGGAACCGGCCGTCCGCCACCGCGTCCTCCAGGGGCTCGTTCGTGCCGGCGATGACCCGGCAGCCAATCTCGATTTCCTCCACGCCGCCCAACCGGCGGACCCGGCGCTCCTCGAGCACGCGCAGGAGCTTCGGCTGCAGGTTAGGCGGCAGCTCGCCGACCTCGTCCAGGAACAGGGTGCCGGCACCCGCCAGCTCCAGAAGCCCCCGCTTCCGCCCCCGGGCATCCGTGAAGGCGCCTCGCTCGTGGCCGAACAGCTCGGACTCGAGGAGTGACTCGGGGATCGCGGCGCAGTTCACGGCCACGAATGGCTCGCCGGGCGTGGGGCCCGCGTAGTGGATACCGCGTGCGAATAGCTCCTTGCCCGTCCCCGTCTCGCCCACCAGGAGCACCGTGGTCATCCGGCGGGCCGCCACCTTGTGCGCCAGCTCAATGGCGTCGCGCAGCGGTCGGCTTTGGCCCACGATGCTCCGGAAGGCGAACTCCGCCGGCGACGGCTCCGTCGCCGCTACCGCCTGCGGTCGGTCTGTGGAAGCCAGGTGATAGCTCACGCGAGACGCCGCACCTCAGGAGTCCAGTCCACAACGAATCGGGCGCGTCTGGCGCATCCCAGGGCGCCGGACGCGCCGCCAGAAGGAGGCCGGACGATGCGCCGTCTCTCTCTAGGGAGCCCGCGCAGCCAGGCCCTCCAGGCGCTCCTCCACGTCCCGCGCGTCGAGCGCCGCGCCCAGGCGGCGGAAGGCCTCGAGCGCCTCCTCCCACAGCGCCCGCGCCCGTTCCGCCTCCCCCTCGAGCGCCCGCACGGAGCCCAGCTCGCGCAGCACCTCCGCGCGCAGCAGCGCATCCTCCGCCTGCACAGCCAGACGATGCGCCTCCTCCAGCGCCGTGAGCGCCGCCTCGGTGTCGCCCCGATGACGCGCGATCATCCCCCAGAACTTCAGGGCATCCGCACGCCGCTGCGGATCCGCCCGCTGCTCCGCAATGGCGAGGGCGCGCGCACACGTGCCCGCGGCCGCATCGAACCAGCCCCGGGCCACGTACATCTCCGTGCGGTTCTGCTCGAGGAGCCCCTCCATGGGCAGATCGCCTCGCGCCCGCGCGATCTCGAGGCCCCGCGCGAACGCCCGCTCCGCCTCCTCGAACTGCCCGAGATCGGTGTGGAGCATCCCCAGGTTGTTCAGCACCCACGAGACGCCCTCGGCATCCGCTGCCTCCTCGAATGCCCGGAGGCTCGCGCGGTAACGCACCAGCGCGCCGTCCAGGTCCCCACGCATGTTCGCCAGGACCCCCAGGTTCTGCTCCACCATGCCCGACAGCCGGTATTCCCCCGCCTGCGCCGCCAGGCGCGCGGCCTGCCGGTAGAGCCCCACCGCCTTCCGCAGCTCGCCGCGCCGGTGTGCCACTGTGGCCAGACAGTTCAGCGCGTGCGCCCTCCCGGCCTCGTATCCCAGCGCCTCCGCCATAGTGAGGCTCTCGCTGAAGAGCTGCTCTGCGCGCCCCGCCTCCCCCGACCCCGCGCGGATCCGTCCCATCCAGCGGAGCACGTCCGCACGGAGCTCCGTCGCCTCCATACCGTCCAGCAGCGCCAGTGCCCTGGCATAACACGCCAGCGCCTCCTCCGGCCTGCCGCGCTGCTCCTCGGCGCTCCCCACGCCAGCCAGCCGCCGCGCCTCCTCGAGACGCTCGTCCATGGGGTTTCTCCCGCCGTCCGCGTGGCCCACTGCCGGCTTCATCAAATCGGCTCCGTCGTTTCGTTCAGTCCCTGCCACTGCCCCTGCCACTGCCCAGCCATGGCCGACTCACCCCATGGCGATCAGATAACCGGAGAAGTGCTTCAGATAGACCTTGAGACGATGCCCGCTCACCTCCACCCGAACCGTCTCCGAGCCGCGGTACCCCGCGGCAGCCACCGCCTCGTAGTAGACCGCGATGAGCCGTGCCAGTGCCGAACGATTGCCCGCCGCCTCCGTGTCCGAGAGATCGATCTCCAGCTTCACCGGCTTCCTGAACACGGTCCCGTGAGGCCCGAACTCGAACACCACATCGGAGCCGGCAGGTGCACGCACCGTGACCTCCACTTCGCCGTCGTCAGCACCCTTGAGGGCCCCCGCCGGAACCGTCAGCGCGATCCCCGCACCCGCCAGCTCGATCGTGCCACCGTCGGCTCCGATCCTCTGCGTCTCCTCCACCGTCTCTGCGAGCGGCACCTTGCGCTTCAGCACCTTCAGCGCCTCGCCCGAAACATGCACGAAGGCCGGCCCCTCGAGCGACGGCGCGAACGGCGGCGGCTCCACTGGACCCGCTCGCTCCCCGCAAGCCCACACCAACCCCCCAAGCGCCAGAACGATGCCCGCCGCCGTCGCTCGCGCCGCTCTCATGGGTGCCTCCCGGCAAAGTGGAACCCTTCGGTGAGAGTCTCGGAGCAAAGGCCGTGCCAGCACGGAATTAGTCTGTAACATGTTGTGGGTCACATAGATACTGGCTACACTGCCTCCGACGTCCGTATCCAGATCCGTAACATTTCGTTCCATACTGGCATATACTGTAACAGATCCATAGAATCCGCAATAAAATGTTACAGATTCGCCTGGGGAAGCGGCCCTGGCCGCCGACAGCGCCAGACTTCAAGAGGGGGCGGAAGTCGCCCCGCGCGCCGCGCCGGAGGGCTTCGTGTTCACCCAAGGCGAGCGAGGGAACGGGCACGTAGGTTCGGGTTCGCCCGGCGCGCGCCGGAGCGGGCGCGGGCATGAGGCGTGCCGCCTTGTTCTTGCAGAGGTGGCGCGGCGCCGGGTAAACTGCCACGGGCTTGCGGCGAGCGTCGTGCGCGGGCTCGTTCCGCGACGGTGGTTCGATCCGGCACATGGTGTGCATGGCGTAAGTGTTCGGCAGGTCAGGGGTTACGGAAGCGGAAGGGGGTTGGAACGGAGATGCTTCCCATCGATCTGAGGGGCAAGCGTGCATTCGTGGCGGGCGTGGGCGACGACCGGGGCTACGGCTGGGCGATCGCGCGAGCGCTGGCGCAGGCGGGCGCGTCCATCTGCGTGGGCACGTGGCCGCCGGTGCTCTCCATTTTCCAGCGCAGCCTCGAGCGCGGGAAGCTGGACCGCTCCCTTCCGGGCGGCGGCGAATTCGAGATCGAGAAGATCTACCCGCTGGACGCGGCGTTCGATATGCCCAACGACGTGCCGCTGGAGGTGCGCGAGGATCGCCGCTACCGGGAGGTCTCGGGCTACACGGTCCAGGAGGTTGCGGCCGTGCTGGTGCGTGACTTCGGGGAGCGGTGCCTGGACATCGTCGTGCACTCGCTGGCGAATAGTCCGGAGGTGCACAAACCGCTGATCGACACGAGCCGGAGCGGGTACCTCGCGGCGCTGAGTGCGAGCGCGTATTCGTTCGTCGCGCTCGTGCAGCGCCTGGGTCCGCTCATGCGTCCGGGCGGTGCGGTGCTCTCCCTGACCTATCTCGCTTCCGAGCGGGTGATTCCCGGGTATGGGGGTGGCATGAGCTCGGCAAAGGCGGCGCTGGAGAGCGACACGCGCGTGCTCGCCTTCGAGGCGGGCCGCCGCTTCGCGGTCCGTGTGAACACGATCAGCGCCGGGCCGCTGGCGAGCCGGGCGGCGAAGGCCATCGGGATGATCGACCGCATGATCGAGTACTACCGGCGGAACGCTGCGCTTCCCGAGGTGAACACGGCGGCGGACGTAGGGCATACGGCGGCATTCCTGTGTTCGCCGCTGGCGGCTGGGATTACGGGTGCCACCGTGTATGTGGACAAGGGCTACCACGCCATGGGGATGGTGGCGGATCCCGAGGGGTGGGAGGCCGCCGTCGCAGGGCGTGCGGGTGCCGATGTGGCGGCCGGTGAGGCGGTGGGAGGTTCGGGCCCGGGCGGGGGAGCGGGGGGAGCGTAGGCGTGTCCGGGGTCTTCGTCTCGGCGGGCGGCAGAGTGGCCGGGAGGTGAAACCGTGCTGGGAGACGGTCGTGCGGAGGCGCGGGCGCTGGAGCGCTGGCTGCGCGAGGGGTTGATCGACGAGGCACTCGCCGGGCGGCTACGCGCCGAGAGCGCGGAGTGCGCGGAGCTACAGCGGCGGCGCTTCGCGCAGGGGGCGATTGCGCTGGCGGCGGCGGCGGTGCTGCTGCTCGGCGCGGGGACGTTCGTGAACGCGATCTGGCCCGAGCTCAGCGTGCGCGTCCGCTGCGTGCTCATCGCGACGCTGGGGGTGGCGCTCGTCGCGGCGGGGATGCTCCTCGAGGCGCGCGAGCGGTGGCGCCGCATCGGCTACGCGTTCCAGGTGGCGGGGCTCGGCGCGCTCCTCATTGCCGTCGGCTATTCCGAGCAGGCGTGGCCGGCCGGTTCGACACTCGCGGTCGTGGCGGGCTCGACCGCGCTCGCGACGCCGGGCGTCGTGCTCGCCATCGTCTTGCGGCGCAGTGCGGTGATGCCCGCGATAATGCTCGCGGCCACGTACCCGTTCGTGGCCGTGGGGGTGGCGCGGGTGGCCAGCTTGAGCGGCGACACCGTGATCTGGATCGCGGATGGCGTCTTCGGGCTCACGGCCCTGGCGCTTGCGATCCTGCTGGCGCGGAGCCGTGCGGGTGTGTCACAGCCGTGGCTGCTTCCCGCCGTGGCGGTGCAGCTCTACGCGGCGTTGTTTCTGGTCGGGGCCACGGCGCTGGAGGCTCTCGAGCTGGACGAGCGGGGCGCATACTTGCTCGACGCGTGGCTCGTGGCCGTCACAGCTCTGGCCTGGTGGGGGCTCCATGGCGCGCCGCCGGCGCTGCGGCGCCCGTGGTACGCGGCGCAGCTCACGCTCTCCGTGCTGCTCGGGATCTGGCTGGGCTTCTGGACGTTGAGCGGCCCGCTGGGCGCCGGTCCAACCGCCACCGCCGCGGTCGTCGCCATGCTCGGTGTGCTGGGGCTCGGCCACGGCGTCCCTCGGGGCATGCCGGAGCTCATGGCCGCGTCGTGCCTGGCGATCGTGAGCGCGGCGTGGTACTACGCGTTCGAGCGGGCGCAGCTCCTCGGGACGGTGTTGGCGCTCCTCGTCACGGCGGCGGCGCTCTTCTGGCTGGCCGGCCGAATCATGCGCAGGGACCGGCTGCCCTCGCGGCTTCAGGCCCCATGAGTGATCTCGGAACGTCGCTGCCGGAGATCCGCGTGCCGCCGCCGGGTCCCGCGTCGCGCGCCCTCGCCCGACGCCTCGCCGCGGTCGAGTCGCGGAATGTCACCTTGCTCTCCGACGAGTTCCCGGTCTTCTGGGTGGAGGCGCGGGGCGCGAACGTGCGCGACGCGGACGGCAACGTGTACGTGGACTTGAGCGGCGGGTTCGGCGTTGCCGCTGCGGGCCACGCGAACGAGCGGATCGTCGGCCGCGTCCGTGAGCAGGCCGGCCGCCTGATTCACGGCATGGGCGATGTGCACCCGCCCGCGGCGAAGGTCGAGCTGCTGGAGCGGCTCTGCGCGCTCGCGCCCTGGCCGGACGCGCGCGGGGTGCTCGCCTGCACCGGCTCGGAGGCCGTGGAGATCGCGCTGAAAACCGCCAAGCTGGCCACGCGTCGGCCGGGCGTGCTGGCGTTCCAGGGGGCGTACCACGGGCTGAGCCTGGGAGCCCTGGCCGTCACTGCGGGCGCGCATTTCCGTGCGCCGTTCGAGCCGTGGCTCTATCAGGGGGTCGAGTTCGTGCGCTACCCTGCGGCGGGGGGCGATCCGGACGCGGACGCCGTGCTGGAGCAGGTGGAGGAGCGGCTGGGTCGCGGGGCGTCGAACGGCGACCCTATTGGCGCGGTCCTCGTCGAGCCGATCCAGGGGCGGGCGGGGGTGCGCGTACCGCCGCGCGGCTTCCTGGCGGCGCTGTTCGAGTGCGCGCACGAGCACGCCGCGCTTGTAGTCGCCGACGAGGTGTTCACCGGCTTCGGCCGCACCGGCGCGCTCTTCGCCTGCCAGGCCGAGGGCGTCGCGCCGGACCTGCTGTGCGCGGGCAAGGCGCTGGGCGGCGGGCTTCCCCTCAGCGTGTGCCTCGGGCCGCCAGAGGTGATGGACGCGTGGCCGCCGTCCTCGGGCGAGGCGATCCATACGAGCACGTTCCTGGGTCACCCGCTGGCCTGCGCGGCCGCGCTCGCGTTCCTGGACGAGCTCGAGCAGGAGCGTCTGGTGGAGCGGGCCGCCCGGCTGGGCGTACGACTCCTCGAGCGGCTGAGGGCAGGGACCAGAGGCGCGGCCGTGGTGGGCGAGGTTCGCGGTCGCGGGCTGCTGTTGGGAATCGAGCTGGTAGCGGACCTGAGGACCGGCGCGCCGGCTGCAGGGCTCGCGGGGCGCGTGGCGACGGAGGCCCTGCGCCGCGGTGTCATCGTGCTGCCGGCCGGCGAGGCCGGCAACGTCGTGCAGCTTTCGCCGCCGCTGGTCATCACGGAGGAGCAGCTCGAGGAGGCCACGGACGTTTTGTGCGAGGTCCTCGCTTCACAGAGCGCATGATCGGGCGAGCGGCACTCGTATGGTGCGCGTTGCTGGCGCTTGCCGTTCGGCCGGCCACTGCGGCGCAGGAGCGGGTGCCGCTGCTGCTCGTCCCGGGCTGGCACGACTCTGCCTCGGAGCTCGGGGAGTTGCGCCGGCGCCTGCTGGCCGACGGGTGGTCCGGGAGCGCCGTCATGGCCGTGGATTTTTCCGACCGTTACGGGAGCAACGTGGCGCACGCGACGGAGCTCGCGTCCGTGGTGGACGCGCTCCTCGCCGTCACGGGTGCCGGGCAGGTGGACGTAGTAGCCCATTCCATGGGCGGGCTTGCGGTGCGCTACTATCTTCGCTTTCTCGGCGGCGCGGCGAAGGTGCGCCGCGTCGTTTTCTTGGCCACGCCCCACCGCGGCACCTACGCCGCCTATCTGGCGTGGGGCGCCGGCGGCGATGAGATGGAGCCGGGGAGCGAGTTCCTGCAGCGGCTGAACGATGGCGAGCCCGTGCCCCCCGGGATTCGGGTGACGACCATCCGCACGCCTCTCGACCTGCGCATGTTCCCGCCGGAGAGCGCTCTCCTGGCGGGAGCGACGAACCTCGAGGTCTGCTGTCCCACGCACCCGGGCCTGCTGCGGGACGCGGGCACGTTTGCGCTGATTCGCCAGGCGCTTCTCGAGCCGTGAAAGGGTCAGCCGCAGTGGTCGATTGGGGTGGCATTCTCTTCGATCTCGACGGGACGCTGGCCGACAGCATCGATCTCATCCTGTCGTGCTACCGGTATACGATGCGGGTGCACTTGGGCGCGGAGCCACCCGATGACCGGTGGCTCGCCACCCTCGGCCGGCCGCTCAGGGACCAGATCCGCGCGTTCGCGAGATCCGACGAGGAAGCCGCGGCCATGATGGCCACGTACCAGGGCTACCAGCGCCGGGTGCACGACGGTATGGTGCGTCCCTATCCGGGCGTTCGCGAGGTGATCGCGCGGCTCTCCGAGGCTGCCACGCCCCTGGCGGTGGTGACCAGCAAGAGGCGGGAGGTGGCACTGCGTACGCTGCGGTGCTGCGGGCTGGACGGGTACTTCCCCGTGGTGATCAGCGCGGACGACGTGACCAACGGCAAGCCGGATCCCGAGCCGGTGACCGCCGCGCTCACGGCGCTGGGATCGCCCGCGGCAGGAACCGTGCTGTTCGTCGGAGATTCACCGTTCGACGTGATGGCGGGTCGCGCGGCCGGCGTGCTCACGGGCGCCGCCCTGTGGGGCGCCTTCCCGCGGGACGAGCTCGGGGCCGCGGCGCCGGACTACCTCTTGGAACGCGTCGACGACGTACTCTCGCTTCCCGGGCCAGCCAGCCGGCGGCCGCGCTGAAACCTGTTGGGTGCGGGGCGGCAGCCCCGACAGCTCCGTCCCGCGGGCGTGGTCCGCCGGGAGCCACGGCCCCGGCGTCCGTGAAGGCCGGCGGCCGCGACGCCAGAGCCTGAGCGACCAGGGTCCTCGATCAAGCACGCCGGACGTTGTGCTGCAAAGGCCTGCCGCGGCTGCGGGGGCTGCCGGGCTGCCGGGTTCGGGGGTTGAATCGGGGCAGGGGGGCGGATATCTTCATCGTCCCTGCAGGCCGTCGTGGCGCATACCGTGGCGGCCCGGCAAGCCCCCATCGTCTAGTGGCCTAGGATACCTGGTTCTCAGCCAGGAGACCGGGGTTCGATTCCCCGTGGGGGTATGGGAAGACGGGGCACGTACGCCGGAGGGCCGTGAAGGGCGACGCCCGGCGACGCCCGGCGACGCCCGCGCGATCGGGGGCGTGCGCCGAAGGCCGCTTAGCTCAGTTGGCAGAGCGCTACGCTCACATCGTAGAGGTCGCTGGTTCGAGTCCAGCAGCGGCCACTCCCGGCTCACGAGCCGAAGCGAGACAGACGCCCGGCGAGCGCGTGAGCGCCGCCGGGTCCGGTTTTCTTGGGGCCGGATGAGCCGTCACCGGGGATCCGCACGTTGAGGGTCGTCATTACTCCATGGCGTCTCCCCGCACGCTTCTCATCGACGCGCCCACGGCTCGCGCGCTCCTTCCCATGGCCGACTGTGTGGCGGCCGTCGAGGAGGGGTTCCTGGCGCTCGCCGCGGGACAGGTGCGCGTGCCGCTGCGTACCCGCATCGACGCCCCGGAGCTCGGCGGCGCAGCGTTCTTCATGCCGGCGGGTGCGGTGGGCTCCGCTTCCGCCCTGGGGCAGAAGGTCGTCACTGTCTTCGACCGCAACCGCGACCACGGACTCCCCAGCGTACTTTCCCTCTACGTGCTGCTGGATCCTGACACGGGTGCGCCCGCCTGCGTCATGGACGGGCGTTACCTCACGAACCTCAGGACCGGTGCGGCTACGGGTGTAGCGGTTCGCCGCCTCGCGCCGGGGGAGCCGTTGCGCGTGGGCATCCTCGGGCTGGGCGTCCAGGCGCTCTACCAGCTCCTGGGGGTCGCCGCGGTCCGCGCCATCGAGCGCATCGTCGCATACTCGCCAGCGGGCGCCGCGCGCCAGGAATGGGCGGGGCGCGTGGGTCGCGCAGTCGGGACAGACGTGGAGATCGCGGCGAGCGCGGAGGCGGCTGTGCGCGGCGCCTCGCTCGTGATTCTGGCCACCAGCCACGCCGGACCGGTGGCGAGCGGCGCCTGGCTCGAGGCGGGTGCCACCGTGTGCGCCATTGGCATGCATTCCTCTGAGCCCTGGCGCGCCGAGCTGGACCCCGAGACGCTGCGCCGCGCGGAGCGGGTGGTCTGCGATCTCGTGGGCGCGGTCACTCGCGAGTCCGGCGATATCATCGGCGCGATACGGGACGGGATCCTGCGGCGGGAGGCGCTCGTAGAGCTCGCGGGCGTGGTGGCGGGCCGCGCGGACGGACGGCTCGGTCGCGACGAGCTCATCGTGTTCCGCAGCGTGGGCCTTGCCGTGGAAGACCTCTTCGCCGCCCGCATGCTCTATCGGCGCGCCCGTGAGCAGGGCGCGGGGACGGAGTTCGCCTTCGACGATTTCGGAGAGGCGGGCTAGGCGATGATGAGGGGATGGGAGCAGCGGCCTGCGCTACCGGCAGTCGCGCACCTCCTTCCTCTCGACGAAGCTCACGGGCAGCTCGCTCTTCGGCGCGAGCGCGGCGTCCACGGGTTGGGTGAGCGCCATGGTGACGATGCAGGCGCGACCGGGCGCGACCTCCCGCACCTCGACGAAGATGCGATCGCTGGTCCGGTAGACCCGCTCGATGGTGATGGTGTGGCCACCGGTGGAACGCGTCCCCATGGCCGCTGCGAGGACCAACTGGGTAGTGAAGTCCACGGGTGGAGGGTCGGTCTTCGGCGTCTGCAGTCCCTCGATCTCCGCCCAGAAGGTAGCCCACGTGGTCTCGTCCCGGATGACCGTGCGGCGCGGCTCCTCGATGGCGGAGTACTGGCGCGGGAACGACGGGAGCTGCTGGATCGGCACGAGGTCGGCGCCCGGTGGGATCCCCGTGGGCGGCTCCTGGGTGCCCCCGCAGCCGTTCACCGGAAGCGCGAGGACAAAGAGGACAAGTGAGAGGGCGAGGGTCGCGTTTCGCATAATCCATCGAGGAAACGAGCGGAGGCCCGGTCTTGTGACGCCGGGGCGGGCGTGGGGAGTGGGTTCCGCATGCGGGCGATCTCCGCACTTCGCGCGATTCATCGCCTCGCCGCCGGGTCGAGCTGCCTGAGCGGCACGCCGGGTTCCCAGGCCGTGATGCAGCCGGCGATGGCGCTCGCAGCAACGGTGTACGGCGAGGCGAGGTAGAGCTGACCGGGTCCTGAGCGACCCGGGAAGTTGCGGTTCTGCGACGAGATCGTGACCTCGTCGGGCGTATAGCTCGCGCCCGGCCCGGCGGCGATGCAGGCGCCGCACCCCGGCTCGATAAAGATGGCGCCCACCTTCTCGAACAGGTCCAGGTAGCCCTGCCGGCGGCAGTATTCCCGCACATCGATGGAGCCGCACTGGATAAAGCAGCGCACATGCGGATGGACCTTGAGGCCCCAGCGCCCGTACGCCTCCCGGAAAACGGCGGCGTACATCTCCATGTCTTCCTTCTTTCCCGCCGTGCAGGATCCCGCGTATGCGATGTCGAGGCGTATGGGCTCCGAGCCCAGCTCCTCGATGTAGATCCCGTTGCCCGGGTCGCCCGGCAGCGCCACCATGGGCCGGATCGCCGAGGCGTCGATCTCGATGATCGTCACGTACTCGGCCTCCGGGTCGCTCTGCATCCCGTGGACGAGCTGCTCTGCGCGCGCGCGGTCCATGCCGCGCCCGCTCACCAGGAACTCGACGGTCCTCTCGTCCGCGCTCACGATGCCGGTGAATGCGCCGACCTCCGCGGCCATGTTCGTCATGGTAGCGCGCTCGTCCACGGAGAGCGCCTCCACGGCCGGTCCCGCATACTCGACGATCTGGCCGATGGCGTGGCCGTCGCGGACGTACGGCTGGCGCAGGATCTCGAGCATGTAGTCCTTGGCGGTGACGTTGCCCCGCGGCCTCCCCTTGACGACCACCCGGAATGTGCGTGGTACGGTGACGCGTACGTCCTGGGTGATCCAGGAGTTGAAGATCGCGGTAGTGCCCACGCCGAAGGCCACACAGCCCACCGCGCCGGCGTGGGGCGTGTGGGAATCCGAGCCGATGACGAGCATGCCCGGCTCCGCGTACGCCTCGAGGATCTTGGAGTGGCAGATCGCCTCGGAGCCCAGGACGTGCCCCCCCTGCTCGCCGTAGAGCCGGATCCGCTGCTTCTCCGCGAACTCGCGCTGCTTGATCTCGAGCTGGGCGGCGACCTCCAGGAGCCCCTGCTCGACGCGCTCCTTCGTCATCGCCTTCTCGAGGAAGGTGAGGTGGTCGCGGAAGAAGAGGATCGTATCCGGGTCCACGACCCGTCCCTCCGGCCCGAGCTTCTGCTCGAAGAAGATGGCGGCCATCGGCGTCACGTATTCATGCGAGAAGCGGATGTCCGTGCGCACGAAGCCCGCCTCCGCGGCGCGCACCCAGGGCACGCCCACCTTTCCCCGGGTCGCGTCCACCACCCAGTGGCTTGCCAAGATCTTCTCCGCGAGCGTCATAGGCTGTCGGCTGGGCGACGCTCGGGCGCGCAGCACGGCCGGGGCCCCGCTCGGGCCATGGCCACGCATATCCCCTGGGTGGCCGGCGGGGGTGAGGACCGGCGGATTCGCCGGCTGAGATGTGGCGACGAGCTGGTAGGCGGCGAACCCCGCCACCGCCTCGCCGCTCCCGCGCCGGACGCGCAGCTCCTCCTGGTCCGGCAGGTTCGTCGCCTTCGCCACGGCGGCCGCCGCCTCCCTCCTCCCGGGGCCCGGCGGCCGGGTACCGGCGGCGGCCGGCGACTCGGCGTCTTCCTCCGGCGCCAGAGCGCGTTCTTCCTCTAGCAGGCAGTCGGGGAGCGGAATGGAGACCCTCCCCTGAAGCCGGGCGACGTTGAACTCGAAGAGGCCGCCGTACTCGATGATCTGCCGGGTGATGGGGTCCGCGTCGCTCGCGAACTCCTCCAGCGCGATCTCCTCGCTGCTGCGGATGCGATCGAGGAGCTCGAAATTCGTGGAGGTCAGGATCCCCAGGTTCTGGCAGTTCTCGTTGTAGATCCGCTCGATGCTCTCCCCGATGACGACGCGGATCCCCGCCATGAGCTCCGCGTACGGGCTTTGCTCCCGGCTGCTCCCCTTCCCGCGGCGCCGGCCGGCCACGGAGCAGACGAACCCTGCGGCCTTGACGCTCCCGCGCGTCACGGGGAACTCGGGCCTGCCCGTCGCACGGTTCGTGGTGCGGAGGCCGAGGTACGGGAAATCGCCCAGCGTCTGGTCGTAGAAGTAGCAGATGTAGGCGGGGGTGATCTCGTCCGTACTGATGTCGTGGCGGAGCCGCGCGCGCAACTCGTCGGCGAGCTCCAGGTCGTGCCCCTCGAAGAGCTGCTGGCGCATGAGCTCGGCGTCGTCCACCAGGAAGAGCACGCGCCCGGAGAACCGGAGCGTCGGCGGACGGCTAGGGACCGGTCGATTGAGTAGCTTGTCGAGCATGCCGGATCTCGGGAAGCGCGTTCGACCCCGTGAGGCCGCGGAAGGATCAACCCGCGGCTCAACCTCCTACCCCGCAAGATGTCCGGAATTTCCCGACGATGGCAAGCCGCGGCGATGTCCGGTGGTTCCAGGGGTGAGCGGCGCCGACTATTGCGCGGGCCGCCGGCCGGCGGCTATCAAAGGAGTGCCGGTCGTAGCGACCAGCAACAGGTCGCCGAGGTTCTCCAGCGACCTGCCAGGGGAGCCGGGAGGGCGTATGAGCACGGCGAGAATTTCGCTCCGGATGGCGTGGGTCGCGGGATGGCTGGGTTACGCCGCGATGGCGTGTGCGCCGCGGGCCGAGGAGGCGGCGGCAGGAGGTGATACGCTCGGCGCGCCAGCCGGGGGCGCCCGCGGCGCGCTTTCGCCCGGGCGCCTGGTGGATCTCACCCACCCGTTCGACGAGCGCACGATCTACTGGCCCACGTCCGAGCCGTTCAAGCTCCAGGTGATGGCCGCGGGGCGGACGCCGCAGGGCTACTATTACTCTGCGAACAGCTTCTGTACCGCGGAGCACGGCGGCACTCACCTGGACGCCCCGATCCATTTCGCGGAAGGCCGCTGGACGTCTGACCAGATTCCCCTCGAGCGGCTCGTGGCCCCCGGCGTGGTCGTGGACGTGTCGGCGAAAGCCGAGGCGAACCCGGACTACCAGGTGACCGTCGAGGATCTCCAGGCGTGGGAGAGCGAGCACGGGCGCGTTCCGGACGGCGCGATCCTGCTGCTGAACACGAACCGGGCGCGGCTGTGGCCCGACGCCGCGCGCTACATGGGGACGGCGGAGCGCGGCGAGGGCGCCGTAGCGAAGCTGCACTTTCCGGGGCTGGCCCCGGACGCCGCGCGCTGGCTGGTGGGCAACCGGTCCGTGGCGGCCGTCGGCCTCGACACGCCGAGCATCGACTACGGGCAGTCGAAGCTCTTCGAGACGCACCAGATCCTGTTCGCGGCCAACATCCCGGCGTTCGAGAACGTGGCGGACCTGAGCGGACTGCCGGCGGTGGGGAGCACGGTCATCGCGCTGCCGGTGAAGGTCACGGGCGGCACGGGCGGGCCGCTGCGGATCATCGCCATCGTGCCGGAGTAGCGGTGCCTGGCCGATGAATCGAGATAGCGGATGTTCATCAGGATCTGCGGCGGTGTAGACTCGACGGACGTTGCCCGGGGGGCGTCGGCCCCTTTTGGCCTTACCATGTCATCCGTAGGTTCGATGCCATGAGAAGCTTCCGTACGTACGCCGTGACTGGGCGCGTCCGCGCCGCCGGCGCGTCGGCGGTGCTCCTGCTCGCGACCTTCGTCCCCCTCGTAGTCGCCCAGGAGCCGCAGCTCGAGCGGGGCGCCGTGGCGGCGGGGCTCCTCGTCCGTCAGCTCGACGGTGAGAAGCGGGTTCTCGTGATCGGCGCGCACCCGGACGACGAGGACACGGGGTTGCTCGCGGCGCTGGTCCGCGGCCACGGCGCTGAGGCCGCGTATCTCTCGCTCACGCGCGGGGAGGGTGGTCAGAACCTGATCGGCCCCGAGCTGGACGATGGGCTCGGGCTGCTGAGGACGGGCGAGCTCCTCTCCGCGCGGCGGCTGGACGGCGCCGGGCAGTTCTTCACCAGGGCGTACGATTTCGGCTTCTCGAAGAGCGCGGAGGAGACCTTCCGGGAGTGGCCGCGTGACTCGATCCTGAGCGACGTGGTGTGGGTGATCCGTACGTTCCGCCCCCAGGTCATCGTCTCCACGTTCAGCGGGACGCCGCGCGACGGGCACGGGCAGCACCAGGTGGCCGGGATCATGGCCCGGGAGGCGTTCGATGCGGCGGGCGATTCCACGCGCTTTCCGGAGCAGTTCGCGCGGGGCGTTGGGCCCTGGCATGCGCTGAAGCTCTACCTCAGCGCGTGGCGCGCTTTCCTCGGGGAGGCGACGCTGGCCGTCGAGACGGGGGCGTTCGATCCGCTCCTGGGCCGCTCCCACTTCCAGCTCGCCATGGCGAGCCGGAGCCGCCATCGCTCCCAGGACATGGGCCGGATCCAGCCGGCGGGCCCGCAGCGGTCGAACCTGACGCTGGTGGTCAGCCGGGCGAGCACCGCGGGCACTGACGCGTCCCTCTTCGCGGGCATCGACACCACACTGGCGGGACTCGCGGCGACGCTGCCGGCTCCGCTGCGCAATCGCGCGCTCGCGCACGTGGAGCGGTACCGAACGGCGGTGCACGGTGCCGCCGAGGTGCTGAACGTGTTTCACCCGGAGCGCGCGGCGCTGCAACTGGCCGTGGCCGTGCGGGAGACGCAGGCGCTCGTCGAGCTGGCGTCTTCCGCCGCCGGCGACGGCCGGGAGCTGCAACGCATCATGGAGGAGCGGGCGGAACGAGCGCAGCGGGCGCTCGCGGCCGCCGCTTCCGTGGTCCTGGATGTGCGCGCGGCCGACGACATTCTGGTGCCCGGCCAGGAGTCGCTGGCCGAGGTCGAGCTGTGGAACGGCGGTCCGTTCGAGATCCGCGGCTCGCGCGCCGCGCTCCTGGGCCGGGGCATCGCGGCGGCGGAAGCGGAAGGCGTCACCGCAGGCTCGCCGGCGAATGGTGCGGTGGCGATACCCGCGGGCAAGGTGCACACGTGGCGCTTTCGCGTCGCCGTGCGTCACGAGCCGGGCTCGCCGTACCCCTCCGAGCCGTACTTCCTGAGGCGAGCGCGTGACGGCGCGCTTTACCACTGGCCGGAGGATCCGGCGCTGTGGGGCCGACCGCTGAGTCCCCCGGTGCTCGAGGGCGCCGCCGAGTTCGAGCTGCTGGTGGTGGGCGACGACGGCAAGCCGGTGGTGGCGCCGCTCACGGTGGCCGGCGTGGCCACGTTCCGGGACGCGGACAAGTCGGCGGGCGAGTTCCGGCGCCCCATCCTGGTGCTGCCCGCCGTTTCGCTGCGCGTCCAGCCGCGGCATCTCGTGTGGCCGCTGGGCGAGCGCGGGCCGCGCCGCGTGTCCGTCACGCTGGCGGGCGAGGCGCCCGACACGGTGAGGGGGCGGGTGCGCGTCGAGTTGCCGGCGGGGTGGCGGAGCGAACCCGGGGACCGTCCGTTCGAGCTCGGGGGGCCCAGGAGCCGCGCGGAGGTGGTGTTCGACGTCTACGGCCCGCCGAACGCGACAGCGGGCGATGTCCCCGTGCGGGTGATCGCGCAGGACGCGCGGGGCGTGCTGTACCCGCGCGGCTACACCGTGGTGGACTACCCGCACATCGAGCCGGTACCACTCTTCGAGGATGCGGTCATGCACGTGCGCGCGTTCCCCGTGGAGGTGGCTCGCGGCCGGCGCATCGGGTACGTGATGGGCGCGGGCGACGAGGGCCCGGAGGCAATCCGGCAGCTCGGACTCGAGGTCGAGCTCATCGGGCGCGAAGAGCTGCTCCACGGAGACCTTGGCCGCTTCAACGTCATCGTGCTGGGCGTGCGCGCGTTCGAGGTGCGGTCCGAGCTGGGAGCGGCGAACGCTCGGCTCCTCGACTACGTGCGGCGGGGCGGCGTGCTTCTCGTGCAGTACAACAAGTACGAGTATGTCGAAGGCGGATTCGCGCCCTATCCCGTCGCCATGCGGCGTCCCCACGACCGGGTCACCGACGAGCGGGCGCCGGTGACGATCCTGGAGCCCGGCTCACCGGTGTTTCGCGAGCCGAACACGATCACGGCCGGCGATTTCGACGGCTGGGAGCAGGAGCGCGGCCTCTACTTCCTGAGCGAGTGGGACCCGCGTTTCCGGCCGCTCCTCGAGGCGGCGGACGCCGGGGAGGCGCCGAAGCGCGGCGCGCTGCTCGTCGCCCCGGTGGGTGAGGGCCTGTACGTATACACGGGCCTCTCCTTCTTCCGCCAGCTTCCCGCGGGTGTGCCGGGCGCCTACCGGCTGTTCGCGAACCTTCTCTCCCTCGATCCAGCGCGCTGGCGCGCCTACGTGGCCGGAGACGGCCGCTCCGGGAACGGCGGCCGATGACGCGCACGCTGGCGTGTCTCGCCGGCTGGCTGCTCGTCACCGGTTGCGGGGATGCCGGCCGGCGCGTGCTCATCCTCTACTCGCCGCACGGGCGCGACCTGCTCGCGGCGTTCGAGCAGCGGTTCGAGACGGGCCATCCCGGTGTGGACGTCCAGTACGTGGACATGGGATCGCAGGAGGTGCTGGACCGCGTGCGCTCGGAGCGCGCCAACCCGCAGGCCGACGTCTGGTGGGGCGCACCGTCCGACATGTTCGCGCAGGCGGCGGACCTGGCGCTGCTGGAGGCATTCCGGCCGTCGTGGGCCGATGCGCTGGCGGAGGATGCGCGGGATCCGCAAGACCGCTGGACGGCCACGTTTCTCACGCCGGAAGTCATCGCCTACAATGAGGATGCAGTGCCTGCGGATCAGGTGCCCCGCGACTGGGACGCCGTGCTCGAGCCCCGCTGGCGCGGCCACATCCTCATCCGGGACCCGCTCGCATCCGGGACCATGCGCACGATCTTCGGTGCCATCATGTACCGGGAGTACCGGCGCACGGGGAACCCGGAGGCCGGATACGAATGGCTGCTCCGGCTGGACGCGCAGACGAAGGAATACGTGCTCAACCCGACGCTCCTGTACCAGAAGCTGGCACGCCGCGAGGGGCTCATCACGCTGTGGGACATGCCGGACATCGAGACGCTGCGGTCCGCCACGGAGCTGCCCATCAACTATGTGCTTCCCGAGAGCGGGACGCCCATGGTCGTGGACGCCATCGCGGTGGTGCGCGGCACGCCGAACCCGGAACTGGCCCGCGAGTTCGTCGAATTCGCGGGCAGCCCGGAAAGCGTGCTGTTCGCCGCGCGCGCGTTCTTCCGCATCCCGGCTCGCCCGGACATGGCGCTGGATTCACTTCCCGATTGGCTGCGCGAGGCCACGCCGAAGATCAAACCTATGGAGCTGGACCAGGGATTCATCCGCCAGCGGATCGGGGATTGGTTGCGCTACTGGGACCAGAACATCCGTGGCCGCGGTGCCGCGCTCGCCCACTGAGCAGGGGAGAAGCAGGTTGGCGCTCGAGCTGCGCGGCCTCGCGAAGCGCTTCGGCGACGTGGCCGCCGTCCGCGACCTGACCCTGGAGCTCGAGCCGGGCGAGTTCGTCACGCTGCTCGGTCCCAGCGGCTGCGGGAAGACCACGGTGCTCCGCCTGATCGCCGGCTTCGAGACGCCCGACGCCGGCCGCCTGATCTTCGACGGGCGCGAGGTAACCTCGCTGTCACCGCAGCGCCGCCGGTTCGGCATGGTCTTCCAGAACTACGCGCTCTTTCCGCACCTCAACGTCTATGAGAACGTCGCTTTCGGGCTGCGTGCCCGGAGAATGCGGGGGCCGGAGATCAGGTCGCGGGTGGAGCGCGCCCTCGAGCGGGTGGATCTCCCCGGGTTCGGGCCGCGCGCCGTGCAGGAGCTGTCGGGCGGGCAGCAGCAGCGCGTGGCGCTGGCCCGCGCGCTGGCGATCGAGCCACCACTTCTCCTCTTGGACGAACCGCTCTCCAACCTGGACGCTGCGCTGCGCCAGCGCACGCGGGCGGAGCTGCGCGCTCTGGTGAAGGCGCTGGGAATCACGGCGCTGTTCGTGACCCACGATCAGGAGGAGGCGTTCGACCTCTCGGATCGCATCGCAGTGATGCGCGCGGGCGAGCTGCGTCAGGTGGGAACGCCGGAGGCACTCTACCACCAGCCGGTGGACCAGTTCGTCGCCGGGTTCGTCGGGCGCGCCAACACGCTGCCCGGCGTGCTGGAGCGGGTGGTCAACGGCCGCGGCGGCGGCTGGATCGCGTGCTTCGCGAGTGGCGCGTGGTGGCGCGTGCCGGAAGTCGAGGCCGGGGGGCCGAGGAGGCTGGAGCCGGGCCGGCGCGTCGCGGTGCTCGTGCGCCCGGAGGCGTTGGCCTTCGTGAGCGCAGAGACGGACGGCGCGCTGCCGGCCGTCGTGGCGGACCGCCGATTCCATGGGGCGGTCACGACCTACCAGGTCGAGGCGGACGGCGGCGCCACGCTGGTGGTGACGGGTGAAGCGCGCTCGGTTGAGGTCGGCGAGCGGGTGGGCGTCGCGCCGCGTCCGGGCGCGCGCCTCCACCTCTATCCTGCGGAGGAGTGACCGTGCGAGGCGGCTGGAACCGCCGGGTTACGCTGCTCCTCACCGTGCCGACGGGACTGGTCCTCCTGTGGACGGTCGTCTACCCGAACCTCTTCGTGCTGGGCGACTCGCTGGTCGAGGGGGGCCGCATCACCCTTGCGGGATACCGCGAGTTCCTCGCGACGCGGGCGGAGCTGGAAGCGCTGTGGGCGAGCCTGTGGATCAGCGTCGGAAGCGTGGTGCTCTCGGCGCTGGTGGGCGTGCCGCTCGCCTTTCTTTTTTCGCGCTACGAGTTTCCGGGCCGCTCGCTCTTCGGCGCGCTGGCGGCGCTCCCGGTGTTGCTTCCTCCCCTCGTGGGCGTCATCGCCTTCCTCTTCCTGTACGGCGAGAGCGGGATGCTGACGCGCGTCGTGCAGACGGCGCTGGGACTCGAGTCAGCGCCGTGGCGGCTGGTGGGTGGGCCGGCGATCCTTCTCGTCCACGCCTACACGATGTACGTCTACTTCTACCTCTTCACGCTCGCGGGCCTCGCCCGGCTGGACGAGGGCGCGCTCGAGGCCGCCGCGTCTCTGGGCGCGAGCCGCTTGCGCACGCTCCGCTCGGTTACGCTGCCGATGCTCGCGCCCGCCCTGGGCGCCGCCGCGCTCCTGGTGTTCATGACCTCGATGGCGTCGTTCTCTGCGCCCTACATCTTCGGCGGTGGCTTTCGTGTGCTGACGACGCAGATCTTCGCGAGCAAGTTGAGCGGCGCGACGACGATGGCCATGACGGAGACCGTGGTGCTCGCGTCGGCGTCGCTCGCGTTCCTCTGGCTGCTCCGCCGCTACGAGCGGGGGCGCGAGTACGCCGCGGTGGGGAAGGGGATCGGGCGAGCGCGCCGGCTGGTGCGCTCGCGCTGGGCGCGCACGGTCATCGCCGGGGCGGGCATCGGCGTGGTCTTGGTGCTGCTCCTGCCGCACCTCACGCTGCTCCTCGTGTCGTTCGTCCCCGAGGGCGGCTGGACCACCGAGATCGTGCCGTCCCGCTACACCCTCGAGAACTACCGCGACCTGATGCGCGAGCCGGACCTGCTCACGCCGGCGCTCAACTCGCTGCAGATGGCGACGCTGGCCACCGCTGCGAACGTGGTCTTCTGCTTCGTGGCCGCTTATCTGGTCGTGCGCGGTCGATTCCCGGCGCGCGGGCTCATCAACACGCTGCTCGTCGTGCCATGGGCGCTCCCCGGCACGGTCATCGCCATCGGCCTTGCCGCGACGTTCAGCGTACACCAGCCGTGGGCCGGCCGCTTCGTGCTCATCGGCACGTTCTGGATCCTGCCCATGGCGTACTTCATCCGCAATACGCCCCTCGTGGCTCAGGCCGCCATCGCATCATTCCGCCAGTTCGATCCCTCCCTCGAGGAGGCGGCGCATTCCCTGGGCGCCGGCTGGCTCCTGACCATGCGGCGCGTCGCCCTGCCCCTCGTGCTCCCCGGGCTCGCCGCCGGCGCGCTCCTCGCGTTCGTCACCGCGCTCGGCGAGTTTGTGGCCTCGATCCTCCTCTACACTCACCGCTCGCGGCCCATCTCCATCGAGATCCTGGGGCAGCTCCGGGCGTTCGACTTCGGCGGCGCCGCCGCGCTGGGCGTGATCCTTGCCGTGCTCATGGCCCTCGCCTTCTGGGTCGGCGGCCGCTTCGTGCGCGGCGGGCCGGCGGTGGGAGGGTGAGTCGGGTTCCGGCGGGAACTACGCACGCACAATGACCCGAAGGTGAAGGCCTGGCTGGAACCCAAGGGCTCGCGAGTGCGGGCGGCCGACGCCCCTCATCCGTGGCGGCCGCTGCCTGGGCAGCGGCCGTGCGTGCGGGCACGATCAAGGTCAAGACGGCGAGCGGGGCGACTGCGGCGCCCGGCCGCCCACGGGTACGCTCGTGGCATGCCTTCATGGGTGTAGTCTCTGACAGGAGGTGAGTCGCGCACTGGCGCAGTTGCGCCGGGAGTTTGGCTGCGGTTCTTCCGCGGCCTGTCAGTCGCCGAAGCTGATGCGCAGGTCGCGGGCCGTCCGGACGATCTCGCCGGCTGGCGGCACGCGTTTGATCTGGGAGATCGCCTCCGCCAGGGGGACGGCCCGCATCCCGGTCGAGTCGAGGGCGACCATCGTCCCGAAGCGGCCTTCAGCCACGAAGCGGGCGGCGGCGGCGCCGAAGCGCAGGGCGAGGAGTCGATCGTACGCGGTGGGCTGGCCGCCGCGCTGGAGGTGGCCGAGGATGAGCGAGCGGACCTCGTGCCCCGTGCGCTCCGCGACCTCTCGGGCGATCCACTCACCGATTCCGCCCAGCCGTGCGTTCCGCCCCGGGCCGGCATGCTCCCTGTACACGGGCGCGCCACCCTTCGGAGCCGCGCCCTCCGCTGCCACAATGATGGCGAAGCGTGCCCCGGAGGCGTAGCGCACCTCCACCTTCTCGCAGACCTTCTCGATCTCGAACGGGATCTCGGGGATCAGAATGACGTCGGCGGTGGCGGAGATGCCGGCGTACAGCGCGATCCAGCCGGTGTGGCGGCCCATGAGCTCGACCACGAAGACGCGCTCGTGGCTCTCGGCGGTCGAGTGGAGCTTATCCAGCGCCTCGGTGGCGGTCTCGACGGCGGTGTGGAAACCAAAGGTGACCTCCGTGCACGCCAGGTCGTTGTCGATCGTCTTGGGGACACCGACCACGGGTAGCCCCTTCTGGTAGAGGCGGTTCGCGATGTAGAGCGACCCGTCGCCGCCGATGGCGATAAGGGCATCGAGCCCGTGGCGCCGAAAGTTGGCCAGGAGCTCATCAGACCGGTCTACGGAGGTGACGGTCCCGCCGGGCCGCTCGACCGGCCAATCGAAAGGGTTGCCGCGGTTGGTGGTCCCGAGGATCGTGCCGCCCAGGTGGGTGATTCCGCGCACGGCGCGGCGGTCCAGCCGCTCGATGCCGTCGGTGTCCTCGTCCAGCAGCCCCGAGTAACCGCGCCGGATTCCGCAGACTTCCCACTCCAGGTTCAGGGCGGTGATCACGGCCGCGCGGATAACCGCGTTCAGCCCCGGGGCGTCACCGCCCCCGGTGGTGATGGCGATCTTGCGGATCGGATCCTCCAAGGATCGTTCAGTCTCCGGCTGCCAGGGAGGCGCGCGCCGGGCTCACGCGACGAGGGCCCGCTCGATCTCCTCCCATTCCGGGAAGCGCCCGCTCTTCTTCTTGGAGAAAGCGAGTCTGCCGTCCTTGAGCACCTCGAACACGCCGCCGCTCGACTCGAGGAGTGCGACCTCCGTGCCGGGAAACTTCTCGCGGATCTGGGCTTCCAGCCTGGAAGCGCGCGGGTAGTAGTTTCAGACGCCGCAGTACTCGATCTCGACGCGCATGGTGTCGTCCGCCAGGGGTCGAAGGGCAAGGTCCCCGGAGTGCGTTGTTCTCAGCGACCTGTTAACCGTTATCGGCGCCGTGAAAGCGTGTCAACCGCCGAAAGCGCACTAGCGGGCCAGCAGGCGAGTGGAGCGAGACCCGGCGAGAACGGGAAGAAAACGTGCGGCCTTGCGGCACCCGCGCCGGCAGGGCCGCTTCGCAAACGCGACTAGCGACGGCCCTGTAGAGCCTGGAAAGCCAACGGCCAGCTCGCCGCTCCAGCCCCAGCCGCTCGCGCGGGCGCCCGGGGCACGTCGCGAGCAGGGCGGGCGGCTACGGGCTCCAGCGGACCGTGAGGCCCAGCTCGCCGCCCCAAATGCTGCGGGAAACGCCCTGATCGCTTTCGAGCTGGCCAAACAGGAAGCGCCCGCGGGGGAAAACGTCGTACTCGCCCAGAATGCGGAGCGGCACGTCGCCGCCGGCGGCCAGCAGCCAGCCAGCGCCGCCCAGGTCTTCGCGAGCCTGCACCCGCAGGTCCACGGTCGGCCGGACGTTGAGGTTGCCCAGCGGCGTGGCACCGGACAGCCCGACGATGAACAGGTTCTGCCACCCCGTATGGAACGTGGTGTCGCCGACCACGGCGCCGCCGGCACCCAGGATGTCTAGGGTGACGTCGCCACGCTCGCGCCAGATGTCGGCCGCGTAGGCGGTCCACGTCGAGCGGCCTCTGCGAAACGCGTAGGTCGCGTCCCCCCGCAGTCGATTCCCCGACTGGAAGAGGTTACGGCCGTCCAGCTTATCCTGCGTGTAGCTCTGGAGCGTTAATCCCAAGGTGAGCTTGTTCTGGCCGATGTCGCGATCCAGGGCCATGCGCAGCCGCGTCTCGTCGCCGGGGGCGTAGGTGAACGAGGTGTCGGCCCGCGGCTCGAAGTCGCCGGCCACGCGGTAGCTGGCCCCGAAGCCGATCCCCCAGGCGCCGCTCCGGTACGCCGTGGCCACGCCGCTCGTGACGGCGAAGCCCGTGCCCCAACTCGCCTCGCGGAAGCCGAGCATGTCCGTGGCGAGCACGCTGGCCACGCGTGCCTCCCCGGGATCGTGCGTCGCGTTTCCGGTCGGCAGATTCACGGCTACGGTCACCACCGCCCACGGCCGCGCCTGCCAGCTCGCCCGGATCCGTGTGTCCACCAGCCCGCTCAGCGTAAGGGTCTGGTTGCCCACCTCGACGGCGCCCCGGGCGTAGGCCGCGTACACGTCGGTATCCAGCCGCTCGCCCAGGGGGAGGCGGTAGGCCAAGGGCACGAGGATCAGGTTCGCCACGTCGGCGCCCAGGGCGCGGTCGAACTGGATCCCCTGGAAGTGGACACCGACGCCGAGGCTCTGCCCGTCCTGGGCCAGCGCGGCCCGGACCCCGGTTGCGAGGAGGACCAGGGCGCAGGCCAGTCCGCTTCGAAACGGTCTCATGGCTCCCTCCCTCATGGCCGGCGGATCCGGATCGTGAACGTAGCCGTCTGCGCCACGCCCTCCTGACCCTGCCCCTCCTGGGCCGCGTTCCGGTTCGAGCCCTGCTGCGAGGCGCCCTCCTGGACCGAGCCCGCCGTAACGATCTGGGTCGCCGGCGTCGGCACGATCTCGTTGGCGGTCTGCTGCAACAGGTTGTCGCCGCCTGCCGAGGTGCCCGCGACCGCTTCCGCGCCGGCGCCCGAGACCGGGGGCGGCCGGAGCTCGCCGCCCGCGCGCTGCGTGATCTGCTGCGGCGAGGTTTGCGCCGCCGCTTGCAACTGCGCCGCCTGTACGCTCTGCTGCTGCGCGCGCCCGAAATTGGGGTCGAGCTGGACCGCCTGCTGGAAGAACGCGGACGCCTGGGCGTAGTCGCCGCGGTCGAGCGCCTGGAGCCCGCGGCCGTAGGCGAGGAACGCGAGGATGTTCTCGGCCCGGTTCTCGTTGATGGCCTCGCGTTCGCCCGGCGTGAGCTGAATACCCAACGCGTCCAGCACGCTGAAGACCATCCGCTTCTCGAGATCGAACAGGCCGTTCAGCGCGCCCTCGTTCGTCAACTCGGAGCGCGTGGCGGCAGCCTGCGGGTCGAGCACCGCGGCGTCGATGCGTAACGCCTCGCGGCCGAGTGTGGTCAGGACCCCCTGGATCACGTTCTCGGCCCGAAGGAGCCGGCCGGCCCGGGTGCCGCTGGCCGGGTCGGCGTACCCCGCCTCCGTGAGCGCCATCTCCTCGATGAGCGACTGGACGCGCGAGCGCTCCAGGACCGTGACGCTGCCCACCAGGCCGAGGTCGGTGATCATCATATCCGCGAGCGCCACCTGGAGCGGCGCCAGCTCTTCGTTTTCTCCCACGAAGCGCAGGGGCAGTACGGCGACGCTCCGCGGGGTGGGCGGCTGGGTGGAGATCTCACCCTCTTGCTGGATCGCCATCTGTGCCTGCTGGCGCAGCTCGTTCCGCACGATGAGGGCGAGGCGCCCCCGCAGCTCGTCCTTCAGCGGGTCGAAGCGCCCTACCTCGAGGTAGCGCGAGTACGCCTCGCGCGCGCCCGCCCAGTCCTCGAGGGCCTCGTTGGCCAGACCCAGGAAGAGGTAGGCAGCGCCGCTGGACGCGCCCTCCTCCACCGCGCGGCCCAGGGTGGTCCGCGCCGCAGCGTGGCGCTCGGCGCGGTAGTAGGCCATCCCGAGCTGGGTCCGGATGTCCAGATCGCCCGGCGCCGCCGCGGCCGCCTGCTCCAGGCGAGGGATGTCTTCGGGTCCCACGTCCGGGATCCCACGGACGCAGCCCGCCTGCACGAGCAGGACGGGCAGGGCGAGCCACACCGCGGCAGCGCGGAGGACCGTGTTGGGCGAGCGTATCATGGGAAAGACTCCTTCGAGCGGGTCGTCCCCAGGAGCGGGGTGCACCCCAGAAGATGCTCGCGCCGCCGAGGACGCGAATTTATATTTTAAGGCGTGAGCCGAGTCCGGGCAAAGCCTTTTTTTCCTGCACCCGAACTTCCCGCCGGTAACGTGGGAGCAGATTGGTCGCGCGCTTCCGGAGGTTCCCTTGGCTAATCGAGCACTGAAGTTGGGAATTGCCGCGTTGCTCGTCGTGGGGGTGACCCGGCCGCTGGCCCCTCAGAGCACCGGGGCGGACCAGCCCACGATGGCGGTCTCGGACTTCGAGGGTTTCCTGCTGGGCGAGGCCGGGAACTCGGGGCCGGTGGGGAAGGCCGTGTCGAGCATGCTGATCACGGAGCTCTCCGGCCGTCCCGGGCTCAAGGTGATCGAGCGGTACCGCTTGCAGGAGCTTCTGACGGAGCAGAAGCTCTCGCTCTCGGGGCGTGTCGATGCCGCCACCGCCTCGCAGGTGGGGAAGATGATCGGTGCGCAGTACCTGGTTTTCGGTCAGGTTTCGGGTGTCGCCAGCTCCATGCGCATGGACGTGCGGCTCGTCGATGCGGAGACGGGCGAGATCCTGGAAGTCCAGAAGCTGACGGACAAGCCCACCGAGCTGCTGAGCATGGTCGAGAAGCTGGCGGACCTTTTCATGGCGAACCTCAAGCTCACGCCGCCGTCCGCGCGTCCGAAGGCCGAGTCCATCCCGGTGAACGCGACCATCGAGTTCTCGCGCGGCGTGGACTTCCAGGACAAGGGCGATACGGCGAGGGCGATCGAGCACTACCGCAAGGCGCTGGAGATCTACCCCAACTTCCTGGAGGCGAAGAAGGCGCTCGACGCGCTGGAGAAGAAGGGAGGAGACGACCGATGAGCGGACCGCTTCGACCCGGTGTGCCGCTGGCGCTCCTCGGGGGCCTGTGGCTGGCTGCGACGGCAGGGCCGGCCGCGGGACAGCAGCGGGCGCAGCAGCCGGCTGGAATCAGGTTCGAGAGTGATCTGCCCCGCACGCTGGTGTTCATCGCGGAGCAGGGCGAGGGGCAGGTGGCGACGCGGGATTTCGTGCGCTTCCTGAGGGAGGCGGGTTTCCCGCTCATCGACCCGGCGCTGGCCCAGACGGGGGCGCAGCGCGACCTCGTGCAGAAAGCGCTTCAGGGGGACGAGGGCGCGGCCACGAACCTGGGCCGGGACTTCGGCGCCCAGGTGCTCGTTATTGGCCGTGCGGATTGGGGCGCGCGGCCGGACCCCGTCGACCGTTCGGCCATGACGGCGACGAGCGAGGTGGAAGTCCGGGCGCTGCGTCTGGATGCGGGGAAGGTGATCGCCACTGCGCGGGCGAACTCGCGGAAGCTCGAGGCCACTGAACAGGCGGCGCGGACGGCGGCGATCCGGGAGGCCACGGCGGAGATCCTGTCCCGGACGAGCTTCATTGGCCAGGTGATGAACAACTGGGAGAGCGAGCCGTGGCAGGAGGCGCTCTACTGGAAGCCCGACCCGGGCTCGGTGCCGGCCCAGGTGGAGAAGGCGGCCTCGGCGTCGGACCGTCCGGGGCTGGCCATCCTGAGCGCGGACGTCGCGCCCGCTTCGGGCGGGGGCACGCGCGGGCTCGGGGTGGTGAAACGAGGGGACAGGTCGGCCGCGCTCTTCAATCCTGTGCGGCTGGAGGGCGTCGTCGTGGGCCCGGCCGTGGAAGTGAAGGTGGAGGGGAAGGCCGCGCGTCTGGAGCCGCTTCCCGTGGAGCTCAAGAAGCGGCTGGGAATCGAGGGCGACGCCCAGCGGTTCGTGGCGGAGACGACGCTCCCGCTGTCGAAGGACACGGTGAAAGTCGTGGCCGTGGGGCCGAGCGGCGCGACAACGGAGGCGGTGGCGGCGCCGCGAATCGATCAGCGCTGGGCGGTGGTGATCGGGATCGGGCAGTATCAGTCTCCGGAGATCCCCGACCTCCAGTACGCGGGCGAGGACGCGCGGGCCGTGCACGAGTTCCTGACGAGCGCGACCGCCGGACCTTTCGAGAAAGACCACATCCTGTTCCTGCAGGACGAGCGGGCCACAGCGGCGGCGATGCGCGAGGCGCTGTTCGTCTTCCTCCAGAAAGCGGACTGGGACGACCTGGTCGTGATCTACTTCGCGGGCCATGGCGCTCCGGATCCGAATCGCCCGGACAACCTGTACCTGTTGCCGTACGACACGGACCTCAAAGCGATGGCGGCTACGGCGTTCCCCATGTGGGACGTCAAGACGGCGCTGAGGCGCCAGATCGCGGCGGAGCGGGTCGTGGTCATCGCGGACGCGTGCCATTCCGCAGGCACGCAAAAGGAGGTCACGGAAGGCGCCGAGCTCGGGCGCAGCAACCCCATCGCCAGCGGATTCGCCGAGCTGTTCGCGCCGTCGCGGCGACTGAGCATTACAGCCGCGGACGTGAACGAGTTCTCGCTCGAGGACGCGCGCTGGGGCGGCCACGGCGTCTTCACGTACTTCCTGCTCGAAGCGCTGAAGGGCGCCGGCGACGGCAACAGCGACGGCATTATCACGTTCACGGAGGCGTACGACTATCTGACAAGCAAGGTTCCCGACGCGACGAACGGACGGCAGAACCCACAGCGGGCGGGCTTCGGCGATGTGCCGCTGGCCGTAGTGGAGAGCAAGAGCGGGCAGTGAGGAGCGGAACCCTCAAACCCGCGTACAGCTTCCGCCAGTCGACCTCGAGCACCTTCCGGTACACCCCGGAGCCGATCATGAGCTCCACGAGCGCGGCGTCGAGTAGGCCCTGGCTCGCCTCCATCTTGACGATGTCCACGCCCGTCGGCTCCAATTCTGAGCTCGCCATTCCTCCCGGGCGACCAACCGCAGCGGCCTGCCCGACATAGGCCGCCAGCCTCGGTGACGATGACGTGGTCGGTCACGGGATGATTCGAAAACGCTCCTTGTGAAACGTCGTGCCATCCCATACGAAAAGCTTTAGGTCACGACGTGGCACCGAGTAGATCATCCATAGGGTGCACGGCCCTTTCGTGGCGGCGCAGTCGTGGCTCGATGGGAAGGCTTTGCCAAAATTGTGCGAATGAGCGCAGCCGCAAATTCTCGTGCCAGAAGCTCGCAGCGACTCCGCAATTGTGTTGATCGCTGCATCTCTAATTCGAAACGAGAGCCGTGTGTTCTCCTCGCTCGACGTGGCGACAAAGGACAAGACTGTAAATCGTTTCCATTCTCGTCGTAGCAAAAGACCTGAAGCTTCTCGCGGAAAGGCTGCCTGGACGTGCGTCAGAAACTGTTCAATCTGATCGATTGGAAGGAGGTACATCTCTATCCTGGACCTTATGGGTGAACTCGGGCGTTGGGCGCAACGCACCGCGAGCGCGGATGGCTAATATGTCGCGACGCCGTGGGAGCGGCTGAGTAGGCTCGCGGCATGGGTGGAGTGCTCGGTGCGCCGCGTCGTGTCGCACGTGCGACCGACTTGCCCGCGGCTGTCGCGATGGGAATATCGCGCACGCGGTTGGCGCGACGACCTGAGTCTGTCGGGTAAATCTGCTCAACGTCGGACCGCCGAGCAGGTCTCCCCCTCAGTGGCTGCTTCGGCCTGTGTGCCAGCGCGTCGACGGACGAGTCCGGCACGCCTGGCGAGCTAGTGAGTCGGCGCGTCTAAGTCGTCCCGTAGCCCCAAGAACGAGTCTCCCTACTTCCCGGTTCCTTAGCATCCGCAGAAGATGAGTCTGATGATCTGGAGAAAGAAGGCTTTCTCCTCCTTTACAACACTCGTCAACGCACTCACAATGCGGCCGAGATCGTCGATCCAGTCGGCACCGACAACATCGCCTCCCGTGACGCCAGGGCTACCTTCCGAGCCACCTTCCGAGCGCTTCTTTATTAGCGCATCGACTACTTCGGCGATGTTGCTACTATCCGAACGAAAGACAGCGCCGGGGCTCTTCTTGCCGGCCTCTACAAGAACGTCGAGGAGCTCCAACAACTTGTTATTGAAGCTACTATCGAACGCAAGGAATTCACCCGTCTTGCGGAGCAACTCCTCGGTGGCTATGAGTTTCTCCTTTTCCAGGTTCAGCCGAAGATCCTCCAGTGTCGCCTGAGTGGTGCGCGCATTTTGACTCACGATGTGACCTCCATTCGCGTTTGACGTCCTTGTTGCCTATGATAGACCTAACAGTCTATGATAACCCTGCGCAGTGTAGTGGGAGTTGATCCAAATTGTCAAGGTGTGAAGCCGAAGTCGGTGTGGAGGACGACCAGGCGCTCTCCCTTCTGTCGTGCTTCTTTTCGAGCTGGATCTGGGCCGATGCCGTGAACTGGTAGCGGATCGCGCTCAGCTCGGCGACAGGCTGGCTGTCGTCCGGCAAGCTGACCTCGCGTTTCTCCAGCGTTGTCGCCGCGAACGAATCGGCTTCCGCGCCCGCTGCTAAACTTAAAACTACTAACCCTCTAACCCTCCGAAATCCGCCCACTCTCTTACAGCTGCCGCCAGTCGACCTCGAGCACCTTCCGGTACACCCCGGAGCCGATCATGAGCTCCACGAGCGCCGCGTCGAGTAGGCCCTGGCTCGCCTCCATCTTGACGATGTCCAGGGCCCGCTCGGTGGGAAGCGCCTTCTTGTAGGGCCGGTCGGAAGCGGTGAGCGCGTCGAAGATATCGGAGATCGTCATGATGCGCGTCTGGACGGGGATCTGGGGCGCCTCGATCCTGCGGGGGTAACCGCTGCCGTTCAGCTTCTCGTGGTGCCCGTACGCGATGTCCGCCAGACTGCTGAGATCGTCTGTCCAGGGGATCTGGAGCAGGAAGTTGTAGGTGTGGGTGACGTGGGACTCGATCTGCTTGCGTTCGTCGTCGTCCAGGCTGCCCTTGGGGATCGAAAGGTAGTGGAACTCCTCGCTCGTGAGATAGGGCACCAGCTTCCCATCGAAGTCGGGGAACCTTTGGGCCGCGACTTCGTGGAGGATCTCCGCGCTCGCCTCCGGTAGCACGCGGGGCTCGTTCGCCTCACGAACCGCCTGCTGGAGCTTGTCGAGCCGCTCCATGTCGCGGCGGAACTCGGCCGCCAGCTCCGACAGGAACGCGTCCCACCCCTCCGTCCCGCGCTCGAGGAGGTGTTCGGCGCGCCGCTTGTGGAACTCGGCCTCGAGGGTGCGCCGGATCAGATCGAAGCGCGCCTCCATGCGCTCGAACATGACCGGCGGGAGCTTCTTCGCCTTGATGAGCACCTCCTCCCGCACCCCGACCTTGCCGAAGTCGTGGAGCAGGCCGGCGTAGCGTAGCTCCCTCATCTGCTCCCGGCTGAAGCGGAGGCTCTTGAACGGCTCGCGGTCCGCGCGGTCCACGACCTCGGCGACGTCGCAGGTGAGCGTGGCGACGCGCACCGAGTGCCCGGAGGTCGTAGGATCCCGCTGGTCGATGGCGGTGACCGCTGCCTTGATGAACCCTTCGAACAGCCGCTCGATCGCCTGATACAGCCGCATGTTCTCGATGGAGACCGCGGCCTGGCCCGCGAGTGACATCACGGTCTCCACATGGCTCTGCGTGTAGGGGAGCACGTGCTCGCGCGCCGACTCCTCGTCGCGGATCTGCGCCCCAGAAGAGCGCTTCCGGTTGATGAGCTGGAGCACGCCCACGACCTCGTCCTTGTGGTCCTTCATGGGGACCGTGAGCATCGACATGGCGCGGTAGCCGTACTTTTCGTCGAACGCGGCGCGGTTGAAGCTGTAGGGGGCGCTCTCCGGGATCTCGTAGGCGTCGTCAATGACCAGCGGCTGGCCGGTGCTGGCCGCGTGGCCCGCGATGCTCGTCTCGTCGATGGGGAGCGTGATGTTCGGGACCGGGATGTCAGGGATCGAGTCATTCTGTGCGAGGCGAAACCGCAGCCGCGGGCCGCCGTCCTCCGCCTCTTCCACGAGGTAGAGGCTGCCCGCGTCGCTGGTCGTGATACGGCGCGCCTGCGCGAGGATCATCCCCAGGAGGCGGTCCGGGTCGCGCTCGCTCATGAGCGCGAGGCCGATGCGGTTGAGCTCGCGGAGCTCCGAGCTCATGCGCTCGAGCTGCTGGCGGGCGCGGCACGCGCCCAGGAGCGTAGCCGCATGCTGGGCGGCGCCACGGAGCAGCGCGAGGACGGCCTCGTCATCGCGGGCAGCGTCGAGGGCGAGGAACAGGCGGCCGGCAGACTGCGCGGCGTGCCGCGCCGCGTCCCCTTTGCTCACCACGACTACATGCTCGGGGAGTGCCCGCAGCGAAGCGAGCGCCCCGGCGTCCGCGGCGAGCACGTCCGTGAGGAGGAGGATCGCGGGTGCGTCGTGGCTCGCGGCTGCCTCGGCGATGCGCCCGATGTCCTGGATCTCCAGTTCGTCCTCGAGGGAACGCAGCGCGGGGTGCGTGGCGCCGCGGGCCGCGTAGAGGATGAAACCGGTGGCGGTCTTCGTCTGTGGCGACATGCTCCTCGGGGCGCTAGGGAGACATAGCGTCCGCTTTGTCAAAGGCGGCGCGGGCGGCCTCCAGCTTCCCGAGCGCGTCGTACACCTCGCCCTGGAGGTAGTAGAAGTCGCGCCCGAGCGGCACATTGCTCTTGGCCATGCGCTCGAGCAGGCGCTCGACCTCATAGTACAGCCCGGCGTCCCGATAGGCGAGCGCGGCCAGGAGCAGGCCGTCGCCCTCGGGTTCGAAGCCGACCGCAGCCAGGTCGGCCAGGGTGCGCTGGAGCGCCTCGTGTTCAGCGGCGCCGAGGACGCGGAACGAGACGAGCGGCGCAGCGCGGCCGGACGGCACGGGCGCGACGGTCCAGCGGTAGGTCTGACCCGGCTCGAGCGCCGGCGCGTCCGCGGGGAGCGTCCACGCCGTGTCGGTGCCCGCCTCGTAGCGCTCGGGCTGGCCACCCACCTTCTGGATCTGGATCCTGTACCCCTTGGCCCCCGGCACCGCGAACCAGCGGAACGTGGGTCGCGGGCCTATCACGAGGATTCCGTTGCGCGGCGCGACGGGCACGGCGGTGCCCGGGATCGGCCGGATCATCCCCTGACGGTTCGGCTGGTTCCGAGCGCTCGTGTTGCTCACCTGCGCGAGCGCGCGGATCGTCTTGGAGAAGACTGCCTCGTCCGAGGCGCCGCCCGCATCCCCGATGACCGTGGGCTGAGTGATCGTGAGCTTTTCGCCCGTCTTCCGCAGGACGGCGACGCTGGCACCGGAGGCAGGGCTCACCCGGTCGCCCGCGTTGAGGCGCATGCCAACGGTGGCGGGTTGTGGGGAGCCACCAGCCGGCTGCACCTGGACCTGGCCGCTCAGCCGCACCACGATGGCCGCCGGCCCCTCCTGGAGGCCCCAGCCGGTCAGCAGGCCGGCAGAGGCGAGCATAGCGCAAACACCGAGTCGACGTGTCATGAGCATCTCCCGTTCGGCTCACAGCCGCGGGCGCGAAGCGCCCGCGGTGCCCGTTACTTCACCGTGCGCCGCACCACGAAGTCCCAGTCGGCGGGCGGCGGATTGACCATGCATTCCTGGATTCGCTCGAGGTAGAGCCGGCTCGGGCCGTCCTCCGGATCGATCTCGAGGGCGGCCTGAAAGTAGCGCTCCGCCAGCTCCCAGTCGCGGCGGTGGTAGGCGGCGAGTCCCTGGTCGTAGTGCTTGAGGAGCTCGGTGCGCTCGGGCGCGATGGCCTCCTCTGCCAGCCCGATGACCTCGTAGACGCGTACCGGTCGGGACTTTCCCTTCACGGCGATGTAGTCCAGCTCGCGCATGCGGTACGCCTCGAACGTCGCCACGCGCACCGTGAACTCCGAAGCCATCACGAGCGTTCCGTACGTTTTGTTCGCCGGCTCGAGCCGGGCGGCGAGGTTGACGGAGTCGCCGATGGCGCTGAAGTCGAAGCGCTCGGTGCCGCCCACGTTCCCCACCACCGCGACCCCGGTGTTGATCCCGATCCGCACCTGGAGCGTGCCGTCGGCGCGTCCCTGCTTGAGCCACCGGCGATTCAGCTCGGCGAGGCGGTGCTGCATGCGGATGGCGCAGCGGAGCCCGCGGTCCGCGTGATCCGGCTGCTCCTTAGGCGCGTTCCAGAATGCCATGATCGCGTCACCGATGTACTTGTCCAGCGTGCCGCCCTCCTTAAGCACGATCCGGGTCATGTCGTCCAGGTACTCGTTAAGCAGCGAGACCAGGTGCTCCGGATCCATGTTCTCCGACAGGTTCGTGAAGCCGGCCAGGTCGCTGAACAGGAGCGTGAGCTCGCGCTTGGCACCGCCCAGGCGCAGCATCTCGGGTCTGTCCGCGATCTCCGCCACCACCTGCGGCGACACGTACTTCCCGAACGCGCTGCGGATGAACCGTTTCTCCTTGCCTTCGACGACGGAGACGTAGGCCGTGGACCCGAGATAGGACAGCAGTGTGGCAAGGAAGGGTGAGATCACGGGGACCCACACGAGCGAGCGGTCCATGTCCGCGACGACGAGCCGCCCGAGCTCGAACTTGCCCAGGAACATGAAGACGGCGTAGCCCGCCACGCCCGCCAGGAGCAGCACGGCGGCGGGGGCGCCCCAGCCCGCGCCGCGCCAGAAGACGACCGCGGTCGCCAACGCGGAGACGAGCACGAGGAGGGCGAGTTCCCGGCCTAGCCCGGCGGGCCTCACGTACTCGCGGTGGAGGAGATTCATGAGCGCGTTCGCGTGGATCTCGACCCCGTACGTCCAGCCCGCCTGGCCGCCGTTCGCGAGCGCGACGCCGTAGAACGGGCTCCGGAACTTGTCCGAGTCGTGGAAGCCCGTGCCGATGAGGACGATCTTGTCGCGGAACCACTCGGGCGAGAAGGTGGCGAGCACCGGCACCTCGCTCGCGGTGTACGCGTTGAACGTGCCTCCCTCCTCGCCGGGCTGCGACGGCGGCCCCAGGAAGCGGAGCGGGAAGCTGTGGGCGTAGCCGCGGGGCTCCACGCCCTCGCGGAACCATGTAGGGTCGAGCCTCTCGAACTCGGACGGCAACCCCGGGATCTCGAAGGCCCGCTTCTCGAGCGCGGCCTGGAGGAGGGAGTCCAGGGTGAGGCCGGCGGCATGGG
>JACQVF010000045.1 GCA_016209885.1 Gemmatimonadota bacterium | reverse complement strand
GGTGAGGTCCGACGCCCCCGCCTGGTCGCTCCGGTAGAGGTTCTTCTGCCACGTCCGGCCGCCGTCCCGGGAGCGGAACACTCCGCGGACCGCGGTGGGCCCGTACGGGTCGCCGAGCACCGCGGCGTACACGATATCGCAGCTCGTCGGGTGGACGCGCATGCGCGCCACCACCTGCTGCCCGGTGCCCGAGTCCAGCCCGATGTGGGTCCACGTCTTTCCACCATCCGTGGTCTTGTACGCCCCGTCACCCGTGGAGAACTGCGTGCGGAAGTCCCCCTCGCCCGTCCCCACGTACACGACGTCCGGGTTGGCCGGACAGACTTCGATGGAGCCAACGGACGCACTTGTGAAGTAGCCGTCGCTCATCGGCATCCAGTCGGTCCCGCCGTTCGTCGTCTTCCACACGCCGCCGCCCGTCGCGCCGAAGTAGTACTCGAGCGGACGACTCGAGCTGCCGGCCACCGCGATGGAGCGGCCGCCGCGACTCGGACCAATGTTCCGCCACTTCCAGGCGCGGAGAACACCGGGATCGAGCGTGCTCGCGGATGAACCCTGCTGTGCGCGGATCTCGGTCGGCACCGTCGCGCCGCCAAGCAGCACCACCGCAGCCACGAGGGTGAGGGCCCGTGCGGTGGCTACGCCGTGAGATGAAGGACTCGCGTACATGGCTGTCGGCTCACTCCGGGTTGAGTGGGAAGACGAAGAACGGCCCGATGGTTCGGCGACTTGGAATCCTAATGATGCGGATGCGGCGGCCAGGGCGAAACCACCACGGGCGCCGCGCCCCGTCCGTCACGCCGACCACCGGTGAGCGATGCGGGGAGAGGGGAACGGCGCTCCCTCTCCCCGCCCCCGGTCACGGGTTCAGCGGAACGTTGGGGTTCGTCAGCCGCTCGCCCCGCGGGATGGGGTAGCACAGCACGTAGTTCGGGTCCAGATAGGTCCCTGCGCCCTTCGAGTGCTTCGGCTCTGTCGTGCTGGGCACCTCGTGGACGTCCAGCCGCGCCGGCCGCTTGTCCCGCGCCCAGCGGAAGCGGTCCCAGAGGCGCCGCGCCTCGAGCCAGAGCTCGATCCCGCGCTCCCGGAAGAGGGCGGTCCACGCGTCCTGGACGCTGCTGGCCGGCCACGGCTCGAGGGGCTTCCCGGTCTTGGGGCTGATCACACTTGTGCGCAGGGCATTGATGGCCGTCATCGCCTCCTGCCACTTCCCGTCCACCAGGAGCGCCTCCGCCTCGATGAGCCGCATCTCGCGGCCGCTGGAGAGATTGACCGGCGCGATGCCATCGGGGTATTTCATGGGCGGGTAGAACGGCACAAGGCCGAACGGGCCAACGGCCGCGCTGCCCGTCGGCCGCGCGGGGTCGAAGATCCAGGGCGTCCGCGGGTCGCCCGTCTGCCGGTAGTAGTCCTCGTAGAAGGTGTTCCACACGGTGGCGACCCGCAGGTAGGTTGTCCCCAGGTAGATGGCGTTGTTCACCTCCTCGCCCAGGTTCGAGAAGGGCGTGCGGTACACGAAGCTCGACGGAATCGCCTTCGCATCCGCGGCCGCGCCCGACCAGTTGCCCAGGGACAGACGGACCGATGCTCTCCCCGCCTGGCCCGCGCGCTGGAGGTCGGTTTTCCCGGCCGCCTGCGCCACCTGCATCGCCTTGGTGAAGTGGCCCTCCGCCCGCTGGAAAAACACTTCCCGCGGCTGCACCGGGCCGCCATCGATCACCGCCTCGCAGAACGTTTCTCCCAGGATCCGGTTGCCGTACCCGGCCAGAAGGTACGCCTTCGCCACGACATCGGACGCGGCGAACTTCGAGCCCTCCATGATCCGCTGGAACCGCTCGAGGGCGTTCTCCGCCGTCCAGCGCGCGTTCTGCCCTTCGTTCCAGTGGCTGTTCCGGTCCTCGATGGTGGTGAGCCCCTGCCGCTCCAGCACGGTGATCCCTTTGTACCCCGTGTTCCCCGCAGGGAAGTACTCGCGCGTGAGCGAGGCCCCGATCACGGAGATCTCGTTCCACGCGTCGTTGAGGGCGACGTTCGCCCCGTTCACGACGGCGCCCGCCGCCTCGGGCAGATCGAGGAACGCGTCCCGGGCGGGCCCGGGGTTCACCACACTGAAGTCGCACGCCGCCAATGGCAGGAGGGCAAGCAGCGCTCCCGCTACGCCCCGACGGGCGAGGGGCCCGGTGCCGGTCCGAGAATGCCTGCGTGTCTGCATGATCATTTCCTCATTTCCTCCGTTCGCTCCTGGATTCGTTCCGTGCCAGTGGCTTCCCGCGCCCCACTTGCGCCGCCCCTTCAGAAGCTCACCCGGAGGGAGGCCGTATATACGGCTCCGGCCGGCACGTGCTCGCTGTTCGCCCGAACCAGGTGGTCGTTCCCTTCGTTGTCGCCCATCTCCGGGTCGAACGCCCACCAATCCTTGTGGAACCAGCGGATGGCGTTCCGGGCCGACAGGCTGAGGGTCGGGCTCTCTCCCCAGCGGAAGGCGAAGCCCACCGGAATCGTCAGAGTCAGCTCGCGCAGCTTGAAGAAGTCCGCAGGATAGATCCAGAGCTGGCCCTGGGGCCGGCTCCAGTTGCACCGCGCCCGGAGGATGGCCGGGAGCTGCGCCACGGCCGGGTCCTTCTTGGCGATCAACTCCGACGCGTTGCGGCCGTCCGGCAGGAAGCACAGTGGCCAGCGCACGGAGCGGCCGACGGCAGCGCTCGAGGGGGAGTCCTCGATATAGAAGCCGCCCATGTACTCGCCACGCGCGATCAGGGTGATCCCCCCGGGGAAGCGGAGCTGGGTCGATGGGGTAAGGACGGTCGTCGGCTGGTTCGGGCCGTAGATGTGGTTCTTCTCCACGATCGGCTCCGCCAGCTCGTTCGGATTCTTTACATAATCGCCCCTGATCACCGGGGCCGGTTGCCCCTCAATGACAAAGCCCTGGCCCTCGAGGGAGAACTCGGAAAGACCGCCCAGGTCCGTGATCTTGCTGTGGTTCGTGGCAACCCCCAGCCCCAGCTCCCAGGTGAAGGTCTCGGCCGCGATCACGGTGCCGCTGAGGTTCAGCTCGAAGCCCTTGTTCGTGAGCTCGCCCACGTTCTCGAGCTGAGCGCTCCAGGCGCCCAGCGAGGGCGCCCGCTGCACCGGGAAGAGCGCTTCGGAGGTCTTGCGGCTGTACCAGGTCAGCTCGGCAGTGACCCGATTGTCCAGCACGCTCACGTCCGCCCCCACCTCGACCTCGCCCGTGCGCTCGGGCCCCAGGTCCGGATTCCCCCGGTTCGCCGGGAGGAAGCCCGGGCTGGTCCCCAGCTTGACCGGCGTCCACGTGCGCACCGCATCGAACGCGCCCGGCGCCCGGCCCGACTGCCCGTACGCCGCGCGGAGCTTGAGCGTCCCCAGAGCCGGCTTCCAGAACGGCTCGTCGGAGACCACCCACGCGGCGCTGACCTTCGGGTACGGCTCGAGACCGAGGTTCTCCCCGAAGGCGCTGTTCCCATCCATGCGGAGACCCGCAGTCAGGAAGAAGCGATCCTTGAACTCGAAGCGCACCTGGCCGAAGAATCCCGCGTTGATGACCCGGATCATGTCTTCGCTCGCGAGCTGCACCGACCCGGAGGTCACCGTCGTTTCGCCCGGACCCGGGAAGTTCTCCGCGTACGCCTTGTTGTTCGTCTCCTCCGTCTCGATGGCCTGACCGCCCCACGAGAGCGTCGCCGCCAGCTCCCCCGCCACGGGAACCTCGTAGCTCCCCGAGTAGTCGGCCGTGAGGGTCCGTTCAAGCCAGCGCGCGTTCGTCCGCCCGCCTTGGGGAAACACGATGAACCCGAAGGGCCGCCAGTTCCGGTGCTCGATGAAGGCCTGGTCGAACCCCACGGCGAGGCGGGTGGAAAATCTGGGCGCCGGGGTGTAGGCGAACGTGACGCCCGTGATCAAACGGTTGGTGTAGCTGTCCAGGTCGTAGTCCAGCGTCTTCCGGATCAGCTCGGGGTCATCGCCGCCCACGTAGTTGCGCTCCGCCCGGTACGCGTTGAGACAGGGTCCGTTGGAGTTGTTCCCGCACGGAGTCTGCTGGACGTCGCTCTTCATGAAGCTCGTGTTCAACTGGACCTCGAGGTTCGGGATGAGGCTGAACCCGAGGTTCGTCTGGACGTTCAGCTTCTGCTCGTCGTCCAGCGGTTGGGGATACTCGTTGTTTACGTAGCTGGTCGCCGCGAAATAGCGGACGCCTCCCGTCGATCCCTGGGCAGACACGTGGTAGTTCTGCCGCCACCCGTCCCGCAGGTAGGGGCTCATCCGCATATACGGGTTGAAGTCGGTGTAGAAGTTGTAAGGAAGGACCCGCGTGAAGCCCTGGTCGATCTGCGCCGTCCAGCGCGTCCTGCCGGCGCTCCCCTTCTTGGTGAAGATCTGGATCACCCCCGCCGCCGCCTCGGTGCCGTACAGCGTCGTCGCCGCAGGCCCCTTGATGATCTCGACGCGCTCGATGGCGTTCGGATCCAGGTCCGCAAGCGGGCTCGCCGTCGTGTTGCCGCTCCGGGACTGGTAGGTGCCCAGAGGACCGACGTTCTTCGGATACATGTTGCTGCGGATCCTCACGCCGTCCACGTAGACCAGCGGAACGTTGCTCTGCGACATGCTCACGTTCCCGCGCAGCCGGATCATGGCGCCGCTTCCCGCCTGTGCCGAGGTCTCGGTGATCGTCAGCCCGGTGGCCCGGCCCTGGAGCAGCCCCTCGACCCCGACCAGCGGCTCCTTCAACTCCGCCAGGTTGATCTGCGAGACCGCATGCCCCACCTCGCGGCGCCGCGCCGCCCCGGCCTCACCCGTCACGACGATCTCGTCGAGCCCCAGGACCTCTTCCTCCAGACCGAAGTTCACCGCCTGGGACGCGCCCGCGCGAACCGTCACGCTTCGGGTCGTGACTGCGTAGCCAATGCGCTCGACGCGCACCTCGTATGCTCCCGCCGGCACGTTGATGAGGATGTAACGGCCGTTGTCCGCCGTGAGCGAGCCGATGCTCGTCCCGACCAGGTAGACCTGGGCGCTGCGGATGGGAACCCGCGTGCGGGCGTCCACCACGAGCCCGGTGATCGTCCCCACATCCTGCCGGCCCCGGGCGAACACGGGCGGTACCCCGAGCAGGAAGCCCAGGAGAAGCACGAGAAGCAAGCGATGGAGTCCGACCGGCGCCTCCGACCGGGCATGCCACGGCGCAGCACAAGCGACGGACGGTGTAGACAACATGACCGCCTCCTTTCCAAGCGTGCAGCGAAGAACCCGGGAAGCGCTAACTATGTCGCGCACGAGCCCGTTCCGGGCCCCTGCGCCGAACGGCTGCGGCGTGGCTGGAAGGAAGGTCAGGACCTACGCTGGATCACAACCCCACCACCCTTCCCTACTCGGACGCCCAACGCACGCGAGCCCGTATCGAGCGACGTTGAGGTACGGTCACTAAATACGTAATTAAGATCGAAAAGTCAACATTTAGACGGGGCGCGCACCCGGGGGCGAGGCGGCGCGCCGGCCCCTGGCCCCCCTCGCGCGATCTCGCGGTCAGAGCAGCGTTTCCGCGTGCCGGTGGAGGTGGCAGTCGAGGTTCACGGCCAGGGGGATGGCGGCGATGTGCGTGGGGTAGTACTCGATGCGGACGTCCATGGCGGTGTTCTGGCCGCCCCACCCCTGGGGTCCGATGCCGGTGGCGTTCACGAGGTCCAGGAGCTCGAGCTCGAGCGCGGCGTAGCGGGCGTCCGGGTGGCGGCTTCCCATGGTTCGCATGAGCGCCTTCTTCGCCAGGATCGTGGCCATCTCGAGGGTGCCTCCGAGCCCGACGCCCACGACCACCGGCGGGCACGCGTTGGGGCCCGCCTCTTCCACGCAGCGCACGACCTCGCGCTTCACGCCGTCGATCCCGGCGGCGGGAGGCAGCACTTTGGCCCAGCTCATGTTCTCGGCGCCAAAGCCCTTGGCCGCGACGACGAGGCGGAGCTGGTCCCCTGGCACCAGTTCGACGTGAACCACGGGCGGCGCGTTGTCGCCGGTGTTCCGGCGCTGGAAAAGCGGCTCCTCGACCACCGACTTCCGCAGGAATCCTTCGGCGCACCCGTCCCGCACACCGGCGACCAGCGCCTCGCGCAGGTCGCCGCCCGTGAGGTGCACGTTCTGTCCGAGCTCCAGGAAGAGCACGATCATCCCCGTGTCCTGGCACATGGGGACCTGCCGCGCCGACGCGAGGCGCCGGTTCTCGACGATCTGGCGCATGGCCTCCCGTCCCGCGGGCGACGGCTCCCGCTCCAGGATCTGCGCGAGCCGGCTCATGGTCGTGTCCGGCGTGTCGAAGTTCACGGCCTGCACGAGCCGGCGCACTTCCCGGGCGATATCGCTCACCTCGATCGTTCTCATGCTTCGCCGGTCCGTCATGCTAGCGGGAGGAAAGACCCGTACGCGGGCTGCGGAACTCCTCGCGCCCCCGCTCGAACAGGTCACCTCCGTGAACGTCGTTCGCGACCACGAGGGGGAACTCGTCGAGCTCGAGCAGCCGGATGGCCTCGGCGCCCAGGTCCGGATACGCGACGATCTCTGCCCGGCGAATGCGCTCGGCGGCGAGGACCGCCGCGCCGCCCACGGCGACGAGGTAGACCGCACCCCGGGCGACCATCGCCTCGCGCACCTGCCAGGACCGTTTCCCCTTGCCGATCGTCGCCCTCAGCCCGTGGGCCAGGAGGGGCGGCGTATAGGGATCCATGCGGGAGGATGTGGTCGGCCCCGCGGGCCCGATCACCTCGCCGGGCCGCGCGGGCGCCGGCCCGACGTAGTAGATGACCTGGCCTTCCAGCGGGATCGGCAATGCCTGTCCGGCGCCGAGCGCCTCGACCAGCCGCTTGTGCGCAGCGTCACGCGCGCCGTACACGGTGCCGGAGAGCAGGACCTGATCGCCGGCCGCGAGGTCGCGCACATCGTCCTCTCGCAGGGGTACGCGCAGTCGGTGAACCGAGCTCATGCGAACTCGCTCCGGATCGTGTCGCTGTGCTCGCCTACGGACGGAACCCTCTGCCGCCCGTTCCGGTCCGCGCCCCAGACGGGAACCGGCGTTACGGGCAGCTCGACCGGGCCGCCGGGCGTGTCGATGGTGGACAGGCGGAGCTGCGGGTGCCGCGCGAGATCCTCCACCGTGTTCAGGCGCCCGAAGGCGATGTCCGCCGCCTGCAGCCGATCCACGACCTCCTCCATCGACAGTGCGAGGAACACCTGGTCGACGGCCTCGTTCAGCGCCCCGCGATTCGCCACCCGCCGGTCGTTGTCCGCGAACCTGGGGTCGCGCACCATCTCCGAGCAGCACAGCACGCTTTCGCAGAAGCGCACCCACTCGCGGTCGTTCTGGATCGAGATGAGCACCTGCCGGCCATCGCCCGTGGGATAGGGTCCGTAGGGGGCGATGGACGCATGGTGGAGGCCGCTCCGCACCGGCGCCCGCCCGCCGTAGACCTGATGCAGGTAGGGGACGGTCATCCAGTCCGCCAGGCAGTCAAACAACGAGATCGTGATGCCGCACCCCGTACCCGTGCGCTCTCGCGCCATGAGCGCCTCCAGCATGGCGGCGTAGGCGTGCAGCCCGGCGCCGATGTCCACGATGGAGATGCCGACCTTCGCCGGCGCATCGGGATACCCGGTGACCGAGAGCAGCCCGGTCTCGCCCTGGAGCAGGTTGTCGTACGCCTTCATGCGGGCGTAGGGGCCGGTCTTCCCGTAGCCGATGATCTCACAGGTGATGAGTCGCGGATGCGCCCGCCGGAGCTCCTCGGTGCCGAACCCGGCCCGCTCCGCCGCGCCCGGCGCGAGGTTGTGGACGAAGATGTCCGCACGCGCAATCATCCGGCGCAAGACGGCTGCGTCCCCGGGATCCTTGATGTTGAGGACGATGGATTCCTTCCCGCGGTTCAGCCAGACGAAGTAGGCGCTCTCACCGTGCACGACGTGGTCATACTCCCGCGCGAAGTCGCCCTCCGGCCGCTCGATCTTGATGACCCGCGCGCCGGCGGCCGCGAGCTTCCACGACGCGAACGGCGCCGCCACCGCCTGCTCCAGGGATATGACCAGAACACCCTTCAGGATGCCGTCCATGTGTCGCGATCACTTCTCGTGCAATTCCACCGCGTGCGCGCCGGGCAGGTCCCGTAACCTCGAGATCGCCCGCACGCCCTCTGGTGCCCCGCCCACACCGGCGGCAAGGCCGAGCCACGAGACGGTTACGGAACGAGAGCCTCCGTTCCCCCGGTCGGCTGGCCGCTCGAGGCTCCGCTTTCACCGCTGAAGAGCTCGAGGAGCGCGGCGAACGTGACCGCCGTCGCCGCCGCCACGACCGCCGCGGTCCGCGTGCGCTTGAGCTCCCTCACCTCGAGCGCGACAATATCACCCACGGGGACGGTAACCCGCTGCTCGAGGACCCGTTCCTGATAGCCTTCCCCTCTGAGCCGCCTCGGCACACCCACATAGAGCGCCTCGCCATCGCGTCCCAGCACCTTGCCATCCACCTGCTGATCGTCCGTGCCCAGCACGTCCCTCAGCTTGGCGGCGCCGTCCCTCGACAGATGGGCACGCACCGCGGTCCCTACAGGAACATCCCCGGCGGAGGCCGCGACGTAGCTGAAGCATCCGGCGGAGACGAAGGGGAGGGCTGCGATCAAGATGGCGGCGCGCGACACGTGACCTCCGCGCATGCGAATCAGGACTTCGACCTCCCGTAACATAGGGCTTGTCGGGGAAGTGCGCCAACACGCGGGCCTGCCCTCCTCGCCCTCCCTGCTTTCCCCGGGGCGAGCGACCGCGCGTAATCGTCCGTCAGGTCGCGGGCCCCACAACCAGGCGCCCACCGCTTCAATCCGCCTTTTGCAAAGAGGGCATCGACAGGTAGGAGCGCATCGGGAGCCGCAACACGACGACGCCGAGACGTGGAAATCACGGAAAGGGACGCACCGAGACCGGAACACGGATCCCCTCCCCCGGCCCGTCCGGCGGCTCCGGCCGCGAACCCTCGCCCCCGCCTCCGGTAAACGCCCCGACAATGGCCGCCGTCGCGCCCGCCGCGACCCCGGCAACCAGGACCACCGTGCGCACCCGGTCCAGCTCCCGCACCTCCACGGCGACAACCTCATCCCGCGCCACGATGATCCGCTGCCGCAGCCCGCGATCCACCATCCCGTCCGCGGCGGGTACCGCTGCGGAGATGAGGACCTGCTCGCCCCAACCCAGCAGCTCGCCGCTCACCTGCCGCCTCTCCCTGCCCGTGAGCTCCTCCAAGCGCCGGGCTCCCTCCTCCGTCAGATGCACGCGAACCGCCGTCCCTGGCGGCACCCCTCCCATCCGCGCCGGCACATACCGGTAGCAACCGGCCAGAAGGATCGATAGAGCCAGCCACAGCGAGCGCGCCATCCGCGTTCCCCAGTGGAACACCCCGACGTCGGCATCCGCCGCCGGAGCATGGGATCCATCACTCCGAGCGCCCCGCGCCCCCGGGAAGGAGTCCGCGCGCCGAGATGCTCGGACCGCTCGACGCCGGCCCCGTTCCCCGGGGACAGGCACGACAGAAGTAGCAGTGTAATCTCAGTCTTGACATGGGGCCTGGCAACCTGTACCTCAATAAGGACACCAACGCCGACTGGAAGACCCAGGAGGACCGGATGCCGTGCGAGGTCCGGACCGTACGTCGAGCTTCGACCGTCGCACCCCCCGGTGTCGCCGTGTGTCCTTCGGGCGTCCCTCTCGCCGCCACTTCGATGCAAGGAGCAGACCCATGTTCACACCCGCGTTCGACCCCCTGAGGGGATGCTGGCGGGTACGCCCGCGCGCAGTCTCGATGCTGCGGTGTGCGGCCCTCGTATGCCTCGCGGTGCTGGTCGGCTCCGGGCTCGCCGCGGCTCAGCAGGGCGGCACCGTGAGCGGGCGCGTCGTGGAGGCGCGTGCCGGCGCGCCCGTGGAGACTGCTCAGCTCTACTTCGTGGGCACCAATCTCGGGACACTCTCGACGGCCGCCGGTCGCTTCATTCTCCTGGCTGTTCCGCCCGGAGAATACGAGTTGCGGGCGGAGCGCATCGGGTTCCGGACGACCAGCCAGAGAGTCACGGTACGTTCCGGCGAGTCTCAGACGGTGAACTTCCAGCTCGAGCCGGAGGTGCTCGGGCTGGACGAGATCGTGGTGACGGGCGAGGCGGGTGGGGCGCGGCGGCGTGAGGTGGGTCACGCGATCTCGCAGATCAACCTGAGCGAGATCGAGGAGCCGGCCAAGGACCTGGAGACGCTGCTCAGCGCGCGGGTCCCCGGCGTGGTGATCACGGAGGCGTCCGGCAACGCCGGCTCCGGGAGTTTCATCCGCTTGAGGGGCATCAACAGCGTCGCCATGAGCAACCAGCCGCTCCTCTACATCGACGGCGTCCGCGTCCGCAGCGAGGCGTATCCGAAGAACGTGCCCCCCGTCGGCTACTCGGGGCGCAGCGCCAACGTGCAGGCGAGCCCGCTCGCCGACGTGAATCCCGAGGACATCGACCGGATCGAGGTGATCAAGGGCTCGGCGGCGACGGCTCTGTACGGCACCGAGGCGTCCGCCGGTGTGATCCAGATCTTCACGAAGCGCGGCGCGCTGCGCGGGCGCCCCCGCTGGACGGCGCGCATCGAGCAGAGCATCCGCCACGTCACGAAGCACGGCGCCGAGGGTGTGGATTACATCGACAACGGCAAGTTGATGGGGAATTCAGACTACCTGTACATGGAGCCGTGGCTCCGGGACTCGTGGGGTCAGAGGTACTTCCTGAGCGTGCAGGGCGGGCTCGAGGACATCTCCTACTTCCTCTCGGGAATGTGGGGGGATGACCAGTTTCCGCTGCCGAACGATTTCGAGCAGACGTTCGCGCTGCGCGGGAACCTGGGGTTCTCGGTGACCGGGGATCTCAATCTGGAGTGGAACAGCTCGTTCACGAAGAAGCACATCCAGAACACCCCGTCGGGGGACAACGCCCAGGGCGTCGTGCTCAACGCATGGCGTCCGACGACGAGCTACACGGGCACGGTTCCCAGCCTCAAGGGGAACATCGACCGGCTGCTGGAATATGACATCGACACCTTCGTGGACCATTTCATCACCGCGATGACCGCCCGCTACACTCCTTCGGACAAGCTGGACCAGCGTTTCACGATCGGGTTCGACCGCACGTTCAACGAGGGCCGGCAGCTCCGCCCCTTCGGGTTCATCCTCCAGCCGAATGGCATCCTCTCGAACAAGCGGTGGGTGAACGAGACGCTCACTCTCGACTACGCAGGCAGCTACACGACGCCGCTCGGCTCGGATCTCGGCCTCACTGTGTCGCTGGGCGGGCAGGTGGTCGAGACGGATGAGTCGAGCACCACGGGGTATGCGGAGAACTTCCCGGGACCGGGCGATCCCACGCTGAGCTCGGGCGCCGTGAGCCTCTCGTTCGAGGACCGCATCCGGGTGATCAACGCCGGGTTCTTCGTCCAGAATCGGGTTTCGTACAGGGACCGGCTCTTCGTGACGGCGGGCCTCAGGGTGGACGGCAACAGCGCGTTCGGCGAGGGGCTGGGGCTGCAACCGTACCCGAAATTCAGTGTGTCCTACGTGCTCTCGGAGGAGCCGTTCTGGAATCCCGGTTGGGGGTCGCTCAAGCTGCGCTTCGCGTACGGGCAGGCGGGCCGCGCGCCCGGCGCCTTCGACGCCGTGCGCACTTGGCGGCCGGTCAAGCTCAGCGGCCAGTCGGCGTTCGTGCCCCAGAACCTGGGCAACCCGGAGCTGGGCCCGGAGCGAACGGAGGAGTTCGAGGGCGGTCTCACGGGCAGCTTCCTGAGCGACCGGCTCAGCGCGGACCTCACCTACTACCACCAGCGCACGAGCGATGCGCTCTTCCCCGTGCGGACGCCCCCATCCGACGGTGGTTGGGCGGACCAGCTCCGCAACGTGGGCAAGCTGCGGAACCAGGGGATCGAGCTCGCCCTGAACGGCAGTGTCATCGCGCGGGAAAACCTGGGCTGGGATCTGGGGCTGCTCGTCTATACGAACCACAGCAAGGTCCTGGACCTCGGTGGCGCACCCGAATTCTCGGTCGGTGGGTTCGGCTTCATCGTGCGGGGCCAGCCGGTCCCGGTCCTCCGCTCTCCGCGGGTCACGAACCCGGACGAGATCGCGGATCCGAAGTATGACCTCGCGTACTACTGGGGGCCCACCCAGCCCACGCTCACGGTGACGCCCAGCACGGAGATCCGGCTGCCGCGCGGCGTGACCGTCAGCGCCCGCGGCGAGTACCTGGGCGGCCATTACATTCAAGACGCCAACACGTACGGCCAGATCTCCCGCGGCGAGGCGTTGTGGCCGAGCTGTATCCGCATCCAGGAGCTCTTCAAGGCCGGCAGGCTGAACGAGCTCACGGCCTACCAGCGCAACCGCTGCGTTCAGAAGTACAGCCGGAACGGCACGCCGGTGAACAAAGGCGATTTCTTCAAGCTGCGCGAGGTGACCGTGCGGATCCCGCTCTGGTTCTGGACGAATGTGACGAGCCCGAGCCTCACGATCTCGGGTCGCAACGTGTGGAAATGGCTCAACGATGACTGGTGGGTACTCGACCCGGAGATCGGGTGCAACACCGGTCACAACTGCCTGGTCATCAGCCAGCAGGAGCACATCCCCCCGCCGGCGACCTACACCGTTGCGCTACGCTTCGGCTTTTAGGCAGAGGCGGGCACGCACGAGCCGACGATCGCATGGAGAGAAGGAGTCGAGCCATGGTCAGGATAGAGCAGCCGAGCAGAGCCGGTCGCGTCCGGGATAGAGGGTCGTGGCGCCGCGCGCTGGCGAAGGCGCTCACGCTGGTCGCCGTGGTCGCGGTGGCGGGCTGCAATTTCGACGTCTCGAACCCGGGCCCGGTCCAGGACAAGGCTCTCGATGATAGGAACGCTCACCGCGCCGTGACCAACGGAGCGGCCCGCACGTTGTCCGACGCCCTGAGCGAGATCGCCCGCAAGACCGGAGCCGTGGTCCGGGAGATCTTCCCCTCCGGCAACACGGGGCTTTACGGCATCAACGTGCAGGAGGGGGTCGGGCTGTTCGAGCCCGATCAGTCGAACGCCATCTGGGCTCTGGGCCAGAGGGGCCGCTGGGTCAGCGATGACGCCGTCCGCCGCCTCACCGACGCGGGCGCCGACAAGGACGTGCTCGCCGAGACTTATGTCTGGGCAGGGTTCGCGAGCCGCTTCGCCGGCGAGAACTATTGTCAGGCCGTCATCGATGGCGGGGCTGCGCAGCCGCACACCGTCTACTTCGAGCGCGCGCTCCAGCACTTCACCAAGGCGCTGGAGCTGGCCACGATCACGAACCTCAAGCTGGCGGCGCTCGCCGGCCGGGCGACGACTTACATGAGCCTCGGCAACTGGACCGCCGCGGTCGCGGATGCGCGGCAGGTCCCCGAGAGCTTCGTGTTCCAGGCGAAGTACTCGTCCGACGAGCAGGACCAGTACAACACCATTGCCTGGGCCGTTGCGAACCGGCCGTACCGTGTGCATTCGGTGTGGAACACCCCGTACGAGCAGTACTTTCTGGACACGGGCGACCCGCGGACGCCGTGGAGCCAGGATCCAAAGTTCCCGGTCGGCGAGGTTCAGCGCCCGGGCATCGGGAATGTGCCGTGGAAGTTCCAGCTCAAGTACCCGTCGGTGGCCGACGACATGGACCTGGCCGATGGCCGGGAGATGCGCTTCATCGAGGCGGAGGCGCTGCTGGTCCAGGGGAACTGGCAGCAGGCGATGCAGATCATCAACGCGCTCAGGACGAAATTCACCAGCCTGAAGACCGGGAAGCCCCTGGAACCCTGGCCGGCGAACAGCCTCGAAGAGGCGTGGGCTCGCTTCAAGCGGGAACGCGGGATCGAGCTCTGGCTCGAGGGCCGGCGCATGAGCGACCTGCGCCGCTGGAAGGATGCCAAGAGGCCGGGCGCCCTGCATCCCCTGGAGGATCCGTCGAACCCGAAGACGTTCCTGGACCCGAACCAGACTCTCTGCATCCCGATCTCCCAGGGGGAGCGGGAGACGAATCCGAACGTCAGGTGACGGAAGCTATGCACAGCGAGACCCACGAGAAGGCGCGGACGTCGGAGCGGATGGACGGACGATCGCCTGCGGCGCTCGATCGCCGCGGGTTCATCGGCTGGCTGGCCGCCGCGGGGGTCGCGGCCGCGGCGGTGCCGCAGCGGCTCTGGGCGTGGGTTCAGGAGCGACGGCGGATCACCCGCGAGACGGTCGCGGCGGCCGAGGCGCTACACGGCCTCGAGTTCACGGACGCCGAGCGGGAGCTCATGCTGGAGAGCCTGAACGAGCGGCTCGCGCTGTACGAGCAGCTTCGTTCCGTGGCCGTGCCGAATTCAGTGCCGCCGGCGGTGCAGTTCGATCCGGTGCTGCCCGGCACGGAGCTTCCCACGGAGCGCACGCCGTTCCGGATGGGCCGCCAGCCCCGCGTCTCGCTCCCCGCGAAGCTGGACGAGGCGGCGTTTCTCCCCGTGACTCAGCTCTCGGAGCTCGTCCGCACGCGTCAGCTCTCGGCGGTCGAGCTCACGCGCATGTATGTCGACCGTCTGCACCGGCACGGAGCGGCGCTCGAGTGCGTGATCACGCTCACCGAGGAGCGCGCATTGGAGCGCGCGCGCCGCGCGGACGAGGAGATCGCGGTGGGCCGGTACCGGGGGCCGCTGCACGGGATCCCCTGGGGGACGAAGGACCTCATGGCGACCCGCGGCTACCCGACGACCTGGGGAACGGCGCCCTACAAGGACCAGCGCTTCGATTACGATGCCAGCGTGGTCCGACGCCTGGACGATGCGGGCGCCGTGCTGGTCGCGAAGCTGACGTCCGGGGAGTTGGCCCAGGGCGATCTCTGGTTCGGAGGCAGGACGCGGAACCCGTGGAAGCCGGAGGACGGCTCGGGCGGTTCCTCGGCCGGTCCCGCGTCCGCCACCGCCGCCGGCCTGGTGGGCTTCAGCCTCGGGACCGAGACGATGGGCTCGATCCTGGGGCCATCGGCCCGCTGCGGCGCCACGGGTCTCAGGCCCACGTTCGGGCGGGTGAGCCGCCACGGGGTCATGGCGCTCTCCTGGAGCATGGACAAGGTGGGTGCCATCTGCCGGAGCGTCGAGGACTGCGCCGTGGTCCTGAACGCCATCCACGGTCCGGACGGTCTCGACCCGACCGTGCGCGACGTCCCGTTCAACTGGAATCCGGATGTCCGCCCGTCCGACCTGCGCGTGGGCTACCTCGAGAGCGCTTTCCAGGACGATGATGCCGACCGGGGCCGGGACCTGGAGGTCCTGGACGTGCTTCGCTCGCTGGGCGCGAAGTTGATCCCGCTGGAGCTTCCGCAGGGTTACCCGATCGAGGCGATCCGACTCTTCGTCCTCGATCCGGAGGAGGGCGCCGCCTTCGATGACCTGACCCGTAGCAACCGCGACGAATTCATGCTCCGGCAGGGGCCGAACGACCGGCCGGACCGGTTCCGCAAGGCGCGGCTCATCCCCGGCGTCGAGTACCTGATGGCAAACCGCGTGCGGACAATGCTCATGGGATCGATGCGGAGCGTGATGGAGGGGGTCGATGTGCTCGTGGCGCCCGCTCGAGCTCGGAACCTGTCCGCGATCACGAACCTCACGGGACACCCCGCCGTGGCCGTGCCCAGCGGCTTCCGCGACGACGGGACGCCTGCAAGCATGAGCTTCGTGGGCGAGCTCTACCGGGAGGATGCCGTGCTCGCCCTGGCGAAGGCGTACCAGGATGCCACTGCGCATCACCTGCGGCACCCGCCGCGTTTTGTCTGAAGGCGGGCGCCGGCGTGTCGTTGCGCGAGGCACAAAAGCACGTCCCTCCTTGCTCGCCGGTTGCCCCGGGGAAGCGCGGAACCCGCCGGCCAGCGGATCACCGGCCACGGAGCACTCGCTCCTTGCGCCCCGGCAGATCAGGGGTTATCTGTGACCTTGGTACTACGCGGCGGGGTCACCGCCACATAGTGCGGGTTTACCGGTCCGGCGGCCCTGCGGGGAAGTGCGGTATCGCGGGCAGGGTTGACCGAAGCCGAGGTGGGAAGCGGAGCGCCCCTTGATTCGCACGCCGTCACGCCGGGGGCCGGGGTTGGGTGGCCTTCTTCTGGTCGTTCCGATTCCGACCTGCGTCTCCCGACAAGAAAGCTTCCAGGCGCCCGGCGCTCATGCGGCTTATTCGCGTGGGTAGCGGGAGCATTTGTCCACTCTTCCGAGGGTGTCGCACCATGTGGAACAGGCGCTGGAGTATCCGTCCCGTGCTGGCCGTGTCCCTCGTCGTGGCCTTTGCGGCGAGCGCGTTCGCGCAACAGCAGGTCCCCCACCCCAAGGACGTATTCGGCTTCGAGCCGGGCGCGGACTACAAGATGGCGGACTACACGCAGGTGCAGGACTATCTGCGCAAGCTGGACGC
>JACQVF010000048.1 GCA_016209885.1 Gemmatimonadota bacterium | reverse complement strand
GGCTCAAGATCTGCTTCCAGACGCGGACTCAGGACGTGCTGCGCCACCGGGACGTGCTGCTGCGGCACCTGGACGTGATCTACCAGATCCACATGGGGGTCGAGTCGTTCGCGCAGTCACAGCTCGACCGGTGGAGCAAGCGCGTAAAGGTGCAGGTCAACCTCGAGGCGATGCGGCTGCTCGCCGGTCTGGGCATCTGTTACTACCCCTACCTCATCCTCAGCGACGAGCGCACGACGGTCGAGGAGATCGCGGCCAACTGTGGGGGCATCCTGGAGTTGCCGCCACGGCCGTTCAGTGTCCGGATGGGTGGGCAGGAGCGAAGCGCCGTGATGCACCCGCTGCATTCCGGACTTCACCTCAACCGGCTCAAGGACCTGCACGGCCGGGTAGTGCGCGCGGCGGCGACCCGCTATCTGGAGGCCGTCTGGGACTTCATTGGGGGGACATACGAGGAGGCCGCCCGGCTGAGCGACCTCTACGTGTACTCGCTGCTGGGTCCGCAGCGCGCGGCCGGGGGGGCGCCAGTGCCGAAGCCGTTCGAATCCGGCGCTGCTCTGCTGGAGGAGCGGGTCTCGAGGATCGCCGAGATCGCCGATACCGCCGCCACGCTTTCCGTGGCCGCGGCCCGGAAGGCCGCCCGGGCGGCCGCCGAGGCATTCCGCCGCGTCGCCACCCGCACTCGCGTGGACTACATGTCGGGAGCCCTGTGGGCGCCGTCGCGCGCGGTCACTTCGGCTTCCGATCCTACGCTCCGCCAGCGGCCGCGGGTGGATCGCCCATGGGGCCCATCGGGCCTCCCTGCCGCCGCGGCGCCCGCGGTCGCCAACGGTGGTAGGGGCCGCATCGCCGCTGAGAGGCGCTCGTGAACTGGTCGGACAAGGCCCGCAGGGCGCTCGCCGCTCTCGGCGAGACAGACACCGCGGCATTGCCGCCCGCACTGCGCGTACTCGTCGCGGCGCTCCGTCGGGCCGATGGCTTTGCCGCAGAGCGGGTGCTGGGCGTCATCGCGGCGCCGCTCACGTCGCTTCAGGGCCCCGGGGCTCCGACGGGGTCCGGCCGGCCGCGCACACTCCCGCTTCGCATGCTGCTCATCAAGCCGGTGGGGGACGTCTGCAACCTGGCGTGCCGCTACTGCTACGAGAGCCTCAGGCGCCTGCATGCCCAGCGGGGCACCATGACGCGCGAGACCCTGCGCCGCATTCACGAGAACGTGCTGCCGTACGTCGATCCGCCGTTCACGATCTACTATCACGGTGGTGAGCCGCTCCTTAGGGGCGGCGACTTCTTCCGGGCAGCCGTCTCCCTGGCGCGTGAGCTGCGGGCGCCCGAGTCCACCGAGATCGGGGTGCAGACCAACGCCACGCTCATCGATCGCGAGTGGGCCGAGTTCTTCCGCGAACACGATGTGCGGGTCGGCGTGAGCCTGGACGGAGACCGGGAGGTCAACGACGCCGGGCGCGTCACGACCCGGGGCGCCGGCTCCTACGAGCGCGCCGTCGAGGGTATCCGCCACCTGCAGGCCGTGGGCCTGCGGTTCGGCACGATCGCCGTCCTCACCCCCGACCACGCCCGCCGCCCCGGGGCGGCCCGCGCACTCCTCGAGCACTTCCAGGGCCTCGGGATCCGGGAGTTCGACGTGCACCCCGCCTTCTCGGTCGCGCCGGACAGCGGACGCTGGAACCTTTCTCCGGCCGACTACGCCGGCTTCATGATCGAGCTGTTCGATGCCTGGCTCGCAGCGGGCGACTCCGAGCTGCTGGTCCGCTCCTTCGATCACTTCTACCAGGGCATGACCGGCATCCACGCGGACGCCTGCTATCGGGCGGGAAAGTGCACCACCATCCTGGGCGTCGACCCCACGGGCGAGGCGGTGCCGTGCACGCGGCCGTTCGACGCACGCTACCGGTTCGGGAACCTGGCCGAGCAGCCGCTGCCCGCGATCATGCGCGCCGCCCCCTTCCAGCTATTCCAGGAACACGAGGCGGCGGGCCAGCGGCGCACCCGCGACTGCACGTGGTCCATGTTGTGCGGCCACGGCGCCTGTCCCCACGAACGGCGGTCCGCCGGCACGCAGGCGGTGGACGGCGTGAACGTCTACTGCACCTGCTTCGAGGGATGCGAGGGTGGTTACCCGGCGATCTTCTCCCATCTCTACCGCGTCACCGAGGAGCTCCTGGAATCCGCGGTCGCGGGCGTCCGCGCATGAGAATCACGTTCTGTCATCTGCTGCTCAACCAGCCGGTCAGGCCGCATTCCCCGCCCCTGGGGCCCCTCTACCTTGTCGCCGTACTCCGGCAGGCCGAGTTCGAGGTGAGCTTCCGGCAGTTCGCCCACCTCCGCGGCCAGGAGCTCCGGGTCGATGATCTCGTCGAGTTCCTGGACGTCGACACCGACATCCTGGCCGTCAGTTGCATGATCAACGCGCTTCCGCTCCTGGTCGCGGCTCTCGCCCGTGTTCGTGCCCGCCGCCCCGAGCTGCGGGTCGTGGCCGGCGGCCCCGGCTTCGGCGGAATCGCCCGCCCGCTCGTCGCCGCGTTCCCCTGCTTCGACGCCGTGGCAGGGGGAGAGGGCGAGGCGATGGTCAGGCCCCTCATGCGCGCCCTCGCCGGCTGCACGCCCCTCACCTCGGTTCCGGGGATCTGCTTCCGCGACGGAGACGTGATCCGCGAGACGCCGCGGCCGCCGCGGATCGATGACCTCGATGCGCTCCCGGACCCGGCCTTCGACCTCGTGCGCTTCGAGGACTACCACAACGTGCCACTCATCACGTCCCGTGGCTGCCCGTTCCACTGCTCCTTCTGCGACGTCGCGCCCGCTTGGAACCGGCTCCACCGCCGGCGAAGCGTAGGCCATGTGATCGGCGAGATCGAGCACCTGCGCGACCACTACCACGTTCGCCGCCTCGGTATCGTTGACGACATCTTCGTGATCCAGCGGCCGTGGGTGGAGGAGTTCTGCGCCCGCATGATCCGGCGGCGCGTGGACGTGGGTTGGCGGTGTACGGGCCACATCAACCTGATGACCGACCGGCTGCTGTCGCTCATGCGCGATGCGGGCTGTGAGTCCGTTTTCTTCGGCGTCGAGTCCGGCTCCGACGTCGTTCTGCGGCGGATCCGCAAGAACTTCACCATCGCTAAAGTCTTCGACACCGTCGAACGGACCCGCCGGTTTCTCGACGTGCACGCCAACCTCATCTGGGGATTCCCGGGCGAGACTCTCGAGGAGATCGGCGAAACGATGGAGGCACGTCGGCGCCTGGAGGACCTCGGCGCACAAACGAGCCTGGTGTTCCTCGCACCGCTCGCGTCGGCGGCGCTGTACCGGGAGAGTCCGGTGCCGCTCCGCTTCGAGCCCGACAGCCCGAACATCTTCTATGCCGACTACGCGTCGCTGGCGGAGATCGACCGGCCGGAGATCGAGGCGATGATCGCCGCACACCCGGACGTGTTTTGCGCCTTCCATCACTACGAGAATCCGCTCCTCGATCAGCTCTGGGACCTCGTTCGCTTCGACGAGGCGCTGACGGGCGCCTCGAGGGACTCCTCGAGGGACTCGGCCGCCCTCGAGCCCGCGGCTTGGGAAGGCGTTTAGAAGGCGTACGAAGACACGCCCGTCGCCCCCGCGGCTCGCGGCGGCAGGGGGGCGGGGCCGGGGCCAGCCAGTGCCGGGACCGCTGACAACCCCAGAGCGGCGCTACACGTGCTTCAACGGCCGTCGCAGCGCCTCCACGATCTCGCCGGCCTGTGTGCCGAGGTCCAGGGCCCGGGCCAGATCGCCCGCCGACAGCGCCGCCGTGGCCCGAGCGTGCAGATCGGCCGCCTGCTGCGCCTTCACCTCGAGGTGGGACACGTCCTTCCCGGTGGCCTTCGCGGCCGCGATCTTCGACTTCACCTCGGCAAGGACCTTCGCCACGGCGTCCAGCACGTGCTTCGGCGCATCGGCGCCCAGGACCGCGACCACGATCCGGATCTGCTCGGCCCGGAGCGCGGCCGTGGCCTTCTGGATCGCCTCCCGGTCCTTCGACTCCTTGGCCGCGCGCAACGCCGCCCGCAAGGGCTCCAGCGCCGCGTCCAGGGCTTTCGCAGCGTCCCGACCCTTCTCCCGGGCCGTCTTGTGCAGCGCCTCCGCGAACAGCTTCTCCAGCGTCGGGATCAGGACGTAACTTCCGTCCAGCACACTGGCGGCGAAGCGCAGGCTGCCCACGTGCTCCCCGGCCAGAGTGCCCAGATCCAGCGCCTGCGCGTGATCGCCCGCGCCCAGCGCCGTCCTCGCGCGGGTGAGGACCGCCGCGACCTCGGCGAGCGCCGCCTCCAGCTTCGTCACGTCCTTGCCCGCGGCCTTCGCCGCCGCCACCTGGGCGGTCACCTCCCGTAGTGCCTTCGCCACCCCGTCCACGACCTGCTGCGCCGTGCCCGTCCCCAGCACCCGGAGCACGATCCGCACCTGCTCGGCGCGCAGCGCCGCCACCGCTTTCTTGAACGCATCCGGGTCGCCGCTCTTCCTGGCCGTCTGCGCCTCCGCCTTCAGCTTCTCGATCGTCTGCATCAGCGCCTTCGCCGCCTCGCGCCCCTGCTCGCGCGCGACCTTCTCGATCGCCTGCCCCAGCAGGTACTCGAGTGTGAGCTTGACGTCCTCCCCGACGAGCGTGCCCGCGGCGGCTTCAGCTCCTTGGCTCAGGCGCTCAGGCGTCGACGGCTCACCGGGCTGCTCCTCGAGCGCCCGGTCGTCCGGGCCCGCCGGACCTCCATCGCAACCGGCCACCAGCATGACCGCCACGCCGAACGCGAGAGCGGCGGACGGCCGCGTCCGAGACCAGCGCCTCCATGGCCACATAGCGATAACCCTCCCGCTGCTGAGAACTCCCGAGGTCGCGCTCCCGCCCCGCCGGCCGAGCGCTAGTCGAGTCAGTCCTGAATCCCCAAACCGGAGATCCGACTCCGCGGCAGCGCGACCTTCCACCATCCTCCAAGCTGCCACGCGGCGAGCCACGCCGCAATCGCCTCTCGCCACCCCCGCCACCCCCACGCCGCGATGCCCCGGCAGGGTCACGCCCCGCGTCCCGGCGCGCGGGGCAAGGAGCGGCTCCTGCGGACGGGTCGGGTTCACGCGACGGGATGGCTCGATCCATGGACCAGCCCGCGCACGCATTGTGAATCACGTCAAGCGACTTGCCCGCCGCGGCTGCGCACGTGAAGATGCAGTGCACGGCGTTAGGAGGCATTTCGATCAGAAAGGAGTGTTGCGTCATGCCATTATAATAGCAAGGTGCCGCAGGTGTGGTGGGGACGGGCATCACAGCGACCAAAACCCAACGAGACCGGGCGTGTACGACTGGTGCGCGGCCTGCTCCGGCGATGGCGAAGCAAACGTCGTTGATCCGCAGAATCTCTGCAAGCGATGTGATGGAGACGGGCATCATAGCGATCAGAATCCAACCAGACCGGGTGTGTACGACTGGTGCGCGGGCTGCCTCGGGACGGGATATGCAAGATAGTCGTATGTCACTCACGTGTGTGAGACGACATGCCCTGCGCGCCCTGCGCTCGTTCGTGCTCTTGGAGCAGGCGCCTGGGCCGGGCGACCACCGAGGATCCGGAGGTAAGCCGGGGACATCCTTCCCTCCGGTCCTTCACTCCGGACCCAGCAGCAGCTCCCGCACGGCATCCGCGTCGCCGAGTAGCGCCACGACGCCGTCGATGGCCCGCTCCGCCGCTTCCTCGATGGCCTCGAGACCCAGCCGCTCGCCGTCGGGGTGCATCATCAGCCGGAACGTCGGCGCGGCGCCCGGGAAGCCGGTGATCGGGATGGTGACGATCCCGTAGTCGCGGAGCATGACGAAGCAAGCGGCTACGCTCATCTCCTCCCGCACCAGCGTGGTCGGCGCCCTGCGGGCCCGCGCGAGCACGAGCTCCCCGAAATCCTGGGCCGAGATCGCGACGCCGGGCCCCGCCAGGTACACGGAGTCCCCGTATCGGGCGCGGAAGCGCCGGAAGAGTTGCCGGGCAAGATCGCCCGCGCGACGAATGCGTTCGGGATCGTAGCGCTCGATCCCACGGAGGCACGCCACGTAGTGCCCGGTTTGCGCCTCCAGCCCGTACTGGAAGACTTGGGTCCGGATCGCCGTGATCAGCTCCCGCTTCGCCACCACGGCCGCGGAGCGGGGCCCCGGCACGTGCTTGTCCAGGGACCAAACCGTGACGTCCGCGTCTCCCAGCTCGAGGCTCAGGGGCTCTTCGTAGAAGACGCTCCGCGAGGCCATGTGGGCGTCATCGAGGATCACCGGGAGGCCCCGGGCCTTCGCCCGCGAGATGGCCCGGGCGACCTCGGGTGCAGGAAGGTGATACTTCTGGGGAGTGAGGGGCGTGATGACGACCAGGTTCCACTCCGACTCCCCGATCGCCTGCTCCAGCGCCTCCACCCCCTGGACCTCCTGGAAGCTTCCGCCCGCCAGCTCCACGGCCTGCTGCACGCAAGGGTGCGAGCGCCCGCGGGCCACGAGCGACAGGACGCTGTCGCCCCGCCGGACCAGCGCCAGCATGACGCCCAGCATCCCGGAGGTCACGCGGTTGCAGAGGACGGCGCCGTGCCTCTGCTCGTCGCCACCGGTGTGGCGGATCGCCAGCTCTTCCGCCCGGCCGCTGAAGTAGGCGTAGAACGCGAGGTGCGAGGTCAGCTTCGGCAGGTCCCCGGGCTCGAGCGGAAAGGCGCGCACCAGCCCGGTGAGGTTGTAGACGCTCTCCTCACCGCGCGCGAGGATCCGCTCCCGGATGAGACGACGGCCGTACAGCGCCTTTCGGGTCTCCACCTCGGGCCCGCTGATCACGCGCCCGTACCCGTAGCTCTCCGGCTCCGTTGCGGTCATCATCGGCGCTGCCCGAGTGCCGTCCATCCCTCACCCCCTTTGCCAGTATGGTACCTGCCGCGACCGCCCCAATATGCGGGCGGGCGCGGGCGGCGGCCAGCATCTCGGGCACGCCGATCGGAGACACCCCGATCCGAGTGCATTGCTGCCGTGGAGCGGCCGGAGATCAAGTGGTTTCACCTCACCAGCTACGACTGGCCACGCTCGTCGTACTATGCACAGAGCGGTTGGAAGAACAACGACCTCTCGGCTGACGCGGCCCTGTTCCAGAAGCTCGTCGCGGAGCTGGGGAAGCCCAGGTACCCTGCACGCAGGCGAGAAGGCGCTTCTCAAGGACGACAACAGCTACTGAACGTGCTCCGGGGGGAAAACGGCTGCGCGGAGAACCTCTGGCAGGTCGCTGAGGAGCTACAGTGCGTCGCTGTAGTTCTTCAGCGACCTGCTGAGTGACTCTGATCCGCGTAGGCTTGCAGCTCGGCAGCCAGCGCTGGAGCGCCCGGCGCCGGAACGTCGCTCATTCGGCCTCCACACCCGGGAGCCGGCGGCGGTCACTGCATCGGGGCCCGTGCCGGCGCGGCTCGGATGGCATGAGCTCAGGGCTCCACCGCCACCGCCGGCCCCGCGTCACGCCCGTGAAGTCCGGCCGTCTGGACACGACCTCGCTCCGGCGCAACGCGCTCAGCGAGCTCCTCGTGGAACTTCGTATAGCTGAGGAGCCGGTTCCCCTCCAGGACGCCGTGCGCTCCGCCAGCACCGCCAGCACCGTCACCACCGGACAGAGCTCGAGCATCTCCTCGATGGAACCCGCCGGCACGCGGAACCCCCGATGCGCGATCCGCTCCCCGAAGCCCTCGCTCGCCGTATGCCACGATGTGCAATCTCGGCGTACGACACCTTGGGAACAAGCTGACGGAGGGACGGATGGCGGCAGCCACTTCCGAATGGCCAGGAGTTAGCCGCGGAGCGCCCTGATCGCCTCCACGGCCTCCGGGTTCTCCAGCGCCGAGAGGTCGCCCGGATCCTCGCCTAGGTACGCCGCGCGGATCAAGCGCCGCATCACCTTGGCGTTGCGGGTGCGCGGCAGGTCGCGGACGAAGAGGACGCGCTCCGGGCATAGCGGCTTCCCGAGCTCGGCGGCCACCCGCTCCTTGAGCTCGAGCGCCAGCGCCGCGTCCCCGTCGCGCCCGCCCGCTGCCACGCAGAACGCCACGATCGCCTCGCCCTTGAGCTCGTGGGGCACACCCACCACCGCGGCGGCGGCGACCTCGGGATGGCCCACGAGCACGGACTCGACCTCTGCCGGGCCGACGCGCTTGCCGCCGACCTTCAGGGTATCGTCGCTGCGGCCGAGGATGTACCAGAATCCGTCGTCGTCGACCCGCGCCCAGTCGCCGTGCACCCAGAGTCCGGGGAAGCGTGACCAGTACGTAGCCACGTAGCGGTCCGGGTCCTTCCAGAACCCGCGGGCCATGCCGATCCACGGCTTGCGGATCGCAAGCTCGCCCACCTGCCCGCGTACGGAGCGGCCGGCATCGTCCACCACATCAGCGGCGATGCCCGGGCAGGGTGCCGGGAACGAGCACGGCTTGAGCGGGAGGATCGGATTCCCCATGAGGATCCCACCAGAGACCTCGGTCCCGCCGGAGTAGTTCACAATCGGGACCCTCCCACCACCGACCTTCTTGAACAACCACCACCACGGGTCCGGATTCCACGGCTCGCCCGTAGAGCCGAGGATGCGGAGCGCCGACAGGTCATGCCCCCGCACCAGCGACTCACCGTGCACCATGAGAGCGCGCACCAGCGTTGGCGAGATCCCCAGCACCTCCACACTGTGCCGCGCGCAAAAGCCCCACATGCGGTCCGGCCCCGGATGGTCGGGCGCGCCATCGTAGAGCACGATCGTGCCGCCGAGAATCAGCGTGCCGTAGATGAGCCACGGGCCCATCATCCAGCCGATGTCCGTCACCCACGTGATCCGGGTGCCGGGACCCACGTCCGTGCCGAACGCCATGTCCTGCGCCGACTTCACCGGGAATCCGCAGTGGGAGTGCAGGATCCCCTTGGGCCGACCCGTCGTCCCCGACGTGTAGAGGACGATGAGCGGGTCCTCGGCGCCCGTGGGCTCCACGGCAGCCGCGCTCGGCGCGGCCCCGCCGCCCGCGGCCAGGAGGTCCGACCACCACAGGTCGCGGCGCTCCCGGCGCGGAAGCTCCACCCCCATCCGCCGCACGACCACCACGTGTCGAACCGCGGGACAGCGTTCCACGGCCTGATCCGCCGTCTCCTTTGCCGGGACCGGGCGGCCGCGCCGGGGGAACGCGTCGCAGGTGAAGAGGAGCGTCGCGCCCACGTCCCGGAGGCGCGACTCGATGGCGCCGGGGCCGTACCCCGAGAACAGCGGAACGGCGACCCCGCCCACCCGGTTCACCGCCAGCAGCGCCACGACGGTCTCGGGGATCATGGGAAGATGGATCCCCGCCGCGTCGCCGCGCCCGAAGCCCAGCGCCCGGAGCCCCGCCGCGCAACGCTCCACCTCCGCCAGCAACTCGAGGTACGTCAGCTCCCGCGTCTCGCCCTCCTCGCCCTCCCAGATGACCGCCGGCCGGCCGGCCGCCGCCGTCTCGCGCTGGCGGTCCAGACACGCCTGCGTGATGTTGAGCCCGCCACCCACGCACCACCGCGGCCACTCCACGCCCCGAGACAGATCGAGAACCCGCTCGTACGGCGGATCGAAGGCGATCCCCAGGAAGCTCAGCACCTCCTCCGTGAACCACTCGATCTCGGCGACCGAGCGGCGATACAGGGCATCGAACGAGTCCAGCCGGCACGCCGCCATGAACTCGGTCAGCCGCGCCCGCGCCCGTGCCTCGGTGGTGGGACGCCAGGTGATCACGTCCGAGTCACGGAGCGCCGTCATCTCTGGTCGCCATCTCCGGCGTCGCCTGCGCCTTGAGGAGGAACTCGAGCTCCTTCAGGCAGAAGTCCGTCGTCGTCTCCTCGTCCCACCCGTAGCGGTACGCGTAGGGGAAGGGCGCAACGAAGACCCCGGGAACCAGCGGCTGATAGCCCGCCGGGTACACCGTTTTCGACGTCGCCAGGCTCATGGCCAGATGCGTGCGTCCGCGGAAGGACCCGCTGAAGACGATGACGTTCGGGCGCCCCCTCACGTGCTTCGCCAGCTTCACCGCCACCTCGACGATCTCGGCCCCCCGAGTTGGCGAAAAAGAACGTGTCGAGACCCGGCGGCACGATCCCCGCCAGCTCCTCCGTCAGCCGGAGGAGCGGCTCGTGAAAGACGATGTTCGCCTGCCCGTGGATCAGCCGGCCGGCCTGCTTCTGGACCGCCCCCACCACGCGGGGGTGCGCGTGCCCCGTGTTCGTCACGCCGATGCCGCAGGTGAAGTCCAGGAATCTCCGGCCATCGCAGGTGTACAGGTACGCCCCCTCCCCGCGATCGGCGAGCAGGGCATCGGGAACGATCCGGGACACGACCGGAGAGATGTGGATGGTGTCGATCATTGGCTCGCTCCTCAGTGGAATATGACGGTCTTGAGCTCGGTCATCTCCTCGACAGCGTACTTGGGACCCTCCTTCCCCAACCCGCTCTCTTTCAGCCCTCCGTACGGCATCAGGTCGGCCCGCCACTGGGGTCCCCAGTTGATCATAATGTTCCCCGAATGCACCCTGCGGGCGAACTGCAGCGCCCAGTGCACGTTTTCGGTGAAGACGCCCGCGGAGAGCCCGTAGGCGCTGTCGTTGGCCAGCGCGATGGCCTCGTCGATGGAGTCGAAGCCCGTGAGGCCCATGGCCGGCCCGAAGAGCTCCTCCCGAAACACCCGCATCTTCGGATCCACATCCGTGAGGACCGTGGGCGCGTGCATGGTCCCGGCGTATTCGCCACCCACCACGACGCGCGCGCCCTCGCTCACGGCCTCACGGATCCACGAGTTCACGCGCGCGGCGTCCTGCTCCCGGATCATGGGGCCCATCTTCACCGTCTCGTCCAGCGGATTCCCCGTGGTGAACGCACGCACCGCCGGGGTCAGCGCATCCACGAAGCTCCCGTAGACGTGTTTGTCCACCAGCACCCGCTGCGCCGAGATGCAGACCTGCCCGGCGTTGGCGAGGCCGTTCGAGGCCGTCACCTGGGCCGCGCGCTCCAGCTCCGCGTCCCGCATGATGATGAGCGGGGAGTTGGAGCCCAGCTCGAGAGTCACCTTCTTGATCCCCGCGACGCGGCAGATCTGCTCACCCACATCGCGGCTCCCCGTAAACGTGATCTTGCGCACCCGCGGATCCGCGCAGAGCGGTAGGCCCACCGTCGAGCCGGACCCGGTGATGCACTGGATCCCCTCCTCCGGTAGCCCCGCCTCCAGGAGCAGCTCCGTCAGCTTGAGGGCCGAGAGCGGCGTGTCCGAAGCCGGCTTCACGATCACCGCGTTCCCCGCCGCCAGCGCCGGACCCACCTTGTGGCACACCAGGTTCAGCGGGAAGTTGAACGGCGAGATCGCCAGCACCACGCCGCACGGCACGCGGATCGTCAGCCCGAACCTGCTCTCGGCACCGGGTGACGCGTCCATGGGCAGCGTCTCCCCGTAGAGCCGCTTGGCCTCCTCGGCCGACAGCGTGATGGTCTGGACTGCGCGCGCCACCTCGGCCAGCGCTTCCCCCAGGACCTTGCCCTCCTCCAGCGTGATCAGGCGCGCGAGCTCCTCCAGGCGCTCCTCCAGGAGCTCCGCCGTCCGGTGAAGGATCCGGTAGCGCACGTGGGCTGGCAGCGCCGCCATCACGCCCGCGCCACGCGCGGCAGAGGCGATCGCCCGTTCCACGTCATCCCGGTCCGCTTTCGGGACCGTGTCGATCACCGACCCGTCATACGGATTCAGCACCTCCATCTTCGCGGACTTATCGATCCACTCACCGGCTATGTACATCTTCATCGGCACCCTCCTGTGCCCGGGCCCCCCGCCCTCCGAGGAGGCCGCTTCCATGATCCGCTCGGGCGGCTTCCATCAGCGGGAGCCGCCGCCCGGTTGCGTCGCAACCAGCTCCTCCCTCTTCGGCGCCGCGCCCTTCTCGAGTGCCTCGGCGAACTCCCCCAGGATCAGCCGGTGCCAAGCGCGGCCGCCAGCCTGGCGCTCAGACCCAGGAACTCGCCGCGCGTGTAGCTCGCCATGGTTTTCGCCCGTCAAGCACGCTGTGGCAGCGCGGCGCCCATGGACGGGGCGGCATCCGCCGCCGCGGGAGCCCTCCCCTCCAGCGCCTTCACGAGCGCGTGCAGGACCCGGCACGTGGGCGTGGGGACTCCCAGCGTCTCGCCCTCGCGCGCGACGGCGCCCTGCAGCGAGTCGATCTCGGTGGGGCGGCCGGCCCGGAAATCGATGGCCAGCGACGTGGTCGCATCCCTTATCTTGGCAGCGAAGCGGGTGATCCACGCCTCCGGGTCGTCGTACGGCAGCTTGATCCCCTTCGCCGCGGCCACGGCGGCGGTCTCGCGCACGCAGGCGAGGGTCAGGGACCAGGCCCAGGGGTTGTCCAGGAGCTCGCCGATCCTGAAGCCGGTCATGGCGGAGGCGCCGCCCAGCCCGACGTTCGCGATGAGCTTCCCCCAGATCATCGGCTGCGGGTCCCCGTAGAGCTCGACGCGGAAGCCGGCCGCGCGCCACACGTCGGCCACGCCCTCGAGGCGCGGCGTGACCCCGCCCCGCAGCTCGGCGAGGTGGATGGCGCCCGATCCTTCGGGGTGCACGTGCCCGGGAGCGACCACGTGGGATCCCCAGCCGGCGGCGATGCCTACCAGGACGTTGACCGGCCCCAGGAGGGCGGCGACGCGCTCCCCGTTGCCGAGGCCGTTCTGAATGGGCAGCACGATGGTCTCGGGACCGATCATCGGCGCGGCGTCCCGTAGCGCCTGCTCCGCGTCGAACGCCTTCGTGGCCACGACCACGAGCGCGCACGGACCCGCCTCGGCCGCGACCGTGGTGGCATTCATGCGCACGGTGCGGTCGCCGACGGAGCCCTCGAGGCGGAGACCAGCCCGGCCGATGGCGTTGATGTGCTCTTTCCACTTGTCGAACGCCCAGACCTCGTTGCCGCCGTCCGCGAGGATAGCGGCGTAGATCGAGCCCATGGCGCCCGTGCCCACGATTCCGATCTTCATGACCCAATGCCTCCGCGTTTCCCGTCCGTCTTCACGGCCAATGGCTGCTTCCCGCGATGCTTCACGCTCCCTGCAATCTTGCCGGCGGCTGGGGCACGTCAGACCCGAGAGGCGTCCCGGATGCCCCGGGGCGTCCGACCTCGCCGGCCTCGCCGCGCGCGCTCTCCTCGCCTGCTACCAGAGCCCCAGGATTTTCCACCACAGGCCGCCGACTCCGAGCCAGATCACGATGTTCGCCACACTGGCCGCCGCACCGACCCCCCACCATACGCCCAGGGGAACGTTGCCGGACCCGTAGAGAATGGGACCCGGCGCCGTGCCGTAGTGGGTCAGGCCGGCATACAGGTTGCTGAAGAAGGCCAGGATCAGGCCCGCGAGCAGCGGCGGCGTGCCCACGGCGAGGGCCACCCCCAGGAACGGTGCATACATGGCGCTCACGTGCGCAGTGTTGCTCGCGAACAGGTAGTGAGCGTAGAAGTAGGTGAGGCTGAGGCCGAGGAACGCGGGCACCCAGCTCATGCCGCTCAGTGCGCGGCTCACCGTGTCGCTGAACCACGGGATCAGCCCGAAGTCGTTCAGGAAGCCGGCCATCATGAGCAGGGTGGCGAACCAGACCAGGGTGTTCCACGCCTCGCGCTCCGCCAGCAGGTGGTCCCAGGTCAGCGCTCCGGACAGGAGCAGTATGGACACGCCCGCCATGGCGGCAGCCGTGCTGTCCACGCGGAGCGCTCCCCCGAAGATCCACAGCACGAGCATCAGGATGAAGACGCCCGCCAGGATCCACTCGCTGCGCTTCATCGGGCCCATGCGCGCCAGCTCCGCCCTCGCCACGGCTGCGGCCGCGGGCGTCTCCCGGATCTCCGGCGGATAGAGCCGGTAGATGAGAAACGGGACCGCCACGAGGCTGAGGAAGCCCGGCACCACGGCCGCCAGCGCCCAGAGACCCCAGGTGATCTGGATGTTCATTCTTCCGGCTAACTGAACGGCCAGCGGATTCGCCGCCATGGCCGTGAGGAACATGGCGCTCGTGATCACGGTGCCTTGATAGGCCGTCAAGGTCAGGAAGCTGCTGATCTTGCGCGCTGTGCCCGCCTCCACCTCACTGCCGAACGTCTTCCCCAGCGACCTGAGGATCGGAAAGATCACGCCGCCGGCGCGCGCCGTGTTGCTGGGAATCGCCGGCGCCAGCACCAGATCCGTCGCGACCAGCCCGTAGCTCAGACCGAGGCTTCTCTTCCCCAGCAGCGCCATGAAGTGGTAGGCGATGCGCGTCCCGAGCCCGGTCCGGATGAACCCGCTGGCGATGAAGAATGCGGAGACCACCAGCCAGACCACGGACTGGCCGAATCCGCTCAATGCCTCCGCCATGCTCAGCGTGCGGCTGAGCACGGCGACCGTGATTCCGACGAGCGCCACGGCGGCAACGGGCAGCGGCCGCGCGATGATCGCGACGATCGTCGCAACGAAGACGGCGAGGAGGTGCCAGGCCCTGGGCTCGACAGCCTCTGGATGAGGCAGCTTCCAGATGAGCGCTCCCACGAGCACGGCCGCGAGCAGGGGAAGAAGCCGGACCCTGGCGCGGCCGGGCGCCGCCGAGCGTTGCGCGGTCATAAGGACTCCATGCGTGCGTCCCGTGCGTCGCGGCGCGAGACGCGGGTGCTCAGAGCGCCGCCGGCCTCAGCACGAGCCGGTGCGCCAGGTTCGCCTCAACCGCCTGCCGGCTGTAAGCGAGCGGGAAGTACTCCCCGTTCGCGAAGGTCTCGAGGAGGTTTCCGTAGAACGGGCTTCCCGGCTGGCCGGACTGGCCCGGGGTGTTCCTCGCGACGGACGCGTCCAGGTCGGCCAAGTCGATGATCTCACGGTACGTGGCGCCCAGGGCCGCCACCGTGCCGGCGCCGCCGCTGCGCTCGATGGGCGGAAGGTCGTAGGCGCGCACGAGCGGATGCGGGAAGTCGCTCCGGTTCATGCGGCGCCACCGCCACTGGGCCCAGTACGCGTCGTGCTGCAGCGCCTTGAGGTCCTTGACCGTGTAGTTGCCGCCCGCGGCCAGCACCTCGGCGATCCGCTCGTACCGCGGGTACGGCGTGCGCTTGAAGAAGAGCGGCGGATCGTAGCCCGGCGGGTGAATGTTGTGGTTCGCGGTCGCGATCCAGCCACGCTCGGGGTTGAGCTCCTGCGGGTTGTCATTCCGGTAGCCGTCCCAGCGATAGCTCCCGGTGCCGGGGACGGGGAGCCGCCCGTCGAAGCCGCCCGTGCGTCGCGGCGCGAGCCCCGAGGCACGCCACGCGATGTTCCCCTCCTGATCGCCGCAGATCGTGTTCTCCGAGGGCGCCTTGTAGTAGCGCAGCGCAGCCAGGAACTCGCGGCAGTCCTTCACCTCCGCCAGCCGCAGCGCCCCCGGATAGCCTGCCGCCCCCGGCTCGAGGACCGCAGCTTTCACGGCGTACGAGCGGCCGTTCACGGTGTCCTCGTAGAAGATCGGGCCGTGGCGACTGAACCTGAGCTCGACCACCCGCGGCGCCTCGCCCTTCACCAGGATCGTGTCCACCACGACCCGGAGCGGCTCCCAGCCGTCGCGAAGCACCTCGACCTCGGCCTGGAGTCCGGGGAGCTGGATCTCGCCCTCGATCTGCGCGAGTGCGGCGCGGGCCAGCTCCTCGAGGCCGCCGGGCACGCGCTCGGCGAGGCCGCACGCAACAGGCCAAGCGGACAGAGGACCGCAAGATCCCTCAGAGGACAGCGCAGGACCGGCATAGGAGTCTCCTCGCGAACCACCACGACCGGAGCGGAGACGCCCGGCGCCGCCATCTCCCCGTGACGCCACCCCTCGAAGTCGTGGAGGGACGATCGCCCTGCGGATTCTGGCGTCGCGGATCCCGCACAGTCCCGGCGACGACACACTCAGACAGCGGCCACGACCGTGTCGCATGAGGACGTACAGCCGTCCCGGCGACCGGGCGCTCCGGGCGAGAAGATGTACGCTGCGCCGGTGGCCGGGTCAAATCCCTCGAAGGCCCGACACCGTCCGGGGGCCAGACGCTCGCCCGCCGCGGCGAGAAGCGGACCGCCGCAGTCTCGGGGGGGCGCGGCTACGGCAGCGAATTCGGCAGCGCGCGAGTCTGCAAGTCTGCAAGTCTGCGAGTCTGCAAGTCTGCAAGTCTGCAAGTCTGCAAGTCTGCAAGTCTGCAAGTCTGCAAGTCTGCGAGACCGCAAGTCTGCGAGACCGCAAGTCTGCGGGGCCTGCGGGGCCTACACAGTTTGCGCAGCTTGTGCAGTTTGTGCAGTTTGCGGGGGGTGCTTGACATGGATGGAGGCCCCCGGTAGCTTCGGTGCTATGAACGCGAGGCCGACCATCCGCCACCACCATCACGCGGCTCGGACGGGCCGGGTGGTGGTGTGCGCGTCCATGTAGTCGGAACGCGACCCGAGATCAGCCGCTGCGGCCCGTCTGGTAAACAGGCGGGCCGCATTTTTTTGTTCTCTGTCCGCTCACACGGCCCGCACGCCGTGATGCGCGAATCGGGATGCGGGCGGAGACGAGGGAAGCCATGATACGCATCGCGCTGCCGAACAAGGGGCGCCTCGCCGAGGAGGCGCGCTCGCTCTTCGAACAGGCCGGCCTCTCCGCCGAGTTCCGGGAGGGGCGCGCCCTGGTGGCGTCCATGGGCGAAGGGTTCGAGGCGCTCTTCGTGCGGGCGCAGGACATCCCGGAGTTCGTGGCAGATGGTGCGGCCGACGTGGGAGTCACCGGGCTCGACCTGATCCGGGAGACGGACCGCAGCGTTCGCGAGCTGCTCGACCTCCAGTTCGGCCACTGCCGGCTGGTGGTCGCAGTCACGGAGGACAGCCCGGTCCAGAGCCCCGCGCACATCGCCCCGGGCGCTCGCGTAGCCACGTCGTTCCCGCGCCTGGCGCGCGAGTTCTTCCTCAGCCACGGCGTGCGGGTGGAGATTGCGCCGGTCTCCGGGGCGGCCGAGGTAGCGCCGCACCTCGGCGTGGCGAAGGTGATCGTGGACCTGACGTCCACGGGCTCGACGCTCCGGGTGAACGGGCTTCGCGAGGTTGCCACGATCCTCGAGTCCACCGCGCGGCTGGTGGCGAACGAGGATGCGTACGAGGATCCGGAGAAGCGTCCGGCGATCCTGGAGCTCGCGGCCGCGCTGGAGTCGGTGATCCGCGCGGAGCGGAAGCGCTATCTCATGGCGAACGTGCCGCGGGATGAGCTGGACCGCGTAAAGCAGATCATCCCCGGGATCTCCGGGCCGACGATCGTAGACGTGCTGGACGGCGGCGCCATGGTCGCCGCGCACGCGGTCGTGGATGCGGATAACATCTACCGCACCATCATGCGCCTCAAGGAGATCGGCGCGGAGGGCATCCTGGTGACCCGCATCGAGAGGCTGATGCCATGAGGCTCGCCGTCGAGGGCTCGCTCTCGGAGCTGGGACGCGCACAGGAACGGCTGTTGTTCGAGCGGGCGCCGCACGACGATCCCGAGCTCGCGGGCGCGGTCCGTGAGATCGTGGCTCAGATCCGGGAGCGCGGGGACGCGGCGCTCCGCGAGCTGGCACGCCGTTACGACGGCGCTGCGCTTGAGGCGCTGGAGGTGCCGCGCCAGCGCTGGGAGCGTGCGCTCGAGGCGCTGGACCGGCCGGTGCGGGAGGGGCTCGAGCGGGCGGCCGCCCACATCGCGCGGTTTCACCAGGCGCAGCTCCCGCCGGCCCTCGAGCTCGAGGTCGCGCCCGGGGTCGTGCTCGGGCGCCGGGTCGAGCCGCTCCGCGCCGTGGGCGCCTACGCGCCCGGCGGCCGCGCCGCGTATCCCAGCACGGTCCTCATGTGCGTGGTGCCCGCAAAGGTCGCGGGCGTGGATGAGATCGTGGTCTGCTCGCCACCGGGACCCACCGGCGAGCCGGCGGACGCGGTGCTCGCCGCATGCGCCCTCGCGCGCGCGGACCGGCTGTTCGCGGTCGGCGGCGCCGGTGCCGTGGCGGCCCTGGCGTTCGGCACGGAGACCGTCCCGCGCGTGGACGCGATCGTCGGGCCGGGAAACCGCTACGTGACGGAGGCAAAGCGCCAGCTCGCCGGCCGCGTGCTCATCGACTGCCCCGCCGGGCCATCGGAGCTGCTCGTGATCGCCGAGGACGGCGCCGAGGGCGCCGACCCCGCCCTCATCGCCGTCGAGCTGTGTGCGCAGGCCGAGCACGACCCGGACGCCGCCGTGGCGTGCGTGGCCACATCGCCCGCGCTGGCCCGCAACGTATGGTCGGCCCTCGAGACGCGGCTGCCGCGCGAGCCGCGGCGGGAGATCATCGAGGCGGCGCTCGCCGCGCGCGGCGCGATCCTGGCTTGCGACGGACTGGACGACGCACTCGCGTTCGCGGAGCGCTACGCGCCCGAGCACCTGCTCCTGCTCACGCGGGATCCGCGCGGTCGCCTCGAGCGCGTTCGCGCCGCCGGCACGGTGTTCCTCGGGCCGCACAGCTCCGTCGCCTTCGGCGATTACCTCACGGGCGCGAACCACGTGCTCCCCACCGGCGGGCTGGCCCGCTCGTTCTCCGGTCTCTCCGTGCTCAACTTCCTGCGCGTCGCCACGTACCAGGAGGTCGGCCCAGAGGCTGCGGCCGCCCTGGCCGAGGCCACCCGCGTGCTCGCGCACGCCGAGGGGCTGCCGGCGCACGCGGCCGCCGCGGAGGCGAGGAGGCCATCGTGATGGGGATCGCTCGGTTGGAGAACCGACGGCGCAGCGGCGCGCTGGGCCGCAACCCGACTGCGACCCGCGCACGGAACCTGCGTGCTCCCGGTGACGTCCGGGGGCCGGGCCCCACGCGGCGATGAGCGCGTTTCCGCGCCCGGCGTATCGGGCCATCCGGATCTACTCTCCGGACCGCCGCCCCGTCGAGGTCGACCTCAGCGACAACACGAACCGGTGGGGGGCGCACCCGGCGGCGCTCGCCGCGCTGCGGACGTGCCCGGAAGAGGCGCTGACGCGCTATCCGGCCACGTACGCGGAGGGGCTGAAGCGGGCGATCGCGTGCAGGTTCGGCGTGGATCCCGCTGCGGTCACCACAGGCTGCGGGTCCGACGACGTGCTGGACTCGGCGCTGCGGGCGATCTGCGAGCCGGGCAGCCGTGTCACCTACCCGGCGCCCACGTTCTCCATGATCGAGCTCTTCGCGCACATGAATGCGCTCGAGCCCGTCCCGGTGCCCGATGGCCCGGAACTCGACGCGGCGGCGTTGCTCGCGCCATGGCCCGCGGCCGTTTACCTCTGCCGGCCGAACAATCCCACGGGCGCCGTGCTCCCGCGGGCGGTGATCGACGAGCTCGTGGCCGGCGACCAGGGACCGATCGTTCTCCTCGACGAGGCGTACGCCGATTTTGCGGGCGAGGCGCTCGTCGGCCGGGCGCCGGCGACCCGCCGCCTGGTGATCGTGCGGACCCTGTCCAAGGCCTACGGGCTCGCGGGATTGCGCGTCGGCTTCGCCGTCGGCGCGCCGGAGCTCGTCCACGAGATCGAGAAGTCGCGGGGTCCATACAAGGTCAGCCGCGCGGCGGAGGCCGCGGCCATCGCGGCGCTCGAGGCCGAGGACGGCTGGGTCGAGCGCGTCATCGCTGAGGTGCGTGAGAACCGCACGCGGCTGGCGGAGCGCCTGGCCGCCATGGGTCTCGACCCGCTGCCCTCCGCGGCGAACTTCATCCTGATCCCCGCGCCGCACGGCGCCGAGCGCATGACCACCGCCCTCCGCGAGCGAGGGATCGCGGTGCGGCCGTTCCCGGCGCTTCCAGGGATCGGCGATGCGGTCCGGGTAACGATCGGGCCGTGGCCGCTCCTCGAGCGCTTCCTCGAGGCGCTCGCCGGGGCCGTGGACGCGGACGCGAAAGGAGACGCCACGCAATGAGGATCGCGCTCTTCGACTATGGCGCCGGCAACCTCCATTCGCTGAAGAAAGCGCTCGAGGTCGGCGGTGCGGACGTGGAGGCGGTCACGGACTGGGACCGGGCCCTCGACACCGATGCGCTGGTGCTGCCGGGTGTAGGCGCCTTCGGCGCCGCGGTTGCGGCCCTGGGCGACGCAGGGCCGCGCGTACGCGACGCCCTTGAGAGCGGCTATCCCTGCCTGGGCATCTGCCTAGGGATGCAGCTCCTCTTCGACGAGAGCGAGGAGTCGCCCGGCACTGGCATCGGGCTGATCCCGGGGCGCGTGCGGCGCCTCCACTCGCGGATCGTGCCCCACATGGGCTGGAATGAGGTGGAGACCGGGGACGATTCGCTGTTCGCCGGCGCCACGCCTCTCTTCGCGTATTACGCGAACAGCTACGTGTGCGAGCCCGAGGATTCGGGATGCGCCATCGCCTGGACCGAGTACGAGGGCGAGCGATTCGCCGCCGCCGTGCGCAGCGGCAGCGCCTGGGGCGTGCAGTTCCACCCGGAGAAGAGCTCGGCGGCCGGACTGCGCGTCGTGCGGAACTTCCTGGAGAAGGCGCGCCGGGCGTGAGCGGGAGCGGATGGGGCCTGCCCGCGAGTGGCACCGCCGGGGCACCGCCGGGCTCTCCAGCCGGCGCGGCCGGGCCCGCGGCGGCGTGCGCTCACGGCGGCGCTGAGCCGTCGCCATGATCGCGGCGCCGGCGGTGGACATCCGGGGCGGCCGGTGCGTGCAGCTCGTGGGCGGCGACCCTGCGGCCGAGCGCGTGAATCTGCCGGACCCCGTGGCCGTCGCACGCCACTGGTGGGACCTTGGCTTCCGCACCCTCCACGTGGTCGACCTCGATGCGGCCCTGGGCTCCGGTGACAACCGGGCGCTGGTCGCCGAGGTGCTGGCCGCGACGCCTGCGACCACGCAGGCCGGCGGCGGCATCCGGGACGACGAGACGGCCGAACACACGTTGGCCGTCGGCGCGACGCGCATCGTGGTGGGCACGCGGGCCGTGGACGAGCTGGAGTGGCTGGTTCGCCTGGCGACGCGGCACCCGGGCCGCGTGATCGTCGCGGCGGACGTAAGGGACCGGCGCGTGCTGCGCCGCGGCTGGACCGAGACGTCCGCGCTGGACCTGGCAACCTTCCTCGCGGCGCTGTGCGACCTGCCCATCGCGGGGATCCTCTGTACGGACGTGGCGCGCGAGGGGCGCATGGGCGGGATCGATCTGGGCGCGGCGGAACCCATCATCGCGGCGGCGCCCGCACCCGTGTGGATCTCGGGCGGCATTCGCACGCTCGAGGAGCTGCGGGCGCTCCGCGCCGCCGGCGCCGCTGGCGCGGTGCTCGGCATGGCGCTGTACACGGGGACCCTCGACGCCCGGGCGGTCGCCGAGGAGTTCGGCGGATAGGCGAGTCGCGATTAGCCAATCGCGATTCGCGGCTCGTGATTCGCATGACGGTGACACCGATCGCGGATTGCTAATCGCGGATTGCTAACGCCCACAGCGAGGTGAACAGAGGTGAACAAATGAGCGACATCGAGCGTGAGACAGGGGAGACCCGGGTGCAGGCCTCCGTACGTCCGGGTGCGGGCAAGGCCGAGGTGCGGGTCCCGGACCGTTTCCTCGCCCACATGCTGGAGACGCTGGCCCGCTATTCCGGACTGGACATGACCGTGGAGGCAGACGGCGACCTCCGCCACCATCTCGTCGAGGACGTGGCCATCGCGCTCGGGCTCGCCATGGCAGACGAGGTCCCGGCGTTCGCCGCCCGCTACGGGGACGCGACGGTCCCCATGGATGACGCCCTGGTTCACGCCGCGATCGACGTGGGCGGGCGGCCGTACTACCGCGGCCGGCTCCTCAGCCGGCTGTACACCCACTTCCTCCGGAGCCTGGCCTGCAACCTGGGGGCGACCCTGCACGTCCGGATGCTCCGCGGGTACGACCGCCACCACGTGGTCGAAGCCGCGGTCAAGGCCGTAGGGCTCGCCCTGCGACAGGCGCTCCGGGAGGGCGAGGCCGTGTTCAGCACGAAGGGCGCGGTGCGCATCGAGCGGCGCGCCCGCGAGGGCGCCGGACGCGGGGGCGCCGGACGCGAGGGCGCCGGACCCGAGGGCGCCGGACGCGGGGGGGGCGGCGCCGGGTCGCGGGACGGGGAGCGAGCACGGCGGACGGCGAGCCGCCGCCGAAGCGCCGCGACGGACGCGGCCGACGAGATGGATTGATGTTGCTGCCCCGAGTCATCGTCTGCCTGGACGTGAAGGACGGGCGGGTCGTGAAGGGGACGCGGTTCCGCGAGCTGCGGGACGTGGGCGACCCTGTTGCGCTGGCACGCCGCTACGAAGACGAGGGTGCCGACGAGGTGGTCTTCCTGGACGTGTCCGCGTCCGCGGAAGGGCGAGGCACGCTCCTGGACACCGTGAGCCGCACCGCCGAGACGCTCTTCATCCCGCTCACGGTGGGCGGCGGCGTGCGGACCGTAACCGATGTGGCGAACCTTCTGCGGGCGGGCGCGGACAAGACCAGCGTGAACACCGCGGCGATCGAGCGGCCGGAGCTCATAGCCGAGGCGGCCGAGCGCTTCGGCAGCCAGTGCGTGGTCGTGAGCATCGACGCGGCGCGGGAGGGCTCGGGTTGGGTCGCCCATACGCACGGCGGCCGCCGGCGCACGGACGTGGACGCCCTGGAGTGGGCGAGGCGGGCCGCCTGGCTCGGGGCCGGAGAGATCCTCCTCACGAGCATCGACCGGGACGGCGTGCGGACCGGCTACGACCTGGAGCTCACTCGCCGCGTCGCCGAGCGCGTCGCCGTGCCCGTCATCGCGAGCGGCGGCGCGGGAGCCGCCCCCCACGTGGTCGCCGCCTTCACGGAGGGCCATGCCTCCGCCGCGCTCCTGGCCGGCATCCTCCACGACGGGCTCACCACCGTGGGCAACGTGAAGCGCGTCCTCAGGGACGCGGGGATCCGGGTCCGCTGAGCGGGAGCTGCGTGGCAGCATGCGCGGGCCCGAGCTTGGCACCGGGCGCCGGGGAGCGGCGGGCCACGAACCCCGGGCCTTCGAGGATGCACGCATGACCGAACAGAAACGCGATGCGGTCGGGGATGCGATCCGCCCCATCCGCGGCACCGCCGACCTCGCCGGGCTCCACTTCGGCGCCCCCGACGAACTGATCCCGGTGATCGCCCAGGACGCGGGCACCGGCGACGTGCTCATGATCGCTTATGCGAACCGCGAGGCGCTCGAGCGCACCCTCGAGACCGGCGAGATGTACTACTACTCTCGGTCGCGGGGCGAGCTCTGGCACAAGGGCGCCAGCAGTGGGAACGTGCAGCGCGTTCGCGAGCTCCTGGCCGATTGCGACAACGATGCGATCCTCGCGCTCGTCGACCCCGCGGGCCCCGCCTGCCACACGGGCGCACCAACCTGCTTCGGTGTCGTGCGCGGCCCGGCGCAAGCGGCGGGTGGGACCCGAGACGCCGGGGCCCAACCCGGCGGCCGGGTGCTCGCCGAGCTGTGGCGCATCATCAACGAGCGCGCAGCCACGCGCCCGGCGGGCAGCTACACGACGCGGCTCCTCGACGACGCGAACCTCCGCATCAAGAAGCTGGGCGAGGAGGTCGCCGAGCTCATCATGGCGCTGAGCGCGAACGACCGCGAGCGCGTGTGCCAGGAGGCGGCCGACCTGGTCTACCATCTACTCGTGGCGCTCCAAGCGGCCGGCACGACCCTCGAGGAGGTGGAGGCAGCGCTCGCACAGCGGCGACGGCCGCCACCGGACTACCTAAACTAACAGGTCGCTGAAGAACTACAGCGACCTGTGAATGGCCGGTTTCCAGCCGTTCGAATGGACGCCTCCAGAGACTCGGTCGCCGCGGCTCCGCCCGTGACAGCCAGGTTGCGTGGCGGGCGCGCTCAGCTTCGGACCTCCCAGATCGTCTCGATCTCCACCGGCATCCCCGAAGGGAGAGATCCCATCCCCACGGCGGCACGCGCGCCCTTCCCCGCTGTCTCGCCGAAGATCTGGACCATCAGGTCGCTGAAGCCGTTGATGACCTGCGGCTGCTCGGCGAAGTCTGGAACGGCGTTCACCATCCCGAACGTGCGGACGAGACGCACGACCCGGTCCAGGCTGCCGAGGGTCGCCTTCATCGTGGCGAGCACGTTGAGCGCGACGAAGCGAGCCGCTTCCTGAGCCTCCTCCAGCGTAAGATCCCGGCCCACCTTCCCCTGGCGGCTCGGCGAGCCGTCCGGCCGCCGCGGCGTGTGGCCCGCCACGAAGAGGAGGTTGCCTACGATCACGGCGGGCACGTACGTCGCTATCGGGCGTGGCGGCGGCGGAAGCTCGAGGCCGAGCGCCTTGAGCCGCGCCTCGGGCCCCGGCTCCTGGCCGGCCTCCGCATCCACGCGCACGACCGAATGCGTGCGCACGCGCGCCCGCAGCGCTCCGGGGACCCCCAGCGCGAGCAACGCCCCCAGCCCGCCTGCGAAAAACCTGCGCCGGCTCGTCGTCCTCTTCATGGGCTTCCTCCTCCCGCATCGATCTCACAAGAACGGCGGATCCGAATCAAGATACGACGAGACCGGTCGGATCGCTCAGGGGTCGGCCGCGGGGCCCCGGGGCCCCGGGGTCGCGAGGGCACCGCTGCTTGTCGCGACCGGCCGCTATGACCAGGTCCTCCGACTACGCTCGCGCGTCCTCCCCAGCCGCCCGGCCCATCGGCCCATTGTACGGTCACTCGGGGCGTCATAGCTTGCATTCGAGGGGACACGGCATGCTCACGAGACCCGTACAGACGCACTGGACCTACGCGGAGTTCGCCCGCCTCCCGAACGACGGGAAGCGCTACGAGGTCATCGGCGGAGAGCTCTACGTGACCCCCGCCCCGGCTCCCATGCACCAGCTTGTGCTGCAGCGGTTGAACCGCCTGCTCGACGAGTTCGTCAACCGGAACAACCTGGGCTGGGTCCTCCCCGCCCCCTGCGACGTGCTCCTCGCGGACGGCGAGTACGTGGAACCGGACCTCATCGTCGTCCGTCGTGAGCGCCGCGGCATCATCACGGAACGTGGGATTGAGGCGCCGCCGGACCTAGTCGTCGAAATCATCTCCGACTCCACGGCGAGTGTGGACCGCGGCCCCAAACGCGAACAGTACGCGTATTTCGGTGTTCCCCAGTACTGGATCGTGGACCCCAAGGCCCGGCGGATCGAGGTCTATCGCTTCCAGGAGGATCCGGCACATCCTACCATCCACGAGCAGATCGTCACGTGGACGCCCGTCGGCGGCGGCGAGAGCCTGACGATTCCCGTCCCCGACCTCTTCCGCGGCTTCGAGTAAGGGTCCGTCACGAAATAACTGCGTCAACACCGTGGCCGAGCGTGGAGCCGCCTGGAAAGGCGCGCCGACGAAGGCAACCTCGCAGCGCCGGTTGTCGTGGTGGCCCAACGCCGCCTGGCGGCTCCGCAGCCGGCCGAATGTAGCAGTTATTTCGTGACGGACCCTAAAGCACGCCCGTCCGGTCCGCGGGTCCCAGGGGGTTCCCCCTATACCGTTCCGCCACCTGTCACCGTAACGTAGGTGAAGCGGTCACCACGTAGACCGACCGGATTGCTGAGCCCATGGAACTCGCGCAGGGCCCCATCCACGAAGAGGAAGCGCTCGGCAAGGCGTACGACGCGCGGCTGATGAGGCGTCTCTTGCGCTACCTCATCCCGCACCGCTGGCCGGTGGCCGCGGCCGTGGGCCTTCTCGTCCTCGCGTCCGCGGTGGAGCTGGTGGGCCCGTGGCTCACGAAAATCGCGCTGGACGAGGCGGTCCCGAACCGCGACGGCCGGCTCCTCGGCCTCCTCGCCGCCGTCTTCATCGCCTCGCTCGTGGTCGCATTCGCGCTCCAGTACGCGCAGGAGCTGCTGACCACGTGGCTCGGCCAGCGGGTGATGTACGACCTGCGCACGGAGATCTTCCGCCACCTCCAGCGCATGGACCTCCGCTTCTTCGACCGCACGCCCGTGGGCCGGCTGCTCACGCGGGTCACGAGCGACGTGGAGGTGCTGAACGAGCTGTTCAGCGCCGGCGTCGTCACCGTGTTCGGCGACCTCTTCACCCTCGTGTTCATCGTTGGGGCGATGCTCGTGATGGATTGGCAGCTCGCCCTCGTGACTTTGACGGTGCTCCCGTTCGTGGCGCTGGTCGCCTTCGTCTTCCGCTGGAGGGTGCGGGAAGCATACCGGGAGATCCGGGTGCGGCTCGCGCGGCTGAACGCGTTTCTCCACGAGCGGTTTACGGGCATCCGCGTCGTCCAGCTTTTCGGCCGTGAGGAGGCCGATGCCCGGCGTTTCCGCGAGCTGGACGGTGAGTACCTGGACGCGCACCTGCGCTCGATCACCTACTACGCCCTCTTCTTCCCCTTGATCGAGCTGCTCACCGCGGTCGCCCTCGCGCTGATCATCTGGTACGGTGGGCTGTCCCTGCTGGAGGGCACGGTGACCCTCGGCGTGGTGGCCGCGTTCCTCCAGTACGCGCGCCGCTTCTTCCGGCCGATCCAGGACCTGTCCGAGAAGTACAACCTGCTCCAGGGCGCCATGGCGTCGTCGGAGCGGATTTTCAAGCTGCTGGACACGCAGCCAGGAGTCCGCGATCCCGAGGCGCCGGTCCACCTGCCGCCGCAGCCGCGCGGCGAGATCGAGTTCCGCGACGTGTGGTTCGCCTACGACGGCCCGAGGGACGCGCCGCTCTGGGTCCTGCGCGGAATCAGCTTCCGCGCGGAGCCGGGCGAGCGCATCGCCATCGTCGGGCACACGGGCGCCGGAAAGACGACGATCATCAACCTGCTCATGCGGTTCTACGAGCCGCGGCGCGGCGAGATCCTCCTGGACGGAGTCCCGATTCAGCGGCTCCCACTGCGGGAGCTGCGCTCGACCATCGGCCTCGTGCTCCAGGACGTGTTCCTCTTCAGCCATGACGTGGCGTACAACGTCCGCCTCGGGAACGACGCCGTCGACGACGGGCGGATGCGTGAGGCCGCCGCCCGCGTCGGCGCCACCCGCTTCATCGGGCGCCTGCCGCGCGAGTACGCACAGCCGCTGGGCGAGCGCGGAGCGACCCTGTCGGTGGGCGAGCGCCAGCTCATCTCCTTCGCCCGCGCCCTCGCCTTCGACCCCCTCATCCTCGTGCTGGACGAGGCCACGAGCTCGGTGGACTCGGAGCTCGAGGCACAGATCCAGCAGGCTATCGACGAGCTCATGCGCGGCCGCACCTCCCTCGTGATCGCGCATCGCCTCTCGACCGTGCAGAACGCGGACCGCATCCTCGTGGTTCACCGGGGCGAGATCCGCGAGGAGGGCACCCACGAGGAGCTGCTGGCCGGCGGCGGGATCTACGCCCGCCTCTACGAGTTCCAGTTCGAGCGGGCGCCCGTGGGTTAGACCTGGACAGGTCGCTGAAGAACCTTGCAGGGCGCCGCGAGCGAGACGACGCGTGCGGCGGGCGCGCCCCGCTTTCCGCGGTGAGAGCCCGACGATCGGGGTGACCAGCGCCTTCCGCCCAGGCTCCGGGCGGACCCCTCAGAAGGTGGCGCTCACCATCAGGTACGCGAAGCTCATGTCCTCGCGCAGCCGGCCGATGGCGACCAACGCATCGCCTCTCCACACGTAGGAGAAGCCACCCAGCACGGTGAGGCCCGGGGCGTAGCGGTACGTAGCCGTCAGGTCGAGCTCTTCGCCTAGATGGGCGGACGCGAACGCGTCCCGCTTCGCCAGACGAAACGTGTGGAGGTCCGCGGTTACGGCCACGTCCGTCCCGGGGTTCAGCGTTCCCTTCAGCGCCAGGTCCTCAAGGCCGCGGCCCGCCGTGTGGGCGGGGATGTCCAGGAACACGTCGGCGTAACCGTAGAACCTGTGGTTTGTCGCGAACACGGTGTCGAACACTTTCGCCTTCCCGTCCGCCGGGTTGGCGTCGCCCGACAGATAATCGTACCACAGTGTAAGGCCGGCGCGGCCTCCGGCGAGCGCTGCGCCCACGAGTCCTCCCACCATGAACGCGGCGAGGTCGCGGTCGGCCCGCTGGCCGGCCTGGTACGACGCCTCGGCCCGGTAACGCATGTACCCCGCCGCGCCGGCCCAGCGCGTGCCCACCGTCACCTGGTCCGTCGCGGCCCTACCCCTCACGCGGTCATAGAGGCTGTACAGGTCGAACGTCATCGCCTTGGGATCGCCGACGACGGCGTACGCGCCGAAGAAGCTCTCGTCGTTGCGCCGCTCGGACCCGATCACTTCGCCGATCTTGAACCCCAGGACGTCGAGCACGCCGCGGGAGTCGCGCAGCGTGACCCGCACGCCGTCGAAGCTCCGCCCCTGCTGCGTCCAGTCCACGAGACCGATGAGGCGCTCCTCGCCGAACGTCGCCTCTTGCCGGCCGATCCGCACGACAACCCTCCGGGCACCAGTGTCCCCGACCTGCACGTATCCCTGGTGCAGATCGAGGTTGTCTGCGCGGAAGTCGGCCAGCGTGCTCGTTTCCTCGCCCCACACCCGCACGTCCTGCACCTGCACGAAGACGCGCACCTGCCGCTCCAGCGCGGCGGACACATGGGCGCGGACCCGCATGGACACGAAGTCATTCCGGCCGTCGCCTGCCGGATCGCGGAACTCGTAGCGCGGCCGCACCTGCCCGCCGAACGTGACCGTCTGCGAGGCGGCGGAAAACGCGCAGACGGGGAAGATCGCAACCCCGATGAGCAGGGCGACCCCCGGCGGCGCTGACCGCCCGGGGCGACCGCCCTCGGTGCCACCCTCCCGTGCCCTCGATGGAGACCCGGACCTGACAGGCCCGGCGGCAAGCAACCGGCGCGAGAACCGAAGCATGGTGCGAACGGCCCGTTTCATGCGCCGCCTCGCTCGAGAGGGTAGATCATGCGTGTCCGACCACAGGTGGACCGAGCGCGGGCAAGGCCGCCTCGATCCTGTTGCGGTACGGCTCGAGCCAGGCCGGGAGCATGAGCCCCATCCCGAGCCGCTCGGGCAGCTCGTCCACGGTAAAGCCCGGCGGATCCGTGGCTAGTTCGAAGAGCACACCGCCAGGCTCGCGGAAGTAGATGGATTGGAAGTACTTCCGGTCCAGCACCGGCGTGACGTCGAGGCCGTGGCGCTCGAGCCGCCGGCGCCACGCCCGCTGCTCGGCAGCGCCCGGAACCCGCCAGGCCACGTGGTGCACCGTTCCGACGGCGACGCGCCCGGGCGCCGCGTCCGGCACGCACAGAATGTCGAGGCGCCCGCCCGCGCCGCCGGAACCCACCTCGAAGCGGAAGTGCTGGCCCTCTTCGCCCGCGGCTCGAAAGCCCATGGCGCGCGTGAGCATCGCGGCCGTGGCCTCGTACCCCGGCTCCGCCAGCGTCACGCCGTACAATCCACGGATCGCGTGGGCCTCCGGAACGCTTGCCTTGCGCCACGGTTCGCGGGCCTCCGCACCCGCGTGCGCGACCAGCTCGAGCGGCAGCCCGTCCGGGTCGGGGAAGATGAGCGCCTCATGGTCGAGCCGGCGAACCGGCGCATCCCGCTCGACCCCCGCCTCTTCCAGCCGCTTGGCCCAGTACCCGAGGGCCCCTTCGGGAACGGAGAACGAGGTCGCGGTGACCTGCCCGACGCCCCGCCGCCCCCGCGGTGCGCCCGGCCAGGCGAAGAACGTGAGGATGGTCCCGGGGCGGCCCAGCTCGTCGCCGTAGTACAGGTGGTAGGCGCCCGCATCGTCGAAGTTGACGGTCCGCTTCACCAGCCGCAGGCCGAGCACGCCGGCGTAGAAGTCCACGTTCCCCTGCGGATCGCCCGCGATGGCGGTCACATGGTGGATGCCCCCGATGTCGTTGGCGTGCTCGGCAACCATCACAACCCTCGTCCTGGGCTCCGCCTTTCCGGAGCCGCCGTACATTCTCCTCGCCTCGGGGTATAGTGCAGGCCGTCTCGGCGCGTCAAGGCCGAGGCGCCAACGGCAGAGCCTGGAGGAAGCCTCATGAATGAGGAGAACGTGGTGCGGTGCGCCGGCCCGACGCCCGGCCAGCCGGAGGGTGCCGGGAATCGTGCGCCCCGCCAGGACGATCCGCTGGACGCGTACTCGCGCGCCGTGATCACCGCCGCGGAGCGCGTGGGGCCCGCCGTCCTGAGCATCGAGGCGCACCGCGGCGAGCGGCGAGGCACGCGTGGCCGTGGCGAGCCGCCCCGGGGCTCCGGATCCGGCTTCTTCTTCACGCCCGACGGCTTCGCGCTCACGAACAGCCACGTGGTGCACCGCGCGCGCCACTTCTCCGTGAGCGCCTCGGACGGACGAGCCGCCGACGCCGAGCTCGTGGGTGAGGACCCCGACACAGACCTGGCCGTCCTCCGCGTCCACGCGGCTCCACCGGCCGCGGCGGAGCTCGGCGACTCGCGCTCGCTGCGCGTCGGACAGCTCGTCATCGCCATCGGAAACCCGTACGGCTTCCAGAACACCGTGACGGCCGGCGTCGTGAGCGCGCTCGGGCGGTCGCTCCGCTCCGTCAACGGCCGGCTCATCGATGACGTGATCCAGACGGACGCGGCGCTCAACCCCGGGAACTCCGGCGGGCCCCTCGTGACCGCGGACGGGAGGGTCGTGGGCGTGAACACCGCCGTGATCCTCCCGGGCCAGGGGCTGTGCTTCGCCGTCGGGATCAATATCGCCCGCGCGGTGGCCGCCGAGCTTATCGCGCACGGACGCGTGCGGCGCGCGCGCATCGGCATCTCCGGGCAGAACGCGCCGCTCCCGCCCACCCTCGCGCGCGCCCACGGCCTCGAGCCCGCCGCGGGCGTCCTCGTCCTCGGCGTCGAGCCCGACAGCCCCGCGGACTGGGCGAACGTGCTCCCCGGCGACGTGATCGTCGCCTTCGACGGACGACCGGTCACCGGCGTGGACGACCTGCACCGCGCACTGCTCGCCGACCGCATCGGAAGACCGACCGGCCTGACCGTGCTCAGGGGCACCGATCAGAAGGTCCTGCCCATTACGCCGCAGGACCCCAGCGCCGGCCGCGCTTGAGGACGCCTGAGGACACGAGCATCGAGCCACGGCCCGCGGTCCCGCGCCCGGGTTGTCGCGGTTGTCGCCCCTGGCCTTGACCGCTCCCGTCTACGAGGGTAGGCTGCGTATACGGAGCCCTTATATAGAACTCACTCGGGTGAAAACAGGATGGTCGTTTTCTTGGCTTCATGAGCAGCTCACGCGGCTGGCGCAAGAGAGAGAACTATGACGCGCGGAGCGGAGATCCCCCGGAACGCACGGATGCGGATATGACGCGAGGCTATAACAACGATCCCCGGCGACTGGTGCGCATGCGCCGGCTGAAGCAGGGGCCGCGGCCGCCTCAGCCCGGGCGGGGGCAGGATCCGCGCGAGCGCCAGGTGCCACCGGGGGGGAAGCGGGCGGCCCGGAAAGCGCTCGCCAAGAGTCCGCCCGACCGCTCGGGCTGATCAGTACGGCGGCGCCCGCCCTTTCATGGGCGGCTGCGATCACTGACCCGGTTTCGCTGCGGGACGCCGGCCGGGCGTGGCCGCCCCAGCTAGGGCCGGCGCAGCAGCGCCTCCAGCTCGTAGAGCTCCCCGTTCTTGATCACCGTGCGCACGCGCCTCGCCGCGCGGATCTCCTTAAGCGGATCGCCATCCACCACCACCAGGTCCGCGAGCTTCCCGGGCTCCACGGTACCCAGGTCGGCGCCCGCGCCAAGCGCCTCCGCCGACACAGCAGTCGCCGCCCTGAGCGCCTCGAACGGCGAGAGGCCGCCGTCCACGAAGTGCTCGAGCTCGGTCTGCAGGCTGAGGGCGTAGGGGATGATGGGCGAGTCCGTGCCGGCGATGACTCGTCCGCCCGCGCGCACGACCTCGAGCACGGTGCGGCCGAGCGGCGTCACCAGCGCCATCCGCGCCGGGAGCTCGCGCCGTGCCTCTTCGGCCGATTGGCGGAGCGATGCGGCGACTCCCGGCGTGAAGAGCGCGGTGAACCGCGCCTCCTCGAGGACGGACGGATCGCGCGCCAGGATCACCGGAAACCCGCCATAGATTCCCACCGTGGGGGTGATCGTCATCCCGGAGGCGGCGACGAGCTGGATCACGTCGCGATAGCTGCGGTTGAGCAACGTGACCTTGGGCGAGTAGCCGCGCCGGCTCGTTCCGCGGATGTGCTCCACGTGGTCCGCGCCGAAGGCGACCCCCGGGTAGAGCTCGTGGGAGGAAACCGGGAGCCCGTGGGCGTGGGCGTACTCGATGACCCGCCGCTGGAGCACGTCGGGCAGCCGCACGTATGTCTTGATCAGATCGTAGCCCAGCGTGCGGGCCCGCTCGAGCTCGAGGGGTAGCTGGGTGCCGCCGTCGAGCGCCAGCGAGCCCGCGTAGTAGATCCGAGTGCCGTCGAAGGTGCGGCCGGTGAAGAACTCCCGTGGCCCGACGCGGACCCCGGCCGCGATCGCCTCTCGGCGCTCGAGCGCCTCGAACGGGTCGGCCGACGGCTCCCTCACGCTCGTCACGCCGTACGCGAGCCAGATCCGCCCCAGCACCTCGCCGAAGCCGTAGCCCTGGTGCGTGTGCATCTCGATGAGACCCGGGATGACGGCGCCGCGCGATGCGTCCAGGATCCGCGCGCCGGGCGCGTGCGTCGCGTGCGGTCGCACCTCGCGGATGCGCTGGCCCTCGATCACGATGTCTACGTTGCGTCGGTACTCCGGAGACCGACCGTCGAAGAGCCGCGCGGCGTGCACCACCATCTGCCCGGCGGGCAACGCCGGCCTCCAGGCGAGCCGCAGCGGGATTTCGTCGATGCGGCCGTCGTCGAGGGAGACGCGTCTCAGCCCTTCACTGGTCTGATAGACGATGTTCCTCGAGTCGCCGGTCCACGTCGGCGCATCCGCCAGCTCATCCGCCAACCGCCGCGGCGGGCCGATCGGCTGACCGTCCGCGGCGACCGGCACGACCCACAGCGCGCCGTCGGCCACGAACGCCATCCTGCGCCCGTCCGGCGACCACGCGGGCCCGTCGGCGCCCCGCGTCCCGACCGAGCTGTGAGCGAGATACGGCGTCATCGTGCGCTCCGCGCCATCGCGGAGCGAGACGAGCAGCACCTCGTTTCGGCCTTCGCGGTACCGCGCCGAGTAGGGCCGCAGCACCGCGACGGCGAGGGTGGCGCCGTCGGCGGACCAGGTGGGCCGTCCCGGACCGAACAGTCCGCGCCGCACCGTTCTGAGCTCCCGGGACGCCACGTCCACGACCACGACGTCCGAGCCGAGTCCCTGAACAGCCAGGAAGGCGATCCGCGATCCGTCCGGTGACCACGCGGGCGCCACTTCCGAACCTGCCAGCTCCGTCAGGCGAAGGTCCTGCCCGCTCGCCACGTCCCGCACCCAGATGTCCAGCGAGCCCGCCCGATCCGACGCGTAGGCGAGGCGCCGCCCGTCCGGCGACCACGCAGGGTCCCCGTCCACGTACGGATCCCGTGTGAGCCGCCGCGGCTCGCCGCCGCTCCGCGTGTCGAGGAGCCACAGATCACCCAGCGCCGTGAACGCGATCCGATCGCCCGCCGGTGAGACGGCCGGCCGCACGATGCCGCGCACCGGCCGCGGCTCGGCGGAATCGAAGTCGTAGCGCCGCCGCTCGTACGCGGCCCGGCTGAACGCGAAGCTCGCGCGAAACGGCACCGCCGTCGCGGACCCGCCAGCGAGCGTCCGCCGCTTGATCGCTCCGTCCGCCGTGTAGAGGAACTCCCCGGCCGACAGCCACGCGACCCGAAACGGGAAGACGTCCTCGCCGCGCTCGCTCTCGGCGCGCGCCCCGGGCGGCGTCGCGCCAGGCGCCGTGACCTCCACCGAGAGCAAGCGGCTCTCCCCTCGCTCCACTACGTTGAAGAGGAGGCGCCGGCCGTCGGGGCTCCAGGACGGCGCCGCCACCTGCCCCGCCGCCCGCGCGGCCAGCCGCTCTGCGCCGGCGCCGGCGCGAATCCAGATCCCGGGATCCGCCCGGCGCGTGGAGACGAACGCGAGCTCGCGACCGTCCGGCGACCACGCGGGATGGAAATCGTCGGCGGCGTCCGTGGTGAGCTGCCGCAGCGCACCGCTCTCGATCGCCAGCTCCCAGACGTCGTAGTTCCCACTGCGATCCGACGCGAAGACGATGCGCCGGCCGTCCGGCGACCAGTGAGGCTCCCGGTCATCGAAGGGCCCGAACGTGAGCTGCCGCAGCCCCTCACCGCCGGCGCCCACAACCCAGATGTGCCAGCCGCCGTCGCGAAACGACTGAAAGGCGATGAGCCGCCCGTCCGGCGACCAGGCGGGCTGGCGTGCATCGCCCAGCTCGTCCGTGATCGTACGCGCCTCGCCGCCCGCGGCCGGCAGGATCCACAACCGCCCCTGGAGGTCGATCACGAGCCGCGAGCCGTCGGGCGACAGCGCCGCCGCGATGTTCGTACCCTCCTCGACCGTCACGCGGATCTCCCGGTCCTGGACCGCCGCGAGCGGACTCGGAACGAGCAGGAAGCCCAGCGACACGGCGAGCGCGGACAGCCGGATACGTCGCCTCATGCGGTCCCTCCCTCGTCATTTCGGTCGGAGTTGCGAAACCTTCCGGTAATAGACAGACAGCAGCCTGGGGGCGACGGCCTCAGGGACCCCTTGACGGTTGAGCCCTGAACTGCGGATCCTCCTCTCGCCGTGCTTCAGCTCCCAACCACGAAGGCCAAGGCGAAGACGATCGCGGCGAGCGTAGGCGGCGTCACATAAAGCCAGAGCAACTCCCTCAGATTCTCTGCCCGCCGAAGCCTCAACGCCTCTCGGGCCTGGACCGGAAGGAGCTTGTCCGGCATGTCCCCCGCAATCTGCAGGAGCCGTTCGAGTTCCAAGTCCGTTACGGTCGCGGTCTTCAACGAAACGCTGACCAGTAAATCACGGCTCACCGTCACCCGCGTCTTCTTATGGATATAGATCGAATCCACGTAGAACGCCGAGAGACTGAAGCCCACGAGCAAGAGCAGGATCGTAATGCTGCGGGCCGGGTCTTGGGTCAACTGGCCAATTTGATCGATTCCGGAGGTGCCCAGAACCAGCGCAAGCGAGCCGTATAGAATCGCGACGTACCCCGCCCGAATTTTCCAAGTGATGGCGTCGTAGGCGTGAGTCGCCTTCGATTTGCCTTCCAGCGCAGAACTGATCAGCCGGTCTCGCACAAGCGGAGTAGCCTGATCGGACGGAGTACCGGACATCTTTTGCTGCTCGTTCCCCTCAAAGTCACGTCGGCAAGGTCGGACGCGTACGCGGATCCTCGCGGTCTACGCTGGCTGACCGCCGCTCGCCTCGGGCACTTCTCTCTTGACCGGAGACCTAGAAAACTGTACAATATCTCTGTACAAATCAACTGCGAGCCGAGAATTGCCATGTCCACAAAAGTCAGTTACAGCTACGCCCGTCAGAACCTGGCCAGGATCCTGAGGGAAGCGGAAGATACCCAGGAACCGGTCATCATCACGCGACGTCGTCACGAAGACATGGCGCTTCTGCCGGCCGCTGAACTGCAGAGCCTCGAGGAAACCGCCCATCTCCTTCGGTCGCCAAAGAACGCACGCCGACTCCTCCGATCGCTGCAGCGCGCCCTCGAGAACTCCGTGAGCCCGCAAACTCCCCGTGAACTAAGGAAGGAGTTTGGACTCGACTAGCGAGGGGAAACGGCCGAAACGGCTCTCCGTTTTTCAGCCCGAATTCCGAGAAGACCTGAGGTCCTGGATTCAAACCGACCGCCGCGCAGCTCTCAGGGTTCTCGATCTTGTCGAAGCCGTCATGCGGGACCCCTTTCACGGCATCGGGAAACCGGAGCCCCTGAAGTATCTCGGCGCCAACGTGTGGTCCCGACGAATCACCGAGGAGCATCGCCTGGTGTATCTTGTCCGAGACGAGCGAATCGATTTCCTAGCGTGTCGGCACCACTACTGATCCCGTGTCGCAACGCGGACTCGGGTTCCCCCTTTTCTTGTGTGTATCCTACACAAGTTCAGCTTGCGTATAACTGCTCGGGACACGTCCTCGCTAATGTCCTGGAGCTCCGTTCGTAGCGGAGACGACCTTGCCACCCCTGCGGATCAGGGGCGCGACACCGGCCGGGTAGCCGCCCTCGGGCGCAAGCGCCTCGGCGGTATAGCGGCTGCCCGGGTTCCACAGGATCCACTCGTGGATGCCCGCGTCGTGCGTGGCCTCGATCTGGGCCCGCACCTCCGCCGCACCGTAGCGCGGTGGGCCGAGGGTGAAATCCTGGAGCCAGGGCCGGATCTGTCCGGCTCCGGGGACCACCGCCGAGCGCTCGATCGCGCGGGTCAGCGCGTGGAACACGATCTCGTAGGGGTACGCGTTCGGCTCGGCGATCTGGAACGAGCCGCGCGCGAAGTGCGACGGGTAGACCATGGGCAAGGCCACGTCCACGGCGTCGATGAACCGCTCCCAGCGCTGCCCGATTCCCATGTCATCGATTGCGGCCGTTGTCAGCCCGAACACGTCCACGGTGACCGGGACCTCGAGGTCCGCCAGCGCCTCTCGCGCGCGCAGGAGGAACGTGCGGATCACGTCTTCCGGCGTTCGGTCATCCGCACCCGGGTAGACCAGGCGGTCGAGCTCCGAGCGGGGCGCATCCGGGAAGCGCACGTAGTCGAACTGGATCTCCGGGAACCCGAGCGCCACCGCCTCGCGGGCGATGCCGATGTTGTACTCCCATACCTCCGGCCGGTACGGGTTGACCCACGCCAGCCCCTTCCGATCGCGCCATAGCGCTCCGTCGGCGGTATGGATATGGATCGCCCAGTCCGGCCGCGCCTCCGCCAGCACCGGATCCTGGAAGACGACGATGCGGGCGATGGGGTAGATGCCCTCAGCCGCCAGCCGCTGGAGAAGCCCGTGGATATCGCGGACGCGGAGGTCGCTCGTGGCCCCGGCCTCTCGGGCCAGCGGCACCGAGCTCGCATAGCTCACGTACCCACTGGCGTCCTTCACGTCGATGACGAACGTGTTGATCTCCGTGCGCCCGGCGAGCTCGAGCAGTGCGCTGGTGCGCGCCCGCGCGCCCGCGGCCCAGGCGTTCAGGTAGATGCCGCGCACGTGCGCGGGCGGCGCGAACCCCGGCGCTCCGGCCGCGAACGCCGCCGGCTCCGAGTGCGATGTCGCCAGAACAGCCACAGCGGCCACGAGGGCCGCCGCCATGTGAAATGCCCGGGTCCGGACCCGGCCCCCGCGATTCGTATCCGTCATTCGATTCCCGATAACAGACCGACGAGCAGCGCGGCGGTGCGCTCCGCGGCGCCCCTATGTCCAGAAATATAGTCCAGGGCGCGCCGATGGGCGTATCCCCACGCTTCGTCCGAGTCGAGCCAGTGGGTCATCGCGCCCGCGAGCTCCGCCGGGTCGCGCGCCACGATGGCGGCTCCGGCCGCCGCCAGCTCGGCCGCCGCCCGCGCGTTGTGGTGCCGCGGCCCGAAGGCGACCGGCAGCCCCGCGGCCGCAGGCTCGAGCACGGAGTGGAGCCCCGCCCGGCCGAACCCACCGCCCACGTACGCCGCGCGCCCGATCGTGTACAGGTGGCCGAGTACGCCGACGCGGTCCACGATCACGGCGTCGGCTCCGGCCCGCCCTTCCACCTCCACCTCGCCGAGGCGCGCCGTGGTCCATGCGTCTCGAGCGAGCTTGTCCGCGAGCCGGGACACATGCGCAGCGGCAGGCTCGTGGGGCGCGATCACGAGCCGTACGCCCGCCAGCGCCCCCCTCACCCGCGCCATGGCCGGCAGCAGAACGACCTCATCCGGTGGCCAGGTCGAGCCGGCTACGACCGTGGGCCGCGGGTCGGCATGGAACGGTCGCAGGTAAGGCGCATCGGGACTCGCGGCGTCCACCCGCTCGGCCGCAGAATCGATGGCCGGGTCGCCCGTCACCGGCACGCGACCGGGCTCGACACCCAGGACAGTGAAGCGGCGGGCGTCCTCCTCGGCTATCGCAGCCACGGCGTCCAGACGACCGAAGGCTGGGCGCAGGAGGAAGCGAGCGCCGGCGCTGAGCCGCCGGGCCCCCGCCGGCAGCGTCGCACCCACGAGGACCAGCCGTGCTCCCGCTGCACTCGCCTCGCCGGCCAGGATGGGCCACACCTCCGTCTTCGTGAAGGCGATGATCGTGGGTGCCAGCGCCTGGACGACGGCACGCACGTCCGCCGTCACGTCCCACGGCAGATACCCGGCCGCATCCGCGCCCATGCGGGCGGCGATCCCCTCCGCGGACGGCGAGAAGAACGTGAAAACGAGCTGTAGCTCCGGCCGCGTGCGGCGCAGCGCGTCCATCACGGCCTTCGCCTGCAGCGCCTCCCCCACGCTGGGCGCGTGAAACCAGACGAGCGGCCGCGCGCGGTCCCGGTATGCCGCCGCCCACTCCACCAGCCGGCGCACCGCGTCCCGGCGGCCGCGGACCCCGCGGGCGAGCTTCGATTCGCCTCGCGCAAGGAGCGGCGAAAGCGCGCGCACGGCGCTCACCGCCACCTCGTACACCTGCTCGCGCCCGAACATGGACGCGTAGGATAGACCGGCCCCGCAGGTGCGACAAGCCGGGCGGCGCCCGCCCTGAGGCTGGTGCGCCCGGAAGCTGCGGGTCTACATTGCCTGCGCATGAAGACGTTTCAGGTCACCGTCCGCTACGGACGCGAGCGGCTCGGGTACCACACGTTCACGGTCGACGCGGAGGAGGCGGCGACGGCGCTCCGAGCCGCCGCCGCGGAGATCCCCGCCGAGATCGTGGAGGCCGTGGACCTGGTGGAGGTGCGCGTCGCCGTGAGCCCGCAGGCGCGCCGCTACGCAGGCGAGGGCGCGTAGCCGGGCGGGCGACAGCACGGCCCATGCGCTACATCGGCAACAAGACGAAGTTGCTGGGCTTCATCCGCGGCCACCTGCGGCGACTCGGAATCCGCGGCGGCCGTGCGGTAGACCCGTTCTCCGGCACCGCGAGCGTTGCCCGCATGCTGAAGGAGGAGGGCTTCCAGGTCGTGGCCGGCGACATCATGCGCTACGCGTACCTCTTCGCGCGTGCGTACGTGGAGCTGGACCGGGAGCCCGGCTTCTCGGGGTTGGCGGCAGAAGTCGATAGCCGCTCGGCTTCCGGCCTCCTGGATCCCTCCGAACCTCAGCCCTCCCTCTCCAGCGACGCCGCGCTGCCTGCCCGGCACACTCCCGACCTCCGAGCGGTGCTCCGCTTCCTGGAGCACCTCGAGCCAGAACCAGGCTTCATCCACGAACATTACTCGCCCGCCGGCCGCGAGGGCGCCCGGCATGGTCGCATGTACTTCACGCCCGAGAACGCCGCACGCATCGATGCGATCCGCGCGCACATCGCCGAATGGCACGCCGGGGGGCTCATGGACCGGGACGGCCACGACGTGCTGGTCGCGGCGCTCATCGAGGCGGCCGACCGGGTGGCGAACACCACCGGCGTCTACGCGTCGTTCGTGAAGAGCTGGCAGCCCAACGCGCTGGTGTCGCTCCGGCTGCGTGTCCCGCACTTCACGCCGCGCAACGGCGCCGGCCCGTCGAAGGCGCTGCGGGATGACGCCGCAACGATCGTGGCGCAGGCCGGCACCTTCGACCTGCTCTACCTCGACCCGCCGTACAATACGCGCCAGTACGCGGGCTACTACCACATCCCGGAGCTGCTCGCGGTAGGCTGGCTCGACGGCGCGCCCGAGCTGAGAGGGAAGACCGGCCTCATCCCGGACGAGGCGAAGCGGAGCGACTGGTCGCGCAGGAGCCGCTGCGAGACCGCCTTCGAGCGTCTCGTCGCCGCGGCGCCCTGCCGCTGGATCGTCATGAGCTACAACGATGAGGGAATCATTCGCCACTCGACCATCGAGGACGTACTCCGCGAATATGGTGATCCCGCCAGCTTCCGCTGCTACCGCAGAAGCTACCGGCGCTACCGCTCCGACGAGGACAGCGAGCACCGCAACTACCGGGGAGACCGGGTGAGCGAATACCTCTACATGGTACGGAAGGAATAGGCCGCCGCAGACGTAACGTTGGATGGAGGCGCGGCCTGGACCCCAGACCGGGCACCTCGGAGGAGTGGTCTCACTGACACGTGGCGGGAGGGGGACGTGGCCGTCGGGACGCGGGGCACCACCCGCCAGCGGCCATGACCGGACCGTGAAGGAGGAGAAGGCATGGGACTGACCGTTCTCGCTTTGCTCGCCATCCTGGCCGGCGCGGCCCTCTGGGCGCTCGCCCCGGCCACGTACGGCACGCGGTCCCTCAAGCTCGTGCTACGGCGTCATGGCCGTCGGCGTGCTCCTCGCTTTTCTGAACGCCGTCACGCTCATCGATGTGGGCCAGGTGGGAGTCAAGCACTTCCTCGGCAAGGTGGACTCCGGGTCGCTCAGCCAGGGGATTCACGTGATCAACCCGTTCGCCAGCGTCGAGAAGATGTCCGTTCGCGAACAGGCGTTCCCGAGCGACGGCGGCATCGAGAGCATCGAGGCGCAGACCAGCGAGCAGCTCAACGTGACCCTCGAGGTGTCGCTCCTCTACCGCATCGACCCGGCGAAAGCGCCGGGGCTGTTCCAGCGGATCGGCACCGAGCGGGAGATCAAGAATCGCATCGTCCTGAACTCCGTGCGCAACGGCACGCGCGACGCCATTGCCACGAAGTCCATCAACGAGATCTTCTCGCCGAACCGCCGCGAGCTGGCCGACGCGATGCGACAGGCGATCCAGGCGAAAGCGGGCGACCGCATCGAGGTCATCGAGGTCTTCGTTCGCGAGATCCAGGCGCCGGCTCGGGTGCGGGAGGCCATCGAGGTGAAGCTCCAGCGGGAGCAGCAGGTGGCGGCCGAGCGCTTCCAGACGGAGATCATCCAGGAGCGCGCCCGCCAGAAGATCGAGGAGGCGAAGGGAATCGCCGAGGCGCAGCACATCATCAGCGAGGGCCTCACCCCCGCTTACCTCACCTTCCACTACATCGAGCAGCTCACCAAGCTCCCCCAGGGCTCCGTGGTGTACGTGCCCACGGAGGGCGGCGTGCCGCTCCTGCGTTTGCTGGAAGGGAGCCGGAGGTAGGCCGCCGCCCGGCGGCGCCGCCCGCACGGGTCGTACGGGTGACGGAACGCCTCCGCCCGAGCCGGGCGCGAAAGCGCCGATGTGAGTCCCGATGAAGACGAGCAACGCCGGAGCTCGCGGCCTGCCGGTCGAGGCGGTGGGCGCGCAGAGGACGCGAACGCACCCACGGATCGCGCGAGCCGAGGCCGGGCCGGGCCGCACGGGCCGCCTGACGGCCACGTTGCTGCTCCTGCCCCTCGTCTCTGCCTGCTCCCCCCTCTATGTCCTCAGGGCCGGCTACCACGAGGCCCGCATCCTGGCAGCGCGGCGGCCGATCCCCAAGGTGATTGCCGACCCGAAGACGGATGAGGCGACGCGGCACAAGCTGCGCCTGGCGCTCGCGGCCCGGCAGTTCGCCCGCGACCCCCTGGGGCTGGACGCGGACGGCTCCTACACGACGTTCGTGCGCCTGAACCGGGATACGCTCGCCCTCATCCTGTCCGGCGCCCAGCGCGACCGCCTCGAGCCGGTCACCTGGTGGTTCCCCATCGTCGGGCGCGTGCCCTACCGCGGCTACTTCGGCGTGAAGGAGGCGCTGGCCGCGGAGGAAAAGCTGCAGGAGAAGGGGTTCGACACGTACCTGCGACCGACGGCCGCCTTCAGCACGCTGGGGTGGTTCGGGGACCCGCTTCTCTCGACCCTGCTCCGCTACGACGACGTGGGGCTCGTGGAGACGATAATCCATGAGCTGACCCACAACACGCTCTACCTGTCCGGCCACACCACGTTCAACGAGAGCTTCGCCACCTTCGTGGGTAACCGCGGGGCCATCGCCTTCTTCTGCGGCGGACGGCATCGTGGGGCGCTGGATCGCGCGGCGCCGGATGGCGGTGACCCGGAACGCTGTCAGCTCGCCCGCGACCGCTGGGCCGACGAGCTCCGCTTCTCCGCGTTCATCGACGGCGTGGCCGACGAGCTGCGCGGGTTGTACGCGACGCAAGACATGACGCGTGAGGAGAAACTCGGCCGGCGGGAGTCGGTCTTCGCGGCGGCGCGCCGGCGCTTCGTCGCCGACGTACAGCCCGGGTTCCGTGCCTCCCGATACGCGTGGTTTCTGGAGACGCCGCTCAACAACGCGACGCTGCTCGCCCGCATCCGCTACTACCATCGCCTCGCCGACTTCGATGCGGCGCTCACCCGTGAGGACGAGTTGCCCGCTGCCATCGAGCGTATCGTGGCGTCCGCCCGTGCCCTGGCCCGTAACGACCGCGACCCATTCGAGGCGCTGACGGCACCCGACGGGTGAGCGAGGCCTCCCCCTAGCGCTCTCCCCCCGACGGCGTTCTCCACGCCGGCAGATCGAGCCGAAGGACCATCTCGGCCACCACTCCGGCCTCCCCTTCCTCCACCCGCAGCGTACCCCCCTGCCGCGCGGCGAGCCGCCGAGCGGTCACGAGGACGAAGGCGTCCGCGAGGCCCGCCGCTGTCGCCGCAGCCCACTCCTCAGCGGGAGCGGAGCCGCGCACGCCCGCCGTGGCTTGGCAGACGAACTCGACGGATACCGAATCGACCGAGGAGATCGCGCGAACCCGCAGCCCTCCGCCGCCGCCGGCTTCGAGCACGTCAGCACAGTGCAGGACCAGAGCCAGCAAGATCTGCTGCAGCTCACCGGGCTCGACCTCGACGAGCGGGAGATCGCGGTCCGCCGTGATATCCACGGCGATGTGCGCGCGCTCGAGGTGGTAGCGGACGAGCTGGAGGACACCGTCCAGCACGCTGCTCGGGTTCAGCACCTCCCGCGGTCCTCGGGCCTGACGGCCGAAAGCCAGAAGAGTCCGCGCGAACTCGGTGGAGCGCGCCGCGTTCTCTCGTAAAATCTTGGCCCAACGGCGCGTCTGCTCCGTGAGCTCGGGCGCGCCCTCCACGAGCTCCGCGAAGCCGGCCACCGGCGCCAGCACGTTGCTCAGGTCGTGAGCGACACCGCTCAGAAGACGTCCCACGGCCGAGGCTCGCTGCACCTCCATGAGAAACTGCTCGAGCGGCTCGGCCTCGGGTGCCTCCCGGAGCAGCTCGGACAGCCAGCCCAGAATGCTCACTCCGCCCGGGTCGTCGGGCCGCTGGGGTGCACCATTCTCCGATGATCCGATCATTGCGTGCGCGCCCGCGCAGGTTGCACATTGCAGGGTTGAAGGCGGGTAAACTCGCATCCGTCTGTCATACCAGCAAGCACGCTGCGGCGCGGCAGGGCGGCCATCCGATTCAGGTGAGAGAGCAGCGTGAAGACCGGTCCCCGAAGAGCTTGAGCGAAGTCGACGTTCCGGCCGCCGGGTGGGAGGAGGACCTCCGCCAGTTGCGGCGCCGCCTCGCCGCGGCCGCCCTCTTCCTGGTCGGCCTCCTCATAGTCGGGGTGATCGGGTACTCGAGCATCGACCCCAGCGTGTCGTGGGTCGATGCCCTCTACATGACGGTTATCACGCTCACGACCGTCGGCTACGGCGAGATCGTCGACCTCTCCGGGCACCCCGGCGGTCGCGTGTTCACGATGGCGCTCCTCCTCTTCGGGATGGGCGGCGTCGTGTACTTCGTCTCGACGACGACCGCGTTCGTGCTGGAGGGCGCGCTCGGCCACGTGTTCTGGAGGCGCCGCATGCAGAAGGAGATCGCGCGCATCTCGGGTCACCTCATCGTCTGCGGGGACGGACCCACCGCCCTCTACGCCGCCGCCGAGCTCCAGAGCGTCGGCCGCAGCCTGGTCGTGATCTGCGAGAGGCCGGAGCGCCTCAGTCGGGTGCGCGCGGAGCTCGAGGGCGTTCCCGTGCTCGTGGGCGACCCCACCGCCGACGAGATCTTGGAGAGCGCGGGCATCCGCCGCGCCGCCGGGCTGATTGCCTGCGCCGACAGCGATAAGGATAACCTGGTGATCACCCTCACGGCACGCCAGATGAGCTCACAGCTCCGCATCGTTGCCCGAGTCACGGACGTGGAGCAGGTGCAGAAGCTGCGTAAGGCAGGGGCGGACGCCGTCGTCTCTCCGCACCACATCGGCGGGCTGCGCATGGCCTCCGAGCTCGTCCGTCCCACGGTGGTGAGCTTCCTGGACCAGATGTTGCGGGACCGGGAGCGGAACCTGCGGGTGGACGAGGTGCAGCTCGGCGAGAGCTCGGCGGAGCTCGGCAAGGTCCTGGGGCAAGTCGATTTTCGCCCCGTCTCCAATGCGCTCCTCCTGGCCTGCCGCACCACGGACGGGAACTGGGTCTATCATCCGCCGCCCGAGCTGCCGCTCACCCCCGGGCTCACGCTCATCCTCATGGGCTCGCCGGAGGACATCGAGGCCGTGAGGCGCTACCTGCGCGCCGAGACGGCGCCCCCCGTCCCCAGCGCCCCGTAGCCATGGAGCACGCGAGCGGAGTCATCGGGCTCGTCGGCCAGATCGTCGGCCTGCTGCTCATCGCGGCCGGGGCCCTCGCGCTCACGAAACGGATCCGCCTCCCGTTCACCGTGCTTCTGGTGGTGGTGGGGATCGTCCTCTCCCTGCTGGCCGAGCACGGGCCGGCCTTCCTGCGGCCGCTCGTCGCGTACGACATCGCACCGGACGTGATCCTCTACGTGTTTCTTCCGACTCTCATCTTCGAGTCGGCGTTCAACCTGGATGCCCAGCACCTGCGGGAGAACCTGGCGCCGGTGCTCGTGCTGGCGGCGCCGGGGCTACTGCTCTCCACCGCGCTGATCGGCGGCATCGTGGCGCTCGCGACGCCCATCGAGCTGCCGGCCGCGCTGCTCCTGGGCGCGATCCTCAGCGCCACGGACCCTGTAGCCGTCATTGCGCTGTTCAAGCAGCTCGGCGCGCCGAAACGGCTCACCGTGCTCGTGGAAGGCGAGAGCCTCTTCAACGATGCGACCGCGATCGTCGCGGCCCGCATCATCCTGGGCGTGGCCTTGGCCGGATACCTGGCGCCCGACGCGGCGTTCCGCGGCGCCCTCGCGTTCTTCGCCGTCTTCTTCGGCGGCGTCGTCGTGGGGTGGGTCGCCGCCGTCGCCATAGGCTATCTGGTGGGGCTCGTGGAGGACGACCCGTTCATCGAGATCTCGCTCACCACGATTCTGGCCTACTTCTCCTTCCTCATCGCGGAGCAGCTCCACGTGAGCGGCGTCATGGCCACCGTGGCCGCCGGCGTGACCATGGGCGGGTGGGGGCGCGCGAAGATCTCGCCGTCCGTCACCGAGTACGTCGCTCACTTCTGGGAGTACCTGGCCTACGTGGCGAACGCGCTGATCTTCCTGCTCGTGGGGCTGCGGGTCGAGCTTGGCACGCTGGGCGATGCGGTCGGGCTCCTGGGCTGGGTCGTCCTCGCCATGCTCGTCTCGCGCGCCCTGGTGATCTACGGGCTCGTGCCGCTGCTCGGCAAGCTGCCGGGCGCCGAGCCCATCAACTGGCGCTACCAGACCGTCATGTTCTGGGGCGGGCTCCGGGGCGCCATCGCCCTCGCCATCGTGCTCAGCCTCACCGAGTTCGAGGACCGCGACATCTTCGTCGCCCTCGTCACGGGCTCGGTGCTGTTCACGCTCCTGGTCCAGGGCCTCACCATGGAGACCCTGGTCCGCTGGCTCGGCCTCGACCAGCCTCCGCTCTCGGACCGACTGGCCCGGGCCGAGGGCGTGCTCTCGGCGAAGCACCGTGCCCTGGAGCGCATCCCGGAGCTCGAGTCCGGCGGCCTCTTCTCCGCACGGATTGCCGAGCGTCTGCGGGAGCGCTGTGAGGGCGGGATGCAGGAGATGCGCCGGCGGCTCGACGAGCTGCGCAGCCAGGAGCTGGACCGTGACATGGAGCGGCGGCTGCTGTTTCTGCGCTGTTTCGCCGTGGAGAAGACGCTCTACTACCAGATGTTCGCGCGGGCCCACCTTTCGGAGGGCTCCTACCGCGGCCTCTCCCACTCCATCGAGCTCCAGACGGATGCGATCCGCCACGAGGGGCGGGTGCCGGAGTACACCCTGCACCCGCCGGGCGGAGGGATGGAGGATACGGTGGTCCGTGCGCTCGACCGCGTGCTCGGCTTCACGCAGTTCCCCGAGCGCATGCGCACGGCGCGGACGGCGCGCGACTACGAGGTCACCTGGGGCCGCGTCCAGGGCAGTGCCCGCGTGCTCGAGGAGCTCGACGCCCTGGGCCGCGAGGAGGCCGCGCGGACGGAGGTGGTGGACGAGATCCGCGCCTACTACCGCTACTGGCACGAGAACGCCCGCGAGCGCCTGGACACCACGGCGGCCCAGTTCCCCGAGTTCGTGGGCTCGATGCAGGAGCGGCTGGCCGAGCGACTCCTCGTCCACGCGGAGCGCGAGGCCATCGAGGAGGCGGCCCACGCGGGCACGATCCCCACGGGCGTGGCCGAGAAGATGCTCGAAGAGCTCGCCACCGAGATCCGCGAGCTCCGGGCCGCCGACGTGGGGAAGCTCCGCGTCCAGCCGGGCGAGCTGCTCCGCAAGGTCCCCTTCTTCCGCGAGACGCCGGAGCAGGAGTTCCAGCGCGTGGCCGACCGGCTGCGCCCGCATACGGCGCCGACCGGCGAGACGATCATCCACCAGGGGGAGTCGGGCGATTCCCTGTTTCTCATCGCGCGCGGCGTCGTGCGCGTCTCGCGGGAGGAGGACGGCGTGGTGCGCGCCCTCGCCACGCTGCTAGCCGGCGACTTCTTCGGGGAGATGGCGCTCCTCCACGCAGAGCCGCGCACCGCCACCTGCCGCGCAGTCACGCCCTGCGCCCTCTACGAGCTCCGGCGCGAAGATCTGGATGCGGTGCGGGCCGCCTGCCCCGCGATCCAGGCCGCCCTCGAGGCCGCCGACCGCGAGCGGCGTCGGAGCCTGCGCGAACTCTAGAGCAGGTCGGTCTAACAGCAACGCTATTCCGAGAAGGAGCGACCTTCACCGCTTCACCGCCGCGCCGCCTCGCGTCGCCGCCCCGACTCCCCGCGTTGTCGCGGCCTGCCCACGCGTTTAGCTTTCGGAGTGTATTTCTCGGGGATTCGTTGCGACGAACACACCATGGCCGACAAGACGACGACAGCCTATTCGCCCGCCGCGCTCGAGGGGAAGTGGCAGCGGCGCTGGGAGGAGCGCGGTACGAACCTGTTCACGGAGGAGCGGCTCCGGAACCCGCGCGACCCCTTCTACAACCTGATGATGTACCCCTACCCGTCGGCCGAGGGGCTGCACGTCGGCAACATCTACGCGTTCACGGGGGCCGACGTGCACGGCCGCTACTGGCGGCTGCGGGGCAGGACCGTCTTCGAGCCCATCGGTTTCGATGCCTTCGGGATCCACTCGGAGAACTACGCCCTCAAGCTGGGCGTCCACCCCATGGAGCTGATCCCGAAAAACATGGCCAACTTCACCCGCCAGCTCAAGCGCATCGGCGGGATGTTCGACTGGAACCACACCGTGGACACCACGGACCCGTCCTACTACCGCTGGACGCAGTGGATCTTTGTCCAGCTCTACAAGGGCGGCCTGGCGGAGCGGAAGAAGGCGCCCGTGAATTGGTGTCCGTCGTGCAAGACCGTGCTGGCGAACGAGCAGGTCATCGCCGGGCGCTGCGAGCGCTGCGAGACCGTGGTCGAGATGCGCTACATCGAGCAGTGGTTCTTCAAGATCACCAAGTACGCCCAGCGCCTGCTCGACAACCTGGTCCGGATCGACTGGTCCGGCAGCACGAAGAAGCTCCAGGAGAACTGGATCGGCCGGAGCGAGGGCGCAGACCTGGTCTTCCCCATCGCCGGCCGCGGGGAGAGCGAGGCCTGGGACAAGAGCACGCCGTTCGATCCCGCCCGGCCTGCGCTCCGCGTCTTCACCACGCGGCCGGACACCATCTTCGGGGCGACGTACATGGTGCTCGCGCCCGAGCACCCGCTGGTGGACGCCGTGACCACGGACGAGCACGGCCCGGCGGTCGAGCGCTACCGGCGCGACGCCCTGCAGATGGACCTGGTCACGCGCCGCAAGGCCGAGAAGCGGAAGAGCGGCGTGTTCACGGGGGGCTACTGCGTGAACCCGGCTACCGGCGAGGCGATCCCCATCTGGACCGCCGACTACGTGCTCATGGAGTACGGGACCGGCGCCATCATGGGGGTGCCGGGCCACGACGAGCGCGACTTCGGGTTCGCCAGCGAGTTCGGGCTGCCCATCGTGCGGGTGGTGGCGGCGCCGGGCGAGGGTGCGGACACGCCGCTGCGCGAGGGGTACGTGGGCGATGGCGTCCTGGTGAACTCCGGCCGCTTCGACGGCATGACCGTGGCCGACGGCAAGCGCGCGATCGTGGACTGGCTGGCGAGATGCAACCTGGCGGAGATCCGCGTACACTATCGCCTGAACGACTGGTGCATCTCGCGGCAGCGGTACTGGGGTCCGCCCATCCCGGTCATCTACTGCGGTGCATGCGGCGCGGTGCCGGTGCCCGAGGGCGAGCTGCCGGTCTTGCTCCCGCACGTCGAGGACTTCCGACCGGACGAGTCGGGGCTGAGCCCGCTGGCACGGGTGGAGAGCTGGTATCGCACGACCTGCCCGCAGTGCGGCGGCGAGGCGAGGCGTGAGACCGACGTCTCGGACACCTTCCTGGACAGCTCCTGGTACTTCCTCCGCTATCCGTCCACGGACCGGCACGCTGTGGCGTTTGACCCGGGGCTCACGCGCGCCTGGCTCCCGGTGGACAGCTACATCGGCGGCAACGAGCACGCCACGCTGCACCTGCTCTACGCCCGCTTCATCACCATGGCGCTCCACGATCTTGGCCACCTGGAGTTCGAGGAGCCGTTCACGCGGTTCCGGGCCCACGGGCTCATCATCCGGGAAGGCGCCAAGATGTCGAAGAGCCGGGGCAACGTAATCATCCCGGACGAGATCATCGAGCGCTTCGGCGCGGACGCGTTCCGGCTCTACCTCATGTTCCTCGGCCCCTTCGAGCAGGGCGGCGACTACCGGGACGAGGGGATCCAGGGCCCGTACGGGTTCCTGCATCGCCTGTGGGATACCGCCGTGCCCACGGACCAGCTCGGTGAGGGGGAAGCGGAAGCGGAGGTCGAGCGAAAGCTGCACGCCACGATTCGGCAGGTCACCGAGCAGATCCCGCAGCTCCAGTACAACACCGCCATCGCGGCGATGATGGAGTACCTGAACCTGGTGCGGGCCGGCGGCCGTCGCGCCCGTCGCTCGGAGGTCGAGCCGCTCGTTCCCATGATCGCCCCGTTCGCCCCGCATATCGCCGAGGAGCTGTGGGAGCGGCTCGGCCACCGCGAGAGCATCTTCGACCGCGAGAACTGGCCACGGTACGACCCGCAGAAGGTGCTACAGGAGACGGTGGGTCTGGCCGTCCAGGTGAACGGCCGGCTGCGCGCGGTGATCGCCGTACCGGCGGCGAGCGCGCAGGAGGAGGCCGAGCGGCTTGCACGCGCGGACGAGAAGGTGCGGCGCCACCTCGAGCAGGGCTCCGTCGCGCGCGTCGTCTTCGTTCAGGACCGCCTGCTCAACTTCGTGCTCGCATAGCGGGTGGCTAAAGAACTGAAGAACTAAAGAGTCTCCGGGGCCAGAATCGAGAGCGTTGCTATGGCGAAGATCAGGGGGCCGTATCCCGGTGGTCCGCGTCGGCCGGCCGAGGGCGAGCCCGGGCATCCCGTGGTGCTGGAGGGCGGCGAGGAGGTGGAGGCACGCCTGAAGGAGGGGGCGCGCCAGCGGCACGAGCGGAGGAAGCGGAAGCGGATCCTCGCAGCCCTCGTTGCCGTTGTGCTCGTGGCGCTCGGAGTCGGGACGTGGCTCGGGATCCGCAGCTACCGCTCCGCCCGCGAGATCGCCAGCGAGAAGCAGCGGGCGGAGGAAGGCCGCCGGCTCATCGAGCAGGAGCGGCAGCGCATCCTCCAGGAGCTCTGGCGTATGGAAGCGCTCGAGCGCGCGCCGCAGCCGCGACCACGGTAGAAATCGCGGCGCTGACCGTCACGGAGTGAGGATATGAGCACCGATCGGGCCCCTCGCGGCTGGGCTGACCTCCACCTTTACGGCGGCACCGGCGCGAACGTGCTGGTCGTGGACGATGAGGAGCCGGTGCGTCGCACGCTCGAGCGCCTGGTCACGAAGCTCGGCCACCAGGTGAAGATGGCGGCATCGGCGGAGGAGGCGGATTCGTGGCTCGGCGCCATGCGCTTCGACGTCATGCTGCTCGACATCCAGCTCCCGCGCATGACCGGCGTCGAGTTCCTGCGCTGGGCGCTGAGCCGCGATCCCGAGCTCGCGGTCATCATGCTCACGGGCATAGACGACCCGGGAACGGCGATCGAGTGCCTGGAGCACGGCGCCCGGACCTACCTCGTGAAGCCTGTCGAGGCCGCGTTCCTCGGCATCGCGCTCCGGGACGCCATCGCCATGCGGCGCATCCTGGTGGAACGGAACGAGCTCAGCCGCGGGGGCTGAGTGGGCCGTCCCGGCGCCGGAGCCACGTCGGGGCGACATCGGGTCCGTTCTCTCCGGCTGGATTCGAGCCCGCCCGTCCGGGCGGCCGACCGGGCGTCGAGCCGGGACGCCCCGTGCGGTGGTGGGGTAGGCTCGTGTCCAGCCGTCACCCGCACTCGCTCGTAGGGCGAGGTCCGTGACCGAGCATCAGATTCTCACTCTCGCCGTGATCCTCGCCCTCGGCATCGGCGCCCAGTGGCTGGCGTGGCGCTTTCACCTGCCGTCCATCCTCCTGCTGCTGGTTCTCGGGTTCGTGGCCGGCCCGGTGACCGGGTTCCTCGATCCCGACGCCCTGTTCGGCGAGCTGCTCCTTCCGCTCGTGTCTCTCTCTGTGGCCATCATCCTCTTCGAAGGCGGCCTCAGCCTGCGGGTCTCCGAGCTCCGTGAGATCGGCCGAATCGTGCGCAACCTCATCAGCGTGGGCGTCCTGGTGACGTGGACGGCGACCGCAGCGGCCGCCTACGTGGTTCTCAGGCTTCCGCTCGATCTCGCCCTGCTCCTGGGCGCGATCCTCGTGGTCACCGGACCCACGGTCATCATCCCGCTCCTGCGTCACGTGCGGCCCACGAGGCGCGTAGGCGCCGTCGCGCGGTGGGAGGGGATCGTCAACGACCCCATCGGCGCGATCCTCGCCGTGCTCGTCTTCGAGGCGATCCTGGCCGGCGGGTTCGGGGAGGCGACGGCGCACACCGTTCTGGGCGTGCTCACGGCCCTGCTCATCGGCGGTGGGATCGGGCTGGCCGGCGCCGCCGTGCTGGTGCTCCTCCTCCGCCGCTACTGGGTCCCTGACTTCCTGCAGAACCCCGTTGCGCTGGCAGTGATCGTTGCGGCGTTCGCCCTCGCCGAGCGCTTCCAGGCGGAGTCCGGGCTACTGGCCGCCACCCTCATGGGAATCGCGCTCGCGAACCAGCGCCTGGCCCGCGTGGAGCACATCGCCGAGTTCAAGGAGAACCTGCGCGTGCTCCTCCTGGCCGGGCTGTTCATCGTCCTGGCCGCCCGCCTCCCGCTCGAGTACCTGCCCCGTCTGGGCTGGCACAGCCTCCTGTTCGTGGCCATCCTCATGCTGGTAGTGCGGCCCCTGGCCGTGGCGGCGTCCGCCCGCGGGTCCGCGCTCACCTGGAGGGAACGGCTCTTCCTGGTGTGGATGGCACCCCGGGGGATCGTGGCCGCATCGGTAGCGTCCATCTTCGCCCTCGTGCTGGCCGAGGCCGGGCGAGCGGACGCGGAGGAGCTCGTGCCCATCACCTTCCTGGTCATCACGTGCACCGTGGCGATCTATGGGCTCACCGCCGCGCCCCTCGCCCGCTGGCTCGGCGTGGCCGAACCGGAGGTCCAGGGCGCGCTCCTCATCGGCGCCCACGCCTTCGCCCGCGCTGTCGCCAGGATCCTTCAGGAGAGGGGCTTCCGCGTGGTGCTGGCGGACACGAACCGCACAAACGCGCGGGCGGCGCGGCTCGCCGGCCTCACGGCCTTCCACGGGAACGTCCTCTCCGAGCCCGTAGAGGACCGGATCGACCTGAGTGGGATCGGGCGCGTTCTTGCGCTCACCTCCAACGACGAGGTCAACTCCCTCGTCGCGGTCCACGTCTCCGACGTCTTCGACGCCTCTGAGATCTACCAGCTCCGGCCCGCCTCCACGGGCGAGGGTGAGGCCGCGGCAGCAGCGATGCTCCGCGCGCGCCCGCTCTTCCGCGAGGATGCGACGTACCAGGCGATCCTCAGCCGGATCGACGGCGGCGCGACTGTGAAGGTGACGCGGCTCACGAACGCGTTCGACTACGCGGCCTTCCAGAGGATGTACGGCGAGGAAGCGATTCCGATGTTCCTGATCCGGGAGAAGGGCAGACTGCTCGTCTTCACGGCCGACCAGCGACCGACACCTGCGGCGGGAGACGTGCTGATCAGCCTCGCGCCCACGGCCGCCCAGAGCGTGCCCGAAGCAGCACGGGGAGCCGACGCGATGCACCGCGAGTGAGATCCGGTGCTAAGCCCGCTTCTCCGTTCAGGTGCCGGTGCCCTCGGTGAGGTTCAGCACCGTGGGCACGACCAGCTCCTCCCGTGGCCAGAACCGCACCGCCGCCTGGGCGAGGGCGGATATCCCTTGGGCCTGGACGCGGCACGCCAGCGTCCCGTCGGAAGATAGGGATTCGCCGAGCGGGCTGGGAAGCACGAGCTGGAACCGGTAGAAGCCGCGGTCGTCCGTCGGCGACCGCAGCCCCAGGATCGCCGGCGGGCAGTCCAGCGCGATCTCTCCCTTGGCGTACGCCGCCCCACCTGCACGGACCACCGTCCCCTGTACCGCACCGTAGCCGTCGACCTCGAGGCCGGTGTCGACGATCCCGCAGCCCGTCAGAAGCCCGAGCAGGAGGAGGGCCCGGCCGCCCAGCGCCGCGGTACGGATCGGAGGGCGGGCCCCGCCTTGACCGCGCGCAACGGCCTCGCTTCGGTCTCTGGTTCGCCGTCCGGGACTCATAGCGAAAAGCTATCCCGTGGCGGCGGAGAGGGGAATGGGGCGGCGGCGCTTTCGTGACCCGCGACCCAGACGTGGCCGCTGGCGGCGTTCTGCAATCTCCGGACTGGGGCACTCGCGCGCCCCGTCACGTCGCCATGGCGAGACCGGAGCACGACAGCATCGCGAGCCATGATCCCGAGCGGACAGCCGGCCGGCCTGCCGTCAGTGGGTCATCGCCCAGATCGCGACGTTGATGCCGAGGGCGTACGCTTCCGGCGAGAACGCGTAGAAGAAGCGGTCGTCTTCACCCTCGCGCTCCCAGCCATCCGCGACATCGGTATTGTGGCTCATCAGCACGACCAGCCGGCCCTGATCATCGAAGATGGCGCGCAGGTGCGGCTCGACACTCTCGCGGCCCCGCTCGGAGGTTTCGCCGCCGCTCCGGCGCCAGAACTGAATGGAGGGGATCTGCGGGATCCTGCCCACGTGATAGAGGGTGGAGAACAGCGGGTGCCCGGGCGTGAGATCCACGATGCCGTAGCCGGGGAGGACGCGCTTGATCTGCCCGACCCAGTGCGCCCAGGCGCGCTCCCCCCAGAAGTCGTCGGCCCAGAGAAAGCCGCCCTTCAGCAGGTACTCGCGAAGGCGCGCCACCTCCTGGTCACTGAACCCGGCGGTGCCCGCATCCGACACGAAGAGAAACGGGCACTCGAAGAGGTTGGCATCCGTGGCACGCAGCACGGCGTAACCGGGCTCCCCGTCCTCCCAGCGGCTGGTCCGTGTGGTCGTGAGCTCCGACAGCCGGACCATGAAGTTGTTGTCGGCCATCGGATAGTCGGTGCCCCACCCGCGCCCGTTCGCTTCCCTCCGCACACTGGTGTAAAGCAGCCGGCAGAACGTGAACCCGCGGTCGACACCGCCTTGGCGGACCGGCAGCCCCTGGCGCAGCGGCCCCGGCCGCCAGTAGCTCCTCCCCCAATCGGGCGGCACCTGGGCCGCCACGGCCCCGGCCAGCGATAGCAAGGCGCCGCAGAGCAAGAGCCGCGGCAGCGTACTGGACGTACCGGACCCCGCTGGGCGACCCCCCTCTCGTCGCGCGGTGGAAGCGGCCGCGCTCATGGACGCCTTCATCAGGCTAGCCCGAGACTGGTGCGCTGTACGGGCAATCTTCAAATCTTCAAGGGCCGCAGCCGCGCCAAGGGGGTGCTCGCCCGGCCTTCTCTTGTCGTCTCTCTCCCGCGTGGGGGTCAACACAACCAGGGTACCCCCCGTGCCCTACCTTGACCGGCGATCCAGGCATCGCACTCTGCCATCGTTGCGAACGGACCGGCCGCCCGCTGGGCCGTGGCGTCATGAGCACCGTATTCCGCCCCCGCGGCGCTGTACCAGCAGTGGGGCGGCCTTCGGATCAGATACACGTATAACATTGGAGGCTCCTTTCGCGTTCGGTTCGACCCAGCCCGGGGAGCTGCACGCCGAAGAGATTTCCGTCCGCGGGTCGTCCCG
>JACQVF010000003.1 GCA_016209885.1 Gemmatimonadota bacterium | reverse complement strand
GGCAACTCCGGAAACGGATCCGGACGCTCCAGAGGAAGCTGTAGGTCAAGGCCAAGAGGGCGGCACCAGGTCCCTGGGCGGGGGACGCGGCGGTTCAGTTACCGGTAGCTGTACGAGGAGTTGAGCCTCGTGCGGTTGCAGCACTGTCGGCGGGTGTCGCGCTCGCGTGCCTTGGCGTGAAACCAGTCCGAGAGCCGGATGCGGGAAATCTGCACGTCCGGTTCGATGAGCGGGTCCGAGAAACCGGGTCACGGCCAGGCTATGGAGGCACTCCCAGAGGAAACGGGGAGACAACAGGTAGGCGCGACCTACCGCCGCGGCGCTCGGATTCGACTCTACCGGGCCGCTCAACTTGGTACAAGAGCGCCGGGGCGGCACGCCACGTCGGGAAACGCCTTCAGGATCTTGGCGTCAAACGTGGCGAGCGGCAGGCGCCGACGGGCGGCCAATTCCACAAAGAGAGTGTCGTAGACGGCTACGTCGCTCGCGATGGCTCGGGCAAGGGCCGCCTGCCACAACGTCCGGATTGAGACGGACCGAACGTGAAGACGCCCCGCCAAGTCGAGGCGACGCTGGCCTTCATCAGGGGCGAGGATGCCGGTGCGCACAGCCATCCAGACGACGTTGGCGAGCTCGGCGGCCCAGAGCGCCGGCGCCAGGGGTTGTGCCACGATGCGCCAGAACTGGCGGGCCTCTTCGACGAAGGGTTCGCTGGCGAGCAGGTAATACGCGACGACGTTGGTGTCGACGACGACGTTCATGTGCGACCAGCGTCGATCCAGGCGTCAATCTCCGGCGCCGCAGGGCGGCGGGTTTGCCGGGCCCAGGCCGACTCGATCTCCTCGAGTAGCGCAAGGCGCTCGCCCACGTATTCGGCGAGCAGGGCTCGGATCTCCTGCTCCATGGATCGGCTGTTCTGGCGGGCCAGCGCCTTGAGCGACTTGACCACCTTCGGCGGCACGTTTCTGATCGTCAGGGTTGCCATGACACCTCCTTGCTAGCATAATGCTAGCACCCAGAACGCCGTCTATCAAGCGGCTGCACCCGACGGCGAGTGGGGAAGGGACGCGGTCGTTTGAAGCGCCCGTGCGTGGCCGCCGGGGTGAGCCGCGATCCGTTAGGACGAGCAGGCTGGCTTCGTCGCGCCGCGCTAGTTGTGGAGTTCCGTGCGCCAGCCCAAGCAAGCGGTGTCCGTCCCCGATTCCGGTGCGCCACCGCCGGGCGCTCGGCGGCGGGCGTGGACGGGGTGAGGTTCGAGGACATCGAGGTGTCGGAGGGCGGGCTGGAGGGCTGGCTGCGCACCCCTGGCGGCAGAACTTCGGGAGGAGGGGTACCGACCCCAGGCAGTACGGCGCCTGACGATCACGAAGCCGGACGGAGGTCCGCGAAACCGGGTCACGGCCGGGCGATTGAGGCACCCCCAGAGGAAACGGGGAGACAACAGATAGCCCTGACCTACCGCCGCGGCGCCCGGATTCGACTCTACCTACCTAGACCTAAATTAAAGCGGGTGAGCGGGTGGAGCGGGTGAGCCCTCCGCGGGCGAGAACCTGAGCGCTCGCGCGTCCGCAGGGACCGGGTCGCGGGGCGCCAAGCCCCCTGAATGCTTCCGTCACCGAGCCGTTTCGAGAGCGCGGGGCTGGCCCGGGGCCTGGGGAAGCCGTATCCTGCCTGCCGTCGAACGTGCGCAGCGGCGACACGCCCGTGGGCGCCGCAAGTCTCCTTTAGCCGGTCGCCGAAGAAAACTACGGTGGGCCGCGCTAGACCCTCCCTCGGGGGAGCACGGAATTGTCGCTGACGACGCGTGTACTCGTCGGGCTGGCCGCCGGGCTTGCCGCAGGCGTCGCCATCGCGGCCTCCGGGCAGTCGGCCCTGACCGCCATCGTTCCGGTGATCGAACCGTTGGGGACGCTCTGGGTGAACGCGATCCGCATGACGGTGATCCCGCTGGTGGTATCCCTGCTGATCGTCGGGATAGCCTCGTCGGACGCGCGCGCGATCGGGCGGGTCGGTGGCCGGGCCGTGATCCTGTTCCTGGCGATGCTCGCGGCCTCCGCGGCCCTCGCCGTGCTGGTGGTGCCGCCGCTGCTCGGCGGGCTGCGGATCGACCCGGCGAGCACGGCGGCGCTGCGGGAGAGCGCCGCCGGCGCGGCCGTCGAGCCGCAGGCCATGGAGAGCCTGCCCTCGGCGTCCGAGTGGCTTCTGAGCCTTGTGCCCACGAACCCGGTGCGGACTGCCGCCGATGGCGCGATGCTCCCGCTCATCGTTTTCTCCCTGGCCCTCGCGCTCGCCGCGACGCGCATCGCGCCCGAGCTGCGGCAGGCGCTCGTCCGCTTCTTTGAGGCCCTGGGCGGCGCGATGCTCGTGCTGGTCCACTGGATCCTGCTCGCCGCCCCCGTGGGCGTCTTCGCGCTGGCGCTGCCCCTGGCGCAGAAGCTCGGGGTCGCTGCCGCGGGCGCCCTCATCTATTACGTCGTGCTCGTGTCGGCGGTGTGCTTCCTGGCCATCGTGCTGCTCTATCCGACGGCGGCGCTCCTCGGGGGCGCGCGGCTGTCCGCGTTCCTGCGGGCGGCGGCGCCGGCCCAGAGCGTGGCGCTGAGCTCGCGCTCGTCGCTGGCCGCGCTGCCGGCGCTCATCGAGGAGGCGGAGACGAGGCTCCGCCTGCCGCCCTCCGTGACGGGCTTCTTCCTGCCGCTCGCCGTTTCCACGTTCCGCCTCACCGCGCCCATTGCGATCCTCACGGGCTCCCTCTTCCTCGCCCGCCTCTACGGGGTGGGGCTCGGCGCCGGGCAGGTCGCGACCATCGCCGTCATGGCCGTGTTCCTGAGCTTCAGCATTCCCGGCATCCCCGGTGGCACGATCCTCACCATGGTCCCCGCCCTGTTGGCCGTGGGCGTACCGGCCGGCGGCGTCGGCATCCTCCTGGCGGTGGACACGATCCCGGACATGCTGCGCACGACGACCCACGTGACTGCGGACCTGGCTGTGGCGGTGCTGTTGTCGCGGGGAAGGCGTGAGGCTGCGGTGGGCACGGGGACGGGCGCCGCGGCGCCGCTGCTGGAGTCGTCCGGCGCCACGCCGGCGGAGGGCGGGGCGAAGGCCGCGCCGTGAGAAGTGCGAGCGTCCCCGAGCGACCCGGCGGGGGCTTGCCGCAATGAGCTCCATGGCGAGAAGCCACACGTGACATGAGTCGGGACGAGCGTCCGCCGGCACCCGCCGGCGGCTTCTTTCCGCCCGAGGCCTTGGCGCGCCGGCGCGAGCGCGTGATCGGCCGGCTCGAAGAGGACGGCGGCGTCCTGGTGCTGCCGGCCGCGCCGACGCGCGTGCGCTCTCGCGACGTGGAGTACCGCTACCGCCCCGACAGCGAGCTGTTCTACCTCACGGGCTTCATCGAGCCCGAGGCCGTGGCCGTGCTGCGGCCCGGCGACGAGGCGCGGTTCGTGCTCTTCGTGCGGCCGCGCGACGAGAAGGCCGAGGTGTGGACCGGACCGCGCATCGGCCCGGAGGCCGCCGCCGCGGCATTCGGCGCGGACGCGGCGCACCCCATGGCCGAGCTCGAGGAGAAGCTGCCGGCGCTCTTGGGTGGTGCATCGCGCATCTACTTCCGGCTCGGGCGCGGCGACCGCGTCGAAGGGCTGGTGCTGGAGGCGCTGGCCCGGGCGCGACTCCGGGGCCAGCGCACCGGCACCGGCCCGCGAGGGGTCCTCGACCCGGGACTCCTCCTCGACGACCTGCGACTGGTCAAGGACGAGCACGAGATCCGGGCGATCCGCCAGGCTGCCGGGATCACGCTCGCGGCGTTCCCGACCGCGCTCGGGCGGGCTCGGCCGGGCGCGGGCGAGTGGGAGGTTGAGGCAGCCTTCGACGCAGCGCTCCGGCAGGCCGGGGCGTTCGGACCCGCCTTCCCCACCATCGTGGCCTCCGGACCGAACGCGGGGGTGCTCCACTACGTGGCCAACGCGCGACGAATCGAGGCGGGCGACCTCGTGCTCATCGATGGCGGCGCCGAGGTCGCATTCTACGCCGCGGACGTGAGCCGCACCGTGCCCGTGGACAAGCGCTTCACGCCCGAGCAGCGTGCGGTCTGCGACCTGGTGCTCGAAGCGTACCGGCAGGCCATCGCCCGCGCCGTTCCCGGCGAGGCGATGGACAGCGTGCAGCGCGCCGGGCTCGAGACCCTGGTGCGTGGCCTCGTGGAGCTCGGCGCACTCGGCGGCTCCGTGGACGAGATCATCGAGCAGAAGACGCACGAGCGCTACGTTCCGCACCGCATCTCCCATTGGCTCGGCCTCGACGTCCACGACGTGGGCGATTACGCGGTGGGCGGCGAGCCGCGCCGCCTCGCCCCCGGGATGGTGCTCACCGTGGAGCCCGGCCTCTACTTCCCGCCTGACGCCCGCGAGGGCACGGCGCGCTACGCGGGGATCGGCGTGCGCATCGAGGACGACGTGCTCATCACCGAGGACCAGTGCGAGGTGCTCACCGGGGCGCTGCCAGTGGAGCCGGACGAGGTCACAGCCCTCGTGGGAGATTGACCGCCGGACTCCCGGCCCTCACCCACGGACCACCCGTCACCCGACTCCGGCAGTGTCCCATCACCGTCCGAGAAGGCCCTTCCCGCATTGCACCGTGCTGGCCACGAGCGAGTAGTCAGCAGGGTCGTTGGGGTTGTAGCAGACTTTCACCGGGGCGTTGGGCCCGTATGATTCGTTCTGCGAGTCTTCACCTTCGTACATCTGGCCGTCTACCCAGAACCGATACTTGAGGGCGTAACCCTCCTTGAATTCCAGACGATTCCCATCGTCCTCCGTCCAGCTCACAGCCGTGGCCTCGATGATCTCGGCAGCCGCCTCGGTGCTCTGGCGTCTTGCCGTCTGGTCGAGCCACCACAGGAGCAGGCCGACGAGCACGAGCGGTGAGAACGCTGCGATCAAGACTACGATTCTGCGCTTGCGCCCCGGCTTGCCTTGTTCTTTCGTTGGTTCTTCCATGGCCTATCCTCCTTCAAGCTCGCCTGCGTGGCAGGCTACCCGCTGCGGCGCACCGCGCCATCTCTTCCTGACCACCGCCGGCTAGGCGGCGGGTAGGCGTCGAGCGACCCGCGATAGCTGAACACCAGCTTGATGAGCTGCAGCCCTCCTGCAGCGTCCCACCGAGCGAAGTCGAAAAAAAGGCGCCGGTCCGGCAGGATCTTCCCTGGTCCCCAGGGGCCGTAGGCGCCCGACAACACCAGCGCGTCGCCGCGCACCGTATAGGTTCCTCGGGCACTGCCCCACTCGTAGGTAAGGTCTTCCAGCAAATACAGCCAGGGAAGCATCGCTGTCCGGCCAAGCCTTTCGGGGACCTGCTGTTGCCCTTCGGTCCTCACGGAGTATGAGAGGAGGCTGTACGCCCCGGCCACGGGGCTGGTCAGAGACGCGACGTGCGCGGATGACCACGGCCCGGCGACGACCACAATCGACACAGCCAGTGCAGAGCTTGTGCGCGCGAACCTCGTTTTCACCGCTATTCCACCTGGAACGGCCTCTGCACGAGCGGTTGATACTTTCCGCCCGGCAATACGTGGACGACGGCAAACAGGTACTCTCCCGCTGGCAAGCCTTCACCGCGGAACCAGAAGCTCAACGTTTCCCCGGACAAGCGGTCCTCCAGGTCGAATTCGAGCGGCTCCGCGAGCACCGTGACCTGTTCGCCTTCCACGCTTGCCCACAGTGCGGCGAGCTTCGCCTGAGCTCCCTGCAACCTGGAGAACCGGACCTGCGCCACAATCTCCCGGTCCTCCGTGGATAGCGTAGGGGTCTGCTCCAGCAGGTTGCCCTCTTCATCGCCGCGACCGATGGCGGTGATCTCCAGCCCGGCTTCACCGGGCGCGGATTCCGGTTGCGGTGTGGGCTCGGGTTCGGGCTCGGAGGCCGTGACCGATCGAGGCTCCATCTCGGAGGTCGCTGGACCGGATCGAATCGCGAACACGACGACAATGGCGACCGCCGCCACGAAGCCGATGACCGCTATCGTGAAGCATCCGGCAAGCCCGCCGTAGACGAGCCACTTCTTGCTTGGATGCTCTGCTGGTGCAGGGGCCGTGGTCATGAGGCGTTCCGTCCCTTCGCCTGCCGCTCTCGCAGGCGCTTGATCTCTTCCCGATAGCGGTCGGCATCCGCCCCGGACGCTCGTCCTTGCGCCGCTCGCCACTTCGCAAACGCGAGCTCCGCATGCAACTGTTGCAGGCGAGCAAGCTGAAGGCGGGGCCACCGGCCGGAGACGAGTGCCTGAAACTCCTCGCCCGTCACCGTGCCGGTAGAGGCTTCTTCGGCCAGTGTCTCCCGGATCACGTACCGCATACGGTCCCACCCCCAGCGCACAATGAAGAACAACAGGAGGATGCCGGTCCAGTCGGCGGCGGTGGTCAGGAGTGCCACGGCCCCGCCGAACTCCCCGACCAGTGGGCCCAGACTGAGGTAGGCCATGTGATAGAACACCGCCGCCAGGAAACCCAGCACGGGCAGCCAGGTCCGTGCCGCGCCCCGACCGGCTTCTCTCGCGAAACCGATGCTGGCGCCGAACAAGCCGCTGAAGACGCACTGGGTGAGGGAGGCGACCGAAATACCCAGCACTGTAGAGGTCGCCACCTGGACCGTACCAAACTGCGACAGCGTCCACAGGTAGACGGCAAGCTCGGTGAGAGCAAATCCCGCCCCTACGACGGCGCCGTAGACCACGCCGTCCACCGTGTCGTCGAACTCTGCCGGAAGCCGCCAGGCCAGGAGGATGATGAGCAGGCCTTTTACGACTTCCTCGACGACCGCGCCCGCCAGGTTGAGGGGTGCGAGCGGAAGCTGGCTGAGTACGATGGGGAAGATTGAGCTGGAGATGCCGAGCAGCCGCTCGACAACGAACACGAGCCCCGGCGCGACGAACGCTCCGCCCAGCAACGCCAGTCCGAGCAGCCTCAGCGGCTCTTTCTCGTACCTGTCGGCCAGCCAGACGGCGGACAGGTAAATCGCAACCGGCAGCACTGCCGCGACTACGGCCATGAGCATCGTGCTCCCTCCGGTCTAGTGTCCCGTCCCAGGAGTTCCTTGTGCACCGAGAGCGCCGATTCGCCCGCAGCGCTCCTTGTCTTCATGCGGTAGCCACGTCCATTGCCGTGAGCCGCTGGCGCACGGCCTGAATCTGCTGCCGGTATGCATCCTCCGGAGTCTGCTGCTGGGCTCTTGTCGGCCGCTCTCCCCGCTGCACGTGCCACTTGCGAAAGGCGAGTTCTGTCTGGAGGTCGTAGAGCCGGCGCAGAGACAGCCAGGCGGTCAGTCCGCGGCCTCTCAGGGTTCGCAGCAGTTGCCGTTGCCGCGCACGGGCGCTCACGATCACGGCGAGCTCCCGCTGGGTCACCGCGCCCGTCTCAACCTCGTCCTTGAGCTGATCGCGGATCACTGACACCTCGTGGACCCAGGCGAGGTACGCGATGGCGATGAGGGTGAGGAGCCCGGGCAGCGCCACCACAAAGACCTGAATGGGAAAGAGGGCAAACAGCTGGACTGCGAGCGGGATCGTGATCCCGGCCAGACCGGGAATGGCCCCCGAGGCGTTCCAGATCGCATGCAGGAAGATCGCGGCGGCGAGACCTGTGGCCGGGGCCAGGACCCTGGCTAGCGGATAGGGCGTCTGTCGGGCATACCCGAGCGCCGCCCCTGTCATGCCCGTGAACATGGAGTGCCCGAAACCGAACAGGATCACGCGCACGTAGAACATTGCGCCCAGGCCGGCGAGCCCGCCGCCGAACAGTCCCGGGGAATAGCGCACGAAGTAGTCGATGTTCTCCCAGATCGCGAAGCCCAGGCCCACGAGTGCGCCGTACACGATGCCATCCAGCACGCTGTCGAACTCCAGGCGCATGCGCACAAAGAGCCAGAAGAGAATTGCTCCCTTGGAGAGTTCCTCGATGACGGGCGCGCTGAGGACCGCGGTCACGGCTGAGGCGTTGTCCCCGAGTGCAGGTTGCAGCAGCATCCCTACGACGGTGTTGACGACGCCGGCGATCGCGGCGGCCACCAGCGCGCCCCACAGAAACACCGTGACCAGGAGGCGACCGGGTTCACGCTCGTGCCGGTCGAGCCACAGGATGATCCCGATGTAGAACGGCGCGGGAAGCAACGCCGCGATCAGGCTCCACAGCAGAAGCGGCCGGCCGTACTGGTGCGCCAGGACCAGCCACTGGCCGACAAAGGTCGATGCCACGGCCGCCAGAAGGACCATGCCTGCCCCCCGCCCCGCCATGCGCAGCAGGCGCTTCATGGCACCTTGCCTCCAAGCGGTAGCGATGCCGGGGAGGAAACGCATCCCCCGCCTCGGGTGGCCCGAAATTGGCCCTCGGAGAGCCCGCTCACTATCCCCCTAAGGGCAGCTCGAAGAATAGGAAGAAGCCGTTGAGCATCAGAATGGTGGCGACGAACCCGATCGCGCCGGCCAGGAGCAGGATTGCCCGCGATGTGGCCACAATGGCCACTGATCCCAGCACGATGGCGATCTGGAAGAAGACCGTCGAGTAGTCGAAGTTCGGGTCCTGCGTCTGCGCATGCTGCCGCCTGGCCTCCCAAGCCCGCGCCTGCTCGGCCAACTCCTTCTTGCCGCTGCCCATTGGGTAGTTCGGTTCAGGCACCGGCTCACTCTCGTACCGGGCCTCTGTCGCCCGATAGTCATCGATCCTGCGCCTGACCGCAGCCTGCTGTTCAGGCGGCAGCGTGGGCAGTAGCAACTCCAGCTCGTCGGCGGCGAGGCGGATGCTGGTCTGGCGGATGTTCTTGGCCTGGTAGAAGGCCCAGGTGTCACTGGCGTGAATGTTCGCGTTGATCATCGCTTTCGTGGCGTTCTCGCCGCCGAGACTCGCCATGGCGAGCAGCACGGCCAGGACGGCAATGAAGATCGCCGCGCGGGTGCGAAAAGGTTCGTCACGCTGTGCGTCGAGGGTTTCCTGAATCTGCTCGGCGACGTCCTGCGCTTCCATCGTCCTCCCTGCCGTGGACGGGGTGCCACGTGCCACAAAATCCGCCCACGATAGCTCCGTGTCGTTGCCCTTACAAGACCGCCGAATCGATTACCTCGCGCCCGCGGCGTGCCGCATCCATTGCAGGTGAACAACGGCGCGAGCAGCAGGGTGCCCGTGCACAGCACTGAATGAGCAGGTGCAGCGAGGGCCGGCCGCTGCCGCGCTGGCTGGCAGGCTCGCTGATGTCAGTCTGGAGGATACCTCGACCGCAACAGCTCGATGACCGCGAGGCGGACATCGCGGCGCTCCTCGGCGACGCGGATGCCCGGCGTGGCTGTGGAGAGCCATGAGAGCCCGACTTCACGGCCCGAGACCAGGAACTCGGGCATGGCGACCTGGTATCTCCTTGCGGGCTCGATCGGTCTGCCCTCCACGGTCCAGCCCGTGCCGGAGCGCTCGATGCCGGCGTGATGCAGGAAGCCGCCGGTGCCCCGGTTGGCGTCCCCCTGCTCGAGCAGGCGGGCGAGGAGCTCGCCCGGCAGCTCGACGACCACGACTCGGTTCGGGAAGGGGAGCATGCGAATCACGTCGTACTGGCTGACCGGGCCGGGCTGCACCACGTCATCGATTCGGATCGAGCCTCCGTTCAACACGGAGGCGTCTGCCTCCGGCGCCTCGCGCAGGATGGCTTGCACGATGAGGTCGGTGAGGGGTCCTGAATCGTTTCGTACCGTCGTCTCGCGGCCGTCAAGCGAGATCGGGAGCTCCGCCACCTTCTCTCCCGGCTCGAAGCCGGCCAGGCGGAATCCATCATAGGCCCGCTCCGTCCACCGGACCACCTCCGCGGCGACGGCGGAGTCTTCGGGAACGGAATCGCTGATGGCGAGGAAGCGAGGCGACACCTGAGGCCGCCCGCCCGCGACGACCGTGAGGTCAACGATGATGACCGAGCGGACGTTGGCGTCCGCCTTGAGGATCGGCGTGAAGCGCCGCCCCCGGCGTAGCATCCAGTTGTCGTGCTCGTGGCCTCCCAGCACCAGGTCGATCTCGGGGATGGCCTCGACCAGCGCCTGGTCCTGAGCGAGAGAGAGGTGGGTCAGCGCCACGATGGCGTCCACGCTGTCGCGCAGCAGCGCCACTTGCTCCCGGATCGAGGTCACTGGGTCGCGGTAACGGACATACGGCTGCGCGTTGGCGTCGACGGTCGCGGCCACGACCCCGATGCGGGCTCGGCCGCCCTCAGGTCCGGGAAAGGTCAGGATGCGACGAGGGACGACACCCGGGTAGGCGGCGCCCAGGGAGTCCAGGACGTTGCTCGACACGTAGGCGAACTGCGACTCGCGCAGGCGCTGATAGAAGGCCTGGGCTCGGAGGTCGAATTCGTGATTGCCGAACGTGGCAAGGTCGAGGCCCGCTGCGTTGAGCACCGCGACCATCTGCCGGCCTGCGAGCGGCTCCCCGTCCACCCGTGCATTGCCGAGCGCCGAGGGAGAGTAGAAGTCGCCGGCCAGCACGAAGAGCGTGTTTGGGTTGCGCCTCTCGAGGCTCTGGCGCACCGTCGCCACCCGCGCCAGCCCGCCGCTCCGTCCTCCCTCGAGAGGTGTGATCTCGTACACGTCGTTGATGTGCAGGATGGTCACTGCCACGGCGGGGGCCGCGCGGGCGCCGGACGCAGCGGAGGCAGCGGAGGGAGCGAGGGGCGTGGGGGCAGCGGGCCGGGCACAGCCCAGCAGCCAGAGCGAGAGGGCGAGGAAAGCCAGGCCCTTGATGCTCTGGAGGACGCCGTCGCGGCGGGGGCGACGCAACCCTCGCCCAAGCGTCACTCGGTCACAATAAGGCGGCCAGGCAGCGAGGGAGTGCGTGTCGTTCATCAGCCAGGTGTCCTTTCGATTTGTTGCGCCTACCGGTGACTGTACTCGGGTTCGAGAGCGCTTCGGTCAACCACGTTCGCACGTTCGGCGCCGCCGCATCCGCGCCGCCATTTCTCCTACTCCCGGCCCGTCAGGATCCCATCGCGGATGCGCACGGCCTTCGGCGATGCCTTGGGATCAGCGGATAACCTGTACGTCACCATGTCGGCAAACCGGAGCCGCCCGGTGAGGGTCTGCTCGCGCCCGTCGCGGCTCACTACGATGGTCAGCGTGGATCCCTCGGGCGCGCTCTGATAGCGGGCTCGGAACTCGGCGAAAGAAGCGGCCGGTTCAACGATGTCCACGTCGTCTACCCTCACCAGGTGGTCTCCTACCCGCACCCCGGCGTCGGCTGCAGAGGAACCCGGCGACACGGCGGTCACCCGCACGCCGGCATCGTCCGTGATCGCGACGACGCCGAGGCGAGGCACCTGTGTCGTGTCCGACTGCAAGCCGAGCCCGGCGAGCGGGAACACCTCTGCATAGGGGAACGGCTGGCGTCCATCGACGTAGCGCTCGGCGAACTCGGCGAACGAGCGGCCACCGGCGGCGCGGCTCACCGCCTGCCACCATTGCTCGACTGTAAAGCCCTGGCCCGCCCTGTAGGTCGCGTGGTAGAGCGCGCGCAGAACGTGGTCCAGCGACGCTCGGTTGTCCGAGGCGTCGCGGATCAGGATGTCCAGGAGCAGGCCGGCGAGTGAGCCTTGCGGATAATACAGATACCGGGACCCGTCCGTTGGGTCAATCCACGTGGAGAGCGACGCGTCCTCCAGCGCCACGGCCGGCGCTTGGGCGACCTCCTGGATCTTGCCGGTAGTGCGCTCGTAGAACTGCTCCGCCGGGATGATGCCGGCGCGAACGAGCGCCAGATCCGCGTAGTAGTCGGTGATGCCTTCGCTGATCCACAGCAGCGTGGTCGGCTGTGGGCGGCTGTAGTCGTAGGGAACCATCTCAACGGGTCGCAGGCGCTTCACGTTCCAGGCGTGGAAGATCTCGTGCGCCGTAATGGAGGCCAGATCGGGGGTACCGATGAACCGGGGATTGTGGATGCCGACATGGGAGTTCTGATGCTCGAGTCCGAAAAGGTCAGGGTGGCTCTCCTCGAAGAGGATAAGCGTGGTGTACGTAGCCCACGGCGTCTCTCCGAATACCTGGCTCATGACGGGCATCATGGCACGCACCTCGTTCCAGAACGAGCGGCGCGCTTCCCCGGCGAGCTGACCCCGGGGATAGGTGGCCAGGCGAAACCAGTGGCCGTCGATCCGGGCGCTGTCCACGTCCAATCGGCCGACGAACACCGGCATGTCCACCAGGTCGTGATAGTTGGCAGCGGTGAACTCGCGCGGGGCGCCCGCCGGCGTCATGGCGGTGGCGACCGCCCAGTCGGCCTCGGTCCGGATCGTGACGCGCGCGGGAAACTCCAATGGCCGGTTCTCGGGGTAGAGGAAGACGTTGGTTCCGTTGAAGAACGCAAAGTCCGGGCGCGTCCACGCCATAGCGTTGTCCAGCGTGTCGGCGCGATAGTCGAAACTCACGGCCACGGTCTGGGCGCCGGTGGGCTGGATCCGCCAGGTATCGAAGTCAAGCTTGTCCCAGTCGAGGGGCTGATCCTCAGCCGTCGCGGTGAAGTTCAGCACGTTGCGGGCGAAGTTGCTGATCTCGTACGCACCGGGCGTCCAGGCGGGTAGGGACAGCAGGACGGGATCGCGGCTGGCGGCGCGGAAGGTCATTTGCACCCTGATCTCGCGGTTATCAGCCGTCACCGAATCGAACACGACTTCGTAGCGCACGTCGGCAACTGTGGCGGAACGCGTGCTTCCCGCCGGTTGCGCCCCGAGAAGCGCCGGGACGAGGTGGATGGCGGTCAGCACCACACGGAACGAACCGAGCCCCCTTTTGCACATATCGGGTTCTCCTATGAGGGGATCGACTCCGACGCGGCGCTTCGGGTGCTCAACGCCGCGCCCAGCGAATGCCGAGCCGGTGGGTCGCGCCTAGAAGGTCGAAGGCGCGGTACGCGTACTCTACGCTTGTGCCGAATACGCGCACGGCGGCGCCGGCCGAGAGCGGGCGGCGCACCGTCTCCTCGCCTCCTCTCCTGAACCCCCCTCTCAAGACTACGGCGGGTGTGGCCGGCGGTGCGCCGGCCGGCAGCTCGACCTCTATGGCGCCCGCGGCGACGGCGCCCGCGTCGCGGCGAGCCACGGCCTCGGCGGTCGCGCGGACAGATGCCGGGCCCAGCGGCTGGCGTACGGCTAGAGCGACCCGCACCGTGCGCGGAAGCACGGCCACGCGCTCCCCGGGCGCCGGGGACGACCCCAGGTGCTGGATCGCGACGGCCGCCGTGACGCGGTCCCCCGCTGCGCGGGCTTGCAGCCCGACGTCCGCTGCGACGGAGCTCGAGCTCGTCTCCGCGAGCTGGACGTGCACGAGCGTCGTGCTCGCGCCGATCGCGAGCCGCCCGCGCCAGAGTGGAAGGCCGTACCCGCCCGTGAATGCGAGATCCGAGGCGGAGAGGGTCTGGCCCGTGGCCCGCCCGCGCTGCCCGCCGAAGGCCGCATCAGGGACGAGCTCGGTGATTTCGCCGTAATCGGCGTAGCGGAGACCGATGCCCGCGCGGCCAGGGCCGAGCGCGCACGCCGCCGCGGCCGCGGCCAGCCCGATGTCCAGGAAATAAACTTCGTAGGACACGTTCACCGCGAGCGCCGGCGCGCTGGCTAACCCTGCGGGGTTGTAGAAGACCGCGATCTCGTCGTCGCCCAGAGCTGCGTAGGCATCGCCCAACGCGGCAGGGCGAGTGCCGCCCGGGAGCGCCAGCACGGCGGCGCCCGTCGTCCCGGGGCCCGCCTGGGCGGCCCAGAGCGCCGCGGGTGCGAGCGTCGCGGCCAGCGCGACGAATGCTGTCGGGACGCCGCGCCACACACTCACGGCCCTCCTCCTCGCCGCAGCACCATGAGCTTCTCCAGCGCCCGCGTGTCCGCAAACTCGATGGCCAGCACGTAGATCCCGTTGGCCACCGGCTCGCCGTCCCGGTTCCTGAGCGGCCATGTGGCGCGGCCCGCCTCGAGCGCGTCGGCTTCCAACTCCGCGACCACGATGCCGGCCAGCGAAAGGATGCGGATGCGCCGCGGCCGGTCCCGGTAGTTGACGATGAGTTCGCCGCCGCGGACCGGGTTCGCCGAGAGGGCGTAGCGTTCGCCCGCGCTCAGCAGCGAGAGCTGCACGACCGGGCCCGCGATGGCGGGCGGCGGGTCCACGCGCTCCGCCTCCTCGCCGGAGATGAGGCCCACGGCACGAAGCGCGGCCGGCTCGAGCGCCGCACGGATCACCGTGCCGTTGGGCGCTTGGCCGCCCAGCTCCGCGACCACCAGCAGGGCGGTCTCCGCGCCGGGCGGGACGGGCACGTCCAGGGAGTCGAGAACGATCCGGTTCGTATCGGCCGCGAGCGCGCCTGTACGCTCGGCGGCCAGCACGTCCGCAGCGCTGAACGCGCCGTCCCGATCCACGTCCCGGAAGATGCGGAGGATCGCCTTCGGGTCGCGACCGGATATGGAGAGCGTAAGCGCCGTAATGCGGAGCCCTTCCACCGACCCCGCTCTCGCCGTCACTCCCGCGAGCGCGAGTTGCCGGCCCAGGCGCGAGGAGACCGTCGTGCCGGGCTGTGGAGCATCCGCCGGCGTGAGCGCCGCGATGCGGATCTCCGGCGGGACGAGCTCAAGCCGGCCACCGCGGACCGGGAGCCCGCTCACGCTCGCGGCGCCTGTGCCGAACAGGGGGCTAGCCGCGATCGTGGTGACCCCGAGGGCGAAGTCCTGGCGTCGCGGTGCGCCGCGTCGCATGGCGGCCGCCAGCAGGAAGTCGCGGGCCGCGCCCGCGGAGACTGCGGGCGGCGCTTCCGCGAAGCGGAGGATTGCGCCCGTGGCTCCGAAGGTGGCGGGACCCCACCGCATCTCGCCAGCGTCCGCGAGCCCGTCCCCATCCTCGTCCGCCACGAGCCAGACAACGTCCACATGAGCGGCAGCATTGCCCTCCGCCGTGCTAGCCTCCAGCGCCTCGAGCCGCACGCCTCCACCTTCAGCCGCAACGGAGAAGCGCACGGCGGCCACGGGCGGCCCGGCGACGGGTGAGGGCCCGGCGGGCTGCGTGAGCGGCCGCACGACCACGATCGGCCGGGCAGGGATGAGATCGACCGTCCCGCGCACGTCCAGCTTGCCGGCGCCCCAGGTGAGATTCGGCTGTCCGCCCGGATCGCCGGTCGCGTAGCTCACCGCGGTGAACGCGTCGCGGGCGGCGCCGGCGGCCAGCAGCGCCTTCACGCGCTCCGGATCCAGGAGGGGGTCAAGCTGGAGCATGAGGGCGACCGCTCCAGCAACGTGCGGCGCTGACATGCTCGTGCCTTGCAGGATCCAATGGACGCCGTCCCCATCCGTGAGCGCGATGGCCGGCGTCGCCATCTGGGACGAGAGCGCCGACATCACCCCTTTCCCGGGCGCGGCGATGTCGGGTTTCGCGCGCCCGTCGCGGGTGGGCCCCGGGCTGCTGAACGTGGCGATGTCGCCCCGTGCCTCCTGCTGGGCCCAGCCGTACGTGCGCCCGTCGCGCGCCCCCCACGATAACTTCGTAGAGAACGCGCCGACCGTGACCGCGCGTCGCGCGTTGCCCGGAGAGCTGATGAGATGCGAGTTCGACCAGCCCTCGACCAGCTCCGCGGCACCCAGCGTCGTGAACGCCAGCCATGCGTGGAACGGTGCGCCGGCGCCCTGCGGTCGGCCCAGCACGATGATGCGCCAATCGCCGGCTGCGGGCGGCCGTGCGGGATTCCGGTCGAAGATCTGGATCGCGACCTCGACATCGCCGTTGAGCGGGCTCGGGCCTCCGCTCGCATGCTCGATCTCGATGACGCCCGCGCCGGCCGTGTCCTCGGCGCTGGCACCGCGCGGCGCCGTGAGCGACGAGCCATCCGGCCGCACCACTCTCACGGTCAGGGAATCCGCGCCCTCGTACCAGAGGTCGACCAGCGCGATGTCATTGCTCGCGCCCGCCGCCTCCTCGTAGGTCGGCACACGCAGGACCAGGACGATGCTGTCGCCTGCACCGGGGCGCCCCATCCCGTGAATACGACGAGGCCGCGGCCCGACCACCAGGTTCGGGTGCGCTCCCGCGTTTCCTGCCGATTTCACCACGATGCGCCCCGGGCCGGAGAGCGAGTCGATCATGCGCTCGAAGAGGCGCGTCCCGTCGTGCGCCCCGAAGTTGCTCCCCAGGCTCAGGTTCACCGCCGCCGGGAGCCCGAGCTGCGCCGCGCGGGCGAAGATGTAGGCGACGCCGTCCACGACGCCGGCCTCGCTGAAGCTCTCGTCGCCCCCCTTCACGACGAGCAGCTCCGCCTCCGGCGCGATCCCGACGTAGCGGTAGGCAGGAAGTCCGCCCCCTGTCCCCGAGCCGTCTCCCGCCGCGATCCCCGCCACGTGCGTACCGTGCCCGTTCGTGTCGCGCTGGGGGCACGTGCGCGCGTCCAGGGACGCCCGGTCGCATTCGTGGCCGTAGAAGAACGTCTGCTCGCCCACCCTCCCCGGCGGCGTCCCGGACAGCGTTTGATCCCACAGGAACCGCACGCGCGTGCGCCCCCGGGGGTCGAGGAAATCGCTGTGGATGAAGTCGAGGCCCGTGTCGTAGATGCCCACCAGTGCGCGATCGCCCGTGAGCCCCACGAAGTCGTCGCCCGAGCGCTCCCGCACTTCCGTGGCCCGCACCGAGGCCGCGCTCACGTCCAGGTCCGGCTCGCTCCGGAGCGACGCCTCCACGTAGCGCAGTCCCGCTACCCGGAGGATCGCGGGGAGCGCGGCGAGGGGCAGGTCTGCGGTGTGGTAGGAGCCCACCGACGTGCGGATGCGCGCGCCGAGCGCCTGGAGCGCCGGCTCCGCCGCAGGGTCGGACCAGAGGAAAACGTGGATCCGGAGCTCGCTGGTGTCCGGTGCGCGAAAGGCGCCCAGCGCCCGCAACCGGAGCGGCAGCTCGCCCGTCTCCTGCGCCGCAGCCGCGGCCGAGCGCTGCACCGCAGGCTGGAGCAACGGAGTCAGCAGAGGGTCGATGCGCGAAGGCGCCTGGGCACGCGCCGGGAGCACCAGGACGAGGAGCACCCCAGCGGCCCGGAGCCCATCAGTAGCCCGCTTCGCAGCTCGCATGGATGGCCGCGCAGTCGCGAAAGACGCTCGCTCGAAGGACGGAACCTTCGCCGCCTCACGCCACCCCAACCTGCCGGACAAGCGCGCAGTGCCGCCGAAGATCGGGTCCCCCGGGGGCGGGCGTCAAGCTCGGAAGGTACGCCGGGGCGCGCCAGGGGTTCTGCAGTCGCCAGCGAGGCAGCCGGCCGGCCGACCCTCCGGCTTCCGCGGATGAGAGCGCGACCACGCGGCTTCGATCCACAGGTGCATCGGACGCCGGCCACTTGACACCGTGCGACGGCGGTCCGACAATGACGCACACGGGGTAGTCCGGGGGGATTCTTTCATGGCTGCAACCCGTCCGTGCACCCGGTCGGAGGTTGAGCCAATGGCCTTCATGAGCTTCATCGGCTGCCGGTCGAGTTTCCGGTGGCCGGGCCCCGGCCTTGCCCCGTGGTCCACATCTCCGATTCGCCACCCTTGGCGTCGACCCGACGCCGTCGACCAGGACCGGCCACCATTGGCCCACGCACCAGACTACCTGATTCATGAGGCAAAGGGGACGACCGAGAGGCCTTGACGCTCAGCGGACTCCCTCGGTCCCCGGAGCCGGGCATCGCAACCGCGAGCATGCGCGAACGTGCGAACATGGAGGAAGCCCATGAGAAGCGTATCCAGGTCAGCATTGCTGAGGCGCGCGGCGGGCGCCGCCATCCTCGTGGTGATCGCGGCGGCGCCGGTTCGCGCTCGTCCCCACCTGGCGGCGTCGGTAGCGGACGAGCCACAGACCGGCACCGTCACCGGCCGGGTCGTGGACGGCATTACTCTTCAGCCGCTGTCCGCGGTGCAGGTTTACATTTCGAGGCTGGACATGGGGAGCCTCACGGGGGCCAACGGCCGGTTCATCCTGCTCAACGTGCCAGCGGGGACCCACGAACTGCGGTTCGAGCGTATCGGCTACCGCAGCGTCGTGCAGGAGGTCGTGGTTCGCGACGGCCAGACCACCGAGGTCAGCGTCGCCCTCCGCGAGGAGGCCCTCGCCCTGGACGAGATCGTGGTGACGGGAACGGCCGGCGGGACTCAAAGGCGAGCCGTCGGCAACGCCGTAGCGAAGATCCAGACGCCGGACATCGTCGCTACTGCCCCCGTGGGCGATTTGAGTCAGCTCCTGAACGCCCGGTCGCCGGGGGTCACTATCCGGCCCCCGGGCGGACAGGCCTCGGCCGGGGCCCGGATCGTCATTCGCGGCAGGTCGAGCATCTCCCTGTCCACCGATCCCCTCATCTATGTGGACGGCGTCCGCGTGAACAACCAGTTCCCCACGGGGGGAACCCAGTTTGGCGCGGTCTCCCGCCTCGATGATTTCAGCCCCCGGGACATCGAGAGCATCGAGATCATCAAGGGCCCGGCGGCCGCCACGCTGTACGGAACCGAGGCCTCCAACGGGGTGATCCAGATCATTACGAAGAAGGGACTGCCGGGGAGGACGACGGTCGGGGTCACCACCCGGCAGGGGGTCACCTTCCAGTGGAATCCCGAGATGAACTGGCCCCTCATGTGGGTTCGGGGCGGCCAGCTCCCGGCGCCTGAGGAGCCCGGCGTCAGTATCGTGGACAAGACGCAGGGCATCTGGACCTTCAACATCATCAAGGCGGAGCAGGACCGCGGTACGCCCATCTTCCGTACCGGGCACCTCCAGGGCTACGGGGTGAACGTGTCGGGTGGCTCGGACGTGCTCCGGTACTACGTCGCCGCCGACTATGATCGCGTGGAGGGGAGCCTGCGCCCGGACAAGAAAGACCGCTTCGGTGGTCGCCTGAACCTCAGCATCGCGCCCCATCGGACGGTGGACCTGAGCACCCAACTCGGCCTGACCCTCAGCTCGGCGGATATCCCTCCGGCCCAGCTCAAGAGGCACATGCTGCTCAATCGTCCGGCGACGCGAAACAGCCCTAGCCGGGGCTTCCTCAGCGCTCCCCATGACGTCTGGGCTTCCTCCCAGTTCCTTACCGAGAACCTGGTTCGATTCACGGGCGGGTTCGAGATCCGCCATCGCCCCTTGAGCTGGCTGAGTCACCGGCTGCAGACGGGCGTGGACGTCAGTGATCAGGAGGACACGGACCTCGTGCCGAAGCTCGGTCCCGAGAACGCCCAGTTCTTCAGTACGAGCTTCGCCGCCGGAGCGAAAGCCGTCGACCTCACGGACGTTCTGACAACGACCGTGGATTACAGTGCCACGGCGACGCTGCCTGTGCGCGAGGGCCTCGAGTCGAGCTCGACGGCGGGCTTCCAATACTACCGCTCGCTGAGGAAGATCTTCAGCCAGCAAGGTAGAGAGTTCCCCTCTTCGGACGTCACCTCCATCGCCGGCGCCGCCATTCGCCTCGGAAGCCAGGATGAGGTCGAGAACGTGACCGTGGGACTGTTTGTTCAGGAGCAGCTTGGCTGGAAGAATCGACTCTTCCTGACCGGAGCCATCCGCTTCGATGACAACAGCGCATTCGGTGAGAGCTTCGAACTGGTGAGCTATCCCAAGGTGAGCGGCTCCTGGGTGATCAGCGAGGAGCCGTTCTGGAACGTTTCGTTCGTGGACGCCCTGCGCCTCCGGGCCGCGTACGGCCAGTCCGGTCTCCAGCCCGAGGCGTTCGCGGCGCTGCGAACCTTCGAGCCGATCACGGGGAAAGGGGGACAGCCGGCCGTGACGCCCCAGTTCGTAGGAAACTCGGAGCTCGGGCCGGAGCGGGCCCGGGAGATCGAGGTCGGCTTCGAGGCGAGCTTGTTACAGCAGCGGGCGAGAGTTGACTTCACCTATTACTACCAGCGGACCAAGGACGCGATTGTCCTTCGTGACATCGCGCCTTCCGGCGGGTTCTACCGTCAGCAGTTCGTCAACATAGGAGAAATCGAGAACCAGGGAGTCGAGCTCCAGGTAAACGGGCGGGCCGTCGAGCGCAGCGGGCTGGCTCTGGATCTCGCCTTCAACCTCGCCACCAACGCCAACAAGATCCTGGACGTCGGGATCGAAGGCGTGGACTTCCTCACGACGGGCAGCGCCCTCTCCCGGCACCAGGAGGGATATCCCGTGTCAGGATTCTTCACGCGCAGGGTCGTGAGCGCCGAACGGGGACCGGACGGAAAGCCGATCAACATCCTCTGTGACGGCGGTCCCGGAAAGCCGCCGGTGCCGTGCGCCCAGGCCCCCAGCGTCTACCGGGGGCGGCCGGAGCCAAACGTCGAGGGCTCGCTCAACACGACCGTGACCCTTCTGGATCGCCTGAGCGTGAGCGGGCTCGTCGACTTCAAGCTCGGCAACAAGACCTGGATGTCGCACCTGTGGTGTCCGGGGGGGCTGGCCTGCGAGGATGAGGTGCTGCCGGAGCGCTTCGATCCGGTCTACGCGGCTTCCTCGTTCCTCAGCTATACAGACGAGGCCCGGTGGGTCATGGACCAGAGCTTCGGGAAGCTCAGAGAGGTATCGCTCCGCTACATGTTCCCGGAGAGCTGGATGCGGCGCTTCGGGGCGAGCCGAGCCTCGGTGTCCGTCGCGGCGCGGAACCTCCACACGTGGGCTCCCTCCGAGCTGCTGGGCCTCGACCCCGAGAACGTCGGCGGCTTCGCCCTGAGGGGAAGGGGGAACGTGAGTGCGCAAAATGAGATACCCACGCCCACGCAGTGGGTCACGACGCTAAACCTCACGTTCTGACGAATTCGTTCCGATACGGCTTCGGCAAAGGGGACTCTCATGTTCCGTGACAAGCGATGGAAGGGAAGGGGAGCTCGGCGGGTCGCTCGCGCCATCGGGCGGCTCGTTCCGGCGGCGGCGTTGGCCCTTCAGCTCGGCGCCTGCGACGCGCTGGACCGGCTCATCAGCGTGGAGGCGCCATCCCGCGTCCTGGAGAAGGGCCTCTTGACTCCAGCGAATGCAGCCCTCCTGGTCAACAGCGCGGCGACCGATTTCGAGTGCGCCCTGGCTCACTACATCGTGGCCGGGGGGCTCGTGGGAGACGAGCTGGAGGTCGGGACAACGCTGATCGCCTGGAAGGACTATGATCGCCGGGTCTTCGATCCCACGGGCGCGGCGTATACGAGCATCACGTGCGACGCCACCGGCACGAGCGCCGTGGGTGTCTACATCCCGCTCTCCGTGGCTCGCTGGCAGGCCGACAACATCCTCTCGCTCCTCGAGCGCTGGACGGACCAGGAGGTTCCGAATCGGACAGCGCTGATCGCCACGGCCGCCGCTCATTCCGGGTACGCCCAAGTCCTGCTTGCAGAAGGTATGTGTACGGTTGCCCTCGATCTGGGTCCCGAGCTGAGCCGCGCGGACGTCTTCAAGCGCGCCGAGGAGCGGTTCACACGGGCCATCGACGCGGCCCAGGCCGCAGGAAAGGCCGATCTGCTCAACCTCGCCCGGGTCGGGCGCGCCCGGGCGAAGCTCAACCAGCAACGCGTCAGCAGCGCCGCGGACGATGCGCGACTCGTTCCGGCGGGCTTTCGGTTCGATGCCACGTACTCCACCGATTCTCCTCGCCGGGAAAATACCGTGTTCCGGGCGGTCCAGGGCGCTCAGGTGACGAGCGTCGATCCCAAGTACCGGAACCGGACGTTCGAGGGTGTGCGAGATCCGCGCGTGGCCATCGAGAACACCGGGCGGCGGGCGCAGGATGGCACCACCCCTCTCTGGCACCAGATGGAGTACCCGACGCGCTCGAGCCCGATTCCCATGGCGACCTGGGAGGAGGCCCGACTGATCGTGGCCGAAGCTGAGCTCGCGGCCGGAAACACGCAGGCTGCCGTCGCGATCATCAACGTCCTTCACGGTCGAGTCGGTCTGCCCCCGTTCGCCAGCACCGATCGCGACAAGGTGCTGCAGCAGATTATCTGGGAGCGGCAGTCGGAGCTCTTTCTCGGCTCGCATCACCTGAGCGACCGCGACCGGTACAAGCTTCCCCTGATTCCGCCGCCCGGCAGCCTGTTCAAAGATGGAGGGACGTACGGGGATCAGACGTGCTTCCCGCTTCCCGCTGTGGAGCGCTTGAACAACCCGAACATCGGCTGAGAGCAGAGGATCGGTGACGCCAAGGTCGCTGCCGCGGCCTCCTCGTCCTCAGACACGCGGATCTGGGTGATGAATCCTCCGGGGACGGCTCGTTGCCAGTTAGCTCGGGACCCGTCCCCGGTCCGCGCTCCGCCACCTCACGCAGGTCAAGAGCCCGGTCATGCTGGCCCACGGACTGAGCGACTACAACGTCCCGCGGACGGAGTCGGAGCAGTTCTTCATCGTCTTCCAGGATGTGGGGGCCGATACCCTCCTGGTTTTCTATCCGCGAGACAGGCACGGGATCGCCGGGACAAACCGCCGCGGACGGCTGCGCGATTCGCTTCGACGGCCAGCGCCGTCACGCCGCCCTTCCGGTCGGCCCTGGCCCTCACCCTCACTTGCGAGAGCGCCGAGGCCGAGGATGCTCCAGAAGCGGCCGGAAACCGGCTATGCGGAAATGATCATCCACGGTGATGACGTCCTCAATTCGCTGCTCACGCATCACGACGAAACTGGTGCAGTCCGTGAACGAGAAGGCCTGGTCGCGGTACTTGCGAAACAGCTTCTTCGCGCGGTCGAACCGCTCGGGGTCGACCCACTCGAGATCCAGCGCAACCGTCTCCTCGAGCAGATCAAGGAGCCGGAACGCCGCTGCAGACCCCGAGCGGGCCTTCGCCAGCGTACATGACTCGTCGATCACATAGTCCGTTGAGACGAGGCGTGCACCCTCCGTGATCAGAAGGCGCACGAGCGCAGCAGCCCGCCCATGCTCCGCGTCGCGCTTATCGATGAGGGCATACCAGCCGGACGTGTCGACAAAGACTCTACGGATCATAAACGAGCCGATCGATCTCCTCGTTCTCCAGACGGCCGCCCGGACCCTCCACCGCAAAATCGTCAACGCGGAGAAGGGGATCATCTTCGGGGATCTCAGCAGCCGCCGGACGAACCGGCTCGAGTCGCGCCACCGGCTTCCCGCGATAGGTAAGCACCAGCCGCTCCCCACGCTGGATCGCCTCGAGTGCGCGTCGCGCATTGCGCCGGAACTCCAGCATCGATAAGGTCTTCATGAAGATCAACTTAACCTTGAAGTTCAACTGGATCAAATCCGCACGCCGGCAGCCCGGCGGCCACGAGCGAGCCCATGGGCCTGATTCAGAGAGGCGTGTTGAAGGGTCGGTTTGCCTCGCCGCCTCAGGCGGGCGCCCGCGCCGTGCGGCAGCGGTACCCCGTCTTAGGGGCACACCCCCGGCGGCGAACCAGAAGCGCAGTGTAGCCCGCGCGACGTCGCGCCCGGCCTGCTGAGCGGATAGAAGC
>JACQVF010000042.1 GCA_016209885.1 Gemmatimonadota bacterium | reverse complement strand
CTCGAACCCGCGACCTCCGGTGTGACAGACCGGCACTCTAACCAGCTGAGCTACAGCCCCAGCGCCACCTCTTCTCCCCAGCGCCCCCACGGGGAATCGAACCCCGATCTCCACCTTGAAAGAGTGGTGTCCTAACCGTTAGACGATGGGGGCCCTGAGCCCCCGTCGCTCGAGGCCCAGAGCCGCCCCGGCGCCTTCCTCGCCGCCGGGAGCGGACGGCCTGTCCTCACAGGTCCGGAGGGACTCGAACCCCCAACCGCCGGTTTTGGAGACCGGTGCTCTACCACTTGAGCTACGGACCTCTGCTCTCTCGACCGTCCTCGGCGCGGCCTCAAGTCCGCCGCGCAAGTGGCCAGGGACGGAATCGAACCGCCGACACCCGCGTTTTCAGCGCGGTGCTCTACCATCTGAGCTACCTGGCCGAAAAAACCCGCCTGGCCGGACGGACGCAGGCGGGTCTCGAAAACAAGGGGAATCGTCCAGCCCTAGCGGCGATCCCCTCCCGCCCGCGGTCGCGGGCTAGACCACATACTCGTCGTGGCCCGCTCGCGCACGCGCGCTGCGTCCGACTGGACGGCCTCAACGTCATCGGCCCGGTTCGCCTGCTGAGACATCATCCGCTCCGTACTTTCCACTGAGCTCCCGGCGGTCGGGTCCGTGCGGCTCGTACGGTACCGCCGGATCGGACATCCTGTGCGGCGTTTGGGCCACCGAACGACGACCCAAAACGATAGTAGCGGGGGCGGGATTTGAACCCGCGACCTTCGGGTTATGAGCCCGACGAGCTACCAGGCTGCTCCACCCCGCATCGAGCAGACCCAATTTATCCGGGTCCCCCAGGGGTGTCAACCCCGCATCGCGGACCGCATTGCGCCCACTCGCGGCGCCTGCGCCGCCGCACTGCAAGGGCTGCGGCCGCGCTACGGACGAGGAGCGGACGGGCGTCCCGCGGCCTCCCTCAGGGGGGTCCGCATCACGCGGCCGGGACCGGCCTCGAAGGGTGAGCGACCCTCGCCATTGCCGCGCTCGAGCGCTATAACATCGCTATCACATGCGGGCGACTCGAGGACTCATGGTGCTCCTCGCGCAGCCGGCGCGTCACGGCGCCGGCACCCCCTCTCCGAGGCGAACGATCATGCCGACAATGAAGAAGCTCACACCCGTTCTCTACGTGGAGGAGATCGAGCCCGTTCTCTCCTTCTGGATCGACCGCCTCGGGTTCCGGACGACGGTCGAGGTCCCCGAGGGCGAGCGCCTGGGGTTCGTGATCCTCCAGAACGGCGCCGTCGAACTGATGTACCAGACCCGCGAGAGCGTGAAGAAGGATATCCCCCCGCTCGCGGACCACCCCGCCGGCGGCACCATGCTCTACATCGAGGTCGACGATCTCGACGCGGTGGAACGCGCGCTGAAGGGCGTCCCCCTGATCGTTCCGCGCAGGACCACCTTCTACGGCGCCCAGGAGATGATCGTGCGCGAGCCGGCGGGCAACGTCGTGGCCTTCGCTCAGTTCGCCGCCTGACGCGAACGAGGCGAACGGCACGAACCCGTAGGGAGCCGAAGCGAAGACCTCTGGAGTGGTCGCCCGTGGGCGGCGGCTCACGTCGTGGGCAGTCGGACGCGTCGAAGGACGGTCCGGAAGCGCGGGTCCTCGCGGAGCGGCTCGAGGCGTGGCCACACGTTCAGGAACACGAGCCACGGATCGCAGATTTCGAGGGCGCGCTCCAGCCACGCGAACGCGCAATCGATCTCGCCCAGCCGCGCGTATACGCGGGCCACACACACGGGCGGCACGTAGCTGGACGCAGGCGCATCGAGCAGCTCCTGGGCGATGCCCTCCAGCCAGTGTGCGTTCGCGAAGCCTGCATCCAGCTCGAGCACGCTCCGCGCGCGTTCCAGGGCGGCGTCCGCGTTACCGCGGGCCAGAGCCAGCGCACCTTCCGTGAGATGGAGCCCGAAGGAAAGCGGATCCACCTCGCGAGCGCGGCCCAGCTCGGACTCTGCCTCATCGAGTCTATCGAGCACGATGAGCGTGTGCGCGAGTGCCCAATGCGGCTCCAAGAGACTCGGACTCAAGGCGATGCTCGTACGGAAGCTCGCTTCCGAGGCGGCGAAGTCCCGGTCGTACACCAGTTCGCAGTACGCTCGCGCCGTGTACGCCTCGGCTAGGGTGGCGTCCGGCGCCAGCGCTCGCGCCGCGGCCTGGCGGGCCGCGGGAAATGCCACTGGTCCGATGGCATCTCCCATGGCTGCAATGACAGCATCGTGCGCAGGAACACCATCACCGATGCGACGGACGTGGCCCTGGTCATCTTCGGCGCGCAGGGCTCCGTGATCGAGGAGAACGTTATCCGTGCGCGTACGCGCCCGTTGCTGGTCGGCATCGGCATGGCGGACATCCTCGGCTGCGGCGGCAACTTCACGAACGTCCGCGTGCGCCGGAACGTGATCGACGCACAGGGTGCCGCGATCCGGGTCGCCGTGCTGATGGGCCGCCGAGTCTTCGTCTCCATACCGGATGAGCTGATCGCCCTCGAGCCGCTGCTCTATGGTGCCCCCGGGACCCGGGGTTATATTGCTGGTGCTCGGGACGTGGCGCAGCCCGGTAGCGCACCTGAATGGGGTTCAGGGGGTCGCGGGTTCAAATCCCGCCGTCCCGACTGGAAGGCGAGAAGCCTCGCAGCGACATCGTTGCGGGGCTTCTTTGCATACCCGGACGGGAAAAGCCTCGACCGGCCGACAGCGGCTGGCCCCGCCGGTCATGGAAGGCGAACCAGCGTGGCGAGCTTGCCCAGGACTTCCGCCGTCACAGCCTCCGGAAGCCGATCCGCGAACTCTGCTCGCCGCGCCCTCCAGTCCAGCCTCTTCACCTGATCCGAGAGCACAACCCCCACGACCTCATGACTCTCAGGAATCCGAACCTCGAAAGGATAACCCTTCACGTGAGCAGTGATGGGACAGAGGATCGCAAGACCGACCTTGCCGTTGTAGCGCCCGGGCGAGATAACCAGCGCAGGACGCCGGCCCGCCTGCTCGTGGCCGGCGTCCGTGTCGTTGGGGAGCAGTGCGATCACGTCGTTTCGGAGAGGCGGCCCTGCCCGCCGCGCGCGCAGCGTCTCCAGGAGAGCGGCCACGCCGGCCGCGTCGTCCGCCGCGCTGGGCCCGGCGGGGATCCCGTCGTAGTGCGCAACGAGGAGCACCGCCCTGTGGGCTCCCCCCGCGCCGGGAACACCACTGGCGGACGATCTCGTCTTTGCGGTGCACCCCCGCGGCCCACGCGCCCGCCGGCTTCCCAGAGCCGCGCGGCCAGCGGCACTCCGGCCTGCCCACTTCCGACGACGATCACAGCGAAGTCCATGGGCTCCTCCTGTGGACACACGTGGTAGCTGCTCGAGGGCGCCGCCGCGCCCTATACCCTATGATGGAACCGGGCAGGCGGGGTTCGGGTTTCGGCACGAGGCCTGCGTGTGTGACCGATCGAGGGCATGAGCGATGACGAGCGAACCCTTCATCTTCCCGTTCCGCCTGCTGGCGAACGTCCGCGCGGATCGGCGCTCGCCGTACGGGGAGGCCGAGCGCCGGATCCTCAGCCACGCGGCGGCCGCCGTGGCCGACCGCGAGATCCGATCCTGGCCCGGGTACGCGCCCACGCCGCTCCAGAGCCTCCGGGGCATCGCCCGCGCCCTCGGGATCGAGCGGGTCTGGTACAAGGACGAGTCCGGCCGCTTCGGGCTCGGAAGCTTCAAGGCGTTGGGCGGCGCCTACGGGGTGCTGCTGCTCCTGAAGCGCGAGGTGGAGCGGCGCACCGGCACGAGTGACGTCCGGACGGAAGATCTCAGGGCCGGGCGCTACCAGGGCATGGTGTCGGACATCACCGTCACGTGCGCCTCGTCCGGGAATCACGGCCGCTCGGTGGCGTGGGGCGCGCAGATGCTCGGCTGCCGTTGCGTGATCTACCTGCACGCGGCGGTGAGCGAGCGGCGCGCGAAGGCCATCGCGGGACTCGGTGCGGAGGTGGTGATGGTGCAGGGCATCTACGATGACGCCGTCCGGCGCGCCGACGAGGACGCGCGGCGTTATCACCGGTTCGTGATCTCGGACACGTCGTACCCCGGTTATCTGGAGATCCCGCGGGACGTGATGCAGGGATACACGGTGATGGTGCGGGAAGCGCTCGACCAGCTTCCAGCCGGCGAGCGCCCCACGCACGTGCTCGTGCAGGCGGGCGTCGGTGGGCTCGCTGCAGCCGTATGCGCCCATCTATGGGAGGCGTGGGGCAGCGAGCGACCGATCCTCGTCGTGGTGGAGCCCGAGGAGGCGGACTGCTGCTACCGCAGCTCCGTGAAGGGCCGGCCCACCACGGTTCCCGGGCAGCTCCGCACCATCATGACCGGCCTTGCCGCCGCAGAGCCGTCGCTGCTCGCCTGGGAGATCCTGGAGCGTGGCGCGGACTTCTTCCTCACGATCCCGGACGAGCCGTCCCGCGCCGCCATGCGCCTCCTGGCCGGGGGCAAGCACGGCGATCCGCCCATTGCCGCGGGCGAATCGGGGGCCGCCGGGCTCGCCGCGCTCATGACGGCCATCCCGGACGGGAAGGCGCGCGACGAACTGCGCCTCGGCCCGTCCGCCCGCGTGCTCGTCTTCGGCACGGAGGGCGCGACGGACCCGGAGATCTACGAGCGGATCGTCGGCCGCCGAACGAGCGGGTTGGAGGGTTAACCCTCTAACCCCGGCCCTCTGACCCTCTCCCGACCGCCTGCCGTTCCTCTCCGATCTCGTCGATGACCACTCGCTCGAGCCGTTCTCCCAGGCGGACGCGCACGCGCAGAAGCAGCAAGCCCGCCACCGCAGCCAGCCCGGCCACCAGCCCCCACCAGAGGCCCCGGGGCCCGAGCCCCGCGCCGAACGCGAGGGCGAGGCTCACGGGGATCCCCACGAGCCAGAACCCGAGCACGTTGATGAGCATGGGCGGGCGCGTCTCACCCGTGCCGCGGAGGATGCCGGCGGAGACGACCTGGATGCCGTCGAAGACCTGGAACAGCCCGGCCAGCGAGACCAGCGCCGAACCCAGAGCGAGCACCTCGCGGTCCGGAGTGTAGAGGCCCACCAGCTCGCCGGGCAGCGCAAGGAAGAGGACCGCCATGAGCGCCATGAACCCCGCGCCCCACGTCAGGGCCGCCCGCGCAGCGGATCGCGCCTCCGGGGCGTCGCCGCGGCCCACGCCGTGCCCCACGAGCACCGCCGCGGCCGCCGAGATGCCGAGAGGCACCATGAACGTGAGCGACGCGAGATTGATGGCGACCTGGTGCGCCGCCACGGCCGCGGTGCCCAACCGCCCCATGAGCAGCGCGATCACCCCGAACGCGCCGAACTCGAGCTGGAACTGGATGCCGATGGGCGAGCCGAGCGCGAGCATGCGCGCCAGCGGCCGTGGCCGGACCACGTCCCCGCGGATCCGCGTGAGGTAGGGGCCGAGCTGCGGCCAGGCCAGGGCCAGCAGCCCCAGGGCCATCAGCCAGCGGCTCGCCGAGGTCGCCCACGCGGAACCGAACGCACCCATGGCCGGGAAGCCGAGCTTGCCGAACACGAGCACCCAGTTGAGCCCCACGTTCAGCAGGTTCGCCAGGATAATGGCCACGACGATGGGCCTCATGCGCTTCATCGCCTGGAGGCTCTGCCGCAAGACCAGGAAGGCGTAGAAGGGGAACACCGCGGGCATTACGCGCACCGCGTAGCCGCCCGCGACCGGCACGACGTCCGCCGGCTGTCCCAGGAGCGCGAGGATCGGCTCGGCCGTAAGGAACAGAAGCGATGACGGCACGCTCAGCCCTACCGCCAGGAGCATTCCTCGCTGGACAGCTCGCGTAACGGCCGGCTCATCCCGCGCGCCCACAGCCTGCGCCACCACCGGGTCCAGCGCCATGAGCACGCCGATGCCGAACGCAGACAGTCCCCAGAAATAGAGGTTCCCCAGGGCGACGGCCGCGAGCGCCGCGGGCGAGACGCGGCCCACCATGAGGGAGTCCACCACCCCCATGGCCATCATCCCCACCTGCACGATGATGACCGGGAGCGCCAGGCCGAGGAGCGTCCGGCTCTCGGAAAGCGTAGGCATGAAGCGTTCGCGCAGCTTCCGCATCCTCCTCCTCGCTCCCGCTCTCCACCTTTCGCCGCCCCTTTCCCCGGGCCGCGGTTGCCCAATGGTCGCACGGCTCCCGAACCCCGCGCAACAGCCGCTTCGACACGCGCCCGGCTCTGCGGTTCAAACCCCGGCGCGAGCTGCGACTGTGCCCGAGGCATCCTGAAGGGGCGCCTTTTCCGTCGTGCCTGCTATCTTACAGAGGCGGCCACCGGAGCGGGCAAGCAAGCCGCGCCCGGACCGTGGCGACGCGCGGCAGCGAACTCCTGGGCGACGTGGGTTGAACGGAAACCGGCGCACGCAGCGGGCCGTCCGCATCGCGCGGCTCGGCCTCCTCACCAACGCGGTCCTGGTGATCGTCAAGGTGGCTACCGGGATCGTCGGCCGCTCCTACGCCCTGGTCGCCGACGGCGTCGAGTCCACCACGGACATCTTCTCGTCGCTCATCGTGTCGCGCGGCCTCCAGATCTCCGGCCGCTCTCCGGATGAGCGCTATCCGTTCGGCTATGGTAAGGCCGAGGCCGTGGCTGCCGCGGCCGTGGCGCTCATGCTCCTGGGTGCGGCCGCGGGGATCGCCGTCCAGGCGCTGCGCGAGATTCGCGTCCCCCACACCGTGCCGGCGCCGTTCACGCTCGTGGTGCTGGTCGCCGTCATCGGCTTGAAGGAGCTCCTCTTCCGCACGGTCTTCCGCGTGGGCGAGGAGGTGGACAGCGTGGCGGTCCGCGTCGACGCCTGGCACCATCGCGCGGATGCCATCACCTCCGGCGCCGCGTTCGTGGGGATCTCGATCGCGCTCATCGGCGGGCCGGAGTGGGCCGAGGCGGATGACTGGGCGGCGCTCGCGGCCTCGGGGATCATCGCCGCGAACGGCGTCCGCTTCCTGCGCCCTGCTGTCTACGACCTCATGGACCGGGCGCCGTCGCCTGCCGTCCTCGAGCTCGTGCGGCACAAGGCCCTGGAGGTACGTGGCGTCCGGCGCATTGAAAAGATCCTCGCCCGCAGGAGCGGGGCCGGCTACCGGGTCGTGCTCCACGTCGAGGCCGACCCCACGCTCTCCCTCAAGGAGGCCCACACCCTAGGAGGGAGGGTGCGGCGCAAGCTGGTTGAGGAGATGCCGACCATGGTGGACGCCGTCATCCACATGGAACCGTTCCTCGAGGAGGAGGCTCCGGACGACGGGCACAGGACGCCTGCGCCCACGGACAGCTCCTCACCGGGGACGGGGCAGCAGTAGGCGCGCCCTCACCGGCTCAGCGACTCACCGCGTACCGGGCGGCTCCTTCCGGACGAAGCCCTCGAAGCTGCCGGCCTCGCGGGCAAGCGCCTCGATCTCGGCCATCTCGATGGGGATGGACCGGCTGATCCACTCGTGGCCGTCGTCCGTGACGATCACGTCGTCTTCGAACGCGACCCGGGGGCCGTCCGGCGGCGCCACGCCCTGCTCGATGGAGAGCACCATCCCGGCCTCCAGCGGCCCCTCGTAGTCGCCCTCGTCGTGCACTTCCATGCCGATGAAGTGACCGATCCCGTAGGTCCAGTATCGGTCGTAGCCGCCTGCCTCCCGGAGCATCCGCTCGGCCAGACGGTGCAGCTCCCACCAGGTCGCGCCGGGACGGATCCGCGAGATCACCGTCTTCTGCACGTTCAGGGCGATCTCGTAGAGCAGCCGCTGCTCCGCATTGAACCTGCCGCCGACCGGGAGATCCCGCTGGATGTCCGCCGAGTAGTGGTTGAACGCCGCGCCCGTGTCAATGTGCAGCATGTCACCGGGCTGGAGGGCCTCCATCCCGGAGCGAGGGACGTACTGGATGAAGCCTTCCGGGATGGACGGGCCCGCCGGCCGACCCGCCATCGGGTAGCGGCGCACACCCGTCGGGAATCCCAGGTAGCCGCCACGGTAGCGGTAGACGAAGTCCGCGATCTGCATGACCTGCGCTTCCGTCATCCCCGCCTGTGTCGCCCGGAACGCCTCTGCAATTCCCTCGCCCGTGATCTCCACCGCGCGCCGGAGGCTCGCCAGCGCGTACGCGTCGTGTAGCATGCGGACCGGATCGAGCACGTCGCTGGCGTCGCGGATCGCGAGCTCCGGCGAGAAGCGGCGCAGCCGATCGAAGAACTCGAGCCGCGAGGGCTCCGGCATCCCCACCCGAAAGAAGCGCGGATAGTTGAAATACAGGACCTTGTGGTCCCGCCCCCACCTCTTCGACAGCGCGGCCGCCAGCGGCCACCGCCGGATCTGCGTGATCCGCCAATCGCGGTAGTCGGTGAGGGCCACGGAAAGGTCCTGCTCGAGCTCGGCGTACGGCCGCACGTCCTCGATCCCCGTGACCTCTCGAGCGCGCGCCGCGTCCTGGGACGTGTAGAGCACGACCCAGCTCTTCTCCTCCGCCGGGAGAAGGAGGAGCGCGGACTCCACGCTCTCGAGCCCCTCGATCCCGGTCAGGAAGATGAAGTCGTGGTTGTCGCTGTGGTCCACCTGGAACTCGAGCCGGCGAGGCTGCACCCACTCCACGGAGAATACGATCATGGCACCGTCGGGAATCGCCTGGAGCACACGCTGGCGGCGCTTCGCGAAGATGCGTCTCATCAGCTCCGGGTCCGGGTGGTCCAGATCGAGCTTCGCGGCCAGCGCCTCCTCCTCCGCGTAGCTGTACTCGAATCGCCGCCCCGCCTGCTGGCTGCGGGAGCCGCGGCTCAGAGTTGACCGCCACCGCGCCTCCGCCCGTGGCAAGGCCGTCGTCACGCCCGCGCCCTCGGCGCTCGCGGCCTCAACCTCCCGCCCTGCCACGCGCTCACGCGCAGGCGCCGCCGCTCCGCAGCGGCCGGCGCTCTCTCCATCCCCGCCCCCGGCGCCGCCTACTGAGAGCGCGAGGGCGGCGACGCCGCACAGAGCGTACGACGAGAACGGAACACGCATTGAAGCGGCCATGATCTTCCTCCGGGGTCTGGCAGGTCGCTCAAGAACCACAGTGGGCCGGGCCGGCCGGGAACGCGAGGAGAGCGCGAGCGGGACATCATGTTCCGCGGCTGGATGCGCCGCAGCTCCCCGAGCGCCAACGCCGATCCCCGGCCTTTGAAATCGGCGCCGTACCCCATATCGTTTCTGTCGACTCAGCCTGCGTTTCCGTAAGGAGGGAAGGAGGGCGCGACATGAATCCTGCCACCGTCTTGCTCCTCATCGGCCTGGGGCTGGGCACCCCGGGCGATCCGCCGGCGAGCCTGCCGCCGGCCTTCCCGGCCTCCGCTGACGTGTCCGCTTCGAGGCCCCGGGCGGCGGAGCGGCTCCGGCCTTCGGCCCTCGACGCGCTCCTGGTGCCGGCAGCCCACCCGGCGATGATCCCGTACACCCGCGCAACAGATGCGGTCGGGGAGAACACGGCGCTCCCGTGGGCGGCTCCCGCCCGGAGCGGGTCGGGCGTGGCGTTCATGGCCGCCGGCGGCGCTCTCTTCCTGGCCGGCGCGATCCTCGGCGGCGAGGCCGGAACACTCGTCATGGTTGCAGGGGCCGGGATAGGAGCCTACGGCGTGTACCTCTACTTCCGGTAGCGGCCGGGCTTCGCCAAACCTCCGGGCCGGGGACGGCCACCGAGTCCCGCCGTGCACGCAGAACCCGCTTGAGCCCATTTCGCCGTGCTGCAATCGGCCCGCCCCCCCAAGTGCGCGTCACCCCGCTACCCTCGGCCGGCCGGCGCACGGCCGCTGGCAGGTCGCTCAAAGAGTGCAGCGACCTGCTGCAAGCTACGCAGCCGGGTGCAGCGGGGCGATGGGGGAAGCGCCCGAGGCGGCCGAGGCTGCGCCAGGTTTCAACCCAAGAATAGGACTCACTCTTGACATTTGCACGCCCGAGCTGTAAGGTGTCCTGACCTGCCAGTCAGCCTCAGGACATTAGCCGAGAAGCGCCACCAGGAATCCGCTCAGGACCTGGCCCGGACAATCAGCCGGGCAAAGTCCGTGCGCACGATCCGAGAGCTTCGTAGACCTCCCGAGGACGCGGCGTTTCGGGAATCACAGGCGTCGTCGAGCACGCCGCCGTCCACTCATTTCTCCAGAGGAGGGTCTGATGGCAAACTTCGGGGTGTATCTATCGGTGAAGAACAGCATGACGCGGGCGATGTACGTCGATCTGAGCCGCTCGTCGCTGGATTCGTGTTCGTGGGGCAGTGGTAGTCCGCCGACGCCCATCAAGGCAGGTCAGTCTGCGACGATCTACATGAATGACGACGAGGCATCGATCGGCGCTCGGGGAACCGCAACGTACTTCATCGTCGAGCCGGAAGAAACCAAGTATTACAGCTTCTACGGGTCTTGCCCCGTCGGCAGCTCCAGTAACGGCTGCACGGGCCCCGGCCTCGGCAGCTGGAACGACAGCGGCCACCCGCTGAACGCGTCGTTCGAAATCACGACGAGCACCGTTCCGAGTGCCATCGAGCCGAACACGTAGCGGCTGCTACGGGGCGGTGACGGGCTGGCGCCGTCACCGCCCTGACGCTACGGGACCCGGGCTTCTTCACCTGGCTACTCGTCGCGGTATCCGTGAAGGGCTCTTGGCCCACCCTGCCCTACGACCACTTCTTGCCGAGCGCGTCGACCCCGGCCCGCTGGAGGTCGTCGGGGCTCATGACAATGTGGAACTGCACGTCCGCGTTATGGAGCTGAAGAACATTCGGTTCTTCAACACCCGGAGCCTGTCCAAGGCCCTCTCGCCTGAACGGAGGAAGATCGTCTGAGCCGACGGTGAGACCCTATGGCCGGGTGCCCCCCCGGTCTTACCGGGACAGTCTGGTCGGCTCGTCGCGCTGCGTCAGATTTGCCCCGAGTCCGACCACGTCGGCGCCGCAGTTCCAGGCTAGGATCCTTCTCGCCCCACGCTGGCGCGGCGTCCGGAGCGCACGACGCGCAGCTCGAAGACGTCCGGACGGTGGTAGTGGCCGGTCACCTCGAGGGTCATGCTCTCCTCGGGCACGCGCTCCAGGTCCAGCTCGGCAACGAGGATGCGCGCCTGGTCGAAGACCGGTTCGACCACGTAGCGCCCGTCGGGCCCGATGATCGCGCTGCCGCCGCGGATCACCCACTGGTCCGGCGAGGTGACGCGGCCGGGGTGGGGCTCCAGCTCGGCCGGCAGCCCGGACGCCCGGAGGAGCGACCCCGCGGCCAGCACGTAGCAGCGTCCTTCGAAGGCGTAGTGGCGGCTCGCGACCTGGAGCATCTCATGCACCGTGGGCCAGGCCGCCACGTGGATGTCCTCTCCCGATTCGTGAAGGGCCTGGCGGGCGAGGGGTCCTTACGCCCCCTCGAACAGCCTGGCGGCTTTGTCCGCCGAGACGACGATCCCCTTGATCAGCGCCGAGCTGAACCCCTGGTGCTCCATCTCGTTGAGTCCGGCGATGGTGCAGCCGCGCGGCGTCGTGACCTTGTCGATCTCCGACTCCGGGTGGCTGTTGGCGGCGAGAAGGAGCGACGCCGCGCCCTTCGCCGTCTGAGCGGCCAGGAGAAGCGACTCGTCCGGGTGGAACCCGATCTGGATTCCACCCTGAGACGCGGCCCGGATCGAGCGCAGGAAGAACGCGATCCCGCAGGCGCAGAGCGCCGTCGCGCTCGTCATGAGGTCCTCACTGATTACCACCGTGCGGCCGACCGCGTCGAACACGCCGCGCGCGTCCGCGAGCCCCCGCTCCGACCCCTCCTTCGCCGCCAGACACGTCATGGACTCGCGGATCGCGATCGCCGTGTTCGGCATGGCCCGCACCACGTGGACCGGCGCGCCCGCGTGCTTGCGGATGTCGTCCACGCTTACGCCCGAGACCACCGAGATGACCAGGTGGCCCTCGGGATCGAGGTCGCCGCGGATCTCGTCGAGTAGCCCCACGATCTGCTGCGGCTGCACCGCGAGCACGAGGATGTGCGCGCCCCGGACCGCCGCCCGGTTGTCTGAAAGAACGTGGAACCCGCGGTCCGCGAACTCACGGAGCAGCTCCACATGCCGCCGCGTGATCGTGATATCCTCGGCCAGGCAGTAGCCCGCGGCGACGAGCCCCCGCGCCAGCGCCTGCCCGATGTTACCGCCTCCGAGAATCGCGACGCGTCGTGTCCAGTCCCGTACATCGCCACCAGCCGCCATGGCCGACCGTCCTTTCTTCAGTCCGTCTCACGCCTCACGAGGCCCGCACGCCGGGACCGCGCCTGCGTGTCCTGCGGGTGAGTAACCTAATCCGGCCTCGCGACTCCGAGAAAGGGCCCGGTGAGGCAGCCGGCGCCGAGGAACCGGCCGCCAGACGGCAGAATTGCGGGCCGCGACCGGAACCCTCAGAATCCCGTTGGCGTTCTGCCGGAGGGTGGCGGTGGAGGCGCAGGAACCCGTGTCCACGGATCCGTGAAAAGGAGTCACCCATGCATCGGCTCGGCGTCTTCGTTCTGGCGCTCCTCGCGGCGGCCACGGTCCCGGCGGCGCGCGCCGGCCGCAGCGGTCACCCTGCCGTCGCGGACATCCTCCTCCGGAACGGCAAGCTGCACGATGGCGCGGGCAACCCGTGGGTCATCCGCGACGTCGCCATCGCCGGCGACCGGATCTCTTTCGTCGGCCACGCCGCGTCCGCGGGGATCATGGCCCGAGACACCGTGGACGCGACGGGGCTCATCGTCACGCCGGGCTTCGTGGACGCCCACAGCCATGCCGCGCTCGACGAGGACTACGGGCGCGACGCACTCCCGTTCCTCTACCAGGGGATCACGACCGTGGTCCTGGGGATCGACGGCGGCGGCACGAACGAGATCGCCGCGACCTTCGAGCGCTACCGCCAGAACGGGATCGCTGTGAACGCCGTCCACTATGTCGGCCACGCCGCCGCCCGCCGCGCCGTCATGGGGATGGCGAACCGCCCGCCCTCGCCCGACGAGATGGAGCGCATGAAGGCGTACGTGGACCGCGGGATGCGCGAGGGCGCCATCGGGCTCTCCACCGGCCTCTTCTATGCGCCGGGCTCGTTCGCGAACAGCGACGAGGTGGTCGAGCTCGCCCGGGTCGCGGCCCGCTACGGCGGGATCTACGACACGCACGACCGTGACCTCGGCGCCGCCTACAGAGGGATCGGCTACCTGAACTCGATCCGCGAGGCCATCGAGATCGGCGAGCGGGGCGGCACGCCGGTCATCTTCAGCCACTTCAACGCCCAGGGCCGCCAGAACTACGGCCGCGCACCCGAGGGCGCCCGCCTCGTGAACGAGGCCCGGGCTCGTGGCGTCAACGTCATGGCCGCGCAGCACCCCTATACGGCGACGCAGAGCTCGCTCTCCGCCTACGCGCTCCCCCGCTGGGCCGTCGGCGGCGGACGCGACTCCATGCGCGCCCGCCTCGCCGACACCGCCACGCGCGCGCGCCTCGACGTGGAAACGATGGAGATGCTCGACATTCGTGGGGGCGCCGAGAAGATCATGTTCGTCGACGAGCGGCCGGACCTCAACGGCAAGACGCTCGCTGATGTCGCGCGCGAGTGGGGCCTCCCGGTCGCCGAGACGGTGCGCCGGGTTCTCGCCCGGGATGAGGCCGGCGTGATGAACCTGGAGCTCTACGATATGGAGAACACCCGATACCTCGCGCGTCAGGAGTGGATGATGACCTGCACGGACGGGGGCACGCCGGAGCCCGGGCAGCGAATCACTCATCCGCGCGTCTACGGCGCGTTCACCCGCAAGCTGCGCCTCTTCGTCTACGACGACTCTGTCATCTCGCCGCCGTACGCCATCCGGGGCATGACCTCGCTGGCGACGACGTTCCTGGGGGTCCCGGACCGCGGGCTCATGCGCCCCGGCTTCTACGCCGACATCGCCGTCTTCGACGAGGCGCGCATCCGTGACCGCGCCACGTATGAGGACCCGCACCAGTACGCCGAGGGCACGGTCCACGTGCTGGTGAACGGCCGCTTCGCGATCCGCAACGGACGCCACACCGGCCTGCTCGCTGGCCGCCCGATCCCGCGGGGCGGCGGCTGAGGCGACTCGCTTAGCGAGCGGGTCCCGGCGCAGGGCGCCGGACCGCTCGCCGGGCGGCGGCCATCGCAAGCCTTGCTCAGCCGGCGGCCGCGCATACAATTAGTCGTAAAGGCGCGCGCCGCCGGCCCGTCCGCAGGTGGCTGGAACGGGCTGCGGGCGATGCGCCTCCGCAAGAGATAGGGCGTCGGTACGGAGGCCTGAGGGGACTGAATGCCTTGGGCCTTCTTCTTAGGTTCTTAGGGGAAGTTCGGCGTCAGCGTCCACCATCCGGTCAAGGAGATGCGTCCATGCCGCGCCGTCACCTCGTGCTCGCCTCCGTTCTCCTGATCGCTGCCTGCGATCCCGCTCCGGAGCTCCTGGGCCCGCCCGACCAGACGGGCGCACCGAGCTTCAGCCAGGCGGTGCCCGGCGACCCGATCCCCGATCGCTACATCGTGATCTTTGGCCGCGGCGTGGCGGATCCCGCAACGGCCGCGCGGCGGATCACCCAGGCGTACGGCGGCAGGCTGTACTACGTCTATCAGCACGCGCTCCGCGGCTTCGCCGCCGGTCTCTCCGCCCGCGCCGCCCATGCCCTCAGCGCCAACCCGGTGGTGAGGTACCTCGAGCAGGATCACGTCGTTGCGGCCCTTACCACCCAGACGAACGCCACGTGGGGACTGGACCGCATCGACCAGCGCGCGCTCCCGCTGAGCGGCACCTACAGCTATACGAACACGGGCGCCGGCGTGAACGCATACGTGATCGACACCGGGATCCGCTTCGATCACCAGGAGTTCGGCGGCCGGGCACTGAGCGGGTACGACGCCGTGGACGGCGGCTCCGCCGACGACTGTCACGGCCACGGCACCCACGTGGCCGGCACCGTCGGCGGCACCACCTACGGCGTCGCCAAGGGCCTCCAGCTCTTCGCCGTGCGCGTGCTGGACTGCAGCGGCAACGGGACGACGTCGGGCGTGATCGCCGGCGTGGACTGGGTTACGGGCAACCGAGTCAAGCCCGCAGTCGCCAACATGAGCCTGGGCGGCGGCGCATCCAGCGCCCTGGACGCCGCGGTCCGCAGCTCGATCGCCGCGGGCGTCGCCTACGCGATCGCCGCCGGCAACGGGAACATCGTCGGCATCCACCAGGACGCGTGCAGGTTCTCGCCCGCCCGCGTCACCGAGGCGATGACCATCAGCGCCACGGATGCCACCGACACCAAGGCGTCGTGGGCGAACTACGGGAACTGCGTCGACTGGTTCGCCCCGGGCGTGAGCATCACCTCCGCGTGGTATACCGGCAGCACCGCAACCAGGACGATCAGCGGCACGTCCATGGCCACGCCGCACACGGCCGGCGTCGCGGCGCTCTATCTCCAGGGCAACCCGGGCGCCGGGCCTCAGGCCGTGCGCGATGCGCTCTACGACCTCACGACCAAGGGGATCGTGAAGAAGTCGAGGACCACGAACAACCACCTGCTCTACACGAACTTCTGAGCGGTCCGGACGCGTACGGCCCGCGACCGGCGTAGAGTCGACTGCGGGCCGCGCGAGCCCACCAACAGAGGAAGGAACGGACGGGGGCCCGGGCACCGCGCCGCCCCCGTCCCCCGCACCTTCCAGCGCCGTGCCCCGCAGTCACTCCGCCGCGGCGACCAGCGTCAGGTAGAGGTCCATGACATTCGTGCCCGTCGGGCCCGTAACGATCAGGTCGCCCAGGGCACGGAAGAACGGGTACGCGTCGTTGCGGGCCAGCGCCTGGCCGCCATCCAGGCCCGCGGCGCGCGCCCGCGCCATAGTCGTCCAGGTGGCGATGGCGCCCGCGGCATCCGTGGGCCCGTCGATCCCGTCCGTGCCCAGGGCCGCCACCAGGATCCCATACACACCGTCCAGCTCCAGCGCGGCGCCGAGCGCTACCTCCTGATTCCGGCCGCCGCGCCCCGGCCCCCGTACCGTGACCACCGTCTCGCCCGCAGCCACCACACACCCCGGTGCCTGGATCGGCGCCCCCGCGTCCCTGCCCCCGCGGCCGATCCCCGCCAGGTACCGTCCCACGTCCCGCGCCTCGCCCGTGAGCGAGTCCGTGAGCAGCGCGCTTCCGTAGCCCAACCGCCGCGCCTCCGCCAGCGCGGCCTCCGCAGCACGGCGCCCATTCCCCACGATCACCGTCGCCACACGGTCGAACACGGGATCGCCCGGCTTCGGCGTCTCGGGGATCTCCCCTCGAGCCCCCGCCTCGAGGTGCGCAGGCACCGAACCCGGCGCCTCGCCCCAGAGCCCGTATCGTTCCAGCGTCGCGATCGCGTCCCCATACGTCGTCGGATCCGAAGAGACCGGACCGGAGGCGATGACGTCCAGGCGATCCCCCACCACGTCCGACAGCACCAGGGCGAGAACCCGAGCCGGCGAGGCGGCTCGCGCTAGAAAGCCTCCTTTCAACCGATCCAGGTGCTTGCGCACGCAGTTCAGGTCGTGGATGGGGGCGCCCGCCTTCAGCAGACGCTCCGTCACGACGGCGAGATCCGCAAGCGGCACATCATCCGGCGGCAACGTCAACAGCGCCGACCCGCCGCCCGAAAGAAGGAGCAGGATGAGGTCCGAGGCCCCGGCCCGGGCGGCCTCCCCCAAAACCGCCCGCGCACCCTCGACGCCCGCCTCGTCCGGGATCGGATGGCCGCCACGGAAGAGGCGGAGACCCGGCGGAATCCCGGAACCCGCGGCCCCCGCCGCATCCGCGACCCCACCTTTCTTCGCCCCACCCGGCCCCAGCACCACGCCCCGGCTCACCGCGTCGGCCAACACCGCATGCGCGCCGCGGGCCATGGGAACGGCCGCCTTCCCCACCGCCAGAACGATGACATTCCCATGGGCTCGCGCCGGCTCTCGCCCCAGCCACTCCGCCACCAGACGCTCCGGGTCCACCGCACGCAGCGCTACGTCCAGGCAACGACGCGCGTCCCCCCGCAGCCGAATCTCCAACGCCTCCGGCGCACCGCCGGCTGCCGACGGCGGACCCACAGCACCGTTCATGCTCCCGACCCCCCTCCGCCCCGCCCCAAGGCCCGCCTTCCCTCAGACCGCCCGTGCCCCGGCCCCACCGGACCCGACACCACCCCCTCCAGCAGCCCCACCGCCTCCTCCACCACCCCCAGCTCCTCCCGCCTCAGTCCCTCCAGAAGCGCTACCATCTGCTCCACCCTTCGCTGCCGCCCGCGCTCGAGCACCCGCCGTCCCTTCACCGTCGCCCGAACCCGCACCACCCGCCGGTCGCGCCGGTCCCGCGACCGAACCACCAGCCCCCCAACCTGCAAACCCGCCACAATCCGCGTCATCGTCGGCGCACTCACCTGCTCCGCCGCCGCCAGCTCCCCCAACGTCACCGGACCCCCAAACACCACCACCGAAAGCGCCGACGCCCGCGCCGGCGTCAACCCCATCACCGGGTCCGCCCGACGAACCCGCCGCAACAGATGAATCGCCAGAGAATGCACCCGCGCCGCCACCTCCCGCAGCCGCACCCTCTCGCCACGCAACGAAACCCTTGACGGTCCCCTCATGCCCTATATTATTTAGCACTGCTAAATAAATCAAGCGGCCGCCGCTCATCGATGCCCACCCGGCTCCTGGCGGCGCGTCACCGTCCCACCCGCGCAAGGAGGCAACCATGACGCGAGCCAGCGAATTCGGGCTCTGCGAGATCGGACAGATCTCCGTCACGGTTCACGACCTCGAGCGGGCCGTCGCGTTCTATCGCGATGCCCTGGGCATACCCTTCCTGTTCCAGGTGCCGAAGATGGCCTTCTTCGACTGCGGCGGCGTTCGCCTGATGCTGGGGATCCCGGAGCGAGCCGAGTTCGATCATCCTTCGTCCGTGCTCTACTTCCGCGTTCTGGACATCGGGGCGGCTCATCAGGAGCTGGTGGCGCGCGGCGTCCGGTTCGAAGGCGATCCACACCAGATCGCCGATCTCGGCAGCCGCGAACTATGGATGGCGTTCTTCCGCGACGTGGACAACAATCTTCTCGCGCTCATGAGCGAGATCGCCAAGGCTTGAGCACCACCCCCAAGCACACGCATCTTGCGGATCCTGCGGCGCGTCATGCGGATGTACGCGAATGTCTGAATGTGCAGTGCATTGTATTGCCGAACATTCATAGTATATTGATGGGCGTTTCTCTGTGACCTATAATACCTGGGCGCCGGCAGGTGGTCTTGTTGATGGCCTGCGCAGATGGAACGGCGAATCGAGCCGTCCGGGTGAGCGGTCATGTCCCACCGACTGGAAGGGGAGGTGCGCGTGGCGAAGCCGAATGACAAGGTCATGGCGTTGGTCGAGAGGGAGCTTGTGGCCAACCCGAAGATCTCGGTGCCGGAGCTGATGGAGAAGGCGAAGAAGGTGGATCCTGCGGTTGCGCGGATGAACGCACGCCAGTTCAATGCGCGCTATCCGCTCCAGATCAAGCGCCGTCGTGGCCGCAAGGCCGGAGGAGCAGGAGTGCGCGGCCGCAGGCGCGCGGCTCGCATCGCGGTGCCGGGGCGGCCCCGGAGGCCGGGGCGCGTGGTCGCACCGCGGGGTCGGAGTGAGGCTGCGGACCGGGACGGGATTCGCCGCGTGTTCCTTCGCTTCGCCAAGGATCTTGCGCGTGCGGAGGGGAAGCCGGAGATCGTCGATCTGATTGGCGGCGTCGACGGCCGGGTGGACGAGATCCTTCGCCTGGCGGGCGGCCGCTGACGTCCCGCAGAACCGAAGAGCTCCGGGGGCGGCGTGTCCCCGGAGCTCGTTTCTTTTCCCCTCGAGACTGGTGCGCGGTCTCGCCTTCTGCGGCGTAGCGCGCTTGCCCCCCACCCTCTAGACTAGCAGGTCGCTGAAGAACTACAGCTGCTAGCGGCGGTTGCTCAGCGCTTCCATCTCGCGCACGGCCACCACGAACGCGGAGAGCGTGGGGCGCTCGTCCGTGCGGATCTCCTCGAGCAGTGCGCGGAGGTGCACGAGCTCGAAGCCCATCTCCGCGATCATGGACTCGAGCCGCTCCTCCACGGAACCCTTGGGCGAACCGGCCAGGAGCTGGGCGGTGAGCCCCCGGTGTGCGCGGCCGACGTCCTCGATCAGCGCGTTCGCCACGCGCTGATCCCAGCGGCTCTGGCCCGCCACGTCCAGGATCGCCTGCCGCAGCCAGGGCATGGACATGAGCTCGGACATGCGGTAGTACGCGCGCCCCACATCGACGACATCCGCGCCGGTCTCCCGCCCGACGCGCAGGATCTCCAGGAGCTGGTCCAGGAAGCGCAGCGTGACCAGGCGGCGCCCGAGGTTCTCGTCGCCCGTGAGCCCGTGGATCTCGCGGACGCGCTCCTCGAAGACGCCACGCTCGTCGCCCATCACGATGTCATGGAACTCTCCGCGGAGCGTAGCGAGCCCTTCCAGATGCTCGGCGATGACCTCCACCGTCGGCGCCTCCGGGGAGACGTTCGCGAGCACCCAATGGGTGGTGCGGTCGAGAACCCGGGACAGCCCCAGCAGCCAGCGGGACAGCGCTGCGGGGGGGACCGTGGGCCGAGTGGCCTCCACGTCGCGCAGGCTCTCCTGCAGCGCCCGGGCGGCCGAGAGCTCCGAGGCGACGACCCAGGCCCGTGCCACCTCCGCCGGCGTGTGCCCGCTGTCGCGGGCCGCCCGGTGCCCGAAGGCGGAGCCCATGATCCCCACCAGGTCATTCGTGAGCCGACAGGCAATGATCTCGCGGCGCAGCCGGTGCTGGGCCAGCCGCTCGGTGCCGGCCCGTTTCACCGCCGCTGGCGGGAAGTAGCTCACCAGGTAGGATTGTGCGGCCTCATCGTCTGGAAGCTCACTCGCGAGCAGGTGCTTCTTGAGATCCAGCTTGCTGTAGGCGAGCAGCACGCACAACTCCGGGCGCGTGAACGTCTGGCCGGCGATCCGTCGGCGCTCGAGCTCCTCCCACGTCGGCAGTCCCTCGTCCGCGCGGTCGACGACGCGCTCGCGCTCCAGCAAGCTGATGAGGTCGCGAAAGCCCTCCATGTGCTGGCGGGCGCGCAGCTCGTCCAGCGATACCGCCCGGCTCTGGGACTCGTTGTCCCGGAGCACGTCCGCGGACACCTCCTCCGTCAGCTCTTCCAGCAGGCAGTTCCGCTCCTCCATGCTGAGGTCGGCCTGCGCCACCGCGGCATTGAGGAGAATCTTGAGGTTCACCTCGTGGTCCGACATGTCGACGCCGCCGCAGTTGTCCAGGGCGTCCGTGTTCAGCCGGCCCCCCTTGAGCGCGTACTCGACGCGCGCCGCCTGCGTCAACCCCAGGTTCCCCCCCTCCGCCACCACCTGCACGCGTAGCTCTGGCGCGCTCACGCGCACGGCGTCGTTCGGCGGATCGCCCACGTCGGCGGGTGTCTCGTCGGACGCCTTCACGTACGTTCCGATCCCGCCGTTGTAGAGCAGCTCCGCGGGCGCCTTCAGCAGCGCGCGGACGAGCGACTCGCCGTCCAGCACCTGCACGTCGTCCGGTAGCCCGAGCGCCTGCCGCGCCTCCGGGCTGAGCCTCACCTCCTTCGCGCCACGCGGCACGATGAAGGCGCCCTCGCTGAGCAGACCCCGGTCGTAGTCGGCCCAGCTCGAGCGCGGGAGCCGGAAGAGGCGCTCGCGCTCCCGGTACGAGCGCTCCGGGTCGGGGCTCGGATCCACGAAGACGTGGCGGTGGTCGAATGCGGCAATGAGCTGGATCTGGCGGCTGAGCAGCATCCCGTTGCCGAACACGTCGCCGCTCATGTCGCCGATGCCGACCACGGTGAACGGCTCGCGCTGGATGTCTTTCCCCTTCTCCCGAAAATGGCGCCTCACGCTCTCCCACACGCCCCGCGCCGTGATCCCCACCTTCTTGTGGTCGTAGCCGTGCGAGCCGCCGGACGCGAAAGCGTCGGCGAGCCAGAACTCGTATTCCGCCGCCACCGCGTTCGCCACGTCCGACAGGTGCGCCGTGCCCTTATCCGCCGCGACCACGATGTAGGGGTCCGGCTCGTCCCACACGATGGTGGCCGGCGGCGGAATCACCTGGCCGTCCTTCAGGTTGTCGGTCAGGTCCAGCATCCCGCGGACGAGCGTGCGGTACTGTTCCGTCACCTCCTCGGCCATGGCGTCCCGCTGGGCGAAGCTGCGGCGCGTGATCAAGCCGCCTTTCGAGCCGCCCGGTACGATGACGGCGTTCTTCACCATCTGGGTCTTCACCAGCCCCAGGATCTCGGTGCGGAAGTCGTCCGGCCGGTCGCTGTAGCGGATCCCGCCCCGGGCCACCCGGGCGCCCCGGAGGTGGATCCCCTCCATGCGTGCCGAATGCGTCCACACCTCGAAGACGAGCTTGGAGCGCATGAAGCCCTCCAGCCCCTTCGTCGCGATCTTGAACGATATGTACGGGACACCGCCCGACCGGCGGTGCGGATCGGCACCGCCGTTGCGGTAGTAGTTCGTGCGCACCGTGGCATCGATGAGGAGCATGAGCCGCCGGAGCGCCCGGTCATCCGCCAGCGACTTCACGGCATCGAGCGCGCGGGCGAACTCCGTGCGGATCTCCGCCGCCTGCCGCTCGCGCGCCTCCGCGCTGAGGCCCATGCTCGGGTCGAACTTCGTCTCGAACAGCCGGAACAGCAGCTTCGCCGCGCTCGGATAGGCACAGAGCGCACCGGGCAGCGACGGCCGGCTGGGCACCGCCCCGAGCTGGAACGCGTACCCGGCATACGCCCGCAGCACGTCCACCTCGCGCCAGCGGAGGCCGGCCTGGAGCACCAGCGCGTTCAGCGGGTCGTTGAGCGCGTCGCCGGCCCGCACCGCCAGGATCGCCTCCGAAAGGGTGCGCCCGCGGCTCTCCAGCTCGATGGGCTGACCCTGCGCGTCCTGAACCGCGAACACGTAGATCAGCGCGTCGGGCACCCCGCGCCCGAGCACCTCGAACGGGCTCACGGCGACGACCCGCAGCCCCACGTTGTCCAGAATCGGCATGAAATCCGAGAGGATCAGCCGCTCGCCCCGCAGGTAGAGGTTCAGCTTCGTGACCCGCTCGCCTGCGGCGAGCCCCGGCACGTCCTCCCCGTTCGCCAACGAGATCGCGACGGAGCGGCCGTCGGCGTGCATCGCCTCCAGCTCGAGAATATCGCGCACCGCGGCCCGCGGGTCGGTCGCCGCCTGGTACTCCGGCGTGAGCGCCTCTCCGTAGCGCCGCGCCAGCCGCCGCGCCTCGTCGGGCGGGCGCAGCGCCTCCAGGCCTTCCCGCAGGCGGTCCACCCACGTGCGAATGAGCTCCTGGACGATCCGCTCGAGCGCGCCGGGCTCGACCTCGCGGATCTTCTGCGGCGGCACCGCGATGTAGAAATGCAGGCGTGCCTGGTCACCGCCACCCAGCGCCAGGTGGTAGTTCAGCACCTCGCCCTGGAACCGCCTGACGAACGCCTCCTCGATCTGCCTGCGCACCTCCCCCGAGAACCGGTCCTTCGGCAGGATCACCATCACGGACACGCCGCGGCGCAGCGGGTCCTCCCGCAGCGTGACCCGCACCTCGCCCGTGTGATAGAGGGTGAGGACTGCGCGGATGTCGGCACCGATCTCCGCTGCCGAGGCGAGGAACAGCTCCTCCTTCGGCATGGAGTTGAAGATCGTGTTGATCTCTTTATAGTCGTGGGTGCCCGGGATCGCGCCCGCGTCCTTCAGGATCTGGCGCAGCTTCTCCCGGAGGATCGGGATACGGTCCGCATCCTCGCCGTACGCCTGGGACGTGAAGAGGCCGAGGAAGCGGAACTCGCCCGCCACGCGCGCTTGCTCGTCGAGCTTCTTCACGCCCACGTAGTCCATGCGGGCACGCCGATGGACGGTGGAGAGCGCGTTCGTCTTGTTGATGATGAGAAGCGGTCCGCCCTCCACGAGCTCGCGAAGCCCCGGGGGCAACTGGTTCAGGGGCACCGGCTCGGCGAAGGAGGAGGTGGCCTCGTTGCGCAGGATCCCGAGCCCGGAGCCGGGCTCCACCACGATGGCGCGGTTCAGCTTCGCATCGTCCAGGATGTTGTAGGCGCGGAACCCCAAGAGCACCATGCCGCCGTCGCGCAGCCAGCGCAGGAACTCCTGGATCTCGTGGATCTCCGCGGCTCGCTCGGGCAGCCGGCGCCCCAGGTCGGCCAGGTAGGCCACCGTGTCGTTCAGCGCGTCGATCATGGCGCCGAAATCGTCGGTCGCCCGCACCACATCCTGGAGGGCACTCGCGATCTCGCGGCGGAGCCGCGCGCGCTCCGCCTCGTCCGTGATGCGCGGCACCTCGCAGTGGACGAGCGACTCGCGCTGGGGGCCTTCGGCCGCCGGCCTGATCTCGACGATCCGGCCCTGCGGATCACGCCCCACGTGGAAGGTCGGATAGATGAGGTGCTCGATGGGGACGTCCTGGGAGTGGAGGTATTCCCGGATCGTGTCGACGATGAAGGGCCGATCGGAGATGTTCGTGCGGATCACCGTGACCGGCGCGGTCCATCCCTCGTTGTCCAGCTCCGGGTTGAACACTTCCGCATCCACGCGGTCGGGGCGGCAGCGGTCGAGGAAGCGAAAGCCGCCGAGGACCATGCGCGCGATGACCTCGGGCCCGCGCTCGTGGGGCAGTTCCGGCGGCACTTTGCGGAGGAAGATCTGCGCGACGCGGGTGACCAGCGGGAGCTCGTCTGCCCCGACGACGTTCTCCAGCGCGCGGCAGACGGCAGCAACGACGGGTGACTCCGGGCGCGTGGCCCTGGGCGCCGCTTCAGTCGTATCGCTCATCGGGCCGACATCTCGCGTTTCATACTCGACCACGCAAAGATAACGGGTCCCGGAAACGCAGTGCAAACCACGATGCGCGCAGCCAACCGGCGACGCGCGCCGCGCATTCTCACGGCCGGAACGTGCAGAGCCCGCCGGTCTCGGCCCGGGCCGCCACGATGACCCGGACGAACCCCAGCGCGGCCAGGCGGTCGCGTTCGGGCGGCAGTGGCAGCCCTCCGCACGTCACCGAGTCGACCGTCGGCACCGTGAACCAGACCGTGATGAGCCCCGGCCCCCGCGGCTCGACCGTCACACCTCGCGCATCGTAGCGGGCGGCCAGCTCGTCCGCGTACGCCCGCCGCTCGGGCTCCGCCGCCGCCTCCGCGCCGGGAGTCGGTCCCCTCGGCTCCAGCACCGCCGCCGCGATCACCGCGGAGCTGAGGAAGCCCACCAGGGCCGACGCAGCCGCGGAGAGGGCGGTGTACCGCCGCGCCGCGGACGCCAGCCCGCCGCCCAGCACCAGGAACAACCCGAGCTGCATGCGGCCGAGCGTCAGCAACGGACCGCCGCCGAGCAGGCCGACGAGGAAGTAGAGGTCGGCCACCAGCTTGCGCCGCCGCTCCCGGGAGCGCTCCGCTTCCGCGAAGGCGCGGAGGTCCCCGGCCGTCGCCCGCGTCTGTGCGCCGCACTCGCCGCACACCCCCGCGCCCGCCGCCACGCCCGCCCCGCAGGCCGGGCATCGTCTCTCGCCGCTCATGCGGCTTAGCATTGGGGGCTGTGCCGGGGGTTGGCAAGGGCGGCGCCAGGGCCGGACCGGCGAATCACGATCCGCTCTGTGAAAGCCGCAGGTTGACCGTACGGGCTGGCCTCCAATCTTTTAGCTGCATGCTGCTCACGGGATGGGACCGGCACGGTGCGAGAGGGTGGTGGTGAAGGACGAGAACCGAAACGGCGCGCCCCTCCGGCTGCACCATGAAGTGCGGGGCTCCGGCGACCCGATCCTCCTCCTCCACGGGTTCGGCGCCAGTCTCTACACCTGGCGCCACCTGGCCGGCCCCCTCGCCGCCGAGCGCCAGGTTCTCCTTCTGGACCTCAAGGGGTTCGGCGCCTCGCCCAAGCCTCGCGACCGCCGCTACTCCGCCTTCCACCAGGCGGCCGGGGTGCGCGCGTTCGTGCGCGCACATGACCTCCAGGGTCTCACGCTCGCCGGCCATTCCTACGGCGGCGGTGTGGCGCTGCTGCTCGCCACGCACCTGCTTCGCCGCGATCCCGGCCGGCTGCGCCGGCTCATTCTCATCTCCAGCGTCGCGTACCCCCAGCCGCTGCCGCGCTACATCGGGCTCGCCACCCGACCGTTCCTGGGCCCGCTTTTTCTCGCGCTCCTGCCAAAGGAGTTCCTGGTGCGCCGCGCTCTCGAGGCCGCGTTTCACCGCCACGACCGCATCAGCGCGGACGCGATCCGCGCGTACACGCGCCCGCTCACAACGCGCGCCGGCCGCCGCACGCTGGTCCAGTCGGCGCGGCAGCTCATCCCTCCCGATCCGCAGGCGCTCATCTCGCGCTACCGCTCCGTCACGGTGCCGACTCTCATCGTCTGGGGCCGCGAGGACCGCATCATCCCCCTCGCCCTCGGAGAGCGGCTCCATCGCGCGATCCCCGAATCCGTGCTTGTGGTCCTGGACGGGTGCGGCCACGTTCCGCAGGAGGAGCGGCCGGAGGAGACGCTTCAGGCGATTCGTCACTTTCTGCAGCAGACGGGGTGCACGGCACAGTCGCCGGCCGGCACCTCATGAGCGGGTCGCCAGCCGCTCCCGCGCGAGCGTGTACAGCATCTTCGCGCCGGCGCGCGCCGACCCCGTTACGCTGCCGGAGATCTTCGAGCGGCCGATGGCGCGGCGGCGATGCGCCACCGGGACCTCGAGCACACGCAGGCCGAGCTCCGCGGCGCGGATCTGCATCTGTAACGTCCAGCCCCAGTCGCGGTCGTCCATATGCAGCGCGAGTAGTGACGTGAACCGGATCGCACGGAATGGCCCCAGGTCCGCGAACCGGTGCCCGAAGAGCGTACGCACGAGCTCGAGCACGAAGCGGTTGCCCGCCCGCGCGTGCCACGGCATGGCGCTCCTGTTCTCGGCGCCCATCCGCGCGCCGATCACCAGATCCGCAGTGCCCGCCACCACGGGACCGACGACACGCTCCACCTCGGCCGGGTCACCGTTCCAGTCCGCATCGACGAAGAGGACGATGTCGGGCAGCTCACCGCTGGCGAGACGCCGCACACCCGCCAGGCAGGCGGCGCCATACCCGCGCCGCGGCTCCTGCACCACGGTCGCCCCGTGGCGCGCCGCCACGGCGGCGGTCGCGTCCCGCGACCCGTTGTCCACCACGACCACCTCGTCCACGACCGCACGCGGCATGGCCGCCAGCACCCCCGGGAGCGAAGCCTCCTCGTCGTACGCCGGGATGAGCACGGCCACGCGGTGACCGGAGATCATGACGCTCCCTGCTGAAGAGTCAGACACGGGCGCGGACGTTCGACGCGACGCGCCTCCCACGCCCGCGTTCCTCCTCTGGGCGACGATCGAGCTCGGATGCCTGGCCCTACTCGCATACTGGCCCGGTCCACCCGTCCCCTTCCCCGGAATCCTGCTCTACGCGATGGCCTTCATCGCCTACGCCCTCGGCGCTCGCGCCGTGGCGCGAGCCGCAGAGCCCGGGACGCGGCCCTGGACCTGGGCGTACGCGCTCGCCACGCGCGCCCTCCTGCTTCCGCGCGCGCCGGTGCTCTCGGACGACGTCTACCGTTACCTCTGGGATGGGCACCTCCAGCGCCACGGGCTGAGTCCGTACCTGTATCCGCCGTCCGCCCCCGAGCTAGCGCCGCTCCGCACGCCGTGGCACGCACTCATCAACCACCCGGAGGTGCCCACGATCTACCCGCCCGTCGCACAGTACGCCTTCCTTGCCATCGCCCTCCTGGGCGGGACGGTCCTGCTCGCGAAGCTCCTGTGGCTCGCCTTCGATCTGGCCACCGCGCTTCTGCTCCACCGCATCGCCCGCGCAGGCGGACGAAACCCGACCCTCGTGGAGTTCCTCTACCTCGCCTCGCCGCTCCTCATCGTGGAGACCGCGTGGAGCGCGCACCTCGAATCGCTCGGGCTCTTCGCCCTCACGCTCCTGCTGTTCCTCGCCGGACGCCCAGTGGCCACCGGCGCCGCCGCGGCCCTCGCCGCGCTCACGAAATTCGCGCCCGCGGCCGCGCTGCCGCCCCTGGTGCGATCAGGCGGCGCACGCCTCGCCGCTTCGTTCACCGTCACGGCCGTGCTTCTCTATGCGCCCTATCTCTCGGCGGGCGCGAAGCTCTGGACCGGGCTCGGCGCCTACCTGCGCCACTGGCGCTTCAATGACGGTCTCTTCGCTCTGGCGGCCGCCGTCCTGCCCTCCCTCGACGCCGCCAAGCTCGCGTGCGCGGTCGTGCTCGCGGGCGTCATCGCCGGCGCCACGCTCGCGGGCCTCTCCGCGGAGCGCGCCCTGCTCTGGATTCTGGGCGCGGGTCTCGTCCTCTCGCCGACCGTCCACCCGTGGTACGTGCTCTGGCTGCTGCCGATCGCGGCGCTGCGGCAGAGTCGTCCATGGCTCCTCCTCAGCGGGCTCGTCTTCCTCGCCTACTGGGGCCACGCGGAGTACGGCCGCACGGGCCTGTGGCCGCACCCACTCTGGGCGCGCCTCGCCATCTGGGCGCCGTTCCTTCTGCTGCTCGTCTACGATGGCGTTCGCGGCCGCCGGGGCGAGGGCGGTCGCGACTCGTGAGCGTCGCTCGGTCGCGAGCGCCGCCCCGCGCAACCCACCGAGCCCGAGGGCCAGGTACCCGGACGCGAACAGCAGGATGAACGGCAGCGACCCGTACAGTCCGGCCGCCACCGCCGCGACCGCGTAGCCGGCCATCGTCGCCCCCAGGGCCAGCTTCAGCGCTGTGTCCCCGGCCCCGCTCCCGCGGGAGTAGCGCGTGCGGCGCCTGCGCGCGTCACCGCGCTTGGGCGTCCGCAGGAACGCGTCCCGGCGCCCCAGGAGCCCTCGCAGGACCGCGCGGCTGACCGGCGCGGTGAGCCCGAGCCCCGTCGCCAGGGCGACGGCCACGCGCGGCACGAGCGCCTCCCACCCGTGGCCACGTCGCCGCCCGGCGGCGCAGTAGAAGGCCGCGAAGGGAACGGTTGCCGCCGCGAACAGGACGATGTCGATCCCCCACAAGGCATGCCAGCCCAGGGTCTGGCGCGCGAGCGCGGAGGGGTAGAGGAGCAGTCCCAGGGCGAGCGTGAGGGGATAGGCCAGGTGTCCGCAGAGATGCGCCACCGCCTCCAGCTTCACGGGCCACGGCCACGGACCGCGCAGCAGCGCGGGAAGCAGCTTCCGCGCCGTCTGGATCGCGCCCTGCGACCACCGCCGCTGCTGCACCTCGAACGCGCCGACGTCGGCCGGAAGCTCGCTCGGCACCGCGTAGTCCGCCAGGAACACGAAGCGCCAGCCGCGCATCTGCGCGCGATAGCTGACGTCCAGATCCTCCGTCAGCGTATCCGCCTGCCAGCCGCCAGCGTCCTCGAGGCAGCGACGGCGCCACATCCCCGCCGTGCCGTTGAAGTTGAGGAAGCGCCCCGCCGTGTAGCGGCCGTACTGCTCGAACAGGAAATGGCCATCCAGGAGCAGCGCCTGCCCCCGCGTGAGCCAGCTCTCTTCCTCGTTCAGATGCTCCCACCTCGCCTGCACCATGCCGACGCGCGGATCGCGAAACGGCGGGAGCAGCCGGTGGACCAAGTTGGGCTGCGCCACGAAGTCGGCGTCGAGCACCACCAGGAACTCGGCGCGGGTGTGGGCGAGGCCATGGGCGAGCGCGCCGGCCTTGTAGCCCGCGCGCGCCCCGCGCCGCAGGTGCCGGATCCGCACACCGCGGGACCGCCAGGTGCGCACCCGTTCGGCCACCACGGCGGACGTCCGGTCCGTCGAGTCGTCGAGAACCTGGATCTCGAGCCGGTCGCGAGGATAGTCCACGCGGCATGCCGCATCGATGAGCCGCCGCACGACCAGGAGCTCGTTGTAAACCGGAAGCTGGATCGTCACGAAGGGAAGATCGCCCTCCCAGGTCCGCGGCTCACAGCGGTCGGGCCGCCGGGCCGAGATCCACAGCAGGTGGGCGCGGTGGAACGAGAACGGGAGCAGGAGCGCCAGCACCAGCGCGAGCGACGCCACGAGCACATAGGCGAGGGGCTCCGGCATCCCGGGGACTCCCGATTCCCGATCGGCTCCGTCAGCTCACGGCCGCGCTTCCGCGCCGCCCGCGCACGCCGGCCCGCGTGCCTTGTGGACCGCGGTGCCGCGCCCGACGTGCCCGTCCCGACCCAGCACCGGCACTCCCTCGGTTGGCGCCCGCGCCCCGCGCACCGCATCGCTCATGGCTTCCTCCGTATGGTCCGCCGGCGCCAGCCGCGCAGGCGCTCATCCTCGCGGCGTTCGCGGCCGTCCGGCGGGTCGCCCTCCACCGCCGTCCATCTCCCGGCCCCGACCACCGCTCTCGCCCTCCGGCTCGAAGCCCCGGCACCGCAGCACGGGGAGCGGGGGATAGCGGGGAAACGACGGATCTGCCCGCGACCGTTCGCAGAGGTAGAACCGCGAGCCCCGCCGGTTCTCGATGACCCGCGCGTGCCGACAACGCCCGCACAGACCGGGATCCATGTGCGGAACGGATAAGGTGTGCACCCTCGCCCCCACAAGGGCGTTCACAGGTGCTCAGAAGCCCCGCCGAACGAGTGGGTGAGGGGCACCGTATGACCCCGCCGCGAAAATCGCGGAGCGCCGAGGACGGCCCGGCGAGTGGCAGGGCGGCCCGGCGAGTTGAGCGCCGCGGCTCATACGGTGCCCCTCCTGTCGTGGAGGCGTACCCGGCCTTTTTTTCAGCACCTGTTAACCGCGAATCCCCAGCACCCCCATCTGCCGCTCGGCTCTTCCGCCCCGGTGCGAGAAGAACGGGGAGTCGCCGCACTTCGTGCAGTGCGCGCTCACGCTCAGCCGATCGCGCCGCACGCCCAGCGCGATCGCACGCTCCACGAGCAGCGCTCGCAGGTCCACGGGCGCCGGGCGGGCCGGGATCGGAAAGCCGAGCGCCGCGTGGACCTCCGGGGCCACTTCGTAACACCCGCCGCAGATGGCCGGCCCCAGGTGAACGTAGAGCTCGTCGGGCCGCGAACCCCCCAGCTTCACCAGCGCGGACACGCCTGCCTCCACCACCCCAGCGGCGATCCCTCGCCACCCGCCGTGGAGGAGCGCAATGGCGCGGCGGGCCGGGTCCACCGCCGAGATCGGCACGCAGTCCGCCACGGAGACCGTGAGAAGGAGCCCCGGCGCCCGCGTCGCGTGACCATCGTAGCCGCGGGTGACGAACAGCCCCGGGGCCCGAGAGTCCTCGGAGCCGCCCGCACCGTGAACCAGGACGCGAGTCCCGTGGACCTGCCGGGAGATGACGACCCGCGGGCAGCCCGTCGCCTCACGAAGCTGCTCCCAGCGCTCCAGCACCCGACCCACCGGCGCCGAGCCGAAGAGACGGAGGTCGAAGGGCGCCTCACCCGGCCCCGCGGCCGTGGTGCCCTGGACCAGCCACGGAAACCGCTCGCTCCACATCGCGTGGACATAGAGCGGCACCGCGCCCGTCGCCGGACGCTCGCGAACGAGCTCGACCTCCGTGTTCGCCGGCATTCTCGCTACAGCCCCATAGTCGGAACGCACCCCCCCCAACAGCTCGCTGCTATGCCCTCAAACCACGGCCCCATGCTCGAGGTTCCCGCGAAAGGCGGAGAGCGCCTCCACCCCCCAGCGCGCCTACGGGGTGGCGCACCGGCCGCTGCGCTCAGCCCCGAGCGGCAGCGTCCGTCCCGATCGTCGCGGCACACTGGGCACAATGTAGACGGTTCGGCCGCCCTTCTCGACCCCTGGGCGCGCGGGCCGGTTCATCGTACCGTAGCTTGTCCGGATCGTAGTGCGCTTCGCCGCAGGGGAGAGATCGGCGTGACACGCAACGGGTACCCGCACGCGCAGGCATCTCTGTGGCGCCGCGTTCGGCGGCAGCCGCGGAACGTGTTCGGGCTCGGCGGTGCCTCGCTTCTCAACGACACGGCCAGCGAGATGATCTACCCGCTGCTCCCCGCGTTCCTCACGGGGACGCTGGGCGCGGCGGTGCCCGTCCTCGGCCTGATCGAGGGCTTGGCGGAGTCTCTGAACAGCCTGGTGAAGCTGGGCTTCGGCGCCTGGTCCGATCGGCTCCGGCGCCGCAAGCCCCTCGTGCTCCTGGGCTACGGCGTCGCCTCTGTGGCCCGGCCCCTCATCGCGCTGGCGGCCGCGCCGTGGCACGTTCTGCTCATCCGGGCGGCGGATCGCGTCGGCAAGGGCGTGCGCTCGGCGCCACGCGACGCGCTCCTCGCCCATTCGGTCCCGCCTTCCGCCCGAGGCCTCGCCTTCGCCACCCAGCGGGCTCTCGACCACACCGGCGCGCTTCTGGGACCGCTCCTCGCCACGCTGCTCCTGCTCGCTCTGACCTCGGACCTCCGCGTCGTGTTCGGACTCGCGGCGCTGCCCGCGGCCGGCACCCTCCTTCTACTCTGGCGCACCGTCCGCGAGGTTCCGGTCGCCGCGCATCCGCCGGGCGGGTCACCGGCGGCGGCACCCGATCCGCACGCTCGCGCGCGCAGCGCGCCCGATCCCACGCGGCCCGTACCGCCCGACATGCCCGCGTCCGCCTCGCCGGCAGACCCCGCTGCGGCCGGGCCCGACACGCTGTCCCGGGGCACCGGACGATTGCTCTTCGTGTTCTTCCTGTTCACTCTGGGAAACTCCACGGACGCGTTCCTGCTCCTGCGCGCGCAGCGGCTCGGGGTGAGCGCGGCGCTGCTCCCCCTCCTGTGGGCGGCCTTCCACCTGAGCAAGGTGGCTTGGTCGCTCCCCGGTGGCGACGCGGCCGACCGCCTTGGGCCGCGGCGCGTCATCGCCGCGGGCTGGACGGTCTACGCCCTCGTCTACCTGGGCTTCGCCCTGGCCAGCGAGCCCTGGCACGCCTGGGCTCTCTTCCTGCTGTACGGGCTTCACTTCGGCCTCTCGGAGGGCCCCGAGCGCGCCCTCATCGCGTCCTTCGCCCGGCCCGCCGAGCTCGGCCGCGTGATGGGCGGCTATCACCTGGCCGTGGGCGTCGCCGCGTTCCCCGCCAGCCTGGGGTTCGGCTTCCTCTGGGAGCGGTTCGGCGCGCCCGCCGCGTTCTGCGTCGGCGCGGCCATCGCCCTCGCGGCAACCGTTTTCCTGCTCTGGCTCCCGGAAGCCTCCACGCCGGCACCCGGGCTCCGCGCCCGCCCCGACCCGCACGCTCCCGCAACGCGCTGAGAACTCGCCCGCTCGCCCGCTCGCGCGGCCTCGCGTGCCAGGGCAAAACTACTAGTATTCAGCAGGTCGCTGAAGCACTGGCCGACAGGGTGAGACGATGCAGAACCTTCGTATACAGCGAGAGCTGTTCGACTCGTACAACGCGGGCTACGCCCAGGAAATGCTCGATCGCTTCGCACGCGATCCCGGCTCGGTGCCCGAGGAGTGGCGGCGCATCTTCCTGCTGGACAACCTGGAGGCCGCCGGGCTCGTCGTGCCCGCTGAGCTCGATCGCCGTCGCGCGGGCGTCGCGGCCGAAACGGCGTCCCCTCGCTTGCTTTCCGCGGTCGCCCGGGGGACCCAGCTCATTCAGGCATTCCGCGAGTTCGGTCATCAGCTCGCTCGGCTCGACCCCCTGGGGAGCGAGCCTCCGGGTCACCCGCAGCTCGACCCGTCCTTCTTCGCGCTGACCCACGAGGAGCTGACGCAGGTCTCCGCGTCCGTCGTGGGGATCGGCCGCGACGACGAGTCGCTGGCCGCCGCCCTCGAGCGCCTGCGCCGCACCTATTGCGGCACCATCGGCTACGAGTTCGAACATCTCGAGGACCCCGAGAAGGTCGAATGGCTGTGGGAGACGGTGGAGACCGGACGCCATCGCAGCGAGCTGGGTCCCGAACGCGAGGTATCGCTCCTGGAACGCCTCTCGGACGTGGAAGGCCTCGAGCGCTTCCTGCACCGCGCCTACCTGGGCCAGAAGCGGTTCTCCATCGAGGGTACCGACATGCTGATCCCGATGCTCGACCTCGCAGTCGAGCTGGCGGCCGAGGCGGGCGGACAGGAAGTGATCATCGGGATGGCGCACCGTGGGCGCCTCAATGTGCTCGCGCATATCCTCGGGCTGCCGTACGAGCGGATCCTGCGCGAGTTCGAGGGCGGCGCCTATCACCCCACGGAAACGCTAACGCTCGACCTGAGCACAGGGGACGTGAAGTACCATCACGGCGCCGTCGGGACGCCTGCGACGCGCCAGGGCGCGCTCGTGAGAGTCACGCTCGTGCCGAACCCGAGCCACCTCGAGTTCGTGAACCCCGTGGTCGAGGGGCTCGCCCGCGCGCGCCAGACACTGGCTGCCGGCGGGCAAGGCACGGATCCCGCCGCCGCGCTCCCCGTCCTCATCCATGGCGACGCCGCGTTCGCTGCGGAGGGGATCGTCGCCGAAACGCTCAATCTGGCGCGCCTCGCGGCCTACGCCACGGGTGGCACGCTGCATATCATCGCGAACAACCAGATCGGCTTCACGACGCCGCCGGAGCAGGGTCGCTCCACCCGCTACGCCAGCGACCTGGCAAAGGGCTACGACATCCCGGTCATCCATGTGAACGCCGATGACCCGGAGGCGTGCCTCGCCAGCGTGCGCCTCGCCATGGCGTACAGGAGTCGCTTCCGCGATGACGTCGTCATCGACCTCATCGGCTATCGCCGCCACGGCCACAACGAGGGCGACGAGCCGTTCTACACCCAGCCCGTGCTCTATTCGCTCATCGAGAAACACCCCACCGTCCGCGACCTGTGGGCAAGAGCCCTCGTGGACGACGGGATCGTGACGCGGGAGCGTGTCGAGGAGCTTCAGGACGCCGTGGCCCTGCGGCTGCGCGGAGTGCAGGAAGCCCTGAAGCACGAGGGCGCCGGCCTCGGGAGCGGCCACTCAACGGAAACAGCGCCGCCCGAGCCTCGCAGCCCCGACGTCGAGACGGCAGTGCCGTTCGAGCGCCTGGCCGCCCTGAACACCGCGGCCCTCAGCTTCCCCGAAGGCTTCAACGTTCATCCCAAGCTGGCGAAGCAGTTCGAGCGGCGGCGCTCGGGCTTCACCGAGGAGGCCGCACTCGATTGGGCCCACGCCGAGATGCTGGCCTTCGCTTCGCTCCTCGACGAGGGCGTCCCCATCCGCATGAGCGGGCAGGACACCGAGCGCGGCACGTTCAGCCAGCGGCACCTGGTGCTCCACGATGTGAAGAGCGGCGCCCGGCGACCGCTCCTCGACTCTGCGGCCGCTGCCGAAATCGTGAACAGCCCGCTGTCGGAGGCGGGGATCCTGGGCTTCGAGTATGGCTACAGCGTGGGCGCGGGCTCGACCTTCGTGCTGTGGGAGGCCCAGTTCGGCGACTTCATGAACGCCGCGCAGGTCATCGTGGATCAGTTCATCGCCGCCGGCCGCGAGAAGTGGGGCCAGACCTCGCGGCTCACCCTGCTCCTGCCCCACGGCTACGAGGGTCAGGGTCCCGAGCATTCCAGCGCCCGCATCGAGCGCTTCCTCCAGCTCTCCGCAGAAGGAAACCTGAGGGTGGCGTATCCGACCACCCCGGCCCAGTACTTCCACCTGCTGCGCCGCCAGGCGCTGGCCCCCGAGGCGCGTCCGCTGGTCGTGTTCACGCCCAAGAGCCTGCTCCGCCACCCCCTGGCCACGTCCCGCGCCCAGGAGCTGGCCCGCGGCCGCTTCCAACGCACCCTCGACGATGCCGCCGCGGCAAGCCGCCGCGAGCACGTCACACGGCTCATCCTCTGCACGGGCAAGATCTACTACGATCTAAGAGGCAGCGAGGACGGCCGGTACGCTGACCGCGTCGCCATCGCGCGGATCGAGGAGCTCTACCCGTTTCCCGGCGAAGGCATCGGGCAGATCCTGGAGAGATACCCGGCGCTCGAAGAGATCGTCTGGACGCAGGAGGAACCCCGCAACATGGGCGCTCTCGCGTACATTGAACCCCGCCTTCGTTGCGCCGCGCCCGACCACGTGACGCTTCGCTACGTGGCGAGGTCCGACCGCGCGAGCCCGGCCGAGGGCCGCGCCTACGATCACGCGCGCGAACAGGAGCGCATCGTACGCGACGCGCTGTCCACGGGCGCGACGGTGAAAGGGTAACTTCGCCGCCCCTCAGCCCCGCCAACGCGCTGTATTGGATCGATGCGTTATCAACGCATCATTCGGCGCTGGTAGCCTCGCGAACCCCCTTGCAGCAGGCCGTGTTCTGGCGCGGTGCTACGGAGCCTATGCTGCATTCCTTTCGCAGTGGTCAATAACCCGCTCTGCCGTTCACAGCGACGAGTCCGGCACGGACGGCGTGTCCACCAGCTCCCTGGGCACTCTTACCCCGGTGAGCACCCTGAGCGGGCGCTCCGAGATGGAGCGCACGAGGTTGTTCAGGATCATGGTCACCTCTTCCAGATCCGCCAGGATCTGGACCACGCTCGGCTCCGCGTCGGCGCGCATGGCGCGGAGTTCCTGCACCAGCCGCGATAGCCCCGCTATGGCGAGGCTCATGCTGTCCACCGCCACCAGGGCCTGTTGGACCAGGGTGTCGACCCCCCGATTGGCGCTGGTACCGAGCTCGCCCAGCGAACGCACGCTGCGCTCGGCCTCGCCCAGGACCCGCTCGGCGTCACGCGCCAGGGCCGCCGTCGTGCCGTGCAGCTCCGCCAGCAGGGCCCGGGCGGTATCGGAGACGGTGCGCGTGCTTGCGAACGTCTCTGCCACCTGGCTCATGATCCCCGGCAGGCGAGCAAGCGTCGTGTCGAGCCGGTCGATGAGCTCGGGCACTCTTCTCCCCAGGGCTTCCGCGGCAACGGCGCCGACCCGCGCCGGGATCGTCGCACCTTCCGCGAGGACCGCAGCGCCCGGATTGATGGACGGACGCAGCATGACCACGGGCGCGCTGAACAGTGTCTCCGAGGATATCTCCGCCGAGGTTCCTTGCCGGAGCTCCAGGCGGAGACCCGATGGCAGCCGCCGCCGCACCGCGATCGTGACCCGGAACTCCAGGTCTCCGGACCCCGCCACCGGGGAGATGGAGCGCACGCGTCCCACGGGGTAGCCGTCCAGCAGGACGGGGGCGCCTTCCTCCAACCGGTACAGGCGCTCGACCCGGAAGCTGAGCGCCTGGCCCCGGGCCCGGAAGCGAGGGACTGTGGTCAGGATCGCAACCGCCACGAGTCCCGCCACCACCAGGAGCACGAGGCCGACGTACAGGTCCGAGCGCTGCCAGTACATGACTTCAGCCCGCGGAAAGATCCAATACCCTGTCGCACAGCCCGCAGGCTGCCGCCCCCGAATCCGTCGCCGTGAGCAGGACCGTCCCGACCTCGCCTCGGCACAAAATCATGATCCCACCAATCTCCTGCGGCGTAAGGGAGGCGTCCAGGTTCTCCAGGAGCAGGAGCCGGGGTCTCCTCGCCAGCGCCCGCGCCACCGCCACCCGCTCACACGTCCCCGGGCCCGCCGCGTCCGGCCGTCGGCCCGCCAGCGCCGTCAGCCCCAGCGCGGCCAGGAGATCGGCCACCCGATCCTGTGCATCGGGATTGGCTGCACCGTGCCCGTAGAGCAAGGGCAGAAGCACGTTCCCCCGAATCGTGACGTTGCTCACGAGCCCGTGAGGGTGAAGCACCGTCCCGACCTGCTCCCGCACCCGGTCCAGCTCGGCCTGCGGCAGCCCCCAGGGCTTCACCCCAAGAATCTCCAGCTCGCCGGCCGTAAGCCTGGTCAGCCCCAGGCACGCGCGGATGAGCACCGCGCCCGCCCCTACCGGCGCACACACGGCTACCACCTGACCCGCCTCGAGGTCGAGGGACAGCGGCGGCGTCAGGGCATCCGGGTCCGCAGTCGGCAGGCGGACATCGCGCAGGCGGAGGAGGACTTCCTTGGACGCCACGTGTCAGACTCCCGGAAGCAGGGCGAATGCCACCGAGCACGTGAACATGAAGAGCAGCGATCGGATCACGCCCCGCCGCGCCGCGATCGGGATCTGCGTCGCGCCCGTCCCGTACGCGAGCCCGGCATGGACGCACAGCACAACCATGCCAAGCCCGTAGAGGACACCCTTGAAGAGCGTCACCGCCACGTCGACCGGGCTCACGTTAGTGAGAAGACTCTCGAGAAACGAGGCGGGGGTCATCCCTTCCTGGATCGAGGCCACGGACCAGGCACCGGCGAGCCCCGCGAAATCGAACACCACCATCAGCGCAGCCATGGAGAGCGCTCCACCCGCCAGGCGCGGATAGACGTAGTAATGGAGCGGGCTGATCCCCAGCGCCTCCAAACCCGAGACCTCACCGGTAAGGCGGACCGTCGCCATCTCCGTGACGACCGCCGTGCCGGAACGCCCCAGTACCAGGATCGCAGTGAGTAGCGGTCCGAAGTGCCGGACGATGATGAGGGAAAGAACGAGCCCAAGAGTGTCGCCCACGCCGAGCCATCCGGCTAGCCGGATCACCTCCAGGGCCACCGCTGCACCCGTGGCGAAGGCCAGCAACGCCACGAGCGGCACGCCCTCCACCAGCGTGAAGCGCACCTGATCCGAGGCCATCTTGACCGCCCAGGGGATCGCACGGCGTGGGAACCGGCCGGCGGACGCCAGGGCAGCTCCCAGGAAGGGCGTCAGGCCCAGGGACTCGTACTGGCCCACGGAACGAGGACGGCCCGGTCTTCTCATACGCCCCAGTCACTTTATCCGTCAGCCTCTCCCTTGACAAGCCGATTGCCGGGCGAGGCGCGCGCGTCCTATCTTGCCGAGCGACCGCCGGGCGGCGTCGTGCGACGTCTTCTCCGCGGCGGCTGCCGTTCGTGTGGCACGAAGCAGGGCCCTGAAGGAATGTAGTGCGTCACGCGCTGCAGTTCTCGGCGACCTGCTTGACCCCATCTCTACCCAGGCCGCGGCACGAGCTATGGCACGCGAGCAGATGGATCTGGCCATCCTCTTCGCCGACGTCTGCAAGAGCACGCAGCTCTTCGAGACCTTGGGGGACGCCCGCGCCCGCGAAGTGATCGCTGCGACGCTATCGACCCTCGCCGGCGCCGCCACCGAGCACGGCGGCACAATCGTCAAGACCATCGGCGACGAGATCATGTGCACGTTCCCCACGGCCGAGAGAGCGGTGCAGTCCGCTTGCACGATGCAGACGCTGGTGAGCCAGCCCGCGGCGGACACTTACCCCAACGTAAGCATCCGGATCGGCCTCCAGTTCGGAAGCGTGCTGTCGGAGCACGGCGACGTCTTCGGCGACGCGGTCAACGTGGCGGCGCGTATGGCCGGGCTGGCGAAGGGCGGTCAGATCATCACCACGAAGGATACGGTGGAAAGAATCCTGGGGTCGGAGGGCGTCCTGGCCCGGAGCCTCGGGCAGGTGACGGTGCGAGGGAAGCAGGAGATGGTCGAGATCTGCGACGTCATCTGGCAGACGGACATCTCGCGCCTCACCGTGACGCCGGGCACCCACTTGCCACTCGAGAGGCTGCGCTTCGCAAGACTGACGCTCACATTCTGCGACCGCGAGATCCGCGTCGAAGACGATCGCGGCTCGTTCTCCCTCGGCCGCGGCGAGCACAACGACCTGGTGGTGGACGAGGCGGTCGTCTCCCGCAACCACGCGACCATCGAGCGCCGGACGGACAAGTTCTTCCTCATCGACCACAGCACGAACGGCACGTTCCTGCGGCTCGACGACGAGTCCGAAGTCTTCGTCCACCGGGAAGAGATTCACGTGCACGGCCAGGGCGTGATCAGCCTCGGCCAGAAAGTCGCGAGCAACAGGTCAAGCCTGATTCGCTACGACTGCCGGAGGTAGGACCCGACCCGCGCTCCTGAGTAGCAGGCTGGCGCACCTCGGAAGCTACGGAGGGAACCGGCGAATCCGCCGTGTCCCTTCAGGGGCGCTCGTGATCAATCGCGTCCCTCGGGGGGTCGGAGGGGTACGACCCCAGAGTTGCTCCCGCGCCGCTTGCCGCTCCTCCCGCGATACCGCATGCACCGCATGTACCGCATGCACGACCCTTGACAACTCTTTTGAAGACCTATATATATAACATATACGAAACATAGAAGGTTAATCATGATAGCAGCACGATCGGTCTGTGTACGGACGATCCGGTAGCCGACCCCTCCAGGCCCACATGCGCGAGCGATCCGCTCCATCCCTCCCTCTCTTACCGCTAGGAAGCCCCGGCCAGGCGCAGGGGATCCGTTGGTCCTCTTCCGCCTCCGTTTTTGTCATTTCTCACGAGCATGATCCAGGGTTCTTGCTAGCTTGATCCAGCCAAAGGGGTGAGTTTCTCACGAGCTTGATCCACCGAAAAAAGCTGTAGAACCAGGAAGTCCAGGGGGAGTGGATCAAGGTTGTGAGAATCGGTGGATCAAGCTGGCGGGAAGTGACAGTTTTCGCGCTCCTGCGCCTTCCATGGGCGCTGATGACCTAGATTCGCCAATGCCGGCGGCTGCTGGCGCCCGAGAATGGTGTTCCGCCATGCAACACAGCGCTGCCAACACAGCGCTGCCCGTGGCCGCGTGAAAAACGGCACTTCTACGGCGGGGTGCTAAGGGGTGGGCGGGCACGCCCAGAGGGGTGGCGGGCAACCGCGAAAGTTCGCACGCGAAGGGCGCTAAGTTCTTTTCAAGACGGACGAGAGGAAGGAGGAGTCCCCGTGCACACGAATCTCACGAATTCCTGTCTGTCCGGAGAGCTTACTCCGCCCCCCAGGGCCATGGTCGAAGGGCGGTCCCTCTCCTCGCGGGCGGTAATCCTTCTCGCCCTGGTTCCCCTACTCGCTCCGGCCGCGCCGGCGCGGGCCCAGGCCCCGGCCACCGGCACAATCTTGGGCCAGGTTGTCGTCTCTGGTACGCGGCAGCCGCTGGGCTCAGTGCAGGTCTTCATCCCCGGGAGCGGGCTCGGTACCCTGACGGGCGATAACGGCCGCTTCATCATGCTCAACGTTCCGGCCGGGACGTATGACGTCCGGGCCGAACGCATCGGCTACCAGACCGCTGAGCGGCAGGCGACTGTCCGGGCGGGGGAGCCGGTGCAGCTCACCTTTGAACTGCAAACGGACGTGCTCGGCTTCGACGAGATCGTTGTGACGGGCACTGCCGGTGCAGCCCGGCGCCGGGAAATCGGCAACAGCATCGCTCAGCTCAGCGTCGCCCAGTTGGAAAAGCCACCGTTGAGCATCGAAAACCTCCTTCAAGGCCAGGTTGCCGGAGCTACGATCCTGTCGACCGGCGGCTCCATTGCGGCTGGCTCTCAGATCCGCCTCCGGGGCAACAACTCGGTGGCCATGAGCAATCAACCGTTGGTCTATGTGGATGGTGTCCGAATCCGTTCGGACCCTTACCCCAACAACAACCCCACCACCGGGTCGACCAATCGAGGTTCGAATTACCACTCGAGCCCGCTCAACGACATCAACCCCAACGACATTGAGCGCCTCGAAGTGATTCGCGGCGCGGCCGCAACAACGCTCTACGGCACTGAGGCAGCGGCAGGTGTGATCCAGATCTTCACGAAGCGAGGGCGCCAGGCCACCAAGCCCGTGTGGACACTCCAGATCGACGAGGGATTCGACCACCTCCATGCCTTCGGCCCCAGGGAGCCTGGGCCTAATGGCGAGGACGCTTCTCGCATGTTCATGGATCCCTGGCTCCGGAATGCCAACCGTCTGCAGAGCAACCTTTCGTTGGCGGGGGGCACACAGGACATCCAGTACTTTCTTTCCGGATCGTACAGGGACATCCAAGGCGTTTTGCCCCTGGACGACGAGGAAACGTTCTCGGTCCGGGGCAATTTGACCGCCACCCCGTTGCCGGGGCTGCAGCTTCAGTGGAGCACTTCGTACTCGTCCTCGCGGATCGACCAGACCCCGACTGGGAACAACCTCGGTCTCACCCTGAACGTCTACCGCCGGGACCGCAACTACGTTGCCTCTGCGAAGAAGGAGGATATCGATCAGTTCATCCATGGCTGGGAGTTGACGCAGTGGATCAACCACTTCGTCACTGGCCTGACAGCAACCCATTCCTTCGGCTTCCTCACCCAACGGCTCACGTTGGGTTACGACCTTGCCGATTTCAATGGCAGGAACTACAGGGCGTTCGGCCAGATCAGCTGGGTTGGTGGGGCTGCCATTGACAAGCGCTGGGAATCAGCGAGCATGACCGTGGACTATGTGGCCACCGCGGCCTTCAACCTCACGGACAATCTCCGGAACAGTTTCTCCATCGGGGGACAGAGTATCGCCACCGAGGAATTGTTCACGGCAGGCGAAGCGATCAACTGGCCGGGGCCGGGTAACCACGTCATCTCCAATGGTGCTGTCACGTTAGGGATGGAGGGGCGCCAGCGGGTCGTCAACGCCGGGTTCTTTGTCCAGAACGTCTTCGATCTGAACAATCGCTACTTCTTGACCGCTGGCATCCGTGTGGACGGGAACAGCGCATTCGGTGAGAACCTGGGTCTCCAGCGTTATCCGAAGCTCAGCCTGTCCTATGTGATCTCGGACGAAGAATTCTGGCCGGAGTCGCTTGGGCGGGTAAAGCTCCGGGCCGCCTGGGGACAGGCGGGCCGCGCCCCCGGCGCTTTCGACGCGGTGAAGACGTGGGAGGCCTTGAGTTGGGGAGGCTCGGCCTTGCGCCCGAACCAATCCGGTAACCCGGACCTGGCCCCCGAGCGGACTACGGAGAGGGAGTTTGGCTTCGATGCCTCGTTCCTGGACGATCGCCTGAGCCTGGACCTCAGCTACTACCACCAGAAAGTGACGGACGCCCTCTTCCCGGTCACTCCTCCCCCGAGCATGGGGTTCCAGAATCCCCAGCTCGGGAATGTGGGTGAGCTGGAGAACAAGGGGATCGAGCTGACGGCCAAGATCGATGCGCTCCGGAGGAGCAATTTCGGATGGTCAATCGGCGGGAGCGTCTCCACGAACCATAGCAGGGTCCTCAGTCTCGCTGGCGCCCCCCCCTTGTCCCTGGGTAGATTTGGCTGGATCATGGAGGGGCAGCCGGTACCGGTGATCCGGTCCCGCTGCGTTTTGAACCCTGATGAGCTCGCCGCCCCGGTCCTGGCCAAAGGTCCCGACTGTATCCATGGCCCGAACTTGCCGACCACCATCATCAACGCGTCCACCAGCTTCTCGCTCCCGTGGGGAATCTCCCTCAGCGCCCGGGCCGAATACCAGGGCGGCGGCTACATGAATGAAGAGGCATCGAACCAAGCAATCAGGCGGAACGTGAACTGGCCGACCTGCTGGTCAGTCTACAAGAAGCAGGGAGCGAAGTTTTACGACGCGAAGAACGAGAGCATGCTCACGGCCATGGAGCGGGCCCGCTGCAACCCGAGGCTCTCGAGCGGCGATTACAACATCTATCCTATCGATTTCATGAAGATCCGCGAGCTCACCCTCCGCGCCCCTCTCCCCCAGGACTGGATCCCCGGCGCGTCCAGCGCGGCACTGACCCTGTCCGCCCAGAACTTCTGGAGGTGGCTCAACTCCGACTTCCGTGCCTTCGAGCCCGAGATGAGTGGTCAGGAGGGGAGTCAAGCCAAGGTCCGCTACCTCAGTGAGCACATCCCAGCGCCAGCGACATACCTCATGTCGATTCGGGTGACCTTCTGAGTTCGGGCGGGAAGGCGAGAACGAAGGAGGAATGCGACTATGAGACACGGCGCAGAGAAGACTCCGATGAATATGAGGAAGGTTGGAGTCGGCATGGCCTGTATCGTCCTTCGGGGCAGTGCGTTGAGCCTCGCCCTCCTGGGCACCGTCGCCTGCGATTTCGAGGTGTCCAACCCGGGGCCGATCCAGGACGCAGTGTTGAACGACCCGGCCTCATTCCCGGCCATCAACAAGGGGATGCAAAGGGATCTGACCTCGGCCTTGAGCGAGATCAGTTACAGGGGCGGTGCGGTCGCGCGGGAGCTCTTCCCGGCGGGCACGACCGGGTCCTGTGGCATCACCGCCAACGCGCAGTTCGGCCACTTACTGCCAAACGAGTCCAACGATTACTGGGATAGGGCGCAGCGGGCCCGGTGGGTGGGGGAGGACGGCGTCCGCCGGATGACGCAGGTCCTCGGTAACGCGGCCGCCTCGTCGAAAGAGCTGGCACAGGGCCACCTCTGGGCGGGCTATGCGAACCGTCTGCTGGGAGACAACATGCTCGAGGCTGTCTTCGACGGCGGGCCGGCGCAGCCGAACATCGAGTACTGGAAGCGGGCAGAGAGCCACTTCACGAAGGCGCTGGAGATCGCGCGCGCCGCGAAGGTGGCAGCCATCGAGCACGCGGCCATGGCTGGACGCGCTTCGGCGCGGGTCTGGCTCAGAGACTGGAAAGGCGCTGCCGACGATGCGGCTCTTGTCCCGAAGGCCTTCGCCTACCTGCTTCCGTTTTACGAGTTGGGCGTGTCCGAGTCTCGAAATCGGGTCTTCGAATGCGCCGCCGAAATTGGGATTTACCAGGCGCACACGCAGTGGAACACCTGGTACGCCGAGTACTACGACGCTACGAAGGATCCCCGCACGCCCTACCGTGTGTCGGGCCGTCGCGGGAACATTGCAGTCGTCTGCTGCGGCTACATCCCATGGAACCCCCAGACCAAGTACACGTCCGTGGAATCGCCGGTGAAGCTGTCCAACTGGCGTGAGACGGAGCTCATCAGGGCCGAGGCCGCCCTCGCGCTCACCCAGGACTGGCAGGCGGCGATGGCCATCATCAATGCCGTCCGGGCTTCCGTGGGCGTGCCGCCATGGAAGGCGAATAGCCTCACGGATGCCTGGACGTATCTAAAGCGGGAACGTGGCATCGAACTCTGGCTCGAGGCCCGCCGACTCGGAGACCTCCGCCGCTGGATCCAGAACGGCACATCCGGTGCCCTCCATCCCCTGGAGTCCGATCCGGCAGCGGCCTTCCTCGACAAGGACCGCAGCCTCGGCTTCCCGATCGCGGAGTCGGAGACGTTCACGAACGCGAATCTGAAGAGGTAGCGATCGGAAGGTCACGGCGCCGAAGCCGCCGGCGGATCTGCGTTGCCGCACAGCACGGGAAGGCCGGCAGGCTGTACCGGTCCGGTGACGGCGGCAAGACGTTCCCACGGGTGAACCCCAACCGGGGGTGCATTCCGTGACAGAAGAACTCTCCCGGGACGATTCGCCGGTCTGGCGGCCTCGTTCAGCAACGGAGCGTACTTGCGCCGTGGCGGCTTTCCCGGGCGGCGGGTCGCGCGTGAGCGGCTACTTTCCAGGCAGTGTCACCGTCCCCAGCGTCTTCCATTCCAGCGGTTCGACGCGGACCTCGACCGCGTAGGGGTCGTAGCGCTCCGCATCTGCGCCGACCGGCCGGACCTCGACGCGATGCCGCCCGGACCGGACGGGGAAGCCGCCCAGCGGTGTGCGCCTGACCTCCTTCCCGTCCACGTACACGATGCCCGCCGGGTTTGAGTTGACGCTGATGGAGCCGAACGGCTGGATCCGGGCGACGATGTCGCTGCTCTCCCCGGCCACGGCTCGGTGTTCTTCGCGGTAGACAGAAATCCGGAAGGCGGAGAACTCGGGCACTCCGAATACCTCGACGGGGTGCGTCTTGCCCCCGTCCACCGCGTATCCGCTCACCGGCGGCTCGCCCACCGCCTCGCCATTCACCGTCACCACGACGTACGGGCCGAATGCCGCGGGCTCCACGTGGATGTTGAAGAACGCGGGGCCCGTCGCTTCCGGCCGAGTGCCGGCTCCGCCCACCGCGGCGCCCACCGCGCCGGCCGGTGCGCCCACGCCGCCCGCACTCGGCGGGGCGTTCGTCGCAGACGCCGCTGCCACGGTGCCGGTTCGGAAAACCACGCTGTCCGGCTGCAGCGGGTTCCCGGCCCGGTCTTTGATCGGTGCCCAACGGCTCAGCAGGAGCATATATGCCGTGCGCTCCCGGAGTGCCGCCGCGGGCTCGATCCGCGCCGTGCGCTGCGAGTTCGCGCAGCAGAAGATCTGGACCGGGATCGCTCTTCGGCGTCCGTCGTACAGGCGCACGCTGACCGTGTCCACGGTCGCCGGGTCCACCGCCTCGTCGAATGTGAGCGTGATCGGGCCGGCGGGAGGCACGTTCTGCGCCCCTCGCGCCGGCACGCTCTCGGCGAGGCGTGGCGACTCGTGATCGGCGGGCGGCGGGCTCGTGGTGAAGGTGAAGCGCGCGCCGGGGGCGCGGGCGCCGGCACGTTCCATGACCGCTGCTCCGCTTGCGCCCAGGAGCCCGGCTCCCACGACCACAGCGTACTGGGCGCCGAACTCCAGGGCGCCGTCCGGATCGATCTCGACGGCTCCCAGGTCCTGCACCACCCGCACCTGCGCGGGAACGGGGGCAGAATCCGGGCCGACGAGCTGCACGTTCGCGCTGGTGGCGGTCCGCGGGTCGATCGGCCCGCTGAACGTGAGCGTAAATGTGCTGGTCACGTCCGCGCCGCCCTCCACGGTGACGTAGCTCGGCGGCCGCACGTACACGCGCCCGGAACGGATGAGCGGAACGCGCGCCAGCAAAGGCGCCTTCTGCTCCGCCCACGCCTGTACACCCGCCACATTCGCGCTGTACGCCCCGAGCGCCGCCAGGACGAGCAGCGCGGCGGCCCCGGTGTAGACCACTGGCCACCGCAGCCACGCGGCCGCAACCGCGATTCCCGGGCCCGCCGCTTTCTCGGCGGGAGCCGCCGGCTTCTGGGGCGTCTCGCTAGTGATCCGCACCCTCGGCCGCAGAGTCCGCGGGGTCACCACCGTGGCGGTTTCGCCGCCGGCGGCCAGCGCCTTCAGCTCCGAGTGCACCTCCTCCGCGTCCCGGAACCGGTCGTCCGGCTCTTTCTCTATGCAAGTGAGGATGACCTGCTCGAGCCCCGGGCTGATCGTGGCACCCCGCTCCCGCGGCGGGACCGGGGGCTCCTCGATGTGCTTCCTCCCCAGTTCGAACCAGTCCGCGCCCGTGAACGGGGCCTGGCCCGTGGCCATCTCGTACAGGGTCACACCCAGGGAGTAGATATCCGACCGCTGGTCCACTTTCCGGCCCCGCGCCTGCTCGGGTGACATGTACCGGGGTGTGCCCACGGAGACGGTGGTCCCGGTGGCCGCCGTGTAGTTGGTCGCCACCTGGGCGATCCCGAAGTCCGTCACTACCGCGTTCCCGTGGCGGTCGAAGCGAATGTTGTCCGGCTTCAGGTCCCGGTGGACGATCCCGCCCTCGAACGTGTGCGCGAACTGCAACGCCGACGACACGTCCATCCCGACCCTGACGATCTTCCGCTCTTCCACCGGACCCTCGGCGATCAGGTCCTTCAACCCCTTCTCCAGATAGTCCATGGAAAAGAAGACGACCTCGCCCTCCTTGCCCGCATAGTGGATGGCGATCACGCTGGGATGGCGAAACTTGGCCGCGCGGTGAGCCTCGCGCCGGAAGTTCTCCTCGAAGATCGGATCGTGAGCGAACGCCGGCTTCAAGACCTTGAGCGCCACGTCGATCTCGAGGCTCTGGTCGCGCGCCCGGTACACGAAGGCGAAGCCGCCCTCCCCGAGGAACTGCTCGATGCGATAGACGCCGACCTGGCGGCCCAGGAAAACGTCCGGCTTGTGAATCGCGACCTCCTCCCCCGCCGACGGTGCGGCCGGCCCGTCGTCCCGCTTAGGGACCGGGCCGTAGCCCCAGGAAGAACTCCAGCATCTCGGGAGTATAGAGCGTCACGCCGTAGAGCCGCTCCACGCGCTCGGCCCCGCTCTCGAGATCGAAGTCAGGCGCGAGGCTGTAAACCGCCCGTAATGCCTCCGCCGCGTCGTTCTGGCGCCCGAACGTGTAGAACGCGGCCGCCAACAACTGCCGACACAAGATCGCCTGCTCGAGGGGTAAGTCCGGCTGCCGGAGCCGGCGCTGCGCGAAGCGGACGACCTCTGCATAGTTCGCGTTCCGCCAGTGGTCGAGCGCCAACGCGAGCTCGGCTCGCGTCCGGAAGACCGCGATGGAATCCTCATACATCCTGCGTAGATCCCCGAGCGTGCCCGGGAGGATCGCCGCGTATTCCTCGAGGAAGCGCAGGCCCGCACCCGCTGTGTCCGCCGCCTGCAGCGCAGCGTAGATCCGGAACGACAGATGGACGACCGCGCTGTCTTGCAGAACCGCGGCCGGCGCAGCCTCTCCACCGAGACTCACGAGCCTGCCCGCTGCCAGATCCGGCTCCGCCAGCTCCAGGTGCGCCTCCAAGATCTTTCGATGGACCTCCGCCCGCCGCTCCGTGGCGGCCGTCGCCGCCAGCCGCTCGCCCCACGCCACCACGGTCCGATAGTCCCGCAGCTCGTACGCACTCGAGAACGCGACCCAGACCAGCGTGTCGGCGAGCGGGCGCGCGCCCGCGCCCATCTCGGAGTCGGGTAGCTGCTCGAGCAGCCGCTGTGCCCCTTCCAGCGCGTTCGCGTAGTCGCCCAGCCGGAAACGTGCCTGGACGAGCTTCAGCCAGTACTCGGCGCGCCGCTCCGCCGGCACGCCCTGCTCGCCCAGCGCCTCCGCCCACTCCACCGCCGTCCGATAGTCCTCCTCCTCGTATGCGCTGCCGAACGCGATCCACTGTAGGCTCGAGCGAGCCTCCCCGCTCAGGTCCATGGCACCGCGATCCGCCAGGGCCAGCGCCTCCCTGGCATCCCGCAGGGCGGTTCCGTGGTCCCCGCGGCGGAACGCGGTGGCCGCCGTGAACTCCAGGAGCGGCAGCGGGCTCGTCGCCGGGCCGATGACTCCCGTGATCATTACAGGGGCGACCCGCACGTAGCGGGGGATGACCGCGCCCGCCGCGCCGGCATCGATCTCGAACCTCGGCGTCTCGCTGGCCCCCAGCCAGGTGTAGGCGCCCGCGCGATCCGGAGCTCCCTCGATCTCGTACAGACGCACGAACTCCGGCGGACGCGCCTCCCACGTCAGGACAGCCACATCGCCGTCGTGGCTGACCGCGAGCCCGCCCAGGGATGGGAACCGGGTGTCCCAGCGGAAGGCCACGCCCGGCCCTCCTTCGCCGTCGCTCACGAAGACGTTCCCGTCCGGGTCCACGGCGACCCGCTCCGGCCGCCGGATCTCGCCCTCGGCGCCCATCTGGATCAGGACGCCCTCCAGCCACGCATCCAGGACGGTCACGCGGCCGCTGCCGCGGTGGAGCACGAAGAAGTTGCCATACCGGTCGAACGCCGCGTCCGCTGCGGTTCCGGCCAGAAGCCCCGGCGGGAACGGCTGGAACGCACTCCCGTCCGGCGCCCGATACGCGACCGCGCTCCCATCTTCGTTCCAGACCACCAGGCCGCCGGCGGGTGAGACCGCCAATCCGAACGCCTTCGGGAACGGGAAGCTCGCCAAGAGACTCGCCACGTCGGCGCTGAACACCACCACCCGGTCGTTCCCGGTGTCGCAAAGCACGATGTGCCCATCCTTCAGCAGTTGGACGCCATGGACGCTCTTCAGCCGGCGATTGTCGTCGTAGTTGTCTCCGAACGTTCCCAGAGGCGCGCCGTCCTCGAGACGGTACAGCGCGAAGCGGTTACGCCGGGGCTCGGTAATGACCACCATCGTGTCGTTCATCGCCGCGCCACCCACCTCGCCGAGCCGCTCGGCGAAACGCCGCTCGAACGTCTCGGGAGACGGCACGGGCCAGCGCACCGTGTCGCCGTAGACCGTGACGCGCCGCTCGAGCGCGGCGCCGACGAGCCTCACGGTCCCGTCCCTGTCGCTCACGAGCAGCACGGGCGCACCATCCGGTCGATACCCAATGCTGTGCACAATCCCCGGAACGCGGGCCGAGGCGCGCGTGACGCGGACCGGGAATCCGGACTCCGGTGCGAGCGCTCGTCCGGCTTCCGTGGCGAGCTGGATGCGCTCCACCTTCCGCAGCCGCTGGTCCAGAATGAGCAGCTCGTCCGCGTCGGCCAGCGCGATATCCACCGCCTCCCGGAAGGAGCCGCGTCCGGTGCCCGCGCCGCCGTACAGAACGTCATCGCTGCCAACCGGCTGCTCCGCATGGCGGTTGCGGCTCCACACGCGGCCGCTCTTCCGGTCCAGCACGAAGACGGTTCCGAGCTCGTTCGTCGCCACCGCCGCGGGTTCCTCGAACGCCCCGCCCCGGAACGACAGCGGCTCCGCAGCGCCTGGCCCGCCACCGGCCCACGGGACCTCGTTGAACGCTGGGAAGACATGCAGTTGAGCCGTCGCCCGCCGGTCACTGACGAGGATGCGGTCGTCGCGCCCGAGCGCCACCGCCGTGGGCTCCCGGACCGCAACGCCGAGCGGCACCTCCCGAACGAAGACGCCGTCCCGGCTGAACACCTGGACCGCGCCCCGTCCCCGGTCCAGGACGTGGACGTAGCCGCTCGCACTCAGGGCCAGGTCGATCGGGTCATCCAGCCGGCCGGCCCCCCGTCCCGCCCCGCCGATCCCGCCCAGGTGAGAGCCGTCGGCACCGAACACCAAGACCTGCTTCGCGGCCGCATCGAGGACATAGGTGACGCCGCCCGAATCCGGTGCCAGCGCGATCGGCCTCTTCAGATGCGGCTGCCCGTAGGATCGAATGAACGCGCCCGTCGCCTCGTAAACGAAGATCAGCCCCCGCTCGTCGGCGACCTGAATCGTGCCGCCCGCGCCCGCGGCAATCGAGGAGGGCGTCTCGGGGCTCCCCTCGCCGCCCTTCGACGGCAGCTCGAAGGAGCCCGCGGCCAGGTATGTCGCCTTCTGCGCCACCTGGCTCGCGGCGTCGGGCGCCGCCACGGCGAGGAGTGCCGCGGCCGCCGTGAGGGCGGGAATGCGGACCGGACCCCGCTGTCGCATCAGTTCCATGGCTGTGGTCACTCCCGCAGGGCCGTCGCGCCGGCACCGCCGGCATCCTCGAACCGGAACCGCGAGTACCCCGCGCTCACCTCGTCCCCGTCGTGCAGCGGCTCTAGGGCACGAATCGGCGCCCCGTTGACCAGCGTGCCGTTCGTACTCAGCAGGTCCTCGATCCACCAGACCGAATCCTCCCGGCGGATGCGACAGTGGCGCCGCGAGACCGAGAGGTCCGGGAACTGGACGTCATTGGCCGGGGCTCGCCCGATCAAGACCTCGGGTCGCTCGATGCGGAAGCACTTCCCCCGGTGGACGCCCGCCAGGACGCTCACCCGGCTCAACACCCGAACGGCGCCGTCCAGCGTGAACTCGAACGCCAGCCCCGACAGCACGATGACGTCGCCGTGCGCGAGCGCCCGCTGGTCACCGGCGCGGAGAGACACCCCGTTGATCGTCGTTAGAGACGTTCCGACCACCTCGAGCCGGTAGTCATCCTGCCCCCCGACAATGCGCACCTGGCAAGGCGAGACCCTCGGGTCGGGAATGCGGACGGTGTCGTCCGGCGCACTCCCGATCGACATCACGGGCACGCGAATCGGATACTCTCGATTTCGCTCCGGGTAGAAGCGCCCGATCAGAGTGGCGGAGAGGAGGTCTGGCACCCGACGCCTCCTGCGCGCTGCGGGACGGACCGCACGGCCCGCCCCATCGTGCAAGATTCAACTGCCCTCGCCGGGGTGTCAAATCCGCCGGGGCCCGAGCTCGCGCCTCCCAGCGAGCGAAACCGACCCCTCCTGCGCACCGCGGCTTGCCGCACGTGACACGGGGAACCATCCTCCAAGGTCGTGACGAAAGGCGAAGCCGCCCCGATCTGTGAATACGGCCCGAGGATTCTCGAAGATGCGTACACCCCGAAAAGCAACCACCGCCGCAGCCCTTCTGGTTCTTGCGCTCGGTGCCTGCGGCGAGCGGCCCGAGGACGCGGTCACGCCGATCCCCTTCCTCGCCGATGCCCTGACGCCGGAGCAGCTCGAGCGGCGCGTCGCGCAGTTCGCGACCATAACCCTGGACTTCGACGACACGCTGCTCACCGCCCCGGAGCGGAAGGCACTCCGCGCCCTGGTGGAAGCGTCCATGATCATCGACACGCTCTTCCTCCTCCAGGTCTCGCCGTCGAACCTTCAGTGGCGCGCGCGCCTCGAATCCGAGCGCGGCGCCGGACGCGACGCCGCGCTCGCCTACTTCGACATCATGTACGGGCCCTGGGACCGGCTCAAGGAAAACGAGGCGTTCCTGGACGTGGGGCCGAAGCCGCCGGGCGCCGGCTACTACCCCGCGGACCTGACGCGCGACGAGTTCGAGGCGTGGATCACGGCACACCCGGACGAGCGGCAGGCGCTCACGGGCTACTTCACGGTGATCCGCCGCGACGGCGAGCGCCTCATCGCCGTGCCGTACTCCGAGGCCTACCGCGAGCCCATCACCCGTGCCGCCGCGCTGCTGCGGCAGGCCGCGTCGCTCGTGCACGGCGGCGACATCGCCGCGGAGGGAGCGGGGCAGCAGCACGCCAGCTTCGGCGTAGCGACGGGCGCCGCAGGCCAGAACCGCGCCCCCGCCGGCAACGAGTCCCTGGCCCGCTACCTCGAAGCCCGTGCGGATGCTCTGCTCTCGAACGACTACTTCGATAGCGATGTGGCGTGGATGGACATTGCCGGCAGCCGCATCGAGCCGACCATCGGACCCTACGAGGTCTACGAGGACGGGCTCATGGGCTACAAGGCAGCCTTCGAGAGCTTCATCACCGTGAACGATCCGCAGGCCAGCGCCGAGCTCGAGAGGCTCAAAGCGCACCTGCCCGAACTCGAGGCCGCGCTCCCGATCGCGCAGCGCTACAAGAGCACGAGGCGCGCCTTCGAAAGCCCCATCCGCGTCGTGGACGCGGCCTACACCGCGGGCGATTCGCGAGCCGGCGTCCAGACCGTAGCGTTCAACCTGCCGAACGACGAGCGCGTGCGCGCGGCCAAGGGCTCGAAGAAGGTCATGCTCCGCAACGTGGCCCGCGCCAAGTTCGACAAGATCCTGGTCCCCATCGCGAACGAGGTGCTCACGGCAGAGATGGCCGGCCAAATCATCTTCGAGCCCTGGTTCGCCGCCGTCGTCATGCACGAGCTCGCCCACGGCCTCGGCCCGGGGTTCATCACGCTCCCCTCCGGCGAGCGCACCACGGTGAGCCAGGCGCTCAAGGAGCGCTACGCGGCCCTCGAGGAGGCGAAGGCGGACGTGACCGGGCTCCACTCCCTCAGCGTGCTCCAGCAGAGAGGCGAGTACGACGAGCCGTTCGTGCGCCGTGCCTTCATCGGCCACCTCGCCGACCTGTTCCGCGCCGTTCGCTTCGGCGCCACCGAGGCCCACGGCCAGGCGAACCTGCTTCAGTTCAATTACCACTGGCAACGTGGCGTGATCAAACACAATTCCGAGACCGGCCGCTTCACCGTGGACCTCGACGGCATGATCCGGGCGAACCGCGAGCTCGCCCGCGAACTGCTCACCCTCCAGGCGGAAGGCTCGTACCAGCGGGCGGGCGAGATGCTGGAACGACACGGCACCACGATCCCCGAAATCAGCGCAGCCATCGGCCGCCTCGGGACCCTGCCCGTGGACATCCGACCACAGTATGCGGTGCTCGAGAGGATGCGCGCCTGGTAGGAAGAAGCCAGGATGATCCGTCGCTGCCTCGCCCGTGACTTCGCGCACATCCTCGCCGTCATCAACGACGCGGCTTGCGCCTACCGGCCCGTGATCCCCGCCGACCGCTGGAAAGAGCCCTACATGCCCGAGGAGGAGCTGCGTGACGAGATCGCCGACGGCGTCGCCTTCTGGGGCTGGTACGAGAATAACGGGCTCGTGGCGGTCATGGGGATCCAGCACGTGCGGGACGTCACCCTCATTCGCCACGCGTACGTGCGCACGGACCGGCAGAGGCGGGGGATCGGGTCCCGCCTCCTGGAGCGGCTCCGCTCGCAGACGCGCCGGCCCGTCCTCATCGGGACCTGGGCCGCCGCCACCTGGGCCATTCGCTTCTACGAGAAGCATGGCTTCCGGGTCCTGCCGCCCGAGCTCAAGGACGCGTTGCTGCGGACGTACTGGCAGGTCCCCGAGCGCCAGATCGAGACGTCCGTCGTCCTCGCAGACGAGTCGTGGTTCGCGAATCGACGAACGGCGAGTACCTGATCGCTTAGTTGCCAATCGCTGATCTTTGATCACTGATCCCCACGCGCGGCGTGCCGATCACCCCACCTCACTCCCACGACAGCACGATCTTCCCGAAGTTCTCGTCCGCCTCCATGCGTGTGTGCGCCGCGGCCGCCTCCCACACCGGGTAGATGCCATCGATGACCGGGTGCAGCCGTCCCGTCTCGAACAGCGGCACGGCCCGGTCCTCGAACTCGCGGGCCAGGGCGATCTTCTCTTCGAGCGGGCGGGCTCGCAGGACCGTGCCCACGAGCGTGAGCCGCTTCGAGAGGAGGCGCCCCAGGTCGAGGCCGGCCTTGCGCCCCGACGTCAGCCCCACCACGATCTGACGGCCAAGCGGCGCCAGCGCCCGCAGGTTCCCGTCCAGGTAGGCGCCGCCCACGAGGTCGAGCACAACGTCCACGCCGCGGCCGCCCGTGGCCTCCAAGACCGCTGCCGGCCACGAGTCGTCCGCTACCACAATCCCCACGTCGAGCCCGAGCTCCTTCGCCCGCTCCACCTTCGCCGCCGTCCGTGAGGTGCCGATGGTACGCGCGCCCGCCACCCGCGCAACCTGCACGGCCGCCGTGCCGACCCCGCTGCCCGCCGCATGGATGAGCACCGTCTCACCCGCCGTCAGCCCGATCTGCCGCAGCAGTGCGTCGTACGCGGTCATGAAGACTTCGGGGATGGCGCCCGCGTCTTCCGCCGATACGTTCGCCGGCACGCGCACCGCCTCCCGCTCGTGGACGACCACGAACTCCGCATACCCGCCGCCGCCCACCAGGCCCATCACCGCCTCGCCCACCGTCCACCGCGTCGCACCAGGACCCAACTCCTCCACCCGCCCGGAGAACTCCAGCCCGGGAATCCGCTCCGGCACACCCGGCGGCGCAGGGTAGAGCCCGCGGCGCTGGAGGAGATCCGCCCGGTTCACCCCAGAGGCACGCACCCGCACCAGGACCTCGCCGCGCCCCGGCTCCGGCCGCTCCATCTCGCCCAGCTCCAGGACGGACGGGTCGCCGGGCTCGCGAATCACAATCGCTCTCACCGCCGTTCCCCTCGCACTCTCAGGATCAACGCGAAGCCGCGAGCCACCCGTTCGCCCACCCCCCCGGTCACCGACTCGCCTCGCCTGCCCACTCGCCCGCTCGCCCACTCGCCCGACCACCGCACTCACGCGCTCGCCCTTTCACCCGCTGAGTCCACCTACCGCCCCTGCGTCAGCGAATCCTTCCGCGGCATCATCTCGTCGCGCATGGCGAGGTGGTAGGCCGTGTAGGCCACCACGACCGCCGCCTGCCGGAGATCATCGATCACCAGGCGCTCGAACGTGTCCGCGTTCGTGTGGTGCGTGCGCGTACTGTACTCGATGGGATCCTGGATGAAGTTGAACCCCGGAACGCCGACACGGTCGAAGGAGAGGTGGTCCGTCCCGCCCGTGTCGCCGGCCTTCACGGCCACGACCCCCAGGTCCTTGAACGGCCAGAGGATCTGCTCGAAGATGGGAATCACCTTCGGATTGCTCTGGGCCCAGATTCCGCGGAGCCGGCCCGTGCCGTTGTCCACGTTAAGGTACGCGGAGATCCTGGGCCACAGCTCCTTGTGCTGCTCGACCCACGCCCGCGAGCCCATGAGCCCCTGCTCCTCGCCGCTCCAGAGCGCGATCCGGATCGTGCGCCGCGGCGAGAGGCCCAGCGCCTTGAGGATCCGGATCGCCTCCAGCATCACGATGGAGCCGGCCCCGTTGTCCGTAGCGCCCGTGCCCGGGTGCCAGGAATCGAGGTGCGCGCCGATCATCACGTACTCGCCCGCCTTGTCCGTACCGGGAAGCTCGCCCAGCGTGTTGTAGGCGCGGACGTCCTCCTCCACAAAACGGTTCTCGATGCTCACCTCCAGGCTCACCTCGATCCCGCGGCTCACGTTCCGATAGATCTGCCCGTACTGCTCGTACGCCACCACCAGCTCGGCCAGCGGCGGCGGCGCACCGGGCTCGCGGCCCGCCGCGTTGCCACCCAGCCGCAGGATCCCGTAGGCCCGCGCCGACGGCTGCAGGATCGCCGCCGCACCCTCCCGGGCGAAGAACTCGCTCATCGCGCGCCGCAGATTCCGCGCGAACACCTCCCGGCGGACGCGTTCCTGCTCCTCGCGGGGCCGCGGCCGGATTTCCGGCGCTTCGGGTCCCAGGAGACTCTCCAGCGGGCGGCGCAGCGGCCTCGGCTCGAACTCCGGCCCGAGCCCCTCGGACCGCTCCGCCAGCACGAACGCGCTCTTGAGCCGGCCCCGGTAGCGCTCGAGGTCCGGCGCCGAGTCCACCTGCACGACCGCCGCCGGGCCGACCACCGTGCCGTTCGTGCTCCCCGTCCACGCCACCGGCTGCGCGTTCAGCGGCTGGACGAACGGCGTGAGAATGCGACCGCTGTAAGAGACCCGCTCCCACCCGCGCCCGAACTCGCCCCACGGCTCCACCCGCACGTTCGCGAGACCCCACTCCCGAAGCTTCGCCGCCGTCCAGTCGTTCGCCCGGCGCATCCCCGTCGAGCCCGTCAGCCGTGGTCCGATCACGTCCAGGAGATAGCCGCCCAGCTCGGCGATCTGCGAACGGTTCAGCCCCTCGTCGCGGATCCGCGTCACGGTCGAGAGGTCCACCCGCTCCTGTATGACCTGCCCCACTGCCCGCGCCGGCAGCTCCGCGAGCAAGAGGGCCATCAATACGCCTGTGCGCACCACGCCCCGTACCATTGCGTCCTCCGTTTCCTTTGTGACGACCGCGCCCGCTATTGCGCGGCGCCACCCGTGTACATCATATGCACGCCCCGTAGCTTGGAGAAAGTACCACCGGCACGCTCACCGATCCCGGGGACAGAGGGCACATGACACTCCCGATCCGGTTGGACCGCCCCCTCGCGGTCGTGGACCTCGAGACCACTGGTCTCAACATCGCCCGCGACCGCATCGTCGAGCTGGCCGTGCTTCGCATCGATCCCGACGGCACCCTCAGCGAGCGCGTACGGCGCTTCAACCCCGGGATCCCGATCCCGCCGGAAGCCAGCGCCGTCCACGGGATCACCGATGCGGACGTGGCGGCCCAGCCGGCGTTTGCTGCCCGCGCCCGCAGCCTCCTCGAGCTCCTCGACCCCTGCGACCTCGCCGGCTTCAACCTGCGGCGTTTTGACCTCCCCATGATCCTCGCCGAGTTCCGGCGCGCCGGTCTCCACCTCGAGCTCCGCGGCCGCCGGCTCATCGACATGAAGACGATCTTTCACCGCGAGGAGCCCCGCAGCCTCGCCGCAGCCGCCCGTTTCTACCTGGGGCGCGACGCCGAGGACGCGCACTCCGCCCTCGGCGACGCCCGCACGAGCGCGGCCGTGCTGCGGTCGCAGCTCGAGCGCTACGCGCATCTGCCCCGCGACCTCGAGGGGCTCCACCGCTACTGCGACGAGACCCAGCCCTTCCAGACCGAAGTCGACCGCTGGTTCCGCCAGGACGAGAGCGGCGCCCACGTCTTCCGCCGTGGCAAGCATCAGGACCACCGCCTCGAGGATGTGGCCCGTGCCGAGCCCGACTACCTCTACTGGATGCTCGATGCCGACATCGACGAGAGTGTCCTCGCGCTCGTGCGGGAAGCCCTCGAGGCCGCCCAGCGAGGCGAAGCCCCCGCGCCTGCCACCTACCCCGAGCTCCCCAGCGACTGACTATACCTCTTGTCGCCGCCGGCCCGGCGGGGTAGCATGACCCGTTGTCCCGGTCCGAAGCAGTCACACGGACGACAGGAGGGAGTATGCTTCCCGGCGCGCCCCGGACCCGGTCTCCCGTGCTGCTCGTGGCCGCGGCCCTTCTCGCACTTCCGAGCACGTTCGCGGCCCAATCTCCGTCAGCGGCGGGGCTCACTGCCGATCTTCTGGACGGCCTCTCCTTCCGCGAGATCGGGCCGGCGGTCGCCGGCGGCCGCATCCACGACATCGAGGCACTGCCGGGCGATCCCGCCACCATCTATGTGGCCAGTGCGTCCGGCGGCCTCTGGAAGACCACGAACAAAGGTACGACCTGGACGCCCATCTTCGAGAACCGGCCCGTCAGCACGTTCGGGGACATCGCGATCGCTCCCTCGAACTCCGACGTGATCTGGGCAGGCACCGGCGAGCAGAATAACCGCCAGAGCACCTCGTGGGGATACGGCGTCTACCGCTCCACGGACGGCGGCCGCACCTGGACGCATCTCGGCCTCGAGGACACGCGTCACATCGGGAAGGTCGAGGTCCACCCCCAGAACCCGGACATCGCCTACGTGGCCGCACTCGGCAACCTCTGGGCGCCCAGCGCAGAGCGCGGCGTCTTCAGGACCACGGACGGCGGCCGCGCCTGGGAAAAGGTGCTCTTCGTGGACACGCTGACCGGCGTCGTGGACCTGGTCATGGATCCCTCCGACCCCAACACCCTTTACGCCGCCGCGTACCAGCGCATGCGCCGGGCCTGGGGCTTCAACGGCGGCGGCCCGGGCAGCGGCATCTACAAGACCACGGACGGCGGCCGTACATGGCGCCGGCTCACCACCAGCCTGCCTGCCGGTGACATGGGCCGGATCGGGCTCGCTATTGCGCGCTCGAACCCCCGCGTCCTCGACGCTATCGTCGAGGCGGACAGCGCCGAGCGCGGCATCTACCGCACGGTCGATGGGGGTGAGACCTGGACAAGGATGAGCAGCCGGAACCCGCGTCCCATGTATTACAGCGAGATCTTCCTCGACCCGCAGAATGACCGGCGCGTCTACATCCTGGCCACGTCGTCCTACCGCAGCGAGGACGGCGGGCGCACCTGGACCGAGATCGCGAGGCGGCCCACCTACGACGTGGGCGTGCACGCCGACCACCATGCCCTCTGGATCGATCCCAACGACACGCGCCACCTCTACCTGGGCGGCGACGGCGGCTTCTGGGAGAGCTGGGACCGGGGCGAGTCGTTCACCAGGATCGACAACCTCCCCATCGCTCAGTTCTATGCCATCGGCGTCGACATGCGGGAGCCGTACTGGATCTACGGCGGTCTGCAAGACAACCACTCGTGGGCGGGTCCCAGCGCCACCCGCCACTGGATGGGGATCCTCCGGGACGACTGGAAGCAGATCGGCTTCGGCGACGGAATGTACCACCAGCCCGATCCCACGAGCCACCGCTACGTCTACTCGAACTCGAACGACGGCGACCTCACGCGGGTGGACGCCGAGACCGGTGACATCCTGAACATCAGACCGCACCCGCCAGAGGGCGAGGAGGAGTACCGGTTCGACTGGTCCACGCCCAGCCTCATCTCGCGGCACGATCCCAAGGTCATCTACTTCGGCGGCAACCGCCTCTTCATCTCGCGGGACCGGGGGGTCACCTGGGAACGTACCGAGGACCTCAGCCGCCGGATCGACCGGGACACGCTTCGCATCATGGGCGTTCTCGGTAGGAATATCGCACTCTCCAGGAATGACGGCACGGGCTCCTTCGGCGAGATCGTCACCATCGCCGAGTCGCCCCTCGAGCCGAAGATCCTCTGGGTGGGCGTCGATGACGGCAACCTCCAGGTCTCGCGGGACGGCGGGAGGAGTTGGACCGAGGTCTCGCGCAACGTGCGCGGCGTTCAGGGTGGCACGTACGTGAGCCGCGTCATCGCCTCCGCCGCCGGTCCCGGCGTCGCCTACGCGAGCTTCGACGCGCATCGCGACGGTGATTTCGCGCCCTATGTATTCCGCACCCGCGACTTCGGACGCACGTGGCAACCCCTTATGAACGGGCTGCCGTCCGGGTCCGTGAACGTGGTCCGCGAGCACCCCAGGAATCCGAAGCTCCTTTTCCTCGGGACCGAGCACGCTCTGTACGTCTCCGCGGACGCGGGCGCGAGCTGGGTCGAGCTCGGGTCGAACCTGCCCACCACCCTCTACGATGATCTGGTCATTCACCCGCGGGACAACGATCTCATCGTGGGCACGCACGGCCGCAGCATCTGGATCCTGGACGACCTGGCGCCCCTCGTGGAGTGGTCACCCGAGGTCGCCCGCGCCGACGCCCACCTCTTCTCCTCGCGCCCGGCTATCATCTTCCAGTACTGGAAGGACGATTCCTACCGGGGCAACCATGAGTTCGTGGGCGAGAACCCGCCCTTCGGAGCCATCGTGAGCTACTACCTGGGCCGGCCCGCACCGTCCGCGAAGCTCACCGTGATGAACCGCCGCCGCGAGGTGGTGCGAACGCTGGAGGGGCCGGCCACCACCGGGATCCAGCGCGTCGTCTGGGATCTCCGCCACGAGCCGCCGCCCTACGAGCCGGGAAGCCTGTTCGCAGGCGAGGAGCAGGAGGCGCCGCCTCCCGCGACGCTACCCCACCCCGTGACGCCCCAGGGACCGTTCGTCTCGCCCGGGACCTACCTCGTGACCCTCGAGGCCGGGAGCACCCAGATCACGAAGGAAGTCGTCGTGAAGCCCGACCCGTTCATGCCCATGCTGAGCCAGCAGGACTACGATGAGAGGGAGCGCTTCCTGCTGGCGCTCCTCGCGCTTCAGCGCCGCACCTGGGAAGCCGGCGACCGCGTCGATGCTCTCGCCGAGCGGCTACGCGCGCAGGTGGAGGCCGCCAGCGGCGCCGCGGACGAGCTGCGCGCCCGTGCCCGCGAAGCCCAGCGCCTCGAGCGCCAGATCGGCCGGCTCCGCCGCGAGCTCTACGGCCTCGCCGGCGAGCTCAACGGAAGCGCCGTGCGGCCCGGCAGCCTCTACCCGCCCACTACCACGCAGCGGCAGCGGAGCACCGAGCTCGCCGCATCCCTCGAGCAGGCGCTCCAGGGCCTGGCGCATGAGGAGGCGCGGGCGGCGGGCGCCCGGTAGCCTGGCAGGCCGCTCAGAAACCCGGGCCTGGACGGGTTGACCCCCCGGGGACCCGTATGACCCCGACGCGATATCGCGGAGCGCCGCGGGTGGAATAGACGCCGGGGCCAGGCGGCGCGCAGAGTTGAGCGGAGCGGGTCGTACGATCCCCCGGGGGGGGCCGGCTGCCCCGACTCGTCCCGGCTCCCCGAACCGCCGCGTGACCCTCGGGCGTGCCAGGCCGGCCGCGCCGGCCGTGCGGTTGCCGCAGACCGGGAATGCGCTTACCGTGAGCGCTCATGACCCAGCCCGATCTCTCGCGGCTGCGCATCGACCGCGAGCGCCCGTCCAACGCCCGGAGCCACCGCCCGCGCTGGCCCCTGTACGTCGCACTCGCCGCGTTGGCCGTCGCCGCCGCCGTTTTCTTCCTGGTGAGACGCGGGAGCCGGATCCCCATCGAAGTCGCGCGCGCCGACGTGCGCGGCGCCGGGTCCGGCACGACCGGCATCACCGCCAACGGATACGTGGTGGCGCGCACGAAGGCGTCCGTGGCTCCCAAGATCATGGGGCGGCTCGAGTACCTGGGCGTGGCGGAGGGTTCGTCGGTGCGGAAGGGCGAGGTGATCGCCCGGCTGGAGAATCGCGACTACCTGGCCGCGCTCGCCCAGCGGGAGGCGGAGCTCGCCACGGCGGAGGCAGCCCTCGAGGAAGTGCGCGCGCAGCACGATCAACTGGAGCGCGACGTCCGCCGGGCCAACGAGCTGGCGCCCCAGGGACTCATCTCCTCGCAGGAGGCGGAACGCGTGGTCGCTCAGTTCGACGCGGCGGGCGCCCGGGTTCGCCTCACGGAGGCGCAGATGCGGGCGGTCCGGGCAGCCGTCGAGGCGGCGCGCGCGAACCTGGAGAACACGAACATCCGGGCGCCCTTCGACGGAACCGTCCTGCGCAAGGACGCCGAGGTGGGTGAGGTCGTGGCCCCCGCGGTCGGTGGCAGCGGCCTTACCCGGACCGCCGTGGTCACCATGGCCGACCTGGGCACTCTCGAGGTCGAGGTGGACGTGAACGAGGCGTACATCGCGCGCATCCGCAGCGCCCAGCCTGCACGCATCACGCTCGACGCCTATCCCGAGACTGCTTTCCGCGGCCAGACGCGGCAGGTCGTGCCGACCGCCGACCGGCAGAAGGCGACCGTGCTCGTGAAGGTGAGCATGCTCGAGCGTGACCCGCGCATCCTGCCGGAGATGTCCGCGAAGGTGGAGTTCCTGGAGAAGGCCGCCGCGCAACCCCAGCCCTTCGAGCGGCCGCGCGTGTTCGTTCCCGCGGCTGCGGTGCGCGATGAGGGCGGACGGCAGATCGTATGGATCGTGCGCGACCGCCGACTCGTCCGGCAGGAGGTCGACGCGGGGCCCGTCACCGGCGATCTCCGTGAGGTCCGGAAGGGGCTCGCGGGCGGTGAGGAGGTGATGGTGGCGGGGCCGCCGGCTCCGCGCGAGGGCACGCGCGTCCGGGTGAGAGCTCCACAGTGAGATGGCGGAGAGAGCGACGATGGCGCTCGTGCAGATTCGTGATCTGACCAAAGCCTACACCCGGGACAGCCAGCTCATCCCGGTGTTCGAGGGGCTCGATCTCGACGTCATGGAGGGCGACTTCCTGGCCCTGATGGGCCCGTCCGGTAGCGGCAAGAGCACGCTGCTCAACCTTATCGCCGGCCTCGACAAGCCCACCTCCGGCCGCATCCTCGTGGGAGTCGAAGATGTGACGGAGATGAGTTCCCGCAAGCTGGCTGCGTGGCGCGCCCGCCACGTGGGTTTCGTCTTCCAACTCTACAACCTGATCCCGGTGCTGACGGCGTACGAGAACATCGAGCTCCCGCTCCTCCTCACCCACCTGGCGAGGAAGGAGCGCCGGGAGCACGTCACGGCCGCCCTGGAGATCGTCGGGCTCGCCGACCGGGCGGACCACTACCCGCGCCAGCTCTCCGGCGGCCAGGAGCAGCGTGTGGCCATCGCGCGGGCGGTCGTGAGCGACCCGACGATCCTCCTGGCCGACGAGCCGACGGGTGACCTGGACGCCAGGTCGGCCGACGAGATCCTCACGCTCCTCCAGCGGCTCAACGCCGAGTTCACGAAGACCATCCTCCTGGTGACGCACGACGCCCACGCCGCCGCGCGGGCCCACTCGGTCATGCACCTGGAGAAGGGGGTGCTCAGCCGATGAGGTTCGCCCGCCTCGTGCGAGCAAACCTCTTCCGCAGGAAGCCGCGGACGATCCTCACAGGCTTAAGCGTCGCCACGGCGCTCTTCCTCCTCGCCACGCTGCGCTCCGTGCTGACGACGCTCGCCAGCGCCGTGGAAGTGGGGAGCGAGTCACGGATGGTCACCCGGAACGCGATCTCCATCGTCTTCTTCGTGCCGCAGGCCTACTACCAGAAACTGAAGGCCATCCCGGGGGTCAGGAAGGTGTCGTGGGCGAACTGGTTCGGCGCGGTGTACCGCGACCCGCGAAATTTCTTCCCCCAGTTCGCCATCCAGGCCGACTACTTCGACCTCTACCCGGAGATCCTCGTCCCCGAGGACCAGAAGAAGGCGTTCATGGCCGAGCGGACGGCGGCCATCGCCGGACGGCGGCTCATGGAACGGTTCGGGTGGAGCCTGGGCCAGAACGTGACCCTGCGCGGAACCATCTATCCCGGCGACTGGACCTTCACGATCCGCGGCGTCTACACCGCGACGAACCCGGGCTTCCAGCAGGACGCCATGCTCTTCCACTACGAGGCCCTCTCGGAACGGTTTCCGGGCTTCGTCGAGCCGAACTGGTACGTGCTCGCCCTGGAAGATCCGTCGCTCGCGGCCAGCGTGGCCAAACGGATCGACAACGACTTCCGGAACTCGCCCAGCCCCACGCGGACGGAGACCGAACGCGCGTTCCAGACGAGCTTCGTCACCATGTACGGGAACGTGGGCTTCCTGCTCAACGCCATCGGCATGGCGGTGTTCTTCGCGATTCTGCTCGTGGCGGCGAACACCATGATGATGGCGGCGCGGGAGCGGCTGCATGAGGTGGCGGTGCTGAAGACCCTCGGCTTCTCCGACCGGCTTCTCCTCGGTCTCACGCTCGCCGAGGCGCTCGTGATCACGGTGGGCGGCGGGCTCCTCGGTGTCGCGGGCGCGAAGCTCCTCTTCGATGGGGCGGAGTTCCAGGCGCTGGGACTCCTGCCGGGCTTCCACGTGAGATGGAGCACCGTGGCCCTCGGGCTCGCCGTCGCCGTGCTCCTGGGCGTCGTGAGCAGCCTCGTCCCCGCGTGGCAGACGGCACGGCTGCCCGTGGCCCCGACCCTGCGGCGCGTGGCGTAGCAGATCGCCGAAGTACTACAAGGAGAGTGCCCCGGTGGTCCCCATCGTCTACAACGTGCGCAGCCTCAGGCGGCGGCCGATCTCCACGCTCGCCACGGCGCTCGGGATGGCCCTCGTCGTGTCCGTCTTCGTGGCCATGATGGCGCTCTCGCGCGGCTTTCGCGTGGCGCTCCGGGAGACGGGTTCGCCCGAAAACGTGCTCGTCCTGCGTACCGGGGCCGACACCGAGCTCTCCAGCGGGATCGGCCGGCAGACCGCGGCGGCCATCGCCGCCATGCCGTTCGTTGCCCTCGGCCCGGACCACCGGCCGCTCGTCAGCCCCGAGGTCTACGTCCTGTTGAGCCTCGAGCGCACCACGGGCGGCGACGCCCTCGTCGTCACCCGCGGCGTAAGCCCCCAGGCTTTCCAGGTCCGCAAGAACGTGCGGATTGTCGCCGGCCGCATCTTCAACCCCGGCGCCCCCGAGATCCTCGTGGGCAAAAGCATCGTCGGCCGTTTCACGAACACCGGGATCGGTGACACGCTGGCGTTCGCGAACCGCAGGTGGGTCGTCGTCGGCCACTTCGCCGCAGGTGGCTCTGCGTTCGAGTCCGAGATCTGGGGCGAGAACGAGCAGTTCATGCCCGTATTCCGCGGAGAAGTCTTCCAGTCGGTGACGTTCCGGATGAACGATCCCGCGGCCTTCCCGGCGGTGAAGGAGTCCCTTGAAAAAGACCCGCGCTTCCGCATCGACGCACACCGGGAGTACGACTTCTACGCGAACCAGTCGTGGCAGCTCAACCTGGTTCTCAATATCGCCGCCGTCTTCATCGCGGGAATCATGGGGATCGGCGCCATCTTCGGGGCGATCAACACCCTGGACGCGTCCGTCGCCGCCCGGGCGCCGGAGATCGCCGTGCTCCGCACCCTCGGATTCCCGCCGCGCAGCATCCTCGTCTCCTTCGTGCTCGAGGCGGTGATGCTGTCCCTCCTCGGCGGCGCTATGGGATGCCTTCTCACCCTGCCCATCAACGGAATCGTGACGAGCACCACGAACTGGGTCTCCTTCAGCGAGGTGGCGTTCGCGTTTCGCGTGACGCCCGATCTCCTCGCGGCCGGGCTCGTGTTCTCCGCGCTGATGGGGCTCGTGGGCGGCCTCTTCCCCGCGTGGCGCGCCGCGCGCCAATCCATCGTTCACGTGATGCGAGCGGGCTGACAGGTCGCTCAAGAACTACAGCGACCTGTCGCGCGCGACGCGGACGACCGAGAACGAACGAGGAGCGGCGCCGGCGGAAGGATCTCGCGGCGTCGCCCCTCGCAGTTCGGACCGCCGACCCGGCGCCGGGCCGCGGCGCACTCACATCAGAACGCGACCAGCTTCGTGAGCTTGGCAGAGAAGACCCGGTCCAGCACGCGGCCTTCCGCGAGGTCACGGCGCTCGGTGTAGACCAGGAACAGGTCGCTCAGTGGCGCATGGATGAAGTTGAAGCGGAGGTTCGTGACCACCTGGTCCGCCGCCGCGTTGTACTGGACGAACGCGCTGGCCAAGAGACGCGTGTTGTACGCGTAGTCGATGCGCGTGCCGACGACGTCGGCGGTGAAGGCGTTCCCCGGCAGCGACACGTCATTCCGCTCCGCGAACAGGTCGAACGACAGGCGGTAGTTCACGCGCCACAGCGCGCCCAGCCCGAGCGTCGTCCTGTCGCCGCTGTAGAAGTCGCCTCGCGCCACGCTCACCCGCCCCGAGAACGGCCGGCCCTTGCTCGACTGGTAGCTGGCCCGCGCCTCCCAGAAGTCGTAGGCGCCCACCGGGATCGTGGCGTCCGAGCTGATGCGGAACGCCCTGAACAGGCGCTCGAACTGGTCCACGTACTCGAAGTTCAGGCTCCCCCCGTCCAGCAGCTCGACCCCGACGCCGAGCGTCGCCTCCCGCGTCTCCAGCACCGACTCGAGATTCGTGATGTAGCTGACCTCGGCGTACGGGTTCACTTCCTGGACCCGCGGGATCTTCGGCCTGGGATGCACGCCCACGGTCATGTACCCCTGCTGCACCCCCTGGCGGCGCACGAAGCCGACCCCGGGCGTGAAGGCATCACCCACCCGCTTCGCAAACGCCGACGCGTCCCATAGACGGTCGCGCCACGCCACGGACAGCCGCCCGGCCCAGTCCTGGCCGGCCGCCGCGTCATCCGTCCCCGCCATATACGAGTTCACGATCACGTCGCGCAGGAGCCGGATGTTCGCATCGACCCCGTAGCCGCGATTGTAGTCTTCGCCGCCGCCCGTGGATCGCCGATCGATGAAGATCGCTCCCACGTCCGAGCTGCCGAACAGCTCGCGCCTCACGCGCAGTACCGCAAAGTTCTCCGACGCCAGCCCTCCCCCATCCTCCGTCTGCATCTCGAGGAGCCCGAGCTCGAAGCCCCCCAGCTTGCCCGTGAGCCGGCCGCCGCCCCGCATCGGGATCGGCCGGCCCCGAGCGTCCAGCCCGATCCCGCGCGAGTGGAAGAGCGTGAACTCCCGCAAGGAGGAGCCCATCCGGTAGTTCCGCTCCGTCAGGTCGCCGAACGTGAAGCTCCCCCCGTTCTCGAGGAAAAAATCCCGCTTCTCCGGGAAGAACAGCGAAAACCGCGTCAGGTTGACCTGCTCCTGATCCACCTCCACCTGCGAGAAATCCGTCCGGTAGGTGAGGTCCAGCGTGAGGCGCGGCGTGATCCCATACTTCACATCGAGGCCGGCATCCAGGTCCGAACCCGCCCCGCCGGCCGCGCCCTCCGTGGTCGACGTCCGCGCCGCAGCCACGTACGGCTTCACCGTCAGGTTCCGTCCGGGGCGGATGCCCTTCAGCCCGTACAGTGTCCCCGCCCGCGACATCTTGTGAAGCAGCTCCCGCTTCTCCAGCGGCGCCCAGTACGCGTCCTCGTTGTTCCGCCGGATGCGCCGTGAGAAGTTGACCCCCCAGGTCTGCTCCTCCTTCGTCGGATCGAACCGCAGCGTCGTAAACGGAATCGCCAGCTCCACGGTCCAGCCGGAATCCTGCACCGCCGTCTTCAGCTTGATCACGCCCTCCCACGCCAGGTTGTAGTTCCGGCTGTTGTCGAAAATCTGCCCGTCCTTGACCGCACCCCCGGGGTTCACGATGAACATGAACGCGTTCCGCCGGTCCAGGTACGTATCCAGCGTCACCCCGAACGCGTCCGAGTCGTGCGTCTCGTAGTCCTGCTCCAGGCTCGGAATGATGAGGTGGTCCGGCCGCGAGTCGTAGCACATCGCCCCGATGTAGAGGTGGTCACGGTCGTAGAGGACCCGCACCACCGTCTGCTCTGTCGCCGGATAACCCGTACTCGGCTGCGCCTGCACGAACTGCGTGATCGGCTCCGCCTGCGCCCACGCCGCCTCATCCAATCGACCGTCCACAACGATGGACGCCTCGATCGGCACCGCGTGCACCTCCGGACGCGGCGCCGCCTCCACGTTCATGGGCCACGGCCCAGGCGCATCGGCGGTCCCGTCCGTCCCGGACTGGGCCCCCAGCGCACCGGGGGCAACGACCGCCACGACCGCAGCGGCAACCCACACGCCGCGCCCCTGCCACCTCCGCGCTCGCACCATCATGCTGCGGCTCGCTTTCCTGTATCCCACATCGTATGCAGCCCCCCGAGTACGCGCACATCGCCGTGCAGGCCTGTGAAGAGGGACGCCGGTTGTATCACCCCGGCCATGGCCGACACGCGCGCGGCGCGCCTGCTCTAGGATGGTCTCTGGCTGGCCCTATCTAACAAAGATCCGAGCCGGCGCACTAGAGGCCAGCCCGGTTGCTCGCGGTTCGGGTATGCCGGGTGAGACGACCGCGTCTGGCGAAATCCCAGCCATCTTTAAAGATGCGCCGAGTCCAGAGCCCCGTCAACGGGGGCAACCATGAAACCGTAGCAAGCGCATCGCGGTGTAGCGTTGAAACGGAAGTGTCCGCCTTCAGTGAAGCAGGAATGTCCCCCCCTTCGGGTTGTATTCGCTACCTTGCGACGGGCCATGCAGATCGCGGATTTCGCGGATCGTGGATCTCCGCATCGCGTGGGTCCCCAAGCCCGGCCAACACGACGGAGCCCCGGCGGACACGTCCACCGGGGCTCCTTCAGCCTGGGCGCGTCGGGCAGCGCTCTTGAGGCCAGCCCGCTACTCCGCTGGCTCGCGCGCGCCCGGCCGCCGCCAGCTCACCGTGTCCCGCCCGAGGCCGCCGCCGTCACCCCTGCGCGGCCGGGAAGCCGCGGGAGCGTGCTGGCGTGGAGCGCATTGAGGAGCAGCTTGAACGTCCCGCGCGGCTGCCCGCGGAACTGGGATCGGAAGCCGAGGAGCACGACGTCGCCCGCCCCGTGGCGCACGCGGGCGGCGGCAATCCTTCTGCCCAGGTAGCGCTCGGCGCCCAGCGCCCACCCGGAGAGGAGGAGGTCCCGGTCGCGATAGCGGGCCAGCACCTCCACCGGCGGCTCCTCCGCCTTCCAGTCTCCGGCGGAGGCGGACTCCCTGACGTCGAAGGCGCGACTGTCCACGAAGAACGCGGCCGCGTTCTCCGGCATCCCGTACGCGTAGGGATGCGTCGCGTCCACCTCCATGGCGATGAGCGACCCGGGGATGTAGAACTCCTCCTCGCGCAGGCCCGTCACCACATTGCGCAGCGGGAGCCCGAACTGCTCGATGGCGAAGTCGCTGGCCGCGTCCAGGGTCACCACCGTGCCTCCGTTCCGCACGTACTCCTCGAGCCTGCCGGCGCCCTCGAGGCCGATCCCTCCCACGTACTCGTCCGGCATCGTGCCCGGCAGGTGCCCATGCAGGATCCCGTCACGCGATTGGTCCGGGATGATGATGGCGTCGTACCGGGAGAGGTCCGCCGTCCGCATCTCCCGATCGTGCAGGGTATCGAAGGGGAACTCGTGGTTCTCCAGGATCCAGCGGGTCCACCCCTCGTCCATGTTCGACTGCCAGGACTTGTAGAGCCCGATCCGTGGGACCCGCAGCGGATAGAGCTCGGCCTCGGGACGGCTTGCCACGCCCACGAACTCGAGGCCCAGCTCCCGTGCGAGCCCCTCGGCCCGCTCCCGCGTGCCGCGACGGCTCTCCACCACGATGGTGCCGGCCTCGTGCTCCTGCCCTCCGACGCGGAAGGCGCTCCCCGCCCAACTCACCCGCTCGCCCGCCTTGAGGAGCCGGTTCACCGCCCGGAAGCCGGCGTTCACCCGGTGTGACAGGAGATAACCGAACCTCGCGTCACCCGTGACCCGTCCCTCCGCCGACGCCATCTCCACCGCCGCGGTCTCTGCCTGGAACGGCTCGTCCACTCGGACGACGTTCACGCCCATCTGGATCGGCAGCGTCCAGCCCGCCATGTCGTAGGGCGGGATCGGCGGGCCGCCCGGGTACTGGCGCGCGTCCGGATACTTCTGTGGCTCCATGAGGTCGACGACGTGCGGCCGGTACGGCTGCGCGGCATACGCGATGTACGAACCCGCCGGGAAGCTCCGGCCTCCCGCCCGGAACTCGGACGTGGCCCGCTGCACCTCCACGCCACCCCTACGCAGCACGTTCACCAGCTCCACCGCCTCCCCCGGATCCCACTGATCGGGCGCGATCACCCAGGCGAAAGGCTTGCCCGCCTCGCCCGCCACGATGGACTCGCGCCCCATCCGGTAGATGTTGTACAGCCACTCCTCCCGACGCTCCGCGCCGATGTCCAGCACCGCGATCGACCCCTCGATCATGTAGTTCACTGCATCCCGGAAGCGCGCCCATCCTCCCTGCCACGGAAGCGGGTAGTAGAGCGTCGGCCGATCCGTGGGCGCGCCGCCCCTGGCGCCGCCGACATTGGCCGGCATCGCCTTGGGGTCCCAGTACTGCGGCACCGGGCAGGCGTGCCCCGTCTCGGTAAGGATCCCGACCATGTTGTGATAGTACGGGGCCGTCCGCATCCCGCCGTTCCACCACATGTCGAAGCCGCTCCGCGAGATCGCCCCCGGCATGTTCAGGTCCACGAACCGCTTCCCCATCGCCTCGCCCACCAGGTTCGTACCCTTGATGACCCCCGCCGGAATGCTCGGGTTCACCGGATCGAAGAAGGGCGGGTGAAAGATCCTGGTCCAGGCCGGCGACGTCTGATGATGGTTGTAGACGATCTGCGGATACCACTCGTGGTACAGCACGCGGGCCACGTTCCTCGTCTCCCGCTGGAGAATCATGTACCAGTCCCGGTTGTTGTCGTGGCCCACGTACTCCTGGTACAGCACCGGCGGACTCGTGCAGGCGAACGGCGTGCCCCGCACCTTCTGGTACCACGAGGTCACCCGGTCCAGGCCGTCCGGGTTGATCACCGGCACCAGCAGCAGCACCACGTTCTCCCGGATGTTTCGCATCTCCTCCGACTCCTCCGTGACCACCCGATACGCCAGGAGCGAGGTCATCTGGCCGTGGGCCCGCTCCGTGGCGTGCATCCCACCGTCGATCCAGACGATGGCCCGGCCCTCCCCGGCGAGGCGCCGCGCCTCATCGTCGCTCATGCGGGCCCGCGCGAGCCGCTCGCTGATGGAGCGCCAGCGGTCGAGCTGGCGGAGGTTATCCTCGCTGGAGATGAGGAGCAGAAGCTGGGGCCGGCCGTGCGTCGACGTCCCGATCTCGATCTTCTGCACGCGGTCGCTCGCCGCATCCAGCCGGTCGTAGTACTGGAGCATCTGGTCGTAGGTGGCCAGCTCGTGATCGGCCCCCGGTTCGAACCCGAAGACATCCTTCGGGTGCGGCACCTGCTGGGCCGGCGCCCGCACCGCCGCCAGCACCAGGAGCGCCAAGGCCAGAGCGCCCGGGAACCCCCGCGTCATCCTTCGCATGATGCTTCTCCTTTCACCTGATGGACCCGCCGACGGGAGCGGGCTATACCGCCCGCTGCCAGGACACGCCAGCAATTGCCGACGCGGAGGGGCGGACCTGCCCGCTCGCCTGCTCACCGGCTTTCCCGCTTTCCCGCTTTCCCGCTCGCCCGCTCACCCGCCGCGGAAGTCGCCGCCGCCGTAACCGCGGGCCGGCCGGGAAGCCGGGGCAGCGTCGAGCCATGGAGCGCGTTCAGGAGCAGCTTGAACGCCCCGCGCGGGTGTCCGCCGAACTCCGCCTCGCCGCCGTCCCATTGGTCCGGCGCAATCACGTACGCGTAAGGGCCGCCCGCCTCGCCCTTCGCGATGGCGTCCCGGCCCATCCGGTAGAAGGAGGGCCGGACTCCGCGAGCGATCATGAGCGCCCCGCCACCCGGCGGGCCACCACGCCATCACACACCTCCACGCCTCCCTCGTCGCGCTGTGCTCTGTTCTCCTCGTCCATCCCATCACGGGCTGCCCGCGCGCCTTTCCTGCGCCTGCGGGAGGATGACGCCGATGTTCCCCTGGACCTCCATCTGCGTGTCGAGCTGCGCCGTCCGCTTCTGGATGTCCTCGAGGAGCGCCCGCGCCGCATCCCCCTCCAGCAAACGCGGCTGCCCCAGATTGTTGCCGCGCCCGGATATTGGCAGGATTTCGACCTTCTTGATCCCGTCACGCGCCAGCGTGAGGCGGCCCAGGTAGTTGTCCATCCAGTAAGTGTGGGCGTGCCCGAAGATGAGGTTCCCCAGCGAGTAGAAGATCACCTTCCCCTTGTAGACCTCCACGCCCCGCGGTACGTGCGGATGATGGCCGACGATCACGTCCGCCCCCGCGTCGATGATCTCGTGCGCGAACTTTCGCTGGTCCGCATGGGTGTCCTGGCTGTTCTCGACCCCCCAGTGAAACGAGACGACCACGTAGTCCACCTGCTCGCGCAACCGGCGGATGTCCTCCTTGATGATGAACGGATCCAGCGGCACCACGCCCGCGCGCTCCGGCTGCGCGAACGCCGAGCTGCCCGCATTCACGAACTGCGAGTAGCCCAGGAAGCCCACCTTCATCCCCTGGCGCTCGACGATGAACGGACGGCGCGCGTCCTCCAGGTCGCGCCCCGTGCCGACCGCGCCGATCCCCGCGCGCCAGAGCGCTTCCCGCGTGTCCACCAGCCCCTCGCCTTCCGCGTCCAGCGCGTGGTTGTTCGCCGTCGCCACCACGTCGACCCCCGCCCAGCGCAGCCCGTCCGCGAACGCCGCCGGCGTCCGGAACGCCCCGCTGTGCCGCGCCTTGTCCGAGAGCGGCGTCTCCAGGTTGTGAATCGCGATATCCGCCGATCTCAGCACGTCGGCGATCCGCTGATACGGATAGCGTGCCATCTCCGCCGGCGACTTGAACTCGAGCCCGTACTTGATGGCCGCGATGTGATGGTCTTCGGCGTCCTCCAGCTTCTGACCCTTGGACTCCAGGTGGGCCCGGCTTGTCGGGTTGTTCAGATACGGGATCTGGATCCACGTCGCATCCTGACGCCGCGGTGGATCCATGAAGACGTCCGGCTCCTTCGTGAATCGCGACCACTCCACGTCACCACCCGCTACCAGCGTCACCTCCTGTGCGCCCAGCAAACCCGCCGCCGGAACCAGGGAGGCGGCCAGGGCAACGGCCGCCAGCACCGCCACTACGTGACAACGCTTCATAGAAAGGCTCCTTTCGACTCGTATCGGCGGGCCTGACACCGCACCGCCTACACACACCACCCCCGCATATCGAGATCCCCGGTGGCGCGCGGTCGCCCGTGCACGGCCACGGCGTGGGCCCCTACGATCACGTAGTCAGCCCCCGCGGCGGATAACGCGGCCAACATCTCGACGAAGTCGGGGCTCACCGTCGATCTCTCCCTTGAACGCCCACGCCTGGAGGGTGAGCTGCCAGACCATGGCCAGGCGATCGGCGGGCGTAAGGTCGCGTACCGCGTCCCGCTCTCCGTCCGCGAAACGTGCCCTGCGCGTTGGATACCGCGAGCGATCCATCCATCCCTCCTCGCCAGTCCGTCGCCGCGCAGAATTCTGAGGCAGAATCTAAGACGGTAGGCGCCGTCCGACCATTGCGAGTCACGACCCCCACGGACACTGGCGGAAACTGCGGCCGCCACGGACACTGCGGACACCGCGGGCACCATTGACCGCGACTCCCGCTCACGCCACCAGCACGCGATGGCCGGACGACTTCGGCCGCCCACCTTGACCGCCACCTCCGCGGCGGAAAGATTCGCCGGCGGCGCGTCAGGGGCTTCCTGCGCCTCGGTCGTGCCAATATCCGGAACACCTGGAGTCGCGATGAAGCCGGCCCACGTAAGAGCCCGCATGCCGACGTTCGTGCCGGCCCTCCCGCTGGCGGCGCTCCTCCTGGCCGCCTGCGAGCCTGGTGCCCGCCAAGACGGTGGGGCCGCGGCCGAATTCTACAGCGGGAAGGTGCTCGAGATCATCGTCCCCTTCGGGCCGGGCGGCGGAACGGACACGTGGACGCGCGTGCTCGTCCCCCATCTGCAGAAGCGCCTCGGAAACGGCGCCGCCGTCCAGGTCATCAACGTGGCAGGCGCATCCAGCGTCGCCGGCGCGAACGAGTTCGCGGTCCGCCGGAGGCACGATGGGCTTTCTGCCCTCGTCTCCGCCGGATCCACGTTCCTGGGGTATCTCCTGGGCGAACCTATGGTCCGCTACGATTTCCGCGAGTTCGCGCCCATCATCGGGTCTCCCACCGGCGGCGTCGCCTTCGTCGCGCCGAAGCTCGGGATCCGGCGAGCTGCCGAGCTCGGCACGGTGCGCGAGCCTCTGGTCTACGGCGGGATCTCAGCCGCTGGCAACGATCTCATGCTGCTCCTCGCCTTCGAGCTCCTGGATCTCAAGGTGCAGACGATCCTGGGCTACGCCTCGAGGGGCGCGACGCGGCTCGCCTTCGAGCAGGGCGAGACGAATATCGAGTACCAGACCATGCCGGCCTACGTGGCCAACGTGATGCCGCTGGTGAAAGCGGGGGCCGCCGTGCCGCTCTTCAGCTTCGGGCTCGTCGACGAGACGGGTGAAGTCGTGCGTGACCCGGCCGTCCCGGACGTGCCCAGCGTGCGCGAGGTCTATGTCGAGAGGTTCGGCCACGAGCCCTCCGGCGTCGAGTGGGAGGCCTACAAGGCGGTGCTCGCCGCCGCGGTCACCACGGCCAAGGTGCTCTGGCTCCACGCTGACGCCCCGCCCGCAGGGGTCGCGGCGCTCCGTGAGGCGGCTCGCGACCTGGCTCAGGACTCGGCGTTCCGCGAGGCCGCCCGCGTCGAGGTGGGTGATTACCCCTTCTTCGTGGGAGACGATATCACGAGAGCGATCGCGGCCGCCACTCAGATCTCGCCGGCAACGCTCCAATGGGTGCAGAACCTGCTCCGGGAGAAGTACGGGGTCGAGCGCCTGGAGGCGTCCCGGTGAAGTGCGGGCCATGAGCTCCCCGGACTACCACGTCGCAAACGTCGAGCGCTTCAGCGGCCTCTCCGACCGGTACCACGCGGCTCGCCCGCGCCCTCCCGAGCTCGTCGTCGAGGTGCTCACTCGCCTCGCCGCCGTCGAGCGCCCCAGCCTCGTCGTGGACCTGGGGTGCGGAACCGGCCTGTCCATCTGGATCTGGGCCGAGCGCGCCGCGGAAGTCGTGGGCGTCGAGCCCAACGCCGAGATGCGCCGCCAGGCCGAGCTCGAGCTCGCCCGCCTGCGCAGCAGCCGCCCGGACAGGGCGACAGTCCGGTTACTCGACGCGCTCTCCACGGCGACCGGTCTCCCGCGCGCGTCCGCCGACATCGTGACCTGCTCGCAGTCCTTCCACTGGATGGAGCCGGAACCTACGCTCGCCGAGGTGGCGCGCATCCTCCGGCCGGGCGGCGTCTTTGCCACGTACCATCCCGAGTATCCGCCCACCGTGCACTGGGAGCTGGAGGCCGCCTACCGCGCCTTCATGGCACGGGTGCGAAGCCTGGAACGGGAGCGGGGAGCGTCCCCCGGCGTGGTGAAGTGGGACAAGGATCGGCAGCTCGAGTGGCTGGAGACAAGCGGCCGGTTCCGATTCGTGAAGGAGATCGCGCTGCACAGCGTGGAGACGGGGGACGCGGAACGCTTCGCAGCGCTCACCCGAAGTCAAAGCCCGGTGAACGCCGTACTCCGGGCTGGCTGCACGGAGGCGGAGATCGGGCTCGATGCCCTGGACGAGCTGGCGCGCCGGCTCCTGGGCCAGAACCCCGCACCCTGGTACTTCAGCTGGCTCGTGCGCGTGGGAGTGAAGTAGCGCGCCGGGTCCGGCGGCGAAGGGGATGGACGCGCCGCCCGCAGCGAGCGCGATCATCAGCCGCGGCGTCCGGCCTCCACGGCGACGGGCGACGGGATCACGGCTTCCACGAGGTCCGTGACGCTTTGCAGCTTCTCCACCGACTCGATCACCGCGATCGCCGCTCGCGCCCGCTCCTCCCGCAACACCAGCTCGGCGCATTCCATGAACTTCCCGTGCAGCTCGGACCGGGTCAGGGGGCGCTGCGGCCCGCCCCGGTAGACCTCGGCGGGCCGCTCGTAGCGCCGGCCGTCTCGCAGATGGATCTCGATGACGCTCCGCATCTTGTCGTAGCCCTTCGCCTCGATCTCGGGGTCGTGAACCGTCTCGACCCTGCGCATCATCGCCTGGGCGGCATCGCTCAGCACGAACTCGTCCTGGAACTCGTGGATGCCGGCGCGCCTGCGGAGCGCGATGCTCGACATGATGAACGGCAGGCTGAACTTCGCTTCCAGCTCCGTCCGGGCGATGCCGTACCGCAGCGGCTTCAGGATGTTGGAGCCGGCGCGCACCCGGATGCTCTCGATCTGCTCGGGCTGGATGTCGTGATCGACCACCAGCCCGAGCATGGCATCGGCGCTGGGGTGGCTGAGTGACCCGCATGGATACGGCTTCACCGAGACGCCCGGATCCACGATGCTCCAGGGTGCCGCCAGGCGATCCACGATCTTGTCCGCATCGAATCCGCCGCCCGCTACCTGAAAGAAGCCCCATGGCCCGTCCAGCGCCTCCGCCTCTGCCGTGAACCCGAGGGCCGCCAGCTCCGCCGCCATCACCCCGTTCTCCGCCGCGCGCCCCACGTGGAGAGGCTTGGTCATGGTGCCGAAGTTCGCCCGGATACCGCTCGCCAGGCTGGCCGCGATCCCCAGCGCGCGAGCCAGCTCCGGCCGCTCCAGACCCATGAGCTTGCCTGCGCTCACCACCGCCCCGAACGCCCCGATCGTCCCCGAGGAATGGAAGCCCCGCTGGTAGTGATTCGGGGCAATGGCCTCCGCGATCTTGCACTCGACCTCGAAACCGGTGAGGAACGCCTCCACGAACCGCGCGCCGGACGTCGACAGTCGCTCGCCCGTCGCGAGCGCGGCCGCCAGGGGCGGAATCGTCGGGTGCGTCAGCAGCCCGAAAACGCGGTCCGGGTAGCGGGAGAGCTGCGTGTCGTCATAGTCGAGGGCGTGGCCCGCGAGCCCGTTCGCCTGCGCCGCGAGCGCCGCGGGAACGCGCAGCGGCTCGCGAGCCACCACGGTGGCGTCGCCGGGACCCGCGATCGCGCGGATCCGCTGCCGGACGATCGCGGCCGCCCGCGTAGCCGAACCCGCCAGGATCACAGCGAGCCCGTCCAGGATACATCGCTTCCCTTCGCGGACCACCGGCTCGGGGAAACGAGCGATGTCGGCGTCGAGGACGAAATCGAGGACGGCTTCCGTGGCTTTGCGCATCGCCCCTCCCTTGGCTGGACGACGGCCGAAGCGGCCTCCAAGAACTCGCTGAAGATCTTCAGGGACCTGCTAGGCGTCCCCGCTCGCGGCCCGCGCCTCTGCGGCCCCCCGCCGCAGCTTCGGAAGATGATCTCGCACGATGGGAACCGCAAAGCTCGCAACCGCCAGGAGCAGCAGGACCAGGCTCACCGGGTTCATGACGAAGACCAGATGGCTGCCGCTCGACAGGGATAGAGCCCGGCGGTAGTTCGTCTCCACCATGAAGCCCAGGACGAGGGCCAGCACCGCCGGCACGATCGGGAAGCCGAAGCGGAGCATCAGGTAGCCCAAAACGCCGAAGACGATGGCCACGCCCACATCCACCATGCTGTTCCCGAGGGCATACGCACCCACCAGCGAGATCCCCACGATCACGGGCGTCAGAATCTTGTTCGGCACCGCGATGACCCGGACCCAGAGGGAGACACCAAGCAGGCCGATGGCCAGCATGCACAGGGCGGCCAGGAAGAGGCCCGCGTAGATCGCGTAGATGAGCTCCGGGTGCTCAGTGGCGAGCAGCGGCCCCGGGTTCATGCCATGAACCATGAGCGCGCCCAGGAGCACGGCCGTGCTTCCGGAGCCCGGAATCCCCAGGGTGAGAAGCGGGATCAGGGCTCCACCAACCGATGCGTTGTTGGCGCTCTCCGGCGCCGCCACTCCTTCCAGCACGCCGGTCCCGAATCTCTCCGGGGTCTTCGAGAGCCGCTTCGCCTCGTTCCAGGCGATCATCGACGCAATCGTGGCGCCGGCGCCCGGGACTGCGCCGACCCCGGTGCCGATGGCCGAGGACCTCAGAATCGTCGGCCCGAGCCTGCGGAATTCCGGCCATGTGGGGAGCTTCCCGGAGATCTTCCCCCCCACCGCCCGCATGCTCCGGCCCTCGTCGATGAGCTTGAACGCCTCGGCGATGGCGAAGAACCCGATCATCGCCGGAACCAGCTCGATCCCCTCGAGCAGGGCCGACGTCCCCAGGGTCAGCCTCGGGAAGCCGCTCAATACGTCGAGACCGACGACGTAGAACAGAAGCCCCAGCATCACGCTGATGAACCCCTTCACCAGGCTGCCGCCCACCAGGTTGCCCACGATGGACAGCCCGAAGACGCCGAGGGCGAAGTACTGCACGGGCCCGAACGCCAGGGAGAGCTTCGAGATGGGACCGAGGGCGAGGATCAGCACGATGATCCCGAACATCCCGCCCAACGTCGACGCCAGGATGGAGACCCCCAGCGCCTGGCCCGCCTCCCCCTTCTGCGCCAGCGGATAGCCGTCGAACACCGTGGCCATCGCTGGAGGAGTGCCGGGAATCCCGACGGCGATGGCGGTGATGGAGCCGCCGTATTCCGCCGCCATGTACAGCGAGACCATCATCAGCGTGGCCGAGACCGCGTCCAGTGGGAAGGTGAAAGGCAGGAGGATCGCGAGCCCGATGGTCGAGCTGAGCCCAGGCATAGCGCCGACGAAGACCCCCATCACCGTACCGGCGAGGATGAGCAGGAGGTTATCCAGCGTCAGGGCGAGCTGAAATCCCGTTACGAGGTGCTCTATCATCGGCTGGTCAAAGCTGCACGGGGAGCGAACCCGCTCAGAAGAGCCGGGTCGGGAAGCTCACCCCGAACAGGCGGTAGAACACGAAGTAGATGAAAGCGGTGAAAACCACGGGGACCGAGACGAGCAGCCTGGCGCGACGCTCGCCCATGAGCACCATCAGCGATCCCACGAGCAGGAGCAGGAGCAGGTAGAAATCCAGCCGCTCGGCCAGGAGCCAGAAGAGCGCGATCAAGAGCAGCGCCACCCCGTTCTTCGCCACCCCCCGCCGGCTCAGGGGTGAGGGCGCCCCGTCTCGGCGCCTCACGGCCCGAATGAGGAGCATGGCGCAGAGCCCGAGGAGAAGCACCGCCAGCAGCCGCGGAAACGCGGCGGGTCCGGGGGCGCCGGGCACGACGGACCCCGGGTACGACCTCACGTCGTACAGCACGTAGGCGGCAACGCCGGCGAGGACCGCCGCGATGATGATCTCGGCTCGCCTCATCCCTCGGCCATCGGCAGGTCGCTGAAGAACTGCAGCAGACTGATTACGGCGCCGGCGCCAGGTGCAGCTTGTCCAGGGAGGCACGCGCCCACACGAGCTCCTCTTCCACCGAGCGCTGGAACGCCTCTGGGCTTTCCCCCGGCGCGTACTCCGTCCCCGCCGTCTCCATGAACTGGACGAAATCGGGATCCGCGACCGTCTTCTCCAGAAGCTCGATGATCCGCGCCACCAGCTCGACAGGCATTCCCGCCGGACCCATGACGCCTCGCCAGTGCATGGGGGCGAAGTTGTAGCCCTGCTCCGCGTAGGTCTTCACCTCCGGCAGCGACGTGATCTTGGAGGACGCACCCACCACCTTCAAGGTCCCCGCGCGAATGTGCTCGCGCACGACGCTGTAGTTCGTATGGACCGCGTTGGTATGGCCCCCTAGGACCGAGACGTTCGCGTCCGCAGAGCCCTCGTATGCGATCCAGCGGATATCCGGATTCCCGGCCGCCGCCCTCAAGGTCTGGAACGCCAGGAAATGCGCGGACGCCGTGCCGAAGCCCGCTATGGACAGCTTCCCGGGATTCTGACTCGCGTATTCAAAGAAGGCGGGCAGGTCGTTGAGGGGGCTATCCTTCCGCACCGCGATCAGGAACGGGTCCAGCTGGATCCTCATCATGAACGTGAACTGCTCGGGCGTGAAGGGCACGTGACCCGCCGCCATGCTGACCGTACCGCTCGAAGTCGTGATGGACAAGGTATGGCCGTCCGGCTTCCGCTTCACGAGATACCCCATGGCGATCGCGCCGCTACCGCCCTGCTTGTTCAGCACCATCATGCGTTGGCCGAAGTACTTCGGCCCTACGCTCGCGATCGCGCGGGCGAGGAGGTCGGTCGGGCTCCCCGGGGTCACCCACGACACGATCGTGATCGGCTTCTGGGGATAGGCCTCGACGCCGCCCGCTGCACGCCCCGCCTCCGACTGCGCGCACCCCGCCGCGCACCACACGGCCACACCGGCCATCAGGCCGCGCGCGCAGAGCAGCGCCACACCTCGACTGGCTGCCATTCTCTCCTCCGGCCTGTGGCCCCCGGGCGCATCTGCCGGTCCCAGAACAAACGAGGTCGGAGGATTCTACTACCTCGCGCGCCCGGCGACCACGTCGGGCCGTACTAGAATCAGCGCCCGGATGCGTCCTTGCCTACGCTTGGAAAGCGAGGCATGATGATCGAGCACCCAGGCCATGGGGAGGCCACCGCGGCGGTAGGGCACTCAAGCCAAGGCGTCGTCGTCGAGCTCTGCGCACGCGGGACCAGGGCCGCAACGCGAGGGCCGTGAAGGTGGGCCCTGCCCTCGCGAGGGCCATGAACAGCTTCACATCTGGAGGATCCGAAACATGGACCGCCGTCTGCCGCTGGGCGTACTCGTCTCTTGCTGTTACCTCGCGAACCCGATCCAAGGATCGCGCGCGGGCCCGCTCGGCGAGAGGGTCGCCGTGAGTCGGGAAGCCCCGCCTCCCCCGGCGCGTCCGGCCGCGCGCGACACCGCGCCGGAGCCCAGGCACGGCTACTTTCGGGCGAACGGCCTCCGCTTCCATTATGTGGAGTGGGGCGCCGAGAGCGCCACGCCGCTCCTCCTGCTCCACCACATCAATAGCCATGCCCGAACCTGGGACCACTTCGCTCGCAGCATGAGCCGTGACCACCGGGTGATCGCCCTCGACATGCGTGGCCATGGCGACAGCGACTGGGCCGGAGACGGTAAGTACACGGCGGAAGACTACGCTGCGGACGTGGCCGCGCTCGTGGACCACCTGCGCCTACCCCCCGCCATCGTGCTCGGAGGCTCCACGGGAGGCCGCGTGGCCCTGGTCTTCGCGGCCCAGCATCCGGAACGCGTCACCGCCGTGATCATGGAAGACGTGGGCGCCGTCCGCCCCGCGTCCATCGCACAGGGTTGGGCCGAGCGGCTGGCGCGCGGGGATCCCGAGTTCGATACCGTTGAGGAATGGGCCCGCCAGCTCCAGGGTCAGAACCGCCGAACGCCGTTCGAGGGCTTCCTGCACGACGCCCGGCACGGAACGCGCCCCCTGCCCAATGGCAAGCTCGGCCTCAAGCGGGACCCGGCCGTGCAGCGGGATCTCGTGCCCCTCGAGCTATGGCACTATGTGGAGCGGCTGCGCGCGCCGCTCCTGGTCCTCATCGGTTCCGAAAGCTCCATCGTCGGGAAGGACCAGCAGGACCGGTTCCGTCAGATCCTGCCCACTGTAGAGCTGGTCACGATCCAGGACGCAGGACATATCATCGTCCACGACCAGCCGGAGGCCTTCGAGCGGGCGGTGCGCCAGTTCCTGGCGCAACACGGGCTGTAGACATGGTAGGATTGGCGTTCCCACGTGTTGTTCATGAGCGATTGGCAGCACCATCCGGCAGGAGCCCCATCATGAAGACTGCGTCGAGACAACCGCAGGACGACCAGTGCGACACGATGCGTCGCCTTCAGAACGGACTCGACAGCGGCGGGGTGTCCCGACGCGATTTCGTGGCGCGTGCCGCGGCGCTCGGGCTGTCCGCGGCGTCGATCGACCTGCTTCTGGCCGGGCCGGCCGGCGGCGCCGAGAGCCCGGGCGCCGCCGGCTCGGGCGCGACGGCCGCCGCAAAAGCGACGGGCATGGTCGTTGCACCACAGCCCATCGCCGTCGAGGTCGGCGTCCAGATCCTGCGCAGAGGAGGTAACGCCATTGACGCCGCCATCGCCACCTGCCTCGCCCAGGGGATCGTGACCCCCTTCTCGGCCGGCATCGGCGGCTATGGCTGCATGCTCGTCTATAGCGCCAAGGACCGGAAGGCCACCATGCTGGACTTCCACGCCCGGGCCGGAAGCAAGGCGTCATCGGACGTCTACCTGAAGCACGTCGAGGGGCGGATCTACGGCCACGCCGACCGCTGGAAGGTCAAGGGCGACGTCAACCAGACGGGCTATCTGTCGGTGTGCACCCCCGGAACCGTGGCGGGCCTCCACGAGGCGTGGAAACGCTGGGGCTCGCTGCCCTGGGCCGACCTCATCGAGCCCGCCGCCCGGCTGGCCGAGGAGGGGTTCGTGCTGGTCAACAACCTCGGGTCCACCAGCACGGAGTCCGACGACGGCGTCGTACCGTTCTTTATCAAGATCAAGGCGACGAAGGCCTCCGCCGACATCTACCTGAACAACGGGAAGATCTGGAGGCGCGGCGAGACCCTCGTGCAGCGCGACTACGCGCGGTCGCTGCGACAGATCGCCGAGCGCGGCCCGGAGGCCTTCTACCGGGGCGAGATCGCCGAGCGCATCGTGGACGACTTCAGGAAGAACGGCGGCCTCCTCACCCGCGAGGACCTGGAGAACTACAAGGTCGACGTGTACGAGCCCGTGCGCGGAACGTATCGAGGGTACGAGATCGTCTCGAATCCACTGCCCGGCAGCGGGCCGCAGGTCATCGAGATCCTGAATATCCTCGAGGGCTACGACTGCAGTTCGATGGAGCACGACAAGGCCGATTACGTCGAGCTGGTGGCGCGGGCGCAGATCCTCTCCTTCATCGACCGGCGTCGCTACCACGGCGACCCGAAGTTCCTCGACGAGGATCCGACCGAGCTCCTCATGTCGAAGGAGCGGGCCGCTGAGCTCCGCAGGTACATCGAGCGGCGCGAACTCCCCGAGGACGTGGCTCAGGGCCTCAAGGAGCCGCTGGACACCACGACGCTTTCGGCGGTGGACGGGGCCGGCAACTGCGTGGCGTTCACCCACACTCTGGGGTCCGCCTCCGGAACGGTGACCGAGGGGCTGGGCTTCACGTACAACAACTGCATGTTCCAGTTCGAGCCGATTCCGGGACGACCCAACAGCATCGCGCCCGGCAAGGCCCGGATCACCGGAATCTCGCCCACCATCGTCTTCCGTGACGGGCAGCCGATCCTGGTCCACGGCGCGGCGGGCGGCACCCGGATCCTCGGGGCCGTGCAGCACACGATCAACAACGTCATCGACCACGGGATGTCGGCGGTCGAGGCGGTGTATGCCCCCCGCTGGCACTGGGAGGACCTCGTGGTCGATATCGAGCCGAGACTGTACTATCTTCTGCGGACCGAGCTGGAGGCGAGGGGTCTCAAGCTGAACAACGGTGGCTCGTTCGCAGCGCTGCAGGCCATCAAGATAGACCCGCGCTCCGGGCGGCTCTCTGGCGGAAGCGACCCAGGGTCAGATATCGGCTCGGTAGGAACGCCGTAACCCGCCCGGCCGGGTTCGAGTGCCCGGCCCTCGCCCTAGCTCTCTCGACGGCCCGGCGCGTCCGAGACGAGGCGCTGAACTCGTTCGGCCAACCACACGGGGCGGAGTCTCGTGTGTCGGCTCGAATCTCGGCACCCGCAGCGCGACGGGAGGCCCTTGGGGCTCTGCACGATTCGGGAAGCCCTGGAGGGGCGGTAGCACCGCCAGGGTACGCGGCGTTCGGCGGCCCGCGTGGCTCAGCTCTTGCGATCAAACTGAGGGAGGAGGCCTAGCATGTCCACGGTTGTGTCCCCCGATACGTCCGCCGATGCGGTGGATGCCCAGATCGACGAGTTCGTTGCCCGGTCTCGCGCGTTGACCGGCCAGGAAGTTCGCGAGCGCAGCCCGTGGAACACGGTCGTCACGGCCGACGCCATCCGTCATTTCGCCTACGGGATCAGCGACGATAATCCCCTGTGGCTCGATCCAGACCATGCGGCCCGGAGCCCCTACGGACGCCTGGTCGCGCCCCCGGCGTTCCTGACATCCGTCCTCTATCCGATCCTGCACGGGGCGCCCATGGCGGTCCCCCTCTCCTCCCTGATCGGCGGCATCGAGTACCGCTGGTTTCGCCCGATTCTGGAGGATGACGTCCTCCGCGCCGCCAGCAAGCAGACCGATCTGAACGAGAAGAAGAGCGGATCGGGTCGCCGCCTCATCTTCATCATCGGCGAGACCACGTACTGGAACCAGCGGGACGAGGAGGTGGCGAATGCGACCGGCACCATGATCCGCGCGACCCAGGTGGGCACCGAGCTCCTCTTCGACCGACCCATCTACCGCTACAGCGAGCAGGAGATCGAGCCCATCGCCGAGGCGATCAATTCCGAGACCCGCACGGGCAGGCGTCTGCTCACTGGCCGGGACGTGGAGGTCGGGCAGGAGATCCCGCAGATCGTGAGAGGGCCTCTGACGATTGGCGACATGGTGTGCTGGCAGGCGGCCATCGGACCCTCGTACCGCGCGGGAGCCCTGGGTTACAGGGACTGTCTCAAGGCGCCCCACACCACCGTGAAGAATCCAGTGCTCGGCTGGCCCGTGAAGTACTCGCAGCAGCACGAGGACGTCCACCTGGCCGCCCAGCGCGGAATGCCCGGACCCTTTGATAACGGCGTCATGCGCTTCGCCTGGGTCTCCCCCCTGGTGACGAACTGGATGGGGGACAGCGGGTTCCTGCGGCGGCTCTATGTCCGCATCGCCGCGCCCGCCATTTACGGCGACACAATCTGGTACCGCGGGACCGTGACAGCCAAGACGGATGCGGATGGCGGCGCAGTGGTGACGTTGGCCATCACCGGAACGAACCAGGTGGGTGCTTCGATCACGACCGGCGAGGCGGAGGTGTGGCTGCCGTCCGGCGCCACGGCGGCGTAGCGCGGCGCTGGGAAAGGACCGCGTGCGGAGGGAGGGCGAGGTCCAGGACCTTCGTCTCGCCGCCGGGAACGTCCGGTGGAGGAGAGGGAGTCCCTAGTGCTCCCGGCCGGAAATACGGTCGTATTCGACCGCCGCTGCATTGTGCCTCGCTGCGTTGCGCTTCGTCGCAATAGCGCAGGGCTATTCCTCCTCAGCGCGCCTTGCGAGGCGCACGCATCGACGGTCTCGATACGT